>NZ_CAMXBT010000001.1:0-343281 GCF_947179565.1 Wolbachia endosymbiont (group A) of Andrena hattorfiana
TGCAGATTTACCCACCAACTGGAAATCAGATCGAGGTATGGTTTATTATTCTCATCATAAAGATATGACCCATGAGCTTTCTTAATTGCAATTGGAAATTTGGCTACTTTCTCTTGCGTAAAAGGATGCCATATGATTTTTCTGTCACGTTCGCTTAAATTCATTGTTCCAAGATAGCTTTTAATCGATTTGAGAGTGGTATTTGCATCAGATGTTCTCTATCAACTTGTTGCAGTTTGGGTACTGATGCTAACACCTGTGCTCTACCATAAAATTCTATTGCTTCAAGATTATCTTGATTGGGTAGTCCATTTAAGATTATCCCCAAAATAGGAATATTTCTAGCACGTAGCGCTTCTAAGCTGAGCAATGTGTGATTAATTGTGCTAAGTGTAGACCTTGCAACTAGAATTGTTGGAATGGCGAGTTTTTTGATTAAATCGACCATTAGTGTGGTTTTATTGATTGGAACTAAAACTCCTCCAGCACCCTCTACGATTAAGTTATGTGTTTTGGGCAAGCTAATCCTATCGATATTAATGCTATCATTCTCCAGCGAAGCTGCCAAGTGGGGAGATAGGGGTCTTTTATAAACAAAATTTTCTTTATAAACGTTGGCGTTAGTCAAATTGCTCATTTGATGACTATCTGTACCTAGAGTACTTCCAGTCTGGATGGGTTTGAAATACGAATACCCAGTGTGTAGGCAGAGCCAACTGCTTATAGTAGTCTTACCAACGTCGGTATCTGTTCCTGTTACAAAGATCTGCATCTACTTAAAATTCCAAAAAATACTTTATAGGTAACATTAATCTTGCCAGTATAGGTTTTTACGATCTTCCTTAGATCAGGAAAAAAAATTGCTTGGCTACTTTGATTTGCTCCTAGATTCCTAAGGTATCTAATAAATTCACTTGCGCTTGGAAAACACAATGTGAATTCTTGTGAGTCGAAAAAATATTTTTTTGGTTTCAGGTGAAGTAAATAGCTTTCTAATTCTTGTTTAGATGGATACTGATGAGTTGGTGCAGGTAATAAGGATTTTGTAAAGACTCTAGACCATTCATTAAATGTACCATCCAGTAAACACGAAAAAACAAAGACATTTGAACTATTGTATGATTTCTTTATCATCTTTTTTAAATTGCGCACCCATTGAAGTGCTAGGTTTGAAATGGTAAGATCGTGAAAGCCAAAGTCTAGTGTTTCCATATCGCCTAAGATGAATGCAACTTCCTTATATACTGCTAATTTTTCTTTTGTTTTTGCCAACATACTAGGTGATATGTCATTTAAAGTGAACTTGCTTTGCAGAAAGAAACTAAACAAAATTTCTGGAATGTAGCCTGTACCTGTACCCAAATCTAAAATAGATCGTGGATGAAATTCAGGAAAACAACTTTTTAACAAATTGATTAGCTTTGCAGCACATTCTTTTTGAACAAAAGCTACATTATCATAAGACGAGCTTGCTCTGCTAAAATTGTCCTGTATGTATCTCTTTTGTAATTCCATTACAAAAACTTATAATTTGCTCGTACACAAAATGATATTCGCATAACCCTAGACTATGGTAACCTCTGCTATGCATAACAACTTTAACATCTTTATTGAAGTTATCATAGATAAGTTCCTGGGGTACGATTGTATCATTTGTTGCACCTAATATTAATAGTGATGTGCGTGGTAGCTGATGTACTGTGGTGAGTAGCTCTAAATCCTGCATTAGTTTTGCTTTATTTAACCGATTAAAAGAGTTGTAGTTTAAGCCGCATTTTTTATGGAAGGACATCAGGGTATCTACTGGATCCATTCGAAAGTGCTGTATCATCGTTTTCAACTCTAACTTGCGTTTTTTGTGTAATCGTAAATCAAATCCTAAAAAATTGATAAAAGCTTGTACACCGATAAGTCCATTAAACTTTACATTTAAGGAAGCTAGTTTTATTAGTCCAAGAGAATGTCCAATACCAATAAGTGCACCATCTTCTGGTAAGTTTAGGTTTTCTTCTCCAAAATAACCAAGATCTAAACAATAGTAAGGAATTTTAGAAAAATATTTATTTATAAGAGGTTGAAAGAACTTATAATCAAATCCCCAACCGTGACAAAATACAAAGTAATAGTTCATATTTGCTGAAGAACATGCACTAAATAGTCTAGGTTGCTTTCAGTATGATTCACATTGAGTGCAATACGTAATCTTGATGTTCCAGAAGGAACAGTAGGTGGACGTATAGCAGAAACAACCAACCCTTGTTTCAAAAGCTTTTCTTTTGCACTCATTACAGTATCCTCATCACCTAGAACTATTGGTATAATGTGTGTAACTGAATTACCTGTGTTAAATCCAAGATTTTGCAGGTTGTTTCTCAAATTTGCAGCCTTAAAGGATAAAGTCTGGCGTTGATTAGTAAAATGTTTTACTAAATCCCAACTTTTGGCTGCTGCACCAATTATCATTGGAGAAAGAGAGGTTGAATAAATAAACCCTGGACATTTATTGATTAGGTAATTCTTTATAACATTAGAACAAGCAACATACGCACCAAAGCACCCTAAAGCTTTACTAAAAGTACCCAAGACTAGATGTGGAACTTTCTGAAGGTTAATGTAGGTAGATAAGCCATATCCATTACGACCAATAATGCCTGTTGCATGTGCTTCATCTAAATACAGAAAAGCTTCATATTCCTTACTAAGAGCAAAGATTTCCTCTATTGATACAATATCTCCATCCATACCGAAAATTGTTTCAGTAACAATGAACTTCGATCTTAAGTCATTTTTAAATTTTATAAGTAAATTACTCAAGTGATTCATATCGTTATGTTGATACCGTACAAACTCAGCATCACTTAAAAATACAGCTTGATATAAACTTGCATGATTTAATTTATCAAAAAAGACAATAGGCTTGTTACCCAACACTGATTGATCTAACAAGCTTGCAAGAACCGTTATATTGGCCTGAAAACCTGAATTAAAGATAAGAGCTGACTCAGTTCCTTTGTCTTGGGCAATCCTCTTCTCAAGGTCTTCAAATATTTTTTTATTACCTGAAAGCAACCGAGAACCAGTGGATCCTACTCCAAACTGTACTCCAGAGAGCTTTGCTGCATCAAATAGTACTTCTGACTGACTTAGGCCAAGGTAATCGTTGGTAGAAAAGTTGATAAAACTCTCCAGGATAGCTTTTGGCAATTGGCGATATTTTCCTTTACTCTTTAGTATATTATGATATTTTTCATATGGTTTATACATAACCTATCTATTAAGAGGTGTTAAATTATGACAGAAGAATGGGCTTTTGCCAAGGCAGAACAAATCTTTAATCTTCCATTTCCTGAGCTAATTTATACAGCACAAACAGAACATAGGAAGCAATTTAATCCTAGTGGAGTGCAAATTAGTACACTTTTAAGTATTAAAACAGGTAGCTGCCCAGAAAATTGTTCTTACTGTCCCCAATCAGCACACTATAACACCGAGTTACAAAAAGAGCCTTTGTTAGAAATTGCTGAGGTAATTGAAGCAGCAAAATGTGCAAAAGAGGCTGGAAGTAGTCGTTTCTGTATGGGAGCAGCTTGGCGTGGTCCACGTGATCAAGATTTAAAAATTGTTTGCGAAATGGTCAAAGAGGTGAAAAAATTGGGCCTTGAAACGTGTGTGACTCTTGGGTTGTTAAAAGATTACCAAGCAAATATGCTAAAGGAAGCTGGCTTAGATTTTTACAACCATAATATTGATACATCTGAAGAATATTATCATAAAGTCATAACTACACGTATTCTCCAAGATCGCTTAAAAACGTTAGAACACGTACGCGCATCTGGGATTAAGGTCTGTTGTGGTGGTATTCTTGGTATGGGTGAGACTAATGAGGATCGAATAAAAATGCTAGTTCTCATTGCTAATTTGGATAATCCTCCAGAATCAGTACCAATTAATATGCTGATAAAAATTCCTGGAACTCCACTTGAGAATGTGGCCGACGTTGATCCGTTTGATTTTGTTCGTACTATCGCAATAGCCAGAATTATGATGCCAAAATCTTATGTACGTTTATCAGCTGGGCGAGAAAAAATGTCAGATGAATTGCAAGCATTGTGTTTCCTTGCAGGTGCTAATTCAATTTTTTACGGTGAAAAGCTACTTACAGCTCAAAATCCACTACCTGAGCAAGACAATCACCTATTTCAAAGATTGGGGTTACGAAAACTTCATATAGGAAATTAAAGGAATTTCTGCATTGACAGAAAAAAAGATCTATTTCTTATTATAATTTTGCCTAAAATTTTTTTCATTCTTGGGTATATTACCATTAATTTAGCATTATATATTATTAAAATCTCAAGCAAATCAACCATTTCCAGTGGTCAAAACCAAGAGCGGTGAGAGCTTTTTGTTTTGGGATGGATTGGACTACCAAGTGTACCGTTCGAACTTTTCTTTATAATAATTCTACTATACCACAAAACTAGCTATATTAGCCTATTTTTGCCGCATTTAGATATGAATTAATTTACTTAGTTTTGTTACAACAATTTCAAGCTTTTATTTTCACAACGCTGCTTTTATTTAAATCGCTCTCACGAAGGTAGGTACTTTTTTGTGGTTTTTGTAAAAAGTAAATAACTAAATTTGTCATGGCACTAATAGGCTGATGTTTTTATAAAATCTTTTCTATATTAGTTCAAGCCTTTCAAAAATTTTAAATCTCTCATATCTGCCAAGAAGGACCTGCAACTGGTTCATTAGTTACGTTGTTAAATGCAGGGCTTGCTGTTTGTGCTAAATCTGACATTTGTAATTGCATCATTATCTTCTCGGCTACTTTCTGTTCCTCTTTTAATATTTTTCTTTCCTCCTCAGCAGCAGCTCTTGCCTGTTTTATTTCTGCAATTACATGAGACCTCAATTCGTTGATAGCCACATCATCAAATTTTAAGTCATCTTTTGCAGATTCATTTTCTTTTTGTTCACGCTTAATAAAGTTTTTGTTTAATCTATTAAATTCATCATTTAACTTCGACAACTTATCAAATTCTTCCTTACCAATAGATTGCTTACTCTTTAACTCTTCTTTGAGGCTTCTGTATTCATTGCAAATACCCTTAATTTTTTCTTTATAGTCTGTATTTAAAACTAGAAAAGTATATTGTTGCTCTAAAGATTCTTCCGCAGCCTGATTACATCTGATCTTCCTAGATATATTGAATAAATCTTCTGCTTCATCATACAATAAACTAATAGCTTTTACTCTTGCCTGCACTTCCTCTCCAGCTTGTATCGCTTTTTCAAGGCGTATTTTGGCTTCTTTTACCTCTCTCTTAAAAAAAATACTCCATTTTTGTTTTGCGGCAGGTCTTTCATTCATCCTGAAATTAGTACATACAATTTCGCAGCAGGTCTTTTTTCATCACGCTTCCGATAATTTTTATTTTGTCCTACTTTACTCTGATTAGATTTAAGTAAATGATACAAGAAGTACCACTTACCTAAAACTTTTGAGACTTGCAGCATCTTTCGTTTGCAGGACTAGCAGAAGGCTCTACTTACATGATATTGCATCCGGTTTTATTGCACTTACAACTGTAGGAGCGCCGAAAAACACAGCAGTAAACGTACCCAATGCAAAAAGCGCAGGCCACGGCATTCTGCCGAATATTGCAAGCAAAGCCGCACCTATTATCACTATCGTGATCATCGGTCCACCTAGTTTGCGAGCGTACTCCATTATTTTACATATTACGTCTGCTGTTGTGTCCAGTCTAGCTCCAGTTCCATCTACAGCTACAGCTTCAAACGCAAAAGAGAGAACTAATACATACGCTCAACTTGTCCATTTGTCCAAGGATGGCTAACTTTTGTTAGACGATGCTCAATATTATTTTCTTCACAAACACTATCGAATATGTGTTGAAAAGCGTTCTTAAGGTGCTTCTGATTGGTAAACTGTATACCGTTATCTGTCAAAATAGTGTGGATTTTATATGGTAAAATTTTAATCAAATTACGTAAAAACTCAGTAGCTATGAGTTTTGTAGCACTTTTATGCAGCTCAACATAGGTGAATTTGGATGTTCTATCTATTGCAACAAACAAATATAACTTTCCTTCTTCTGTTCTTAGAACCTGTTTAAAATCTCCTCAATAGAAGAGAGATGAAGGAAAGAACAACCATTTGTAGGCTAGTGTTAAGTTTTCGCTCGCAATTTTTCCATAACCGTCTACATTTTTCTAACCAAGCAAAAGATCTCTCAACAACCCATCTTTTTGGTAATACAGCAAAAGAGTGTAATTCACTTCGCTTTATTACTTCAACAGTTGCACCAATAATGGCTTTTATTTGTCTTGCAAAATTTTCTCCTGTATAGCCTGCATCAACTAGTATATTTTGAACTTCAGAGAGGTTTTCTCTTGCATTCTCAACCATTCTCACAGCACTGCTACGATCGGTTGTTTCTGCCGTTGTCACATAAATTGCATGTGGTAACCCTTGAATATCAACTGCTATATGACGTTTTATGCCTGAAATCTTTTTGCCTGCATCATAGCCCTTTTTTTCAGCAGTATCTGTGTTTTTTACACTTTGAGCATCAATTATGCAGAAACTGGTTTTCTCTTTCCGACCACTGTTTTGTCGGACCTCTCCAACTAATTTTTTTTAAGACCAATTCCAGCAAACTTGGTTCTTCTCCATTTTTTTTATTCCACATTTGAAAATAGTAATATATGTTTTCCCACCTTGGAAACTCTTTTGGTAACATTCTCCACTGACAACCACTTTTTAGCACGTCCACAAAATACTTCGTATATATCAATTAATCTTGGTCTCGTTTTCTTTTTCCTACTTTCTAAAATTGGTTTGATTTTTTCAAATTGCTCTCGACTTATGTCGCTTGGATACCTTTGACTCATTTATATACCTCATTATTTACCTGTTCCTACTTTAGCTCATCTCTTTGGGATTTTAAACAGGTTCTTACAGAAGGCAGCGATGTAATATTAACTTTCTATACTAGTTTGGGAGAATTAAAAGTTAGATTATGCCCTCATGAAGAAAATAAAAATTCGATAAAAGTAGAAGTGAGTAAAGAAGGTGCACTTCTACTGAAGGAAATAGAAAGTTACAATAAAGGAATAGAAGATTGTGAAGAAATAGGACAAAATTGCTTATTGTGAGGTTTATCGTTTATTGAAGCTATAGACCGAGGAGTTTTTCCTAGATCTGGTGGATTAATGCGTCCTGAAGTAATAAGCGAATCCAATAAGCAGAAGGGTTCATGGGTAAAACGTAAGATGAAGATTCAAGAAGAGTTTCTGATTCTAGGAGAGGAATTGCTAGGTAAATTATGCAGCTAACCACTTTTGCATCTGGAGTGATTTTGCTTTAGTATATAATCAAGTGTCAGTTTCTGTAACACTGTTCTCATCCCAACTGTGAATTAGATTTTAGGTAAATTATTGAAAATCATTGCTTTTTTAATTAAGTTTGATCAAATTTAAAAGTAGCGTATGCATCATGCGGCTAATATCAACATTCGTTATTGGGAACACAAATGATAAATTTGTTTAACTTCTCAATTATAGGCAAAAACAGCTCTTTTTCATGTGTTTTATAACTAACGGAAATTGGTATTAGAAAAATTATACTTGCATTAGCTTTCATTTGTGCTAATTGTTGTAGATAATGTATTCATAGGTTAAGGGAGTATGGTGTTAGAATGTATTTCAAAGAATGAGCAGGTTTATGCAAATGGTGGGTTAGCTAATGAAGAACAGCATACGGAACGTTTTGGTCGGCAAACCATTGAAGGCAATGCATCATTGTTAAGTCAAGAACAAAGTGATGATGACTGGAATGAGTCCGTTATTGAAGACAAAAATACTGTTGTTGAAAGTTCTTTTGTTCCAGAGAACTCAATTTTAATGAATTTAACAAATCTGTTGACTGAGAGCGAAAAAGTTTTGATTAATGAGTTTCGTGAAAAGATGGAAAATATAATGAAAAAGTTTCATGAAAATAGATACGAAAATTCTGCAGAGGTCACTCTAGAAAAGATAGAACATTTAATAGATGAGTATTTGAAAAGGAAAATAAGACTAAATTTATGCTGTGATCAATATGAATGCACTGTGTCAAATTTTGTATTCAGCAAAATAATTGATATTGCTAATAGTGTTATTCGTATAACTCCTACTACTAGATCACGGTATAAAGAAAACGGGGAAGAGGCAATAGATGAGTGGGAGGAGAGTGAAAAACCTTTATTCAGTATTGTCAGTAAGCTATTATTAGCAGGTGCGAAAATAAACTCTGATTTTTACGATCATAGAATGATAGATGAAATTATGTACGGAAATGATGAGCCTATTTTTGCAGAATGCGAAAAAATTAAGAAAGAACTAAAAAGTATAGCATATGAAGGTTTAGTAAACAAGAATGAACAAGCTCAAGATGATGATCTAACAGTAGAAGTGGATAACAATCTTGCTTTTTTTAGGTGGCCACAAAACAGTATTGTTGAAGTTGTGAAGGTTATAAATAGTAAGGTGAATGAAAATTTCAATATAGAAAGTGGCATTTTGCAGATTGGAGAAAGTATAGTAAGAGTTGAAAGTGTAGGAGGAAAAAGGAACTACACAGATGTCTTAGAAGGTAGCATCGAGATGTCTTTTTCTACTGAGGTAGGAAAGATTAGTATTTATCTAGGTCCTAGGGATGAAGGTAGTAATAGAATAAAGGTAGAGCTTGATGAAAAGAGCAAGGAGAAGTTTGACAAGTTAAAAGATCAATCAAGTCTAGGGGAAAGCTGTCTTTTAGGGGGAAAAAGTGTTTTACAAGCTGTAAAAGGTGGAGATTTTGAAAGAAACTGCGGAATACTTATAGAGTTAGCTGAAACTATTAAACAATCAGATTTTGTAGTGAAAGAATCAGGTGTTCCTTCTACTCTTATGAGGTCAATTGATAGTTTAGACCAACTGCAAAAGATGGAAGCTTCGAAAGGAATATTAGTATGTTCATAAGGTAGCTAAAATTATTAAATAAAAGAATAGTAGGTAAATAAGTATTGAGTTAATAATTTAGAGATTGTTCTAGAAAAGTTTACCATTTACCTGAAGCTTTGAGCATAACATTTTGTCCTCGGTTTGAAGGAGATTGTGTAATAACATACAGGTCTATGTCTTCCACTTTCTCGAGCTTGGTTATACAGCGCAAAACCCATACACGTCATTCCCACATCTGCTGCCACTGCAAAATGAATGGAAATGTTCAAAACATAAAGTGCAACACAGCTTACCAATAACGCTGATACCAGTTACAATTGGTTGATTTGATGTTTTTCGTATATAGGATTTCCTTTACTATAAAAACATGGTTCTATTTCAGCAGAAAAGGGGTTGTTATGTGAGTTTGACTCTTGCTCAATAGTTTGCTCTGGTTTCATATATAAATTAAAAATCTTTACTATTCATACTAATATCCTCATATAATTTAATGTCAGTTTTTGTAACACTGGTTCACGTCAAGACTATTCATTTCCTTTTGTTAAACGGTGCAATTAAAACCATAAAATCTCTTCATTTGTTCACTCCACAGTACCGGCATTTCCCTCAAATCAGCTAGCTTTAAACTTCTTGGCTGTCTTCCATTTACTATGTCTTCTTTAATTTTTGGTGCTAAATAATTCAACCTCAAAATTTGCTGTATACGTCTTGTACCTATATTAATTTTAACGCTCAGCTCTTTCAGACTTGCATATTTTCCTTCCTCTAGCTGACGTTTCCACAGATGGGCTCTCACCACTGCTTTGAGTAACGCATTATTTGTTTTTCCTTCTGGTTCTACTACTGTGCATTTATTTCCTTTCTTCTTTATTGGTATAAATTTTTCCTCTGATTCAGAATGCACTTCTATTCCATCTTCTTTCACCAATACTGTTTTTATTAACTTTTTCACTACTTCCTTCTGTTTTCCAAAACTTAAATTTTCCCATTTTTCTTTTCTTGCTCCTTTTTCCCAATTTTCATATAAACCTTCTGTTCTCTTCATTATTTCCTTTTCTACTTCTCCGGCTACTATTGTTCGATTTACTGATTCACAATTCTTTCCTCTTAAATGGTTATTACATATATAATATCGGTACCTTTTATTTTCTTTTTTTGAGTATGTCAGCGTCATATTTACACTGCAGCTCTTGCACTTAATTATTCCCCTAAGCAATGCTTCCTCATATTTTACTTTTCTATATGGTTGATTCTTTATCAATTCCTGCGCTTTTTGCCATTTTTCTTCTTCTATTATCGCCTCATGCTTTCCTTTATACTGTTTCTCATAATGTCTTATCTTTCCCATGTATATTGGATTTGTTATTATTCTCCTTACCGTTGCCTTTTTAAAGATATCTGATTTTGCTTTCGTTCGATATCCTTCTCTGTTTAACTCTCTTGCCAATGCTGCCATTGACTTCAGCTCTACATACCTTGCAAATATATGCTTCACCGTCTTTGCTTCTTTTTCATTTATTATTAATTCCTTATCTTTTACATCATACCCTAGCGGCAAAGTTCCTCCCATCCATAAACCTTGTTCTTTTGATGTTGCTATTTTATTTTTTACTCTCTCTACTATCATTTCTCTTTCTAGTTGCGCTGCTCCTGATAACACTGTTTGTACAAACTTTCCCATTGGCGTATTATTGTCAAATATTTGTGTTACTGCTATAAAATTTACTCTATGCCTTCTAAAAAATGACGTTACTTCTATGCTGTCTTTTGTTTCCCTTGATAACCTGTCCAGCGTATATACTACTACACAATCTACTTCTCCTGCCTTTACATCTTCAAACAATTCCTTTATCGCTGGTCTATTTAAATTACTCCCTGAAAAGCCTCCATTGTCATACTTTCTTGCCAATGCTACCCAGCCCTCTTTGCTCTTTATATATTTTTCACATGCTACTCGCTGCGCGTCAAGACTATTAAACTTTTGTTCTAGACCGTCTTCATTCGATTTTCTTGTATAAATTGCGCACCTTACTTCTTTTAGCATCTTTTCTCCTTGTCTCTCATTCCAAATAGGAGAGGCCGATTATAGCTCATTCCCGTTATTCTGCCTGCTACTGCTGATAATGACGTATAAAATTCTTCTCGGTAGATTAAACCCTTATCTGTTACCATCACTGCATGCGTCTCTTCACCCCTTTCTAATATCAGCTCCGTTCCTGCTACTGGCAATTTGTCACTACTTATTCTTTTTCCCTTCTCTAGCCGATCTGCTAGATACTCTAGTCTTTTTGCTACTTTTCTTGACATTTCTCCATACGCTTCCTCCTGCATTCTATAAGCTAATCTTGGTATCAGATATTTCTTTGAGTATCTAGGCGTTTCTTCCCCAAATATCAACTATGTTTTTTTAAAAATTTTTTATTTGTAATTTTGCAACTTCATATGGGCAATAAAAACCCATTTGTTATAGAAACAGAATTTTGTATCAAACAGCCACCACAGCAATAACTGAAATTGGTTAATGAATATGCGCGTCCACACACATTAAAAGCGCATATTCATTAACCAATTTCAGTTATTGCTATGTAAATTTTTAAATATGCAAATTAACTGCTTCTTTAAGCCTTGCATTAGCAATCACTATTATTTTACGCATTAGAGCTGTTATAGCCACCATCTTCTTCTTACCACTTTCAATAAGCTTAGAATAAAAGGCACTAAGTGCAGATTTGGACCTTGTAGCAGCCATGGCAGCTGTAAAAAGCTTTGAACGAACGTTACTTCTTCCACCTATAATCCTTCGGTAGCCAATAGCTTTACCACTTTCCTTAGGATGAGGCGCAACACCTGCAAGGCTTGCAATTTGCCTTTTATTTAAAGAACCAAGTTCCGGTATGAGACACAATAAACATTGAGAGGTTTTTCTACCTATTCCAGGGACTGTTTCAAGAATTTTTTGGCATCGTTGCAATTCAGGATTTTCATTGACTATTTTTTGTATAGCTTGATCAAGCTTTTCTACCTGGTTGTTGAGGAATTCAATAGCTTGTTGACAACTTTCCTTAATGTAATCATTTCCAGGAGTTTTTAGCCTATTCTTCTCTTGAACAAGCATTTTCGTAATATCGTCACGACGCTGACAAAGTGCAAACAAGGTGGTTTGTTCTTTTGAGATAGGTGTAAATAGCTGCAAATGTCCACAACGCTCAGAACCATATTGGGCAAGCGCTTTTGCATCAAGACTGTCGGTCTTTGCCAAAGTTCCATGAGATAGAATGAAGTTTTTAACTTGACGAGTATTAGCACGATGCACAGCAATGTTTCTATCAATAAGAAAATACAATAAGCCAAGCTCATAACCTCCTGTAGCTTCTAAAATTACCATGGAGTTGGGCAAGATATTTGAAAATTTTTGGTAGAGTTGTTTCCAACCAACACAACTATTGTCAAATTTGATGACACCTTTTTGTTCATTAACTGCAGTAAAAAATTCAAGTTTTCCGATATCAATGCCAATAAAATTTTGATAAGATGTAACCATAAAGAACCTCGAGAGTTTAAGTTAAAATTTAAGATTGTAAACGGGTGCATATATATGTCCCAAACAACTATTCAAACGTCTCGAAGGATAGGCTTGAGTACCTTGATATCTACGTATGTTATAATACTACCGTCTTACGGTTGCTCAAGCCTGGCGATAACCACATTTTTATAGAGTTATCTTTCTTCTTGCTTCTTTTTATATCACATTTCCAACTTACAACCTTCTTGTACGTCAACAAGAAAATTACAAAATAAGGCAATATTTCATATAAGATTGAAAGTATTTTTTTTAACAATCAGCTAAGTAAACCTTCCTCCAACAGCTTTGCCCTGTAGTTTTTGATATGATCTGGATCAAAAGCCTTCTTTGAACTTAGAACACCAAAAACAATATGGAGTAACTTATGCATCGCAGCTCCCACAATGGCCATATTATGCTTGCCTTTTTTTTTAATCTCTTGCAAAAAGTCATAATAATAGGATTGTGATTTTTAGCTACTATAGCAGGAAAATACATTGCCTTACGTAGTGTTCGTGAACCTGATTTACTTAATCTGGGCTTGGCATATACAGAGGAACCTGACGTTATATTTCGTGGTATAGCTCCAGCATATGCTGCCAATTGCCTGGCATTTCTAAAAGCTTTTATGTCAGGAACTTCAGCTAAGATAGCTATTGCTGATTCCTCTCCTATGCCTGAAATAGTTAATAGAAGTTGAAAATTTTCCAACAACTCTTTGTGTTGCTTTAATAGTTCACGTATGGAGTTTTTTATTGTTTCTATTTTTTGAGCTATATTCATTGCAAGGTCTTCCCAAGCATTTGTAACTTCTTTAGGCAGTCTCTCTTTTTTTTCTAAGTGGTTATTTACTAATGTCAATTCATCTTTTAACGCAGCCGAGCAACGATAAAGATGTTTTAGTTTTTTTAACTCAGGAGAAGGTGGTGTCCAACCACTGTCTTTGGCAGTAATCAGCAATAATTTCCGCATCGGTCTGATCATTCTTTTGTCGTACAAGCTTACTTATTGCATAAGATTTTATGCAATAAGGATTTACAATACTTACAAAATGTCCAGCATTGTATAGAAATTCAGCCAGAGCTTCACTATAACAACCAGGAGCTTCCATACAAGCTTTCACTTGCTCTACGTTATGTTTTTGTAGAAAGCTCTGCAGACCTTGAAACTCATTATCATCGTTCTTAAAGCTTCTTTTCCTAGTTTCATGTTTTCCTTTTTTACTTATAAATGAGAGAAAAACATCAAAGCGATCTTTTGATACATCTATTCCCAGAAAGTTGTTGATCGTATATAACCCCATACGTTACCATTAGAAATGAAAAGTAAGGCTATTCTTGCGGATACAGAATTAGAACCATTTAGGTCTTTCTACGATACCGTCCAGCCTATACCTTTGAGAAGGGAGCTCTTATCTACTTGACAGATTTTATATCTAAGCCCTATGACAGAGTGCTTCCCTTCTCCATCTAATGCTTAAGCTTAAAACATTAGATGCTTTTTACAAGATACAAGCCTCTTTCTTGTCATCCCAGTGCCCAGACTACTTGGATCCAGAAAACTTAACTTTAAATAAGTGGCTGCATAATAAAGACTAGATTCCAGCGTCACGCGCTGGAATGAAACCATTTTCGGTCTCTTAAATTGCTTTAGCTACAAACATTAAGAAATTTACCAAATAAAAAAAAGGCAAAAGAAATCCCATTGGTGGTTGGCTATTTACTATGTACTAAAATATCGGCGTTTTTTTATTCTAAAACGCTTGATTAAGAGCGATTTAGCTGCTTTTAACTTGCAACTAACCTACACCGCAAGTGTTTAAGAAATTTACTAAGCAGGAAAAAAGGCAAAAAAACCCCGTAGTAGCTAGCATTCAAATTCTCCCTTGTCAATTTGACGTTTTTTGCTGTCTTAAACGCTTTGTAAGCGCGTTTCGGCTTTTATAGGTAAAAACCTAGAAATTTTTAAAGACATGCGATGCACGTAGTGCGAAAAATTAAACATGAGACGCCAAATACCCTAAGTTTTTTGTCATTAACCTGCACAGATTGCGAAGATAAATAAATAGCTTCAGTTTCATGATAAGGGGGCTGGCGGAGTTTGTAAAGTAATTTTTTGTAGCTCTCATGACTTAAAAAGCTGGATTCCAGCTTCACGCGCTGAAATGACAGATTACTGTTACCTTATCTAGATACAGAAAAAAAAATCTTAATACTTAACACATTTTTCATAGTACACACCGTATGATTGATAAATAAAATAATGAATAGATTTACATAATGTTTGGAGGCTACCAATGGTCAACGACAAGATTACTTTGAACTTTGAGATAGAAAAAGGCGAACCTATAGATCAATACTACTTTTCTGCACGTATGAGGCTTACAGATGAAAGCAAAAATCTTTTGCGTGAGAAGCTTGGCAGTACAATTCAATTCGATAACCTAGATGATCACTTCAATCTTAACCATGAGAATTTTTATATCTACTACAATAAATATAGTGAGCACAATGGTAGAAGTGAGCTATACGTTAGGGATGATAACGGTAGATATTTAACTTCCAATCTTCCACTTAATCACTATGGATTCTCAATGGAACTATCATCTGATAGGGCGTCAATAGCAGATTATGGCTTTTATCCTCTTTATGCAATCTATAACCCAAATCACTATGATAAGGCAAAGGAAAAAGTATTTGATGATCACGGTGAATTGTCACCAATTGCATCAAATATGTTAGATAATTTTTTCAGCAACACAAATAGCTTAACCACACAAGAGATGTTTTTACAGTTGCAAAATGAAGCTACTGAAAAAGAGGAGAAATTGATAAGAGAGAAAAGACAAGCAGAAGAAGAATTAGATCAAAAGAATGAGAAATTAAAGGAGTTCATAGAAAAAGGTGAAATTACCTTGTTTAAAGTGGTAAAAGGTAATGACGTAGGTAACGGGCGTTCAGAAGTAGTTTTACAGTTTACTGCAGAAGGTAAGGGGACAAATGAAATTACCCTTGATTCCGAAAAATTCTATATAGCAGATTATGAAGAGAGTGAATTCTTGCATTGTGTTAGCTCTGATTATGACATGCTACTTGATTATGAAAATTTATTTTTCGCGCTCAATCAAAGCTTCTACTCAGACTTTGAAAGTGGGTTTTATTCAGCAGACAGCACTGATCCCTGTAATTACGCTAAATATTCAAAGGAACCATATTTGAGTGGTGATAAGCTATCTGAAAAATTATCTCATGAGTTGGAGAAAGATAGTAACCAGATAGATGCAGAAGTTATGTTTAGTGATCAACCTATGAACGAAGAAGTTACAGTGAAAAGTGAAGTCAAATCTAGAAAGAAAAGGGCAGTTGAAGAAGATAATGCAGAAGATACTATAGGAAACATAAATGAAACAAATGAGGTAACCGGTGCGACGCGTTTGCACTCTGCTTCTTTATCAGGGGATTTGAATGAAGTTATCGAACTTGTAGAACATAGCGCAAATATTGACGCGAAAGATAAAGCCGGACAAACACCGCTACATCATGCTATTAAATCAGGAAATACAGAAATAGCAAAATATCTTATCGATCAAGGTGCAAATCTCAATTCTCAAGATATTTATTACGAAGGAACTGATTACTCTTGTTTTAAGACACCTTTGCACTATGCCATAAAATCGGGAAACATGGAAATAGTTGAATACTTAGTGGAACATGGTGCAAATCCTAATATTCCAGTTGCTCACAATCTCAGGCCGCTCGACTATGCTATAAAGAACACAGCTTTAGTAAAATATCTTGTGGACAATGGTGCAGATATTAATATACGTAATCCGATATTCCATTTTGTTAAGCTAGGTGACCTGGATATGGTAGAATATTTAGCTCAACATGGTACAGATCTTAATGTCAAAAACACCTCTGCTCAAACACTACTACATTATGCTATTGAACTCAAACATACAGAGATAGCTAAATACTTAATAGATCACAATGTAGATATTAATACTCGAGATATTAGTTCTGGTAAATCTCCATTACATTTTGCCATGAGCATGAAAAATATAGAGGTAGCAAATTACCTAATAGAGCATGGTGCAGATGTTAATGTTAAAGATAGTTACGGTTTAGCACCTTTACACTTTGCTGTTAATTTAGGAAATCAAGAGATATTAGAATATTTAATAAAGAATAATGCAAATATTGAGGTTCGAGATAGTGAAGGCTGGACACCACTTATTCATGCAGTAAGGCATGGGCAATTGGACAAAGTAAAGTACCTGATAGAGAATGGAGCTGATGTTGATATTCGTGGTAATGAAGGATGGACGCTATTTGAGCATGCTGAACAATGGATAGATGATAGAAGAATATTAAAGGATGTAATCAATAATGATAGAAAATATGCAGATGCTGCAAGTTGGGAAAAGACTGGAAAAGATATGCTTGATTACCTTAAGGGAGTTACAAAAAATACTATACAGGAAGAAGAATCTAACTATATAGATCAAATGCAAGCAGATGATAGCAGCAGTTATGTTGAAGATCAACCAGCTTTGCAAAGCAATCGTGACGGTTATGCTGACATGGAAAAAGCTCTGCAGGAGAAATTGCATGGAGATGAAATACGCAAGCAAAGTAATGAGAAAGCTCAAAAAGATATGGAAACAAGAAAAGTCACTGTGGAAACTGACAGTAGCAATAATAAAATTGAAAAACAAGCAAAACCAATAGAAGACGAACAAGAAACTGTTATGGCAAGTGTGATAGAAAATATGGATAAAAATTCTGATAGTGAAGCAGAAGATTCTAACAGTATTGCAAATGCACAACATCCCTTTAAAATAAGGACAGGAAGTCCTCTTGAAGTGGGAAAGTATGAGGTGGAGCTGCAAGTGACATATGATGATATAAAGAATTTTTATGATACCGTACGTGGTAAATATCATGCTGGTGATGGATATAACTACGAGCAAGTAATGGTTTTATATAATGAAATTGTTAGGCCAGCATCGCAGCATTATGATAAACCATTTACCCTGCCTAAGGCATACATAACAGATGGTCATCTATTTGTTCAAAATAAAGATTTTGGAACTTTGGATGATTTTAATGAGATGTTCTATAAAAGTGATGAGTTAATGTGATGTAAAAAGCAAGATTCAATTTGGTGAACGAGAGTTAACTGACAGAGGAGATTGACGCGTATGCCTTTATCTTTAAAATTGTTTATCAAGTATAGACATCAGCTCGTCCCATTCTCTTTTACCAATATTACTTTCTTCTCTGGTAACGTTTTCCCCTTTAATTAATTTGCGAATTATTTCTAGACCAGTTCTTGAAATACAAGCTGATTCTAGGCAATATTCGACAAAGGCATTGTAGGCCAATGGGACCCATTTTTTTATTATATCCAGCATAACTTCTGCATAAACTCTGATTTCATATTGGGCATGCTTATCAGCTCTAAGCTTCAAAAAATGAAGGAGGTTATGCAGATCTATTTTCCAATAAAATTGCGTGTAGTAATTAAGCGTTAGATTAGTTCGGGCAATTTCTCTTGCAATCCCCTGCTCAATAAATTTCTCATAATGAGAATATACTAAATTAGAGTCATTTGTTAGAGAATCTATTATTTCCTTTGAGGTATCCGGATCAAAAGCTTTACCGCTACCTTGTTTATTATTATCAGATTGTTTTGCAATCTGTTCTGGTTTTGGTATATAAAATTCATTGTCAAGTATTGAATATCTTGCCGAATATTCATTCACATTTGCAGTTCTATGCCTTATCCATTGCCTTGCAACAAAAATTGGAAGTTTCACGTGAAACTTAATTTCACACATTTCAAATGGAGTTGTATGATGATGTCTCATTAAATACTTTATAAGTGCTTCATCCTGACTTATCTGTTTTGTTCCCTTGCCATAAGAAACACGAGCAGCTTGAACTATAGCGCTATCAGAGCCCATATAATCCACTACTCGAATAAATCCATGGTCTAATACCTTATGTTCTTCATATAAGATTTCATCTATTTCTTTTACTGTAGTTCGTTTAGTTGCTTCATTCATAAAATATCCTCAAGATGAAATGGAGATATCAGCTCCACATGAATTGAGTTTTTCGTGCATTGCTTCATATCCTCTCCATAAATGATGCGAATTATTTATTGTAGTTTCTCCACCAGCTACCAAAGAAGCAAGTACCAAAGCTGCTGTTGACCTTAAGTCAGTGGCACACAGATTAGCTCCAGATAAGCTTTTTATTCCACTTATAGTAGCTTTGCTTTTCTCGATGCTGATATTAGCGCCTAACTTTCTCAATTCATCTGCATGTGCAAATCTATTTTCAAAAATGTTCTCTTCAATTACTGATATCCCATCAGCGATGCACATTGCAGACATCAGTTGTGGTTGCATATCACTGGGAAAGTTGGGGTATGGATCTGTTGCAATGTTAGCAGACCTAATAGAGCAACTTTTTCTGGAAATCATAACCCCCTCATTATATAGTTCAACATTAGCCCCTATAGCCTTCAATTCATTCACAATACATCTTATATCAGATAGACTTATTCCTTCTAACTCCAACTTACCACCGGTTATTATAGCAGCTAGTGCATAGGTGCCTGCTTCTATGCGATCTGGTATTATTTTATGAACACATCCATTTAATGCTTCAACTCCTGTTATTGTGATCCTTGTATCACTAATCTCAATATTAGCACCCATTTTCTTTAGGAACTCTATTAAATCAAGAACTTCCGGCTCCGTTGCAGCATTGTTTATTATTGTCACTCCTTCTGCAAGTGTTGCTGCCATTATTACATTTTCTGTTGCACCAACGCTTATTTTCTCAAGTATAACTTCTTTTCCTTGTAGCTTTCCTTTCACTGTTGCAATTATATTACAGCCTTCAACTTCAATTTTAGCTCCCATTTCTTCTAATGCTTTGATATGCATATCAACGGGACGCTTTCCGATATTGCATCCACCAGGAAAGACTGTTGTGATTTTACCAAATCTACTGAGAATTGGACCTAGCATTAAAAGAGATGCTCGCAGCTTACTTGCAGTTTCGTGTGACATTACGTGATTGTTGATATTACTGCAATCAATTTCCAAAGTATGATTTGCTTTATAATCTTTATTGTGTGTAAAATTCACTTTCGCTCCAAGACTCTCAAGCAGCTTAGACATTAGATGCACATCAATTAAATCAGGTACATTATGCAAAATTACCGAGAAGCTACTCAATAGACTTGCTGCCATTATTGGTAAAACAGCATTTTTTGAGCCATTAATCTTGATTTTTCCGACCAGAGGTTTATGGTTACTACTTACTAATATTTTGTGCATTTAATTAAGCTAGATCTTACCAAATAAGTATAGTAAACCGACAGTAAAAGGCAAATTACAGATAATATAGCTATCACAGATCATAATGTTCGTACATTTTAGCTATTCAGCAGCAAAATTGATTACACTTGTCCAAAGATGAGCGATGCATTAGTGCCACCAAAACCAAACGAATTAGAAAGTGCATATTGAATTTTATGCTCCTGAGCTTTAAACGGTACAAAATTTAAATCACATCCTTCTGAAGGTTTATGTAAATTTAAGGTTGGCGGAATAATTCCATTATTTAATGCAAGAATACTGAATATTGCTTCAACGCTCCCTGCAGCACCAAGTAAATGTCCTATAGAAGATTTAGTTGAAGAAACAGGTATTTTATAAACGTAGTCACCAAATAACTGTTTCATTGCTATTACTTCAATTTTATCTCCAAGTGGCGTTGAAGTTCCATGTGCATTGATATATCCTACTTGATTTGGATTAATTTGCGCACTTTTTAAGGCAAGCTGCATTGCCTTAAATGCGCCTCTTCCTTCTGGATGTGGTGCTGTAATGTGGTGCGCATCTCCTGTGAGTCCGTATCCAGTAAGTTCTGCATGTATTTTTGTCCCCCTTTTTTTTGCATGTTCGTATTCCTCCAGCACCAATATACCTGCTCCTTCACCCATAACAAAACCATCGCGTTCTGCATCCCATGGCCTTGAAGCTTCTTCCGGTTTATCATTGAATTTAATTGATAATGCCTTCATAGACGCAAAACCTGCAATTCCAACTCTACACAGTGCACTTTCTGCTCCACCTGCAATCATAATATCCGCTTCACCAAGTTTTATAGTTCTTGCTGAATTTATGATTGCATGCGCACCTGTTGCACATGCGGTTACTGCTGAATCGTTTGGACCTGTAAATTCGTATTTAATAGAAATATGGCCAGATATCAAATTTATTAGACTTGCAGGGACAAAAAATGGACTGACACGTCTGGGCCCTTTTTCCTGCATGGTAATAACATTTTCCTGAATTGACGGAAGACCACCTATACCAGAGCCAATAGTTACGCCAACACGTTCTCTATCTACTTTTGAATCTTCTAAAGATGAATCTTCCACAGCTTGAATCGCTGCTGCAATGCCGTAATGAATAAAACGATCCGTTCTTTTTAGATCTTTTTCAAAAATATAACCTACAGGATTAAAGTAATTCTCAATGTTATCGGATTGCACAGGCACCTGCCCTGCAACCTTGCAAGCAAGATCAGAAGAGTCAAATCTATCTGTATTGATTGCTTTTATGCCAGACTCGCCTTTTATCAGCCTTGACCAAGTGTTGTCAACATCTGCCGCTAGTGGAGTGATTAAACCAACACCAGTGACTACTACTCTTCTGCTCATTTACACTCACTATTAGCCTTTTTTACTATTAATGTACTCAACTATTTGCTCCATAGTTTCCATTTTTTGTGCGTCTTCATCTGGAATTTCTATTCCGAACTCTTCTTCTGCTGCCATGATGATTTCAACTGCATCTAAACTGTCTGCACCATGCTCCGAAAGCCTTGAAGAGGTGTTGAATTTCTCTACATCCTTACTAATGTGCTCTAGTATAATCTTTTTCACTTTCTCTTCTATGTCTTCTCTAGTGCTCTTTGCTAGTTCGCTATTCACATTTCTTACCAAAAAAATAACCTATTCTTTGATGTTATAAAAAATTTTTATGTTTGCAATATCTTTTATAACTGGTAAACTACAGCAAAGTTTTCTACTGCCCTAGCTGGCTAGCGTTACGTGCTAAACAATTAACAATTCAAAAATGCTAGACGAAACAACAAAAAATTTGCTTATTGTAGAAGTAAATAAACTTTTACCAGAAAATAGCGAGAATAAGCTTATATCAGCTATGCGTTATATACTCCTTGCTCCTGCAAAACATATACGCTCCTTTTTAGTCGTAGCTTCATCGCGAGTGTTTAACGCGGAAGCTAAAAAAGTAATATCAGTTGCTGCAGCAATTGAATTTGTTCATGCTTACTCTCTAATTCACGATGATTTACCGTGCATGGACAACAGTGATACTCGCAGAAGCCAGTTAAGCTGCCATAAAAAATTTGATGAAGCAACAGCAGTGCTTACCGGAGATGCACTACTTACTCTGGCTTTTGAGGTATTATCTTCGTTAAATGAGAAATGCTGTGAAATCATGAAAGTTCTTTCTCAGGCAATAGGAATTAGGGGAATGGTAGGAGGACAGATTTTAGATATTGGTACAGATTTTAACAAAATAAAAGAAATTCATTTGATGAAAACCGCAAAACTATTTGCAGCTTCATGTGAAATAGGTGCTATAATAGGGAATGCTACAGATAAGCAACGTAAAGCGTTATATAACTACGGGATAAACCTAGGGCTTATCTTTCAAGCTAAGGATGATATTGAAGATTACGAACAAGATAAAACAAATAATCTAATGTCTGTACTTGGTAAAAGTGAAGTAGAGGACTATATAGACGCCCTCTTTAAACAAGGCTTGGATAATTTGAGTGCACTTTCAGGGGATACTAATTATTTATATGATTTATTGAATCAAGTAAAGAAAGATGGTTAGAAAAATTATATTACAAATGCTTATTTCCATAGTAATGATTCTCACTTTAACCTCTGCTTTTATGTTTACTATTGTCTATATAAACAAAGGTAAACCGGGAAAAAAGGACAAGCTTTATGAGATAAGTGCCACGCATGGTGGTTTGATACAGACAATAGCACATTATCTAGTGAAGCCAATACTTGAATCAGCACTCGACCGCTATATTGAAAAGCATGGGCTAACAGAATATTTAGAAGAAATGACGCAGCAAAAGGAAGAAGATTCGATAAATTTTTATGAAATTACTGAAGGCAGTGGCAGCAAGGCTTTCTGTGGCATGGAAGTCCTATTGCAAATATATAAAATTTCTAATAATAACTCAGCAACACTCCCTAGCAAAGTTTCTGATGTTACTTTGAAAATAGGTCAAGATGACCTAAAAGAAGTGGGTTTAGGGGTGATAGGTATGAAAGAAGGCGGAGAGCGTGTAGTTACTATTGCCAATGATAACAAAATGAATTTTAATTCTTATTACGTCAAATTGATAGAAGTAAAGGATAAATATCCCGACTCAGTGAATAATCTGATGGTTTTTAATGACTTAATTAACAAGACTGGAAAACAAGTAAGGTGCAGTGATGAGATATCAGTTAAATATAGCGTAAAGGAGCATAATGGGGAATATATAGTTAAAGATCAAACAGTGCAATTTAGAGTTGGCGATAAAAAAATACCACTTGCTATAGAGCTTGGAGTTGTGGGAATGAGAGCTGGTAATAAAAGAACTATTCTTTCTCCGCCTGACCTTTTGACTATTACTGACGATATGTTAATAAAAGACATAGATTATGATGAAGAAAATATCTCAATAATTGACTTAAGCTTAGATATTAAGCAAGAGGTCGCAGCACACCATTCTACTGTTGAAAAACAGCCTAAAGAATATAGCTGAAATTTTAGGTTTACTGGCTGACCTTCTGAACACTCTCTATACTACTTAAAGTAGGCTTTTTGTTTTTCCTAAAGTATAAACTTAGATAAATCAAGCTGCTTCGAAATTGACTCAAGTTTATCTTTTACATACTTGCTGTCTATAATGAATTTTTCGCTATTTTTCTCAGAAGCAATGAAACTTATTTCATCTAAAAGCTTCTCCATGATAGTGTGAAGCCTTCTTGCGCCTATATTTTCCACTTGCCTATTAACTGTAAACGCTATTTCAGCTATGGTTTTTATACCATCATCAGTGAACTCAAGCGTCACATTTTCTGTTTTCATTAAAGCTATGTACTGCTTTAACAAACTAGATTCTGGTTCCTTTAATATTCTTATTAAATCCTCTTGAGTAAGTGCCTTAAGTTCTACCCTGATCGGTAATCTGCCCTGTAATTCCGGTAAGAGGTAAGATGGTTTAGACTGATGAAAAGCACCAGATGCAATAAATAATATATAGTCTGTTTTTACATGGCCATACTTAGTTGTAACAGTTGTTCCTTCAAGTAGTGGTAACAGATCGCGTTGCACTCCTTCTCTGTTTACTTCACCTTTTACTTCTGTACGCGCTGCAATTTTGTCTATTTCATCCAAAAATACTATACCGTCATTACTAACAAGATCAATGGCTTCTTTGATTATCTTATCTTCATCCATTAGCCTTTCACTTTCTTCATTAATTAATATTTCACGCGCTTCTTTTACCTTCACCGTAATAGTTTTTGTTTTTTTGCTCCCGTTAAACATCTTGCCCACTATTTCTGTTACATTCATCACACCAACTTGCCCACCTGGCATGCCTGGTATATCGAAAGTAGGTAACATACTCTTGCTCTCTCTGACGTTAATAGAAACTTCTCCGTCCTCAAACTCTTTATTCCTCAACCTTTCTCTAAAAATTTTTTTACTCTCTTCAGTTGCATTTTCGCCTACCATAGAGTTTACTATTGTTTTCTCAGCTAAAATTAAAGCCTTGTTAGCTAAGGCTTTACGGGCTTTCTCTTTAACTAAAACTATTGCTGCATCAACTAAATCGCGTATTATCGAATCAACGTCACGTCCAACGTATCCTATTTCAGTAAACTTCGTTGCCTCAATTTTTATGAACGGTGCACCGGCAAGTTTTGCTAAGCGGCGAGCTATTTCAGTTTTACCAACCCCTGTATGACCGATCATCAATATATTCTTAGGTATGATTTCATCACGCAATGGAAATGAAACCTGATTGCGACGCCAACGATTTCTGAGCGCAATAGCAACAGCACGCTTTGCATCATCCTGTCCGATTATGAATCTATCTAATTCTTTAACTATCTTCTGTGGTGGCAGGTCATCTAACAAAACTTGAGTACTGTCATTAACTTGAATATTGCTGTCATTTGAATCAAAACCACTCTTAGTATCTTTATAGAGGTCATTTTTTTCATCATAGGTGTCACTACTACAAGGCCGCCCTTCTGAAAGGGTTATAGGCTGATTGGAAAAATTAGTGCACAAAGTTTTTTGCTTGGAAGACATATCACTCCTCTATCTTTTCAATAACTACATTATGATTTGTATAAACACATATATCGCCAGCTATCTTCATAGCCTTTTTTGCAATCTCTTCTATTGATATTCCTTTAATGTCAATTAAAGCTCTTGCTGCAGATAGAGCAAAATTTCCCCCAGAGCCAATAGCTGCGATTCCATCTTCAGGTTCAAGAACATCACCTGTCCCCGTAATTACTAATGAAATAGATTTATCTGCAACAATCATCATAGCCTCTAATTTTCTTAGATATTTATCCATTCTCCAGTCTTTTGCAAGTTCAACACATGCTCTCATTAATTGCCCTGGGTGCTTGTCAAGTTTAGATTCTAGTCTTTCAAAGAGAGTAAATGCATCGGCTGTTGCTCCAGCAAAACCGGCAATTACAGAATCACCAGAAAGACGCCTAACTTTTTTTGCTCCGGATTTTATAACAGTGTGGCCCAGTGAAACCTGTCCATCACCTATTACTACTACGCTTTTATCTTTTCTAATTGACAGTATAGTAGTTCCATACATTTTATTGTTATCGTGTTGAATCATTTTTCTATTACTTTAAATAAGAATCTCATTATACTTTAATCTTTAGTCAAATTTGCTAAATATGTTTAATTATAGCTTATAATATAATACCTTCTTTATAACATTTAAAGTGTAGATGCAAAACATAATTCACCCAGATTTGGAAAAAAGTATAAGTAATTGGTTTGAGGCAAAATTTAACAGCCTTACATTGCCATTTTATAGCTCTATAGATCTTAGAAACTCCAGCTACAAAATTGCCCCAGTGGACACTAATTTATTTCCTGCAGGGTTCAACAATCTAAGTGAGACATCAAGAGCAACAGCAGCAAAACTAATAAAAAGTTATTTTGAAACAAAACAATATAAAAAGACTCTTATAATACCGGAGAATTACACACGAAATAAAATGTATATAGAAAACGTATTTGTTATAGAGAAAGTACTGCAGCTCGCAGGTTTTGAAACTAGAATTGGCCTCTTTCACAACGAAGCATATAATTTAATAGAACCATATGAAACTATCGTGAAAGAAAACTCTCTGCTAAAGACAACTTCAGGATTTGTGCCTGATGTTATTATACTAAATCGTGATATGACGAGCCACATTCCAGACACGCTAAAAGACGTAAAGCAAGATATAGTACCAAGCCCACTATACGGTTGGCATAGCAGACAGAAATTTAAGTATTTTGAAATCTATCAAGAATTAGCGTCCGAATTTTGTAGCGAATTTAAAATGGACCCATGGCTTATTTCTGTGCTTACAGAAAGCTGTAATGGAGTTGACTTTAATGATGATTCATCACTAGGAGCAGTAGCGACTAAAGTTGACCAAATATTATCTCTAGTGCAAAAAAAGTATGAGGAATATGAAATAAAAACACAACCTTACATTTTTATCAAAGCAAGCAATGGCACATATGGGATGGGCATTATAACAGCAACAAGTGGAGAGGAAATATTAAATCTCAATAAAAAAAAGCGTCATAAAATGAAAAAGATAAAAGAAGGAATAGCAATCAATAGCGTTATTATACAAGAAGGTGTACCAACCATTGACATATTTAAAAGCAGTTCTGCAGAACCGCTAATATACTATATAGGAGATACTCCAACATGTTACTTATACCGATGTAATAGCAGGAAAGATGTATATTCTAGCTTGAATGCCACTGACTGTGAGTTTCATGATGTTAGCCAGGTTGTGGAAGGTAAAATTCTGTCACTTTGGAGTATTGTTGGCAAATTAGCAGTACTAGCGTTGGCAGTAGAAATAAAATCTTTTCACCTCTAACCCTTACATTCCCACAGCGTTGCCATCGGGCAGATTATTACCGGGCTGAATATGGTTATGGCCAGCATTATCAAGTTCAGTGGAAGGATCATCATTGACAGGTTGTTGAAACAATTTGTCAAGCTGAACTGCCAGAAATACTGCACTATATATTATGCTAACCGTTACGCTTAAGTTGAAATTATAGATTATACCATTACCTAAGTTTATTGGTATGGTTGCAGTCTCCATTCTTTTTAATATGAAGTTTAACAAACCTAATGACAAAGTTAATGTGCTGATAATAAGGTCCTTCTTACACTTAGCAGACTTTTCAGGATCCTTATTATCTAGGTATTTTCTCCATGAATAATAGTAGCTTATAGGTTCTGAAATAAACAGAAATAGGATCGTTGATGTTAAGTGAATGTGACTTATTACGTCTGCATTACCCCTAGTAAAAAAATGGATGACTTTCAACATCATCAATGCTTCTATGATGCTGCTTGCAAGATTAGCCGATTTACCCACAACTTTTGCCAGCTCTTTTTTACTCTCAGGGTTTCTGTAATCCTTAATTAGATCCTGTAGAGTAAATGCAGAATGGGCAATATATAGAATAGATGTCGGAAACGTTACTAGTCGAGCAACATTCCGTATAAGAAAGATATTGGATCTATTATTGTCAATGAACTCGCAGCAAAATTGCAGTGAAATCTTACACAATAGGGCTGTTAAACCTGTTGTGATGCAGATTACCTTCCTGAAATCATGATCATAAATATCATGCACCTTTTGTGCGAGTATGTTAGATTTCTTTTTTAGCTTGTTTGGCATGAAATAGTTAACAAAATAATAACTCCCTTTTATTCTATCACATAAAAGCCTTGAAGAAAAGCCCTATAAATCAGGACTTTAAGGGTGATTTATGCATAAATCGGCTAAGCATTTTATAAACAAGGAATCAATACTGAGAGTTGGTACGCAAAAATAATATCCATCCTTGATAATTGCTTTATATTCTATATCAAGTTCAACTAGAGTTTCTGAATGCTCAGAAACAAAAGATATAGGTGATAAAACTACAGGTACACCATCAGCTTTTGTACGTGATAGCTCACTTTCAGTGCTTGGCTCTAGCCATTTTACAGGACCAATCTTACTCTGATAACATATTGACCAATCTAAGTTATTGATAGCTAACTTTTCTACTATTAACTCTACGCTTCTTTCTACCTGTGAAGCGTAAGGGTCGCCTTTTTTAATAACGCTAAGGGGCAAGCTATGAGCTGAAAATAGGACTCTTGGCTTACCAATCCTGCTGGCTAATTTGTAGTACTTGGCTATCAAGTTAGCATGAGCCTCAATAAAGTTTTCATTGTCATAATAATGATGAATTATTTTTGTATTGCATTTTAGGCCATGCTTTTTAGCATTTTTTTGCCAATTTTCGATGGATGACAAAGTTGTGGTAGTTGAATATTGAGGGTATAGTGGCAGCAAAATTACTTCATCAGGATCAAACTGTTTTACACTTTTAACAACTTCGTCAGCAAATGGATGCCAATAGCGCATGCAAATGAATACCTTGTGTACATGGTTTCTATCTTCATTTAATTTTAGTTCTAAAGCATTAGCTTGTGCTTTCGTATTATCCAAAATTGGTGATTTACCTCCAATTTGCTCATATATTTCTTGTGCAGTATTTTCTCGTTTTGCGGATATAAACTTTGCTAAAAGAAACCGAAAAGGGTTTGGTAAACTGATTATTCTTCTGTCATAAAAAAGGTTAAATAAAAAAGGACGGACCGAATTCAGTGAATCAGGTCCACCAAGGTTAAATAAAATGACAGCCTTTTTCACCTATGCACTACTTACAACAAGTTACTTCTGGGGTGCCTATAAAATTAGCTACACACTCATCAAATTTAGTTATAGGCACTAAATTTCTCACACTGGCATACAATAAATGGCCTGATCTCTGCAGGTTACTCTTGGTGGATGTGAAGCTCCAATCGAAAAATGTATCGACAAAAAGACTTGGTACCGTTTCAAGAAGTTCAACAGCAGCTAAAGATAGCATTATACAACTTTGCAGGACCTTCAAAAGAACCTTTAGGGGAAAAAGTGAAACTTCAACAAAAAGAGGGGTGCTACTTGTTTCATCCAGTGGTCGCCCTGAGTTAGGCGAATTATACTCGGTGTGTTTTCTATTTTGATCAAAGATAGGAAATTTTATAGTATCTTTCTTAAATTCCGCGTCTATTTCTTTTCTACTATGGTTAGTGATTTTTCCCATTAACTTCTCACACAGATGAAAAGTTCTGACAATAAAACATGTGGCAATCATTAAGGCAGCACATAAAAGTGCGCATTGCATGAGGCTCATATTGCCTAGCATAGCTGGCAGTGCAAAACAAACAAGCGGTGCTATGATTGTCATTTCAAGAAATGGAATAGTGTTTCTTTTCATTGCAAAAGCAGCACCTTTTTTTAGCTCCGTGTATTGATCGTTACTTTTTTCTTGTTTTTGTAGAATATAGCCACACATACCATATTCTAAATAACTTAAAAAAGCCAAATTAAAAGTTAAAAACCCTTTTGTTCCACAAAAAATTGACGATTTCAAGTTATTGACCAATTTTTTAGCAGTAGATTCAGCTTGTTTGGTAGTGTTATTTTTACAACATTTACCCATACAATACCTCCTTGATGGTTTATCCTTAACTATAAATAAAAAACTGCTTTTATCAAATCAAAATTTACAATAAAATAAATCTATAAATATACTATAAATATACTATTTTATATAAGGAAATAATATGGCAATTGAGAGAACACTTTCGATATTAAAACCTGATGCAGTAAAAAATAATATTACAGGCAAGATAAATTCATACATTGAAAGCTCTGGGCTCAAAATTATAGCACAAAAAATGATGTTACTGACAAAAAAACAAGCAGAGCTGTTTTATGAAATTCATAAAGATAGGTCTTTTTTTGGGGAATTGGTAGAGTTTATGACTTCTGGTCCTGTGATAGTTCAAGTTTTAGTTGGTAAAAATGCAGTAAGTAAATACAGACAAATCATGGGAGCTACCGATCCAAAGCAGGCAGATAAAGGTACAATCAGGGGTGATTTTGCTGATGACATTAGTGAAAATAGAGTTCACGGCTCGGATAGTCTAGAAAATGCTCGTAAGGAGATAGCTTTCTTTTTTGCTGAACGTGAGTTGGTGTAGTCAACTCAGATTTTCCTATATATAACTAAATTTTCTGGATCCTATGTCAAGCATACATCTGTACGAACGTTGTAATTAACAGGTGGCAAGTGGCGTCATGCAAGTAGCTGACAACATAGAAACGAAAAACTTCCCTGACAAACTCCGCCAGCCCCCTTATCATGAAACTGAAGCTATTTTATTTCACTTCGCAATCTCTGCAGTGGATTAATGACAAAAAAACTTAATGTATTTGGCGTAAATCATGCTTAATTTTTTGCACTATGTGCACCTCATGTCTTTGTAAAACTTTAGGTTTCTACCTATACAAACCGAAACGCGCTTATAAAGCGTTTAAGACAGTAAAAGACGTCAAATAGACAAGGGAGAATTTGAATACTAGCTACCCTGGGGTTTCTTTGCCTTTTTTTCCGCTCAGTAAATTTCTTAACGTTTATAATTTAGGTTAGTTGCATTTAAAAGCAGCTGAGTCGCGGTTATTAGACGTTTGGAATAAAAAAACGCCATACTTGAAAGTATAATGTAAGTAACTAGCCAACCACGGGGCTTCTTTTGCCTTTTTTTTTTATTTGGTAAATTTCTTAAATATTTATGGCTAGCATGAACTGGGCAGTGCGTGACGCTATCCAAGATGATGTCATTCCAGTGCTTGACACTGGAATCTAGTCTTTATTATGCAGCCACTTATTTAAAGTTAAGTTTTCTGGATCCAAGTAGTCTGGGCACTGGGATGACACCCTGACAATCGTCATCCCGCTGCTTGTTAGCGGGATCTGCTGAGATACCGTGGCGGCATGACGCAGAGCTCGCGTTAGCTATACTTTTATACTCACCAACTCAGTATCCAATCAAAATTCCTGGATCCCAGTGAGCTTTGTTGCATAGCAGCAGAAAAACTAGTGATTACTGACTAAATTCACTATAAAATGACGATTTAAGGATAAATATGCCAAAAAAAATGAGAGTCAGTAACTGCCATGAATATAACAAATTTCTAGAAAAAAGAGGAAATATTTTTCATTATATCAACGAAGCCATAGAAAATTGGTATGAAATTGGGCCAAAAATGTAGGGTGGCAACAATATTTACAGCAACAAAGTGGTAATTTTGATACATATAATAACCCATCTATTCAGAATAGGTTTGAGACAAACAGTGGGATTTTTCGAGGGATACATTGAACAAATAGGAAAAAATTTGCAGCTATTCACAAGCATCAAAAGAAACTTGATATTAAGATCAATGATTGCAGAGTTGATAAAAATAACATGGAAGATATCGAAATTGCTATAGACAGTACAGGAATTAGTATATACAACAACACACAGCAAAGAGAATAGCAAAGATAGAGAGTACCGCGGCTATAAACAAGTAAGAAAATTGCACATAATGTTGAGCAAACAAGTCATAGCTACAAAATACAGTGATGGCGTTTACTCTGATCACTATGGAGCATTGGGGAAATTTGATGTTAAATATGCTATAAAAGCACTATATGCAGATAGGGCATATGATAGAAAAAAGCTCTATAAGCTGTGTAATCAATATGGCATAAAAACGAAAATTCCTCCGAAAAACAACGCAGCAGAGCATCCAAAATTGGATTATATGCTTGATAGAAATACCGCTATTCAGTTAATGAAATTACATGGTGAGAATGGTATAAAAAGATGGAAAGAAGAAGTAAATTACGGAAAAAGATCGTATATTGAAGGATTTTTCTCAAGGTTGAAGCGAATATTTGGGTTTAGTTTTAAGAATAAATCTGAGACAAATAGAGAGAAGGAACTACTTATTAAATGCTACTTAATGAACAAATTTACTGCAATTGGTATGCCTAAATTTGAAATAGTCGCATAAAATTATTTACTCTGGAAAAAACTTACGTTGCTATGCAACAAAGCCATCCCAGTGTCTGCTGCTTGCATAGCATTTACCTACCAAAACAATGGTCATGCAAGAGGCTTAATGACTTTGCTTGGATGTATGATATAATTTAAATTGTAAGGTCTAAAAAATACTAGCATGAATGAAGTGATAACATTTGGTTGTCGTCTAAATTTTTACGAGAGTGAGTTAATCAAAGAAGCATTAAAAAAAGCAGAAAGAAAAAATGTTATTGTGGTACATAGCTGTGCAGTGACAAACGAAGCAGAACGTCAGGTAAAGCAAAAAATACGTAAGATCTATAAAAACGACCCAAGTAAAGAAATTATCGTAGTTGGTTGTGCTGTTCAGTTGGATCCAGAAGTTTACAGTAGCATTCCTGGTGTAAGTAAAGTGCTCGGTAATCAAGATAAGCTAAAAGCTGAAAATTACTTACTAAATGACGATAAAATCTTAGTCAGTGATAACCAAGTAAACAAATCAGAACCTGTTCTAATTAATAGATTTGAAGATAAATCAAGGGCATTTATTGAAATTCAAAATGGTTGTAATCATAGCTGCACATTTTGCTCAATTACTGAGGCAAGAGGGAATAATCAATCTGTGCCAATAAACAGTATTATAGAGCAAATTAGGATCTTTGTAGAAAATGGATATCAAGAAGTAGTGTTTACAGGTGTTGATATTACTGACTTTGGTACAGATTTGTTTGCTAAGCCATCACTTGGTTCAATGATTAGGAGAGTTTTAAAAGATATACCAGAGTTGAAGAGGCTAAGACTTTCCTCTATCGATGTTGCTGAAGTTGACGACGAATTAATGGATTTAATAGCTGATGAGTCAAGACTTATGCCTCATTTACATTTGAGTCTACAATCTGGTAATAATTTAATACTAAAGAGAATGAAGCGTCGTCACAACAGAGAACAAGTAATAGAATTTTGTCATAAAATGAAGAGCTTGAGGCCTAATATAGCATTTGGCGCTGATATTATTGCTGGATTTCCAACAGAAACTGATGAAATGTTTCAGGATACAGTTGATTTACTGAAAAAAACAAATATAGTTTACCTACATGCTTTTCCATATTCAGAGCGGAAGAATACACCTGCTGCACGAATGCCACAAGTACCAGAGAATGTGCGTAAAGAACGAGTAAAAAATTTAAGAGAAATGAATAGAGAAATGATGAGTAGCTTTTATCAATCTTTGATAGGCACTGAACAAAGTGTTCTGGTTGAGCAAAATAATGTCGGTAGAACAGAAAATTTTGCATTAGTAAAGCTTGAATCAAAAGCTCAAGCCAAGAGTATTGTGAAAGTTAATGTTAAAGCAGTGGAAAATAATTATCTAATTGGAAATATTCTTTCTTAATTTTGTACATTAAAGAAATATATGATATAGTAGTTATACTATAAATGATAATTATGGGTTCATTTGTGATAACTAAAATATCTATTACTTTATTTTTGATTTTCATTTCATGTGTCTATTTTTTTATTACTTACATTAGTAATACACACATTGAGCAAGTACAACTCTTAAAACTAGAAACGGACAATAATGAAGATGTAATGCATTCTGAAGAGGTTACTGAGAAAAAAATACTAATAAATGATTTAAAATATCAAGAACTTGAAAGTAGTCCTACTGAACAACCTTCTATTCTCCAAGTAGCTGATCAGAAAAATATGTGGTCACGTATTGCAGATCAAGCTGATAATGAGCAGCCTACAAAAGAAAAATCAAAAAAACTTGATTTTTATGTTAGTGCTAACGGTGGTAAAACATACTATGACAATTCAGAAACATTTGTTAAGGGTATACAAGAAATAGGAAGAAGAATTCTTATTTTGGCTAAAAGCCGTTATGGTTTTTTTGTAGACATAGTAGGAGATGAAATTAAAAGCATAAAAGAATTTAATGGTAAAATTGATTTCCAATGGGTTAACAGCATATCTTTAGGTTACTATGCTGGAGAAAATGGCCGAGTTGATTTTGAAGCCATGTATTCTAGAGCCAATATTGAAAATAGTAATTCTCCTCTGGTATTTGATAAATCAGCAAGTATATTTGCGTTTTTGTTAAACTTATATTATAATCCCAGCTTTCAGGATACGCAATTTGCTCCATACATCGGCCTTGGTATAGGACCAACGGTTTTTAGATTAAAAAGAATTAATGGATCACCCCAAAGTTCAATGCCACTTAATGTTCCTTGGTTTGCTTATCAAATAAAGCTTGGTATTAACTATTCAATAATCCCAGAAGTCAAAACCTTTCTCGGCTATCGTTACTTTAGCGTTCCGATACCTGTTGCAGATGACATATCTACTCACAATATTGAAGTTGGTTTGATATTTAATTTTTAGTAGTGATTTAATATATATATAAATTCTTATCTTTTCTATCTAACAAACCAAATGTTGGTACGATTGTTGCTTTTAAAAAAATGACAGTTTCTACTGTTCTAATGTTATTCGCTAGCCTTTTTGACTTCTGATGTAATGTAGCTTTAAAGCTTTGCTTATCTTCCCTATGTTCTATAAGCCCGCCGATTACCATAATTTCACCGCTCTTAATTTTTAACATAGAGTTCATTTCTCTGATTTCAACAATTGGAATGTCGCTATTTAATTTCATTTTACTCTGCTGTGCGATGTACTCTATATCTGGATCTTTAATGTAGCCGTTAATTCTTGATAAAGTTGGATGTATATCCATGAATATTTCACTAGTATCAATGTTAATGCTTGGGTGGATTATTAGCACAACACCTATTGGAACACTATTCATCTTGGTAATTAAGGTCTGATTAGAGTTTCTAGTATCTTTTTGTATATCGGAAGTAAAATAAATGTGGTTTTTGGTAAATGAAATCATCGCTTGCTGATTATTTATAGCATGTACTCTAGGGCTTAAAATTACAGTTGAAGCGCCAAATTTGTCTAAATTTTTTACTAAATCTCCTAGATCACTCGCATCAAAGTTCATTGCTAGGTTAATAATGGAGTTATCTTGATTTATTATAGACTTAGTTCCATCGCGTAAGTCATTTAAGTTTATACCAGAAAGATATTTGTCATCTAACACAACTTCAACTATTTTTGCCTCTATCATTACTTGAGAAGATGCTAATTTCTTAACCTTGTTAATATATTCTTCAACAGCTTTATGGATATCTTTTCTAGCATTCAAAATAATAACACCAGCTTCTCTGTTGGATGAAAGGAATTCGCCATCATCCACCCCGTTAACATCCATTATTGCATTCAAGCCTTTTTCTAATGAATTCCATAAGTCACTACTGTATTGAGACTTCATAACATTGTTATAGTCCCTATCAGTGTGACTTCCATCACTGTTAGTAATATTGTTACTAATGACGAAACTGCTTTGAGCAGAATGTTGAATATTAATGAAGTCTGCGTAATAATTTTGCGCGTATGGCAAGTCCTGCTCAATTCTAATTACACCATTGCTTGTTGAGTAACGCAATTTGGCGCTATTTGCTATACTCTGAATTACTTCATTTATATTCTTATCTTTTAGCTTTAAAATAATATTACCTGATATTTTTGGGTCTATATCCAAGTTAACGTCAGAAAGTTTTCCTATCTCAATCAGCAAATCTTTTACTGATACTTCTTCACTAACATTAATAGAAATAAGCTGATTACTGATTGTGAGATCGGGAAACTCTATTGGTAAAGGCATAATTTCTGGTATTGCCGGTTCATTAATCTCCAAAGAGGTGTTGTATTGCTGCAACGAATAATCGTGCTCACCTATATCATGATGATCTTCGTTGCCTATATTAGTGAGATGTTGCTTAGTAGGCAGGTGTGTGCAAGAAATAATGAAGAGGAGTATTAAGCATTTAAAAATAGCCATTAGAACAGCATATAGATCTATACTAATAGATTTCTATAAAAATATTAAAAATGTATTTAATCTCATTTTCATTCAACAGATAATTGTCATATATTAGCTTGACCTGCACTGGCTATATGTTTTTTTTGTTCGCCCCTCTTGTACTTAAATGTAGAGTAAGTTTTCCAGCATAGCCTTAGTTTTTTTATATATTTTACTTCTTTCTCTATATTTAATAATAGGCTTAAAAATAAATGGTAAGCCTATAATTGTTAAGCTTAGAGCTAGGGTTGAAAGTATACAACAGGCTTTGTGTTTACTATGTAGCTCTTTCAGGTAAAGCATCAAAAATCTACAAAATTTTTTGTAATTTTCTTCGATGTTTTTTTTGCTATGAGCCTTGCTAATGAATATATCTATTGCGGTATGACCGTTATTACACTTAATGTTAAGGTCTGCACCTTTTTCTGTTAACAGCTGAGCTATATCAAAATAATCCTTTTGAACAGCAAGATGTAGAGGTGCAAAACCTTGTTGCTCACAAATGTTCATATTGGCTCTAACTTCCAATAACATTTTCACAATTTTTGTATGGCCTTTTTTAACTGCCAGTAGCAAGGGAGTTCTGTTACATTTAGTAACAGCATTAATGTTTACCTTAAGCTTCAATAAGAGATTAACTGTTTTAGTGTTACCATTATGGCTAGCTTTATGCAGCCTGGCGTTGCCATTAAAATCTTGATCATTTGCATCTATTCCTTTTGATACAAGAAATGTTACCATTTTTCTATTATTATGCTCAATAGCGCAATCTAGTGCATCAAAACCATGGTTGTTTTTTGTGCAAAAAAACTCTTTAAGTTTAATTTTATCGTTACTTGCTTGCTGTTTTTTTGCAATAAGCTTTACTATTTGCATTTTGTTGTTATACGCTGCTAGGAAAAGCGTAGTGCTATTTTCTGCATCTTTGGCTTCTATATTTGCACCTTTCTTTATCAGATATTCTATAATTTCTGCTCTGCTGTCATAATGTGCAGTGCATTGATAGATAGTTAAAAACAAAGGAGTGCGAAAATTGTTATCTTCACATTCGAGATTTGCTCCGCTATCAATTAAAATTTGGACGCTTTTTTTAGAACCGTATAGTGAAGCTATATGAAGAGGAGTATAGCCCTCTTTAGCGTCTTTTTCATTAATTTTTGCGCCTTTTGTTATCAAAAAATCTATTAATTCCGTGTCATCTTGTAGTGCAGCAAGGTGCAGTGGAGTGAATCCATTTTTATCCTTGGAATTGATTGTCAGTTGATTAACAAAAAGTTTAGCAATTTTCTTGTGTCCATGCATAATGGCGTAATGCAGTGGGTTTCTATTTTCGTTGTCTACGACATTAAAATCAGCTTCGTGCTCTAGCAATGATTTTACTCCAACTAAATCACCTTCTTTTGTGAACTTATGCAAGAGAGTGATTCCACTTGCATCTTTTGAGTTAATATCAAATCCATTTTCTACTAATTGGTTTATATCTTCCTCACGCGCCATATCACTTAAGTCTCTAATTGAACCCTTTTCGCGTTAATAATACTCCTACTTGATTAAGTTTGAGTGAATCTGAGAGAAATGGCTAGGATACTATGCATTCTTGCATAACAAACTTTTGGCAGCGCGTTGGATGAAACAAAAAAACCACTTGACAAACTCCGCCAGCCCCCTTATTACGATAATAAGGGTATTTATAACTCAAAACTTGTTTTTGACCTGCAGGCTCAATGACAAAATTCAGTAAAAAACTTAGGGTATTTTTTGGCGGATTACATAAAATTATAGCGGCTACATGTCTTTTAAATTTTTTCTACATTCAGCCAAACCGCGCTTAAACTAAGCGTCAGCACATTATTACAGCGCCAATTTAAAGTATTAGAGGGTCAAAACTCGCACTACGGGATTTTTTTGCCTTTTTTTTTATTTGGTAAATTTCTTAAATATTTGTAGCTAAAAGAGCCCAAGAGAGGTGTCATTCCAGTGCTCCTTTTTTTGTCATCCCAGTGCCCAGACATTGGGATCTAGCTAAGTTGGTGAGTGTAAAAGTAGCCGTTTTATGTTAAAATACAACGTTTTGATGATTATGAAAAGGCTGGATTCCAGTGTCACGCACTGGAATGACAAGAAAGGAGCTACTCGGATGACAGGAGAAAGGGGCACTGGAATGATACTATTATAGAGTGAACCAGTGTCTGGGCACTGCCGTCATAAAGGAACCAGTGTCAGCTACTTGGATGACATCATCCTTTTTTCTGGATCCCAGTGGGCTTTGTTGTATAGCTACTTGTGAAGAGGGCAAATGGAAGAAATTCATTTGCCCTCAAACTGTGCCTTGCGATCCTTAAAAGGAAGAGTAGATGGATCTTTCACCTCACTATTCACCTCAGTCACTGTTGTTGCAGGAGGAGCTTGAGGTCCTGTTTGTAAATTAGCAGGCTTAGGAGGTATTGGTGGCTTTTCTGTATTTGGTTGGTTGCTTGGCAAAGCTGCAATTTTAGGATATTGTTGATCCACATCATCATCAGATCTATAACCACTCTCGGGAGTGCTTGTTCCTTTTTCATCGTCTGATTGGTGGTTTGGAGGTGTTTGATGTTCATCTTCCCATTCACTATTAGGTGTACGATTTTGATCGTCATCTTCGTCATCACTATCACTCGAATAATTTGCTTTGAATCGAGACTGAAGCGTTTTGGACAAAACATCTATAAGATTTTTTGGTTGCACATCTTCCAGTTTATTTAACCTCTCTTTCTCCCTCTTGTCAGACTCTTTCTTGTTCGTGAGTTTTGTTCCTTTTTTTATTGCCTTAAGCAAATCATTATTAGCTTTAGGCATACTAGGACCACCAGTTTCCTTTAGTTTTACATTCTTTATCCCTGCGAACATATCATCATCCTTGGTTTGCATCGTAAGCTTGGGAGCTGGTGCACCATTTGCTTGATTCAATTGCTCAGGAGTTGGCATAGGAGGAGGTGGTGGTGGAGTACCAGTTAATGGAGGAATTGCTGCACCAAATGTTAGCAGAGATTGTTGAGGAGTAAGCTGCAGATTAGTATCAACATGTTCCGAATCTACCACTTCCGTCTGTGTTTCACTATCTTGCTTAACAAGCTTATTAAATTCTTCTCCAATTGGTTTACTTTCCAGATTAGTACCATATGTTGGTTCTTGACATTCAGTATGTTGCTGGTCAGATTCCTCTCTACTAAGACCTGCTTCTTTCTTATTAGTAGCTCTAGAAACGGCAAGTTTAACAAGATATATCACTGAAGCCAATGCAACAACCGTAGAAACAGCAAAAATTGCTAAAGGAACTGCTGCAATGGCACCAGAACCAGAAATTGCTGTAATAACATAAGGAAGATATTGACCAGCTGTGAAACTAAATGCAGATAATGATAAAACAGCAATTAAAGGACCAAGATTTGATGTACGCATTTTTTACTTCACTTGTTAATGATAATTTAATAATAACTAGATTATCATCATTCGTCAATAGTTTATGACTAAATTAATATTTATATTAAGATAATGCACGACAAGTAATAGCCATAATATTTATAGTTACTTTTCAAGCATATATTGAAATATTTCATTAGCTATAGCAACATCTTGGCGCGGGGCTTTGCCGTGTTCTATAAACACAGAGATTGCGTAGCGCGGCTTATGGTAAGGCCCATAAGCGATAAATAACTTATGACTTTCACCCTTAGAGTTTATCTCTGGTGTACCGGTTTTGCCGGCAATTTGTATGCCACTTAGCCCTTTTCTATAGTTAGAATTCACCACGTCAAACATAGCTTTTCGAATTATGTCAAAATGCTCATAATATACATCAATGTCAGGGAAATTTTGCACTGTATTACTCATTTCAATGTGGGGAATTACCTCTTTTCCTGTTGCAATCCTCGCTGCAAGAACTGCAAGCTGCAGTGGTGTTGTAAGCAAATACCCTTGTCCTATAACTAAGTTGATAGTGTCACCTAAATACCACTGCGAATATAGTTTTCGTGCGCGCCAATCTCTATCGGGCAACAATCCCGGAGCTTCTTCCTTAAACGTTCCAATCAGCGACCCACCGCCAATACCAAATTTTCTGGCCATTTCCACCAGAGAGTCTACACTTATTTTTTTTCCTATGTTATAAAAGTAAGTGTTGCATGATAATGCCATTGCCTCATTTAAAGATACATACCCATGGACTTTGCTTTTCAGGCAACGAAATTTCCGCTCACCTATTTTCATATAGCCCTTACACGAGAATTTCTCTTCTGGTGTTATTATCCCGTCTTTTAAACCCGCAAGCGCAACTATTACTTTAAATATTGAACCAGGCGGAATTTGATACGACAATGCACGATTCACAAGTGGTAATGAAGGAGCATTCAAGCTTTCCCAAGTCTCATTTGGTAGTCTACTTGCAAAAAGATTATTATCGTAAGAAGGTGAATTATATAGTGCTAAAATTTCTCCGTTACTTACATCAATTACCACTGCGGAGCCTTGGTGATATTTAAATACCTTTGCGATTTTCTCTTGCAGATTAATATCAATTGTTAGCTGTACATCTTGTCCGTCTTGTTGTGGTATGCTTGATAATTCTTTTATGACGCGTTTTTTAGAATTTATTTCCTGCTCAGATTTTCCTGACTTGCCTTTCAATATATGATCATATGTATATTCAATACCGCTGATTCCTACTTCGTTTATGCCTTGCTGTCTTTTTGTATATCCGATTACATGAGAACATATTGAACCAAACGGGTAATAACGTTTATAAAGAGCAGTTACTTTTGTTTCTGACGATCTTGCTATTTTAGACTCGACTTCTGATAATGTTTGCAAATCGACCTCCTCCCCAGAAGTTTTTTGCTCATCAAACAGAACAACGTACGAAATTTTGTTTACCGCAAGTTCAGTGCTATTCCTATCTAAAATTTTGCCCCGCTGAGGCATAATAGTAGCGACTCTTATTCTATTACTATTAGATAGTGCTTCGTACTTTTGTCTGTTTCGTATTTGTAAATTATATAACCTATAGCTAAAAATAGCGGAAATGGTAAGCTGAATACCACCTAATATGAATGCTCTGCGGTTAAAGACTTTGTTTTTTGTCCACATAACATTCCTTCAAAACGCACTTTTTCCCCCTCTTTTATTGTTACACTTCTGGCTTTTACCGTATTACAAACCCTTTCCTCCCACTCACTTAAGGTAACAAACTTGTAACCCGATTTTTTTAGTATTTTAATAATATGAGGTAAAGCTTCAATTGTGTTTGATCTGTTATTGTGATCATGAAACAGTATAACTGCCCCATTATGTACATTACTTAAAACTCTTTCAACTAAAGCTTCTGGTTTATCACCTTGCCAATCTAGCGAATCAACTGTCCATAATATCGAATACATATCCAATTTATTAGTATTTTCAATCAGATTATCGTCATGACATCCATATGGCGGGCGAAACCATTTTACATCTTGTTTTATTGCATTTTTAATTGCTGTATTTGTCTTTTCCAATTCTTGCAATTGTTCCTCACTTGAAAGTGATGTCAACTTCCTATGCGACCAAGAGTGATTGCCTAACTCATGACCTGCTTCATGGATTTTCTTTACTATCTCATATGTTTTTTTATTTATACGTTCACCAAGCACAAAAAACGTTGCTTTTGCTTCATAGCTTTCCAGAACATTAATAATATCGTTTACTCTATTGTTGGAAGGCCCATCATCAAACGTAAGCGCAACAAACTTATCGTCGTTATTCAACAATTTTTTTATATTACTTAAATTTCTATATGATAGATCCAGATTACAACTGAGCCCACAGTATGGTAAATTAAAATTACAATCACCACAGAAAACCGCGCTTGAGTATAGCAAAAGAAAAGTTATCATCCTTATAAACATTTTATAATCAGCAAATTGATAGGATACTATGCACTTTTTTGCTAAGTTAAGCCATCTTTAATTGCTGTAGCCTTTACTTCATCACTTCTTTAATATATTATATTAATAATTTTATATAATATATTATGATTGCAAATATAAATACCGTTGCGCTTCAGGAAATTAGCACAGTAAATGTCAATGCACAAATTCATATGGCAAATGGTATTCCAGCTTTTAATATTGTTGGATTGCCGGATAAAACTGTTGCGGAATCCAAAGAGCGCATCAGAGCAGCGTTAAATTCAATCAATCTACTACTACCTCCAAAAAGAATTACAGTTAATCTCTCCCCTGCGGATTTGCTGAAAGAAGGCAGTCATTATGACTTGGCTATCGCTATTGGACTACTTGTTGTAATGAATGTGTTACCAGTTGAAAAAGTTCAGTCTTATATAATCATGGGTGAACTGACTCTTGATGGCAGAGTTATTCCAGTTTCAGGAGTGCTGCCAACAGCAATTAATGCAAAAAAGGCAAATAAAGGAGTAATTTGCCCAAGGGGAAATGGAGTAGAGGCTTCATGGGTAAAGAATGTTTCAATTCTAGCTATAGAGAAATTAACTGATATTATCAGACACTTTAAGGGTGAGCAATTAATTCAGCCAGTAATTTTTAATTATAGTGATGCACCCAAAGAAAAAAGATTGGTTCCCGATATGAAGGATATCAAAGGCCAAGTTGTTGCAAAAAGAGCAGCTGAAATTGCAGCAGCAGGTGGGCATAATATGCTTCTTGTTGGCCCTCCTGGTACTGGAAAATCAATGCTTGCTAAGCGCTTTATAGGATTGCTGCCTGATTTGACCGAACAGGAGATGATTGATGTTAATATTATTTCCAGCATAACAAAAACTGGTAATGAAATATTCAAAGTAACTCGCCCCTTTCGTCAACCTCATCATTCATGCTCTATGCCAGCAATGATAGGAGGAGGAAAGAATGCAAAACCTGGAGAAATCACTATGGCTCACAATGGCGTGTTATTCCTTGATGAGCTACCTGAATTTCCAAGACTTGTGCTTAATTCTCTGCGCCAACCACTTGAAGATAGAAAAGTTACCGTTGCAAGGGAAAATGCTCACATAACCTACCCTGCCAATTTTCAACTTATAGCTGCAATGAATCCCTGCAGGTGCGGTTATTTAGGTGATGCAAGTAGATCGTGCAACAAAGCTCCAAAGTGTGGCACAGATTACAAAAACAAAATATCAGGACCATTGCTTGATAGAATAGACATATGCATTGAAATGCCAAACGTCAGCATACTTTCTCCTGAAATCTCTGTGGAGGGAGAAAGTACCGAGGTTATAAGAGGAAGGGTGATAGCAGCGAGAAAAATTCAAACTGAGCGTTATAGTAAATTGAATGTTCGTTGTAACGCAGAAGTAAGCGGTGAAGCATTTAATAAATTTACTGAACCAGATCAGGCAGGGTTAGAATTGCTAAAATACGTACTGAAAGAAAATTACATTTCCAATCGAGGCTACACACGCGTATTAAAAGTTGCAAGAACCATTGCAGATCTTGCAAAAAGTGAAGAAGTAAAAAGAGCACACATTGCTGAAGCGCTGAATTACAGAATAAGGATATATTAAAAAATTAGTCTACTTGACAGACAATTTGTTTCATTATATACTGCCCTTAATGAAATTTTAACATTCTATTTAAGGAGTAGAGTTATGGCATTAACAAAATATAATTACAAACAAGAACATAGTGTTTTTCGCGCTATTTCAGAGGGATATAAACAAGCTGATAATGAACACTGGGGAGTTACAGGTGCTGCTGGTGGGCTTGGTCAGTATATTAAGGATAATAAGTTAAGAACAGCATTATTTCCGGTTGCAGTTGCAAGTGTTGTCTTTACAGCAATGCATATGAAAGCAGGCTTTGTTAGTGCAGCAGAAGCTTCTGGGTTTCTTGCTAAGACTGCCAGCTACTTTGTTGGGATAAATCAAGCAATAGCTGCTTCATTACCTGGATTTATCGGAACAGGTGTTGCTGGTCAGATAGTTGCAGGTGCCATAATGACAATTGCTGCAGCTGCTGTTCTTTATGGAACATATCAAGTTGCCTCAAAATTAAAAGATGTTGCGGTTGAAGCATGGAAAGGAGAAGAAAAAACTGTATAATAACTTCAACAAAATAAAAAGGGATTGGTCTCTGTCCCTTTTTATAAACATTTTTTATTTTTTTGAAGTAATATCATCCAAAAATCTAGTAATTATAAAATAGCATTTATTAGTATAAATATTAAGAATAAGTAAATCCCGTTTACTGTTTACGCCTATAGAAGTGAAAAGTATTTGCATATTATTAAAAAAGCGGTAACTTACTATCAAGTGAATTCGCTAAATTTGAGTAATTTAAATGTCTATTGATCTTAGTCTGCCGGAGTTACCTATATTACACCCAAGGATTACCGTTGTTGGAGTGGGTGGTGCTGGTGGAAATGCTGTGAATAACATGATCCAATCTAATTTGCAAGGAGTGAATTTTGTTGTCGCAAATACCGACGCTCAAGCACTAGAAAAGTCGTTATGTGATAAAAAAATTCAGCTTGGCATTAATTTAACTAAGGGTCTTGGTGCTGGTGCTTTGCCTGATGTTGGTAAAGGTGCAGCAGAAGAATCAATCGATGAAATTATGGAGCATATAAAAGATAGTCATATGCTTTTCATCACAGCAGGAATGGGCGGTGGTACTGGAACCGGTGCAGCACCGGTAATTGCAAAAGCAGCCAGAGAAGCAAGAGCTGCAGTTAAGGATAGAGCGCCAAAAGAAAAAAAGATATTGACTGTTGGAGTTGTAACTAAACCGTTCGGTTTTGAAGGTGTGCGCCGCATGCGCATTGCAGAGCTTGGACTTGAAGAACTGCAAAAATACGTGGATACACTTATTGTCATTCCAAATCAGAATTTATTTAGAATTGCAAATGAAAAAACTACATTTTCTGATGCATTTAAACTTGCTGATAATGTTCTGCATATTGGCATCAGAGGAGTAACTGACTTGATGGTCATGCCAGGGCTTATTAATCTTGACTTCGCTGATATAGAAACAGTAATGAGCGAGATGGGCAAAGCGATGATCGGCACCGGAGAGGCAGAAGGAGAAGATAGAGCAATTAGTGCTGCAGAAGCTGCAATATCCAATCCATTGCTTGACAATGTATCAATGAAAGGTGCGCAAGGAATATTAATTAACATTACTGGTGGCGGAGATATGACTCTGTTTGAAGTTGATGCTGCAGCCAATAGAGTGCGTGAAGAAGTAGATGAAAATGCAAATATAATATTTGGTGCTACTTTTGATCAAGCGATGGAGGGAAGAGTTAGAGTTTCTGTTCTTGCAACTGGCATTGATGGTCGCAATAATAAATCAGAAACTTCACCTATAAGTCAGAGCGAAGACTCAGAGAAAGAGAAATTTAAGTGGCCCTATAGTCACAGTGAAAGTACGCAAGACAAAACACTGGAAACAAAACCAACTGAACAGGTAAGCGAAGGAGCTAAATGGGGCAGCAATATTTATGATATACCGGCTTATTTAAGAAGAAAAAAATAATGCAACTTTGGCTACTCAAGTCAGAGCCAAGTGAATATTCATGGCAAAAAATGGAAAAGGAGCAGGTAGTTGAGTGGGAAGGCGTGCGCAATTATCAAGCTCAAAATTACATGAAAATTATGAAAGTAAGCGATCTTGCGTTTTTTTATCATACAGGTAAAGAGAAAGCAATATTTGGAATCGTTGAAGTATTTAAAGAGTATTATCATGTTAATGATCCCAAGTTCGGATTAGTGAATGTAAAGTTTTTGAAACCTTTAAATAACCAAGTAACGTTAAATAATATAAAACAAAACCCACTTTTGAAAAATATGGCTATATTAAAACAACCACGTTTATCAATTGCCCCAGTTTCGGAAATTGAATGGAATGAAGTAATAAGGATGAGTGAATGTTAGAAGTAAATATTCTTGACAAGAAATGGTGCAGCATTATAGAAAATCCTAAAAATTTTGTATTAGGTGTCATCAATGCTTCTCTAAAAGAATTAAAAATAGACCACTATAAACCAAATATATCAATAGCTCTGGCTGATGATGACTTGCTACATCAACTTAATTTAAAATTTAGAGAAATGGATAAGCCAACTAACGTACTATCATTTCCGTGTGAACAATTGTCTAATGAGTGCGATTTAGGAGACATAGCAATTTCAATAGACACAATAAAAAGAGAATCGCATGAGTATTGTATACCTATTCTTGCTCACATTGCACACATGTTAGTGCATGGATTACTGCATTTACTTGGTCATGATCACCAAAAAAAAGATGAAGAAATTATAATGAAAAATCTAGAAAGAGAAATTTTAGCTTCGCTTGGCTATAATATGTGCGCGATTTAAAAGGAATTTAATAAAAATATAGTAGATGATAATAAAATATGTTATCTACAAAGGGTTTTAGCTATAAACAATAAAAGGTAAGTGATATGGTTCAGTTTTCTTTGCCAAAGAATTCTAAAATTAATCAAAAGGGCAAAATTTATCCTATTCCTGCTAGAGCAAAAAACATCAGAAGATTTCAAATTTACCGTTGGTCTGCTGATGACGAGAAAAACCCTAGAATAGACACATTTTTTATTGATATGGATAGTTGTGGCCCTATGGTACTTGATGCATTAATAAAAATAAAGGATGAAATAGATTCGACTTTAACTTTCAGACGTTCTTGTAGAGAAGGCATATGTGGATCTTGTGCCATGAATATTGACGGAACCAATACTCTTGCATGTACTAGATCTATACACGATATAAAAGGTGATGTAAAAATATATCCATTACCTCACATGTATGTGATAAAGGACCTAGTCTCGGACTTGAGCCAATTTTATGAGCAATACAAATCAATTAAACCTTGGTTACAAGCAGATAAGCCTGCCCTACCAAATAAAGAATACTCTCAATCTCCTGAAGATAGAAAAAAATTAGATGGCTTGTCCGACTGTATATTATGTGCTTGCTGTTCGACTGGTTGCCCAAGCTACTGGTGGAATAGTGATAAATTTTTAGGACCAGCAATACTATTACAAGCCTACAGATGGGTTGCTGACAGCCGTGATAATAAGACCAGTGAAAGACTTGATGTTTTAAACGACCCATTCAAGTTGTATCGTTGTCATACAATAATGAATTGCACAAAAACTTGTCCTAAAGGACTTAATCCAGCAAGAGCAATAGTGAAAGTAAAACAGCTCATGGTAGAGAAAGAAGGAGTTTAAGTATCATCTTTTGCATTCTTCGTAAGAGAACAGCAAACCTTCCGAAGCGTAGGGTATTGTTAATACCCTGAACGCTTTTCCATTCGTGAAATGCATCGTATCATCATACGATGCAAATAATTTTTTGAATAACTCATGTCTTTGGTTACTAATAGTTTGAAAATCCTCTTTTTCTAAAAGCTTTTTAGATTCGAAGAGGTAAAGCATAACTTCATGATAAGTTGGGTAAGATGCCAAAAATTTTGGGTCAAATTGAAAGGTTTTTATGAAAGCATTATTATAAAATTTTAGCTTTTGATTCTTACTATATATTACTATAGCAACCGGCAACCTCTCAAGCAAATTTTTCTGTGTAGCTAAATAACTGTTTAATTCAGTATATAATTTTTCTGCATCACTAACATCTTTCCCATACATTACTATGCTACCAGAACCTTGTATTGGAATTTTAACAAAATCGAAAACTTTAGGTTCGTTCTTGTAAGTTACGACATGCCTTCCTGGTTTTGTGCTATGAGCGCTACTGGTAATAGCAAATTTCTTAGAGCCATCTACATATTTATCATAAAACAAATTATAAAATTCTACCTTTCTATTCTTGTTATATTTTAGTATTGGAAATGGTAAAGAGTTGAAAACATTTTTATAGCTCTCCACTTCTTGTGTAAGCTTACTATTTTCTAGCTCAAGTCCGTGAGCTTTTATTTTACAGTCTGAGACATTCCTTATCCATAACAGCACACCAATCACATTGTTAGAATCATCTATTATGCTTCTACCATAACATATGCAATAAACCTCACTGTCTTTTGACTTTAAATCTAGAGTAAAAGATTTATTTATTTCCTTTGCCTCAGCAAAATTTTTAATTAAACTTCCTGATTGCTCAAAAAAATTCACAAACTCATTAAATGAGTAAAAAACAGTATTAAGCAAAATTAGTAAGTTGGGAGAGAACTTTTCTATACGCTTTTTTGCATCCCAAATATAAAACCCATCATTCACAGTATCAATTAAATTATTTATGATAACATTTTGATGTTGTAAGTTCTTAATCTTATTACTAATTTTTAATTTAGAATAAGAGAGAAAGAATAATATTAGAATCAATATTAAAACCATTTCATACAAAAAAAACATAGCACTTCTAAAACAGATGTAAAAACTTGTAACCGCTCAGAATTATGCTGAAGAGTTATATAAGTAAAGATTGTCTAACATCTGAAAGCCCAATCTCTTATAAAGGTTTACAGAAGGTTTCATACAATGTGCTACTATATATTTGCATTCAAGCTGTTTAGCTATCTTTATTCTTTCTAAAACCATTTGGGTACCTATTCCACGATTCCTGTAAATTGGTAAAACTCCATCACTATAAAAACCAGCTACACTGTCTTGAACATAAAGACCGCATGTCCCAATAATTTCACTATTTAGTGTTACAAGAAAAAATCTTAATCTTGAGTTTTTATCATCATAATTTGATAATCCGCGAAAAAATGTGCTGACAATTCCAACGCCATGATAAAAAATTTTAGAAGTGTGTAAATCTAACTGTTCTAAGAGGTCGCTACCATTTACAGCATTTAACCTCAAGTTTGGAATAACATCAGCAGGTAAAAAGTAATTTTTCATATTAAGTAAAGCTTTTTTTGGTGTGCTAACGTGTTTTATTTCACACTTTTCTAAAATATCTCTTATTTTCATATGTGAATTTATTACCCATGTTGCTTCTATATCTCTTGTTCTGAGATAATCTAGAGTTTTTTGTATAGAAAGCTCGGTACATTGATCTCCACAGAACACAAAATTAAATAATGACTCCCTAGTACCATTTATTGTAAATGTAACGTTATCAAATTCATCGTGTACTTCCCACTCAGATAAATTCGCTGTGTACAGTATATAATCCTTTAAATTTTGAACAATTAAGCTTGAATAATAAATTTTTTTATCCTGCATACATCAACAATAAAAGGCTCCTATAAGAACACAGGCTAAAATTGCAGCTATAATGTCATCTAGCATAACACCTACAGGACCTTTGGTATTTTTATCGATCAAATTTATAGGCCACGTTTTTATTATATCAAAAAACCTAAAAGAAAAAAAGCATAACAACAACGAAGAGCAATTCATCTCTTGGCTTAACAATATCGAAACTAAAAGTATTGTCAGCAATTGACCAACTACTTCGTCAATTACTACCTCTTTTGGATCACATGAAGTCTTGTAGTGTTTTATATAATTGCCTATAGACCATAGTCCAATCAAAAATAAAAAAAAATAATTGCTGCACCTAAAATTCTGTCACTCAGTATCACAGGAACAATTGGATAAGAAGCTAAGCTGCCTACGGTACCTGGCATTTTTTTTACTGTGCCAGACAGCCACCATGTTGATATCAATTTATATAAAAATTTCACAATACACCAAAGTACAAAACTAATTTACAAGAACAGAAATAGTATCCTCTATAGAGACGCTTTCATACAATAATCTATAGACCGCTTCACATATAGGCATTTTTATCTTTAGCTTTCTTGCTAAATTAAATATGGGCTCAGCAGTGCTAAAACCTTCAATCACTGACTTGCCTTCTGACAAAATCTGCTGAACATTAAAGCCATTGTCACTATTACCTATTTTAAACCCAAAAGATAGGTTTCTTGAATTCAAGGATGTGCATGTCATAGTTAGGTCACCCAGACATGCCGGTCCAAGTAGTGTATTTATATCCACATTACCGTTACCAACTTTTGCTGAATATAAAGCCTTAATTTCGCTTACACTTTTTGTAATCAATGCTGCATGAGCATTAAACCCAAGTTTACTACCTAGAACAATCCCACACGCTATAGCAAAAACGTTCTTTAACGCTGCACAAACCTGTATCCCTATAACATCGCTACTAAGGCGTAATTTAACATTTTCTTGCTGTAGTTCTGATACTAGCTTTGAACCCAATATGTTATTTCGGCATGCAAGAACCATTGAATAGGGTAATTTTCTTGCAACTTCTACAGCAAAACTAGGGCCTGAAAAAATAGCAATAGGATTGTTGGGTAAAACTTCATTTACTATTTCACTAGGTAATTTTAATGTAGACTTTTCTATTCCCTTACAAGCTAAAATTATTGCTACATCTTTTTTCAGATTACAATTATGCAATTGCTGACATACCTCCCTCAGAGATTGAGTGGGAACAGCGAGGATTGTTACTGAAGCATTAATTGTGTCTTCAATAGCCAATTTTACTGACACATTATCAGAAATTCGACAACCGGGTAGCTTGTCACTTTCTCTTTTCCCGTTGATTGATTCAAATGTAGTTTCATTGCGAGTCCACAAAATCACATCTTTCTTACTACCTAATGAAATTGCGATTGCTGTACCCCATGCACCAGCACCTAAAATTGACATTGCCACACAATACTCCTGAAAGTATTACTTATACTTTAAAACAGTAGGATAAGTAAATTAAAAATATAACACAGACATATAGAATAGTTAAATATTTATTAACCGAAGTATTCTTTTAATAATAGTAACTTTAATTCAATATTTACTAAAAATATTATTACTACCATGGTATATCTATTATATTTTAGATCTATTTATATAACTTTGGAACAATATATTTACTATTAATTAATAAGTGTAATTTTGATCATTTGTTAATAAAAATTTGATTTATTACTTTCCTTAGTTATATATATTATTAAAATTATAAATTATTTATGGGGTGTAAAATATGCGTATATTATTAATCGAAGATGATCAAGTAAGTGCAAAGACTGTGGTTAATGCCTTAACTTCTGATGGACACTTCTGTGACGTTGTTACTTCTGCACAAGATTATAACAATAATATGGTTTCCTCAAACGGAGATTACTATGACCTAGTTATTTTAGATATACACTTGCCTGGTGATATTGACGGATATGATATATTGTTAAGACTAAGAAGTGCAAAAATCAAAGTTCCTGTCTTAATACTTTCATGTATATCCGCTGTCAATCAAAAAGCTAAAGGGCTTGGGTATGGTGCCGATGATTACTTAACCAAGCCATTTCATAAAAGCGAGTTATTAGCTCGAATTAAGGCCATAGTGCGTCGTACTAAAGGCCATCCTGAATCGGTGATAAAGATTGGTAATATAAATATCAATTTTGATCACAGGATTGTTGAGGTGAAAGGTAAAACGGTTCACCTTACTAATAAAGAGTATTCTATGATAGAATTACTAGCACTGCGTAAAGGAACAGTACTAACAAAAGAAATGTTCTTAAATCATCTTTACAATGGCTTGGATGAACCTTCAGATAACAAGATAGTTGATGTTTTTATGTGCAAATTACGTAAGAAACTTGAAAGTGCAAATGATGGAAAAAGCCACATAGAAACCGTTTGGGGCAGAGGGTATGTTCTGAAAGAGTATATTGATGATGAAGAATATTCTAACGTTAATGTAGGCGAAAGTAGTGATGGCTATCAAGCAGAACAAGTGAAGGACAACGCATGAAATGCCTACACTTAAATATAGCATGGCTTATATCGCACGTATCATGTGACGCCTAGGTGAAATATAAGCCGAGTTCTGTTTATGTAGCTATTTATCTGGAGTAAATGTTACCATTTACCTCATGCGATTTACCCGAGTAGATATGAGAAAAACATAAAATCTACTTCTATTTAATCTTGCTCCTAGTGTTGGTTACTCGACTACCAATGTTGCCATTGCCATGGTGTGCTCTTACCACACCTTTTCACCCTTACCTAAAATATTTTAGGCGGTAATTTTCTGTAGCCCTATAACTGGAGTTGCCTCCGGCGGGCGTTACCCGTCACTATTTTTCCTTGGAGCCCGGACTTTCCTCTGCTATGTTTATCACACAACAGCAGCTACTTATTTCACCCAGGAATTATACTTTAACATGAAAATCACAAAAGCAAAAGACAATTTCCTAACAGTCTACATATTAAAAACATTCAGACAAATAGCTAAAGGTGATATTCCGGCACATCATCGCTATCCCAAGATAAGCTTTTTTCACTTTTAGACTCCGCTTCAGTTAGTCAAGAGCCTGGTCCACCGCTTGAAGACGACGAGCTACTTCTTGCTCGACTACTACTTTCTAATGATATACTGTTTAGCATTGTTTCAGATTGATACGTAGTTTGTATAGATATGTTATTATCACTGCTTGTTCTGCTATGGGTGAAAAAAATTTCTTCATTGCTGCTATTTGAATGTGATTCCAAATCAGCTAATTCTAACACATGAGCAGCATTATAATAACCGTGATATTTCTTAATACATTTATATGCTATAAATCCTATAATTCCAGCAATACCTATTGTTCCAATCAAAGATCCTCCTATCATTCCTGCCCTATTAGACCCTATAGCAAGTTGAGTAGGCTGTGGTGAAGAAGTAGGTTGAGGAAGTAAAGTCGTGGTAAATATAGGAGTTGTTGACTTTTTTGTTCTAGTACTTGGTATACTAAATACTGTTTGTATAGTTTTCTCTGAGTTTATTATTGGCACACTAGTTGACGTTGTAGCAACCGTGGTCACTTGTGAAGTAGTAGTTGTTTTTGCTACTGTTATTGGCTCCACTGTTACTGTACTTATTTGAGTCGTTGACTCCGTTGAAGGTTTATTCATTGTAGAAGTAGGTGCAACGGTAGTTGATGCTTCTGTTGTTAATTTGGTAGTCTTTACAGTGTCGGTTTCTGTTGTGCTAGTAATTGCAGCAGTCAGCGTTTTCTTAGAAGTCACAACCGTTTCTGTAATAGTTACAGGAGCCACGGTACTACTAGAAATGATATCAGGTGTCAATCGACCGTTAATGATATCAACAAAATCACTGAGAGTTTTGTTACTACTTGCCGGTATTATTGTTACCTTAGAAGGTTTTTCAAATCTTTGATGATTGAAAATTGCGATGTTTTCTTCACTTATTGCAGTTACAATAAAACTGTCTTGACCATTGTCTTTAACGTACAATTGCTCTATAGAATCTGCAAATTCGCAAATAGTAAGGTTCGATTTTGATCCATTCTTAACAAGACTTGTTAAATGTAACGTTTGTTTATCAGATAACCGGTCTTCTGCAAGAAAGGCAACTAGATCATTGCCTTCAGTTCGCTTTACATACTGCAAAAAGCTTATTTCATATTCACTAGAAAAAGATGACGCTGTATTTATCTGACAATTTTTCTTACCAAGCAAACATTCATCTTCCTTTCTGCTTTTCAGATCCTCAACCACTTTAGCCATATCAAATTTGAAAATACGTGTTTTTCTCACCTCTTGATCCCCAATAATTTTTCTGCTCACTTGCGAATAAAGCATCGTGTTTCCATTTAATGCCAATTGCCCCGGATTATCAAAATTGAACAATTTTCTTTCTGTAACACCTTTTTCTCCAGTCAACACCTTAAATTTTCCGCCTTTGTCTGATTTCAAATACCAAGAAACTAAAGTTTGATCCTTTAAGTTATGAGCGATTACGATTACATCACCATTATCAACTTTCACTGCTTTTGGTTGAAAGTAACTATTGCTCACATTTGCAAGACTATTATTATCAATATTCTTTTGTAATTTTCTTTTACCTAAATGTTCAACTGAAGGAGTATTAACTGATTGTTTAATTCCGTAAGTGTTAAAAGATAAGCCTTTAACGTATTTTTCTCCTTCTTCGCCAATTCCTTCTTCAGGAAAGACAATTCCAACTTTATCTGTTTCAGCTGAATCTTCTATTAATGTGAGAGACAATTGATCTTTGAATTCATTTACTACGCTGACATTTGTACCCCATTCGTATGTTTTTGATTGATATAATGGACTAATAAGTAATTTTACTTTACTGCTCCCATTACCATTATCTTGATAGCTAAGTCCATAAGCGACTCCATCTCCTTCAATCAACCCTACGTTTGCTGGGTTAAAACCTACCGCTTCTTTAACTTCCGGTGTATTTGAGTTGATCCCGAGCAATCTTCCTAATATAGACATAATTTTATTTAAAATATTAATAAAATGCTATTATGATTACCCCTGTGTGTTAATGTCAATGAAAATTTTAACTAAAATTAAAAAATTAACGTCTTTATTTTATACTAAAAAGTAAATATAGGCTCGAAAATGGCTAAGAAGTTTTATAGATGAAAGGAAGGTAGAGTTCTCAAAACCCTATAATCTACATTTAAAGGTAAATTTTTATTCGTTGTGTCTTATGCAGATTCCGCTAACAGGTAGAGGAATCTTAAGTTTTGGCTAAATGTTTTTTTGACTCTTTATCTCTATCTCTACTACTAGGGTTTCTGCCTTTAGCTCATCTATAATTGTTTGAACCTCAGGAAGCACCTTATGTTTTTCGTGATCTGATACATATTCTTCCTTTTTGTTGGAGGCTTTATATTCATGTTCTTGATAAAGTGAGTATAGAAATCCAACTCCAAAGATAACAATTGCTGCAAGTGCCATGTACTCAAGTGGTTTTTGCACTTTTTCTCTTAGATCGAAATATCGAGATAGCAGAATGAGAGCACAAGATCCTATTACTACTGCACCAGAACCAATTTTGTTGTACATGAAATACTTTTCATTGTAACTTTGTTCGTAATTTCTGTAAATAGTTGTGGCATGCTTTTGAAGATTTTCTTTATCTAGTGATGTGAGAAAATTTTTAAATTTCTCTTCACCAGTTTCTTTTATCCATAAATTTAATTGTTTACTCATAGTTTAACCTCATATTAATAAATATAGTTTATTATACACAACATTTATAATAAATGTCAAGGATAGTGTATTTATAAATAATATACTATAATTTCTTAAGCATTTTTTTAAAGTAGTTAGCTGTAGCTAAAATAATTGAGATTTACTAAAACAAACTTATGAAACAATTGAAGTTAGCGCATGATCAGATTTTTTAACTGGATCCTATGGCCAAGCCAAAAGAATTTACAAGTTGGGCAGTATGGGTAGTATGATACTGCAAAATGCTATTTCTCAAAAAACCAACAATTGCAATCATTGGTTCTACAGGTATAATCTGTAAAGTTTATATGAGTCTCATAAATGATAGAAAAAGAAGAGCAGTTTAGTTTTACATCAGAAAACCTTAAGAAAGCGGAAAAGTTTATAGAGATGTATCCCAAAGGTAGAGAAGGTAGTGCTGTCATGCCTTTACTATACCTGGTTCAAGAGCAATGCGGATGGGTTTCTGAATCTGCTATGCGTTATGTTGCTGATATGCTGCATATTCCACATATTCGTGTATATGAAGTGGCAAATTTTTACACCATGTATAATTTAAAACCAGTAGGCAAATATCTAATACAAATTTGTAGAACAACTCCTTGCTGGTTGTGCAATAGTGAAGAAGTTTTAAATACCTTAAAAAAAAAACTTGGAATCAATATCGGTGAGACTACTAAAGATAATTTGTTCACTTTAAAAGAAGTTGAATGCCTAGGTGCATGCGTTAATGCTTCCGTTGTGCAGATCAATAATGACTTCTATGAAAATCTTACTCCTGAGAAAGTAGAAAACATCATAACAGAACTTTCAGGCAAATAGATGAAAGAAGAATTTGCATTCAAGATAATCAAGCAATCAGGTTCTGCAAAAGTTGGAACAATTAAAACTCCAAATGGAAGCGTAGAAACACCAGCTTTTATATTCTGTGCAACAAAAGCTGCAATTAAAGCTGCAGATATCGAGAGAATTAGTGAAGCAGGTACTCAGATAATACTTTCCAACACCTATCACCTAATGCTCCAACCAGGGGAAGATACCGTAGCAAAACTTGGTGGTTTGCACAAGATGATGGGATGGAATGGGCCAATGCTAACTGACTCAGGTGGATATCAGATATTTAGCTTAGGGCACGGATCAGTTTCGGAAGAGATAAAAGGAATAAGAAAAAAACAAAAGACTCTGATCAAAATTAATGAGGATGGGGCAATTTTTCGTTCTTACATTAATGGTAAAACTTATTGCTTGACTCCTGAAAAGTCTATACAAATTCAACAAAAACTAGGTGCAGATTTAATCTTAGTCTTAGATGAATGTACTCCATTTCACATAAGCAAAGAATACACAGCAAAATCAATGCTCATGAGCCACAAATGGGCTGAACGTTCTTTAAATGAATTTGAAAAAAACAATAATGGCAAGCAGGCACTGTATGGAATTAGTCAAGGCGGAGTATATCAAGATTTACGTAGAGAAAGTTGTAATTTTATTAACGATTTGCCATTTTTTGGTCAAGCAATAGGTGGATCACTTGGTCAAAGTAAAGAGCAGATGTACGATGTAGTTTCTTTCACTATGGACCATCTGAAAAAAGATAGGCCTACTCATTTGCTTGGTATTGGTGGAATTGTGGACATCTTTCGCGGAGTTAGTCTTGGAATTGATACGTTTGATTGCGTGCATCCAACCCGTTTAGCAAGGCATGGTGGTGCGCTTATTAAAGTAAAAAATAGAGATTCTATTTCTTCAAAGTGCAAAGAGCATATTAATTTGCGAAATCAACAATTCGAGCTGGACAATAACCCAATTGAAAGTGACTGCTTATGTTTTACCTGCAGAAAGCATTCAAGAGCTTATATACACCATTTACTGAAAGCTAAAGAGCTCCTGGCTTACACACTCGTTACCATTCATAACGTTTTCTTCATGAATAAGTTAATGGCATCTATAAGGCAGGCAATATTGAATGATAGGCTAGATCAAGAGAAAAATAATTGGATTAGTGAAATACCATTGCACTTTGATTTGGCCTCTCTTTAAGTCTTTTCTTTATGCCGTTGATTTTTACTTCTTGTTATATTTACTTTATTTATCACATTATTAATTAGAAGGGTTATAATAAATAATTAATCTATTAATGTTAGTCTCTACCCATATGATTTGTAAGGATTAGAGGTGAAGATATGGCTAAAGGAAATAATACCCTATTAATATTTGATTTTGATAACACTATTACTAATGGACACATGCATAATACTTTTTCTAGGTTAGGAAAAAGTGATTTTAATTCTGCTGCAGAAGGTGCAGTGACTGATCACAATATAAAAGATTTTCTAGAAAACACAGACGGAATAAAAAATGAAGAGGGGCTAAAGTCTGCACTGCAATCTGCGCTTTCAAGCGGAATGGAAGTTAATATCGCATCGTATACAGGATATTCAGACGCTGTGAGAAGGGTTGTAGAGAATCATTTGGGTTTATCTAAAGAACAAGCAGGCGGTATTTCTGTATTTGGTGGGTTTCCAGGAGATTATGATAATGAGCTTCCAAAAGGTCTCAAAGAACAAAAAAATCAAGTTGGAAAAAATTTACACATCTGTAAGGCAATTGTGGAGTATAAGGATAAACATGGTGAGTTGCCAAAAACTGTCATGCTAGTTGGTGATGATGTAAAAAATATTCAAAAGATTAATGAGTTTGTCGCATCAATGAGTAAAAGAGAGGAATGGCTTGAAAAAAATGGGCTGAGTATTGAAGAGATACAAAAAATCAAATTTGAAGGTGCGCGAGTGCCTAAAGAGGATAAAAATGTTGGTTATCTAGAAAGAGTACAGGAGTTTGTCAATGCTAACTTAGTGCAAGAACCAATTTATGAAAATTTGAAGAAGGAAGAACCTATATACCAAAATCTTCAAGATATTCAGAGATCATTGTCTGAAACGGTACCAAAAGAACCTATATATCAGAACAATGAAAATCGACCACCATTGCCTCCTAAAAAAAAGAAATCAAGTGATGGTATGGTTGCTGATGGTAAGAATAAAAAACAAGATATTAAGGACATGTCGTCATCCGAAACACAAGCAAACCCAACACGCTCAAAACGTCATGCAATGATGCTTGACCATCAGCAAATAGAATCTACACACCAGAATGCTGAAGAGTTATCACCAGGTAAAAAATACGCACATATTCAAATCGTTTCCTTAGCACAAGAATTCAAGGCAATCAAAGCTTTTTTTCAAGAGGTAATAAATGCTATTTGCAATTTATTTAGAAGAGAAGTGGCAACAAAAATTGAAGGGCAGGGCTATAATGTAAGTAGTAAGCAAGGAAGTAGTGAAATTACTGTCAAAGGAAGTAAGCCAATAGATGTTTCAAGAATAAACAAAGATATTATTGTCGAGTCCTTAGCTCAAATAATCGAGAAAAAAGAGAAAATTAAAGATCTTAACAATAATTATAAAGGTGATCAGCTAGGGCGAGAGATATCGAAATTATTGAACGCTGGTTTGCAAAAGGAAAATATAAACTCAAACTATAATGATGGAGAGCCTATATTCCAGACTCGTAAAGAGGAATTGAACTATCCTCTTCAAACAGAAAGACATAAACTCGAACTCTGTGAGAGGAAACTATAATGGTGGAGAGCCTACACATCAGACCGTTCAAGAAGCACGGAACTATCATCGGCAAAAGAAAGGTATAGACTCAAACCCTGTAAGCAAAAAACCACTTGCACCACCAGTACCTCCTAAAAATTATACGGAAAAAGTTACGCAAAATAGAAATAATAATATTATTGAAAGAGGAGGTCGAAGATTCGTATAATTTCTTGCATATCCGGTTCATGGCACATTATTTCAACTTACACTTCTTTAATCACTGTGCTAAATTATATTGTAAAGTAGCCAAATCAATATAATAGAATGTGCTAAGCTTTAAGCATAGAAACCACTTTATCGTAACTTGGCAATGATTTAATTTCTCCAATTGCAGCTAGAGTGGTTTTTTCATGCTGAGATAACAATTCTTTTGCTGCTTTTTTTACGTTAGCAGTGGTAACTGCACTAATTTTTTCTATTAATTCATTTTTACTGATGTACCTATTATAGTTACCATAGTAGTGCCCCAATGTTTCAGCGCGTGAGCTAACACTTTCGCGTGACATTAAAATTTGGGATTTTATTCGCTCTTTCACTCTATTTACTTCTTCTTCCCTCAGATTATCTGTAGACAGCTTCTTTAACTCTGTCGTCATAGATTTTAAAAGCTTATCTAAGTTACTACTATCTGTGCCAGCAAAAATGGAAAACATCCCTGTATCAGTGTAGCTGGAATTAAATGAATAAACAGAGTAAGCTAATCCCTGCTTTTCCCTTACTTCCTGGAACAGACGTGATGACATTCCGCTCCCTAATATAGAATCAAGCACTTGAAACGTGTGATATTTATCGTCATGGCGAGAAACACTAGGTAGACCAATTAGCAAGTGTACCTGATCTAATTTACGATGTTCTAAATACTCACCACCAGTACAGCTCGCATTTTGGCTTTTTTTCAGCTTTTTAGAATGAATCTTCGAGAGAAAATCTTTGGTTAATGCAATAACTTCTTCATGTTCAACATTTCCTGCAACGGTAAATAGCATATTCTCGCCAAAGTAATGTTCATTTATGTAATTATCTAGATCTCCTCGAGTAAAAGATTTTACAGTATCTTGCGTGCCTAAGATTGACCTGCCAAAAGGTTGATCTTTATAAGCTGCCTCAAAATATTTATCGAAAACAATGCCATTTGGTGAATCATTAGTTTGAAAAATCTCTTGTATTACAACGCCCTTCTCACGTTCCAATTCATCTTCTGGAAATGTTGAATTCATCAATATATCTATTAATATATCAATACCAGTTTTTATGTCTTTCTTGAGGACTTTTGCATAATAGGTGGTGCTTTCCCTACCGGTGCTGGCGTTGAAAACCCCACCTATGTCGTCAAAAGCTTTTGCAATTTCAAACGCAGTTCTTGTCTTCGTTCCTTTGAAAGCCATGTGTTCTAGAAAATGGGATATTCCATTTTGATTTGCACTTTCCGCTCTACTGCCAACACCAACTCGTATGCTTAAAGCTACGGAATCAACATCACGCACCTGCTCAGTTATTATGCGCAGACCATTATCTAATTTTGTTACCTGAGGTGTATTCATCTTATGTATTCTTTTTTAAATTTTCTTCTGCAAAATCCCAATTAATCAAATGGTCAAGGAAAACTTTTATGTAGTCAATTCTACGATTTTGACAATCTAAATAATAGGCGTGCTCCCAGACATCCATAGTGAGTAATGGAACTTGGCCATAAATTAATGGCAAATCTGCATTTGGAGTTTTGGTGATTTTGAGCTTTCCTTTTTCGAGCACTAACCATACCCATCCACTACCAAATTGGCTTACTCCATGATTGGCAAATTCCCCACAAAACTTATCAAAACCACCGATATCATCTTGAATTTTTTTTGCCAGAAAACCATCATCTTTAGGTTTACCACCACCATTCTTCTTCATTGAATTCCAATAAAAAGTGTGGTTCCAAACTTGCGCTGCGTTATTAAATATGGGAACTTTATCGCTATTACCATGCACTTTTGTTATTATTTCCTCAATTTTCACATGTTGATAATCTGTATTTTCAACCAGCTCGTTGAGTTTATTTAAATACCCTTTATGGTGCTTATCATAATGAAAATCTAAGGTTTTTGCAGATATGTAAGGCTCTAAAGCTGTTTTATCATATGGTAATTCAGGTAAAGTAAAACTCATGACAATCTCCTTATTTTTGACCTACTTGGATGGTATTGTAATATATGCTCTTGTGCAACATATAATTAATAGCTAAAACATTAGGTATCTATTGCATTATTCTAAATTATACTACAATAATAATTATTATATAAGCCATAGAAACGGATTAAATACAAAAACTTACTTGACAAACTCCGCCAGCCCCCTTATCATGGCATTAAGGGTATTTATGACTCAAAACTTGTTTTTGACCTGCAGGCTCAATGACAAAATTCAGTAAAAAACTCAGGGTATCTTTTGGCGGATTACATAGAATTATAGCGGCTGCATGTCTTTTAAAATTTTTCTACATTCAGCCAAATCGCGCTTAAACTAAGCGTCAGCACATTATTACAGCGCCAATTTAAAGTATTAGAGAGTCAAGCTCGCTACTCGGGGTTTCTTTTGCCTTTTTTTTACTTGGTAAATTTCTTAACGTTTGTAGCTAAAGTAACTTAGGTTCACCGACAATCGTCATCCCGCTACGTGTTAGCGGGATCTATGCTAAGAGATACCGCGAATGAATCGCGGTATGACGGTTAATTATTCCGTGACGGTATGACGGTTCGCGGTGGCATGACGATAACCTCGTCATACCGCTACGTGTTAGCGGTATGACGGTTGTCAGTAAACCTGAATTACTTTAGCTATGCAATGAGATTTCCTAAAAAACACTTTATAGCTCTTGAGTATAAAAAAAAATTCCTTTAATAATAAGGCATGCTAATCAGGAATTTAATCAAACAAGCGACTAAAGTAGGAAGCAGTGAAAATGCAATACGATATATTGAGTATCTCTATCAATTTGAGAAGTTTAGAAACACATTAAACCTCACTTTATCACTAATAAAGCAAAATAAGCTTTCGTTTGAAATATACCAAGAGGGATTAGTGGATATGGAAGAAGGGGTGTGTAAGACAATCAGGTCTTCCGGTGTAAATAGGTATGTTATTGTGCTGAGAAGGTCAAATCCATACATTATAGTGCATGAACTTTCACATATGGTTGAAAATGAGCTTAACTTGAACCTAGAGCAGGAATTTCTCCATAAGGTTTACCAGGATATTGAGCAGAATTTAAGGCAAGCAAATGTTCTTGTGCAGAAAATTATTAGCCAAGTTATATTTAAGGAGATACAAGCTTATCAAACTGCAAAGTCACGCGCATCTGAATTATTTGCACGCTATTTTGAGCTATTTGCTTGGGCACAAGAGGTTTATCCTAAGGATAAAGAATACTTAATTCGCACTCAAGATTTAAACAAAGTGTTCCTTGCTACTGATCAATGGAAAAAGAGCTGCCTGGATCCACAAATGATGGATAGAATAGATAAGGAAATCAATGAATACAGCAATAAAACCACCACTAAAGACGTAACCAAAGTGCAAAGCAGTTGGACTAATAAATTTTCTCCTGGGGGCAAAAAAATTAGCTCCATATTTGGAGATGACAATTAGCTTAGTATAGCTAGTGCAGGTTTTCCTACGTCATACCGCCACGGCGCTAACACGTAGCGGTATGACGGTTGTCGGTAAATCTTTTAGCTATAGAAGTTAACTTTGCAGTTAACTTCTATAGCGTTTCAAGGTATAGTTTTTATAATAAAGTGCTCGAATATACATGAAAACCATTTTAGCTGTTGAAACAAGCTGCGATGAAACTGCAGTAGCGATTGTAAATAGTGACAAGCAGGTCCTTGCTCACGAGATTCTTTCTCAAACAGAACACAAAAAACGCGGTGGGGTGATTCCTGAGATAGCTTCACGTGCTCATATGGAGCATTTAAGTGGTCTAATAAAAAGCGCCATGGAAAAATCTAACCTTAACTTTTGTGATCTCAGTGCAATTGCAGCAACATCAGGACCAGGACTCATAGGTGGATTAATAGTTGGTACAATGATGGCTAAAGCAATTGCACATGTAGCACAAAAACCTTTTATTGCAGTTAATCACTTAGAAGCGCATGCATTAGTTATTAGGTTACTGCATGAGGTGAAATTTCCGTTTTTAGTTCTATTAATATCAGGTGGTCACTGTCAATTTTTAATTGCACAGGATGTAGGTAAATATATTAAACTCGGGAAGACACTTGATGACTCGTTAGGAGAAGCATTTGATAAAGTTGCTAAGATGCTGGGTTTAAGCTATCCCGGAGGGCCATTAATTGAAAAGTTAGCTAAAAAAGGCAATGGTGCAAGATTTAAACTGCCAAGGGCGATGATAAAACGTTCTGGATGTAACTTTTCGTTTTCTGGAATCAAGACAGCAGTAAAAAACTTAGTGCAGAAACTCGAAATGAGCGAGCAAGATGTGTGTGATGTGTGTGCTTCGTTTCAAGAGTGTATTAGTGACATACTGCTGGACAGGGTTAGTAATGCGATTATTATGGCCGAATCTTTAAATATCAAAATCAATGACTTTGTGATTACCGGCGGAGTTGCAGCAAATAATTTCCTGAGAGAGAAATTAAAGAAACACATAAACTTAAATATATTTTTTCCCCCTAATAACCTATGTACAGATAATGCAGTGATGGTTGGATGGGCAGGAATTGAAATGTTAAGGAAAAACTATATCGATTCTCTCAATTTTGCACCAAGGCCAAAGTGGGAGTTGGAGAGTTATTAAAAACTCTCAATTTTGAATTAGGTAATGAAGGAAATATTAACTATACTTCTTTGTTGATATTTCCTATTCACATATATTAATATTTTACTCACTTAAAGCAGGCTAACTGCCGTTATTAATATTTTTGTAATAAAAATTGTATATGGTGCATGTAATCAAATTAAGAGGAAGATTGTGGAAATTACGCCATCAATAAAAAAAGAATTGAAGCAAAGTACTCTATATATTTGCCTAGAAAAATGCAAAAGTGCATTTTGGTTTATCTTTTGGTTTAGTGCGGGAATCAATTTATTAATGTTATTTCTACCACTTTATACCTCTCAAGTGCTTGATCGGGTGATATCAAGCGAAAGTGTGTCAACACTAACTATGCTGACAATTATCACTTTATCTGCATTTGCATGTTCTGCAATGCTTGAAACTTGTCGATATTTAGCCATGGCAAAAATAGGTGATTGGATCGATAAAACTGCAACACCAGATCTGATAGTAAGGTCAATCAGGCTAACGTCAGTGCAGAGCTCAACTTCAAGTGGTGAAGCAATACGAGATCTCGGGGTAATAAAAAATTTCATTACAGGAAATGGTATATTCTCACTGTTTGATACTCCATGGTCGTTAATTTACCTTGTTGTGATTTTCATGATACACACCTCCACGGGGTTTATAGCTATTGCTGGAATCATTATATTAGTCTCTATGGCAATATGGAATGAACTTGCCACTAAACGAATATTACAAGAAACCAACGAAGAAACTATACGGAATATCAGTGCTATAGATGTTGCAACAAGAAATGCAGAAGTAGTTGAAGCTATGGGCATGTCAGAATTCATAGTCTCTGATTGGTGTAAACGAAATGATCAGAATCGAGCAATGCAAATTAAAGCACAAAATCGCTCTAATGTAATTACTGGAATCACTAAGTTTTTGCGCTCAACTCTGCAAATATCAGTAATTGGAACAGGTGCATTACTTGCAATTACAGCTCATAAAACTGCTGGTAGCATCATTGCTGCTTCAATTTTAATGGGTAGAGTATTAGCACCATTTGACGCTGCGGTTCATACTTGGAAGTTTTTAAATCAGGCTAGAATGTCATATGGAAGGCTACAAAGACTTATATTAACATCGCCGAAAAGAGAGCAAACTATGGCTCTACCAGAACCTGAAGGAAAATTGGAATTTGATAGAGTATTTTTTACTCCTTATGGAAGCAATAAGCCAACAGTAAAAGGAATATCATTTATTATAGAACCAGGGGACGTAGTAGGTGTGATTGGTGCAAGTGCTTCTGGTAAATCCACTATCGCAAAATTAACTGTTGGTGTATGGAAGCCAATATCTGGTGTAGTCAGACTAGATGGCGCTGATGTATATACTTGGAATCGAGAAAATTTTGGTAATTATGTTGGCTACTTACCTCAAGATATTGAGTTATTTAACACTAGTGTCAAAGCTAATATTGCTCGCATGAGACCAGATCCAAATCCTGAAGAAACAATCAAAGCAGCAAAAATTGCAGGAATACATGAACTAATACTAAGCTTACCAAATGGATATGATACAACAATAGGAGGTCCTGGAGGAGTAACGCTCTCTGGCGGCCAAAAACAGCTTCTTGGACTTGCCAGAGCTTTTTATGGTCACACAAAACTTTTAGTACTTGATGAACCAAACGCTAACTTAGATAGCAATGGAGAGGCATGCTTAATTAATGCAATTGGCATTGCAAGAAAGCAAAATACTACTACTGTTATCATCACTCACAAGCTACCGTTATTGTCCGTAGTTGATAAGGTGATCCTCATGTCAGATGGTGTCATTTACGCTATGGGACCAAAAGATGAGATTTTGAGCAAATTAGTTGCTCCATCATCAAATACCACAGAAGATGAGCGCTCTTCAGCAAATGGTTAGTTTACTTACACTAAATTCTGTATCTGAAATAACAACTGTTCCAGTATTACTAGAAATGTTTACCATTAGAAATAATATTACAAGAATAGTAAATAGATTAATAACTCCTATTAATTAAAGTTAATCGGCAGATAGTGTATATTTCTAATTAATGAGTTTTCTTAATTTATTAATTAAATAGCTTAATATTAGTATTGATTTTATAAAAAAATTATAATATAAATAATGTTGCTGCGAAAATTTATAACAATATTTCCCTCTAATGTTTAATGAATTTCAATAAATTGCCTTTTTAATTCTAGATAAGTATATGCTTTGTTAATATGTTTAGTTCAAAATCCAAAAGTAAGTTTATGCTTTCTATTGGAGAAGAAGGCATAATATTACTATATTTTAAAAATAATACTTTAAATAAAAGGTATTTTGTTAAGGGCAAAAACGATAAAGCAGTTTCCGATTTAATTTCATGTCTTTCGTCAGATAAAAAAGCACCTTTATACCTAGTGCTTAATCATGCAGATCAAAATTACTCGCTACAGTTTATTACAAGGGCAAACAAGATTAGTGCCTATCTATCAGCAAAAACAAAGATGGAGCATTTTTCTCGTAATAATGACATAAGTTCAGTTTTTTTGGTTGAGAAGCCAAACAAATTCAATCAAAACTGGTGCTATCTTCTTGTTTCATCAAAAGCAAAGCATTTAGTAGAATATTGGTTGAATGTGTTTATTGAGATAGGCTCCAACTTTAAGGGAATATTAATGTTTCCTATAGAAATAAGTAATATAACAAAAAAGATTCTACATAAAGATCCTAATAATTGGAAAATTATAGTTGCTGCAACTAAAACGGGAGGCTATAGACAAGTGGTTCTTAAAGAGAATAAAATGGTATTTACGCGTTTAGTACCATTTACTAATGATAATTTACCAGGAATTATTGCTGGTGGAATATATCAGGAAGTGCAAGATACTATTCGATCCTTAACTAAGTTTGGGTTTGAAAAAAATAACCCTATCGACCTTTGCATCATAGTGTCAGAAGATATTAAAGCTAGTTTATCAGTTATAAATTTTTCAGAGAACAGTGTGAACATATTAACTTCATATGAGTTAGGCAAACTATTAGGAGCAGAACTAGCTATAAGTGAAAAAGATAACTTTTGCGATACCATAATTTTGTTTCACAGCTTTAAGAATAAATTAGCAGCTATTTTTAATACAAAGGAAACTAAAGAATTTTATCTATTCAATTATCTTTATTTAAACTCTCCTCAAATTTTTCTATACTTCGCTTTGGTTTTAGTTGTAATTAACGCCCTTTGTTTGCTAAATTTATATTCAAACTTCAGTGTCGCTGATAATTTATCCGCAAAGCAGAGCACCTTAAATAACCAATTAACAAAACTTAGCCAAAGCTATAATGTAAAAAAAATAGATGAAATTTATGATTTTATTAATATCAATAATATTTTATCAAAAATAGAATACTCTCCTCTTACACAAGTTAAGTATGTAGAAAAGTTAAAAGTACCAGGTATAGAGCTTCGATCATTTGAATGGAATTATAATGAGGCAAAAAGTTATATTACCACAACTTTAAGGTTTAATTTTCGATCCGGTAAAAATATTTCCTATCAATACGAGAAACTACGAAAAAATTTAAACGATAATTTTCGTACCTATGACATTAATATTTCTAACTTACCTGCTGCTAAAGGGCAAAATCTATCTATTGATGTTGAAATAGGAGAGGCAATGTAGATTAATGACTATCTCTCAATTAAAAAGAAAAGCTACAATTCAGTTTATATCGTATTTGTTATTATCTGTTGGATTAATAGGGTTATTAACATATGTTGTTATCTATAACGAAAAGGTTTATAATAAAAATCAAATTGCGATTGATAAAATACGTTCTATGAATTTACAGATTACTGGAATTCAAAAAAAGGAAGTTGTTCTAAATAAAAACCTAGATTTATGGAAAAAAATTTCTTCTTCAAATTTACACAGTAGCAGATACATTGCAAATTTAAATTTCGAGCTTAGCAGGTTATATAAAAAGTACTATATATTAGAACCTGAAATATCAATTTCTATACCCGAAGAAGTTGAGCTCCACAACAAAAGTGAACGCACAAAAGTAATAAAAAGTGAAGTGGTCCTAAATTTAAGTTCAATCAGCGATAAGCATATTTTTTTATTTCTACAGTCTATTCCAAATCTGCCCGGTTATGTTATGATCAAATCTCTTATTTTAAACAAGCAGAGAAATATTGATGCTGCAGCTATGAATCAAATTTTGAATGGTAATATGATAGAGATAGTGAGAGTTAATATAGTCTTTGATTGGTGTACTATATTAAGTAGATAAGGTGATGAACATAAAGCTGTTTTTTATTTTTACGCTACTCATTTCCAATGTTAATGCATATTGCAGTTGTGAAGATATCATAGAAAGCATAGAAATTTGTAAGGAGTATTCTTGCCGACAATATATTGGCAATGAAGATTTTATTGAGCATAAAATATTAGGATTAAATAGTGGAAATTTATGCGTATATATAGAAAAACAAGGTGATGATGAAATGGTTTGTCATCATTCTCAGTATGGAATGATGATAGAAAAAAGATATTTTGAAAGTATTCTTAAAGTTGGCAATCAAGAAATCGATGATTTTATTGATATAGCAAATTTGCGTGCAAAAGAGTGTTTCTTTATTAACAATCAGAAACTAAGCTATACAGATCGGGACGATATAATAAGAGAAGCAGTGGAAAGTGACTTTGACGTTTTGTCACAATATAGTAACGTAAAAAGCATTTTTTTTGATGAGGAGCCAGTTAATAGAATGGTCAATGAAATGGAAAAGTTCAATTTACGGTCTTCAAGAGCTGCAAAAGAGGAGGTATCAGATAATTTCAACTGTAAGGTAGTGAGTTTAGACTCAATTTTATATCTTTCTTCCGATACATGGAAAATATGGGTAAATGGAAAGCTGTTTATAAATACTAAGGACTTAAAGGTGCACTCAGTCACTGAAAATTGTGTGACTTTTGTATGGGCCGTAGATCAAAAAGCAATAAAAAAGCATGCGAATGATTCTCAAAATGTATATCTTGGACATGGGAGTGTTATGTTTACGCTTTATCCAAAACAAAAATTTGACTTGGATAGCTTATCTATTAAATAATTTAGTATATAGCCAAAGTGACTTAGGTTTACCGACAATTTGAAAAACCGTCACCCCACTGCTTGTTAGCGGGATCTCAACATAGATACCGCGGGTGGGTAGCTATATATGCGCTTGTAGCTCAGTTGGATAGAGCGTTGCCCTCCGGAGGCAAAGGCCGTGGGTTCGAATCCCTCCAAGCGCACTTTTAATTAAATTTGACAATAGTACTTTTACATAAGATAATAAAGGGATTTATTTAGAGCATAATTATGTCTGGTGGTACCATAAACAAAGTCATATTAGTTGGTAATTTAGGAAAAGATCCTGAAATTAGGACTACACAAAATGGAAAAGAGATGGCAAGTTTTTCAATAGCCACGTCTGAAAGTTGGACTGACAAACTTTCCGGTATGCGCTCTGAAAAGACAGAATGGCATAATATTGTAATTTTTAGTGAAGGATTAGTAAAAATCGTCAAAGATTTTGCACGCAAAGGCAGTAAAGTTTATGTTGAAGGTTCTTTGAGAACCAGAAAATGGACTGACCAAAACGGTAGTGAAAGATACACAACAGAGGTGGTTCTATATAATTTTAATAGCGCTCTTACTCTCTTGGATTCGCGACCAAATTCCGATTACAAGCCAAGTGAATACAAGCAAAATGAAACAGAACAAAAAAATAAGCACGAAAGTTTTGACAACGATATAAAAGATGAACTAATCGACGATGAAATACCATTTTAACAATTTAAATTGAAATTTACATTTTTATGGACTGCTTGTGTTACTCCTTTTAATTGCAATGGGGATGACATAGATTACCGCAGTTTGCAGCGTTTACTTACAATACAAGCTGAAGCTGAAAATGGCGTAGTGTTACTGGGTAGCACAGGTGAAGGCCTATCGCTTACTGATTCTGAAAAGCGTACATTAGTTGAATTTGTATGTAAGCTAAAATTAAATACGAAAATTATAATTGGTGTACCAGGAGTGAATCTATATCAAACTCTTGAATGGCTTGATTTTTGCAAGGGTATGCCTATTCATGGCTATCTAATGACAACTCCCATTTATGCAAAGCCCGGAATTATGGGGCAGACTTTATGGTTTGAAAAGCTGCTTGAGAAAGCACATGTGCCGGCTATGTTTTACAATATTCCATCGAGAGCAGGAGTGAGTCTTCACGCTGAAACTGTACGCAACTTATCCAGCCACGAAAAATTTTGGGCTATCAAAGATTCAAGTGGCACCGTTGATACTTTAGCTCAGTATAAGAAAGTTGCTCCAAATATTGAGGTCTTTTGCGGAGATGATAATATGATATCCGATATGGCCGCTTATGGTGCGGCTGGTCTGGTTTCCGTTGCTTCCAATGTTTGGCCACATGTAGCACATGAATATGTTAAGCAATGCCTACTGTCATTCCAGCACGTAACTAGAAAAAAAACAACTCATCAAATGACAGGAAATGACATGAAAAGTTCAACAGATATCTGGCAACAAGCTTGCAAAGCTCTATTTATTGCCAGCAACCCAATACCCACTAAAGCACTTTTGCATGATATTGGTCTTATAGAACATCAAACTGTCCGCCTACCACTCAGCACAGAAGACTTGCCTTCTGTTGAGATATTAAGGCAAGCCAATAAAATGATTCTTGGATGGAAAGAACTGACTAATGACTAGGGCTAGGAACACAACCTGCACTAGCACCATTAACTTTCACACCGCTGTCAACCGAGCTATCTGGTTGTTCTCTGCTTTCAGTTTCTATTATCAAATTGCTTATTCTTTCAAAGTGATCCTCTAATTCTTTTACAAACGGGTCTTCTTCTAAAGGGCGAAGATACTCCTTTTCACCCTGTTCCTTATCTATAGGCTTTTTGCGGGTGGCGTATGTTGAACACTTTCTTTCAGTACTTGGTTTTCCCTTACATTCTCTTTCTTTTTGGTAATCTATAGGATTATGACCATTTGCATCATCAACTCTCATGCCGTGGCCGACCATAACTGGCGGTGGAGAAGAAGGGCATTTAGTTTTGCTATCAGGACCAGGATGGTTACCTGGTGGTATTGGTGGAGAAGAAGAGCGTTCAGTTATTTTACTCACAAGTTGCATAACAATTGCATTTGCTATTAGAGTCAAAATAGTTATAGCTATAGGTGATGTGACACCAAGAGCAACTAAGCCTGCTCCAACTCCAAAAGAAACAACAGCCCCTGCTATAAGAGGTAAAACACACTTACTCAATTTATCAAACAATTCAGCTTTTTCATTTATCTTTTTTTGGTCATATATATTACCATATATTTTATCGAGAGAGCTTCTATGAATGCCAACAAGCGTACACGCAACTAGCGGGAGCATAGAGCCAATCATCCCCCCTGCGATCAAAGGCGGTAAACTAGGACAATATTTAAGAGCTGTGATACTAGCTATAAGCCCTACAGACCCTATGGCTATTGCTGCATATGATGCAAACTTTTTTAGGTTTACCGACGATTTGAAAAACGACAAATTCGTCATTCCGCTACTAGTTAGTGGAATCTATGCCGAGATACCGCGAATGAATCGCGGTATGACGTGTTGCTTGGATCAGCTATAGGACCTGTACCAGCACCATGACCTTACCCAGAAAAAATGGAGAGAAAGAAAGGAGTTTTTTTGTGGTAATGACCCTACCCAATCAATCCGTAACCGTTCACAGATTTCCACTTAATTCTTCAATCTCACTAATAGAAAGGCCAGTAAACTTGACAATAGTGTTGACATCAACATTATTAGCCAGCATTGCTTTTGCGACTTCAATTTTCCCTTCAATTTTTCCTTTCTCTATACCTTTTTGTATACCTTTCTCTTCAGCAAGATCAAGTCTGTATTCAAGAATGGCTTCTTCTTTCCGTAGATCCATTATTCTTTCTTCGTAAGCTACTAAATCTTTTTCATTCCAACGAAACTTGTCTAATTCATCATATGCTAGCTTTATTATTGGCGCTTTTTCTGCTATCTCTTTTAAGTCCTCTTCTGTTGTTTCTTCTGCGTATTTAAAAAAGAAACACCACCTTTCTACTATACTTTCTAACTGCTCTACTTTACTTTTTGAAAATTTGGGCAATTCTATAAAGATAAATTGAAAATCTTTTAAGTAATGGCCGTTAGTTTTTATATCAAGTATATTGTGAGTAGAAATATAATCAACTTCTTCAGGAAGTAAGTTACAATTTGATATAGCAATAAAGAAGACTTTCTTTAAATCAATGTAGTTGCCAGATTTATCTAATTGTCTTGAGTAGGCTTTAGCGGCATATAATTGAGCGCGTTTTTCGAAGCCCTTGTCTCTAGCGAGCTGCATTTCTGCTATATATCTATTTCCGTGAGAATCCTTGCAGAGAACATCAACAATACTTTGTTTATCAGAGGCAACTTCGGGATCCATAATAGTGCTAAGAAACTCAACTTCTTGTATTGCATTTATCTCAGTAAACCCTAAAATATCGTTCAAAAAGTGGATCAGGATATTCTTATTTTTTCCGTTCCAAAGATTTTTTTGAAACACAAATCATTGCGAGGATCGAGAAATTTTGAAAGAGCCATGGCAAAAATGCTTGAAAATATTAATAATTATACACTGTTATTAACAATTATTCAACCATATTTTTGAAGATAGCTAGTTTCTGTATTTATTTTAAATTGAAGAAAGCTCAAATGAAAGATCGTGTTTTGCTAAAAATCACAGAATGCAGTCTGGTTACACATATAGTTGAAGTAATTCAGATTTGTAAGATATGTTTATCTGCAGTTATAGCTTCAACAGTAGGCGTTACTCTTGATTACCTCAACATTTTCTCTTGGCAATTCTTTAATGAACCGAGAAGTGCGCATCGGTTGCCACTGGTTGTTAATTTCCCTCCTATCTGCACATGAAATGATTAACCTTTCCTTTGCCCTGGTTATGCCAACATATGCAAGTCTCCTTTCTTCTTCTAAAGCTTTACCACTTTTATCTTCAAAAGATCTTTGATGAGGAAATAATCCCTCTTCCCAACCAGGTAGAAACACGCACGGGAATTCAAGTCCTTTGGCTGCATGAAGAGTCATAACATATACGGTGTCATCGTTATTCATATTATCCACTTCCATCACCAGACTTATATGCTCCAAGAAAGTTGTGGCATTATCGAAATTTTTTAAAGATGAGATGAGCTCCTTGACATTTTCTATTCGTGCTAAGCCTTTTACCTCCTCATTTTCAAGCATTTCAATATACCCTGATTGGTTTGCTACGATTTTAACGAATTCATGCAGTGGTTTTACGCTTACTATTTCTTTCCAAGCTTTAATTTTATTTAAAAAATCATTTAGTGAGAGTTTAATTCTTTCGGTTACTTGATTACTATTAACTAATATTTTTGCTGCCTCAAAAAAAGAAATTTTGTTATCCTGAGCAGTCGTGTATATTTTCTTTAGAGTTGTAGCTCCTATGCTTCTTTTTGGCCGATTTACGATCCTTTCGAAAGCTAAGTCATCGTTATTGTTTGTAACGAGTCTTAAATATGCAATTATATCCCTGACTTCCTGACGTTCGTAGAATTTTACGCCACTTATAATCTTGTAGGGAATTGAATATTTTATAAAATACTCTTCGAGAACTCTAGTTTGAAAAGTGGCCCTTACCAGCACTGCAATGTCACTAAATCTGTATTTATTGAGCTTTAATATCTGTTCGCTTATGAACCTTGCTTCAGCTTTTCCGTCCCATAATTTTATTAGATTTACCTTTTCCCCTTCAACGTTTGTTGTCCACAATTTTTTTTCTAAGCGAGTCTTATTGTGATTGATAACATATGACGCAGCTGCAAGTATGTGGGATGTTGACCTGTAGTTACACTCTAGTTTAACGGTTCTTGCATTTTTAAAATCATCGGAGAACTTCAAAATATTTTCAACTTCTGCACCACGCCAACTATATATCGACTGGTCATCATCTCCTACACAGCAAATATTTGAATGCTCTTTTGCAAGGTATTTTAGCCAAAGATATTGTATTGCATTTGTATCTTGATACTCATCTACCATGACATACTTAAACTTGTTTTGGTAGTAGGACAGAACTTCGGTCTTTTGATTAAAGAGTTGTATGTTATATAGCAATAAGTCACCAAAATCGACAGAGTTAAGGAATTTTAACCTTTCCTGATACTGGTGATAGACTTTGAGTGCAGTTACGTACACTGGCCTAAATGATTGAATATCTTCCACTTCAGATGGCAATAAGCACTTCTCTTTCCATTGCTGAATAATATTCATAATGGTCTTACATTTTTCTGATAGGTAATCAGGGCTGATTTCATTCATGATGTTTTTTATTACCTGTAATTGGTCATCCACACCAATAATTGTAAAATTGGAATTTAGCCCCACGACTTCAGCATGATGACGTAGAATTTTTGCTGCAATTGCATGGAAAGTGCCAAGCCATGGTATGTTTGTGCCTGTTAGCTCAAGTACCCTTGATACCATCTCATTTGCTGCTTTGTTTGTGAATGTCACTGCTAATATCTCATCAGAGTAAGCGTGATCGTTCCTAATTATGTGCGCTATTCTTGAAGTGATCGTTCTTGTTTTTCCGGTTCCGGCTCCTGCCAATATTAAAACCGGTCCATCTATGTTAGTTACAGCTAATTGTTGTTCTGGATTTAGCAGTGAGAGATAATCGTTCATTTGCAGCTCTATAGATTATAACTTCTTAAAGTTAAACCTATGATCGAAATATTGTAAAGGTTTTATTGAATAGAACAGTTAAAGAATGCTTCACTCAAGTACTTTAAACGTAGGTTTTACATCTATTTTGTTTTAGTAGTTTCAGGTGTATGCTGAGTAACAACAACTTGATTTGAGGTGTTGGCACCAGAACTTCTGCTTGTTGGGTGGATAGGTAGAGTTTGGAATGGCTTATATGTACGCCTTTATTTCTATTTCTTCAGCTTTATAATAATTTAAAATGGCTTTGTAGTACAGTGTTTTAAATGTTTAATATAATATTGACTTTACAACGATAGTCATTTTAAATTGGTAATTGTTGTTGCAGTTAAAGTATCGATGCCTTTTTTCTTTTATTTTTTCGCAATTCTTAGCATTTTATCTGCTGTTTGTGTAATTAGTGTAAGAAATCCTGTGCATGCAGTATTATTTTTAATTTTCACCTTCGTTAATTCTGCAGTGCTTTTTATTCTCCTTGGAGCTGGATTCATTGCTATGATGGTGCTGATAGTATATATCGGTGCGGTTGCAGTGTTATTCCTCTTTGTAGTTATGATGCTCGATATTGACTACATAAGGTTGCGCCAGGGTTTTGCAAAGCATTTCACTCTTGGTGCTATGTTGTGTGTTGTGTTTTTTCTGATTATCAGCTTTGTAATCCGCAGCTCAGCACCAAATATAAGCAATGTTATAAACTATAATACCAATAACGTGAAAGCTATCGGTAATTTGCTCTATACTGACTACATGTACGCTTTTCATCTTTCTGGTATTCTGCTGCTTGTTGCAATTGTCGGTGCAATTGCTCTTACTTTGCAGGACAAGAAAAAAGGAGTTAAAAAACAGAATGTATTAAAGCAATTGACACAATCTTCATCTGTAAAATTGATTAAGGCTAAATTTGGAAAAGGAGTAGAATGGAAATAGGATTAAATCATTTTCTGATGGTTGTTGCTATTTTGTTTACTATTGGAGTATGCGGTATTTTCATCAACCGTAAAAGCATAATCAACATACTGTTGTCAATAGAAATATTATTGCTAGCGATTAACATCAATTTAGTTGCTTTTTCTGCCTTTATGAATGATATAGTTGGGCAAATTTTTGTGATGTTTGTGTTGACTGTTGCGGCAGCAGAGTCAGGAGTTGGGCTTGCAATATTGGTTGTATATTATAGAAGTCGTGGCAATATAGATGTTGAACAAGCGAACTTAATGAAAGAATGAAAGTATGATGGATATACTGAAATTAATAGTATTTTTGCCACTCTTTGGTTCGCTATTTGCATCACTTTTTAGAAAAAGTCAGTTAGTTACAACGGCAGGGATTGGAATATCTGCAGTTTTATCTTGGTATGTTTTTCTCACCTTCTCTGAAAATTATCACTTGAGTTTATTTCCTCTATTTTCATTAAGTGTATTAAAAGTAAATTGGGCAATTAGTGTGGATGCTCTCTCATCCTTAATGCTTATTGTTATTACCACCGTTTCACTAGTAGTCCACCTCTATTCTATCGGTTATATGGAGCATGACAAAGGGAAGTCGAGGTTTTTTTCTTACCTATCGCTATTTACGTTTTGCATGATTGTGCTGGTTGTAAGCGATAATTTCGTGCAGCTTTTTTTTGGCTGGGAAGGGGTTGGCCTATGTTCTTATTTACTCATAGGATTTTGGTTCCAAAAATATTCTGCAAATAATGCAGCAATTAAAGCATTTGTTGTGAATAGGGTAGGAGACTTTGCACTATTGATTGGGATCTTTCTCATTTATTATACATTTCACTCTTTGAAATTTACTGAAGTTTTTGACACAGCTGATCTTCTTGGCGCACAGAACATTAGGGCATTCTGCTGTGAATTTAAAATAATTCATATAATATGCATATTACTTTTTATTGGCTGTATGGGTAAATCTGCACAGCTTGGTTTACATGTTTGGTTGCCAGATGCAATGGAAGGGCCAACCCCTGTTTCTGCACTCATTCACGCAGCAACGATGGTAACAGCAGGTATATTTTTAGTAGCAAAATGTTCTCCATTGTTTGAGCTATCAAATGTGGCACGAGAATTAATAGTTATTGTTGGGGCACTTACTGCTTTTTTTGCAGCTACAGTTGCGATTACTCAGAACGATATAAAAAAAATAATTGCTTATTCAACCTGCAGCCAACTTGGTTATATGTTCATGGCATGTGGGCTTTCTGCTTACAATGTTGCTATTTTTCATTTAATGACACACGCTTTTTTTAAAGCTCTACTATTTCTTGGTGCTGGCAATGTAATTCATGCAATGCATCATGAGCAAAACATTCAGAAAATGGGAAATTGCTGGAAGAAAATCCCTTGCACTTACGCTCTCATGTGGATTGGGTCTCTTGCGCTTTCTGGAATATTTCCATTTGCAGGTTTTTACTCAAAGGATTTGATAATTGAACATGCTTACAGCACGGATAGCTTTGCTTTTGTAATAAGCTTAGTTGTTGCATTCTTCACAGCGTTTTACTCTTGGAGGTTATTGCTTCTTGTGTTCCATAGCCAAAAACAAAGTAAAATTAATATACATGAAGCACCGAAGATTATGCTTATACCATTACTGATACTTGCTTTTGGATCGGTATTTTCTGGAGTATGGGGAGCAAATATTTTGAACATAACTAGTAATGCGTTTTGGAAATCAAGTTTAATGGTGATTGATGAGCATGGAGTTCATAATTTCTTTATAAAATTACTACCAACCTTGGCAAGCCTAAGTGGAATAGCACTTGCGTACCTAATTTACCAATATCAAGTAATTAGGCAAATTAAGAGTAAATTTTTACTTAAGTTTTTGCAGAATAAATGGTACTTTGATGAGGTGTATGAGTTTGTTATAATTGCACCGATAAGGTTTATATCTAGGCTTCTATGGAAGTTTGATGTTAAGGCTATTGATTCATTTGGACCAAATGGTGTTGTAAGGTTGGTTAATGAATGTTCAAAAAGTTCTATAAAGTTACAAACTGGTTATATATTTGATTATGCATTTATTATGTTTGTTACTTTAATAATCGGTGCTTTATATATTATTGGAATTAAATAGAAGGTGTTGTTACTTAGTATATTCTTGCTTCCACTGATAGGAGCGTTGATTTTATCCTTGATCAGGACTAATCATCAATCTATACACCTAAGATTCCTTGCCCTATTTTTTGCTGTACTTCCATTCTTGCTTAGCATTGTAGCTTGTATAGAATTTGATTATAACAATGCGGACTTTCAGTTTGTCAGCTATCCAGCAAGAGATATTGGAATAGGGGTGGATGGAATATCGTTGCTTTTCCTTCTACTTACGACCTTCTTGTTTGTTATTTGTATGCTCTATAATTGCAAAATGAGTTATACGACCTTCAAGCCATATATGGCATTATTTCTACTGCTTGAGAGTTTTGTAGTCGGTTTTTTCGTTTCACTGAATGCTATAAGCTTTTATGTGTTTTTTGAAGCTGTCTTAATACCAATGTTCTTTATTATTGGCATTTGGGGAGGGAAGCAAAGGATATATGCAACGTTTAAGTTATTTCTTTATACATTAACTGGCTCGTTATTATTTCTACTTGGGTTGGTATACATCTATAGTGTTTTTGGAACGTTTAGTATACAAAAATTAGCTACATTAGTGCCAAGCCTTGATCTTGAAGTGCAGTCATTGCTGTGGATTGCATTTTTTATTTCTTTTGCAATAAAAGTACCTATGTTTCCATTTCACACTTGGCTTCCTGATGCGCATGTGCAATCACCAACTTCTGGATCTGTGATTTTAGCTGGCTTGCTTATTAAAATGGGGGGATATGGATTTTTAAGGTTTTCTATTCCAATGCTTCCTCAGGCAAGTTTGTATTTTTCAAATTTCGTTGTTGTGCTGAGCATTATTGCGGTGTTATATGCTTCTCTAGTTGCGTTTGCTCAAGATGATATAAAGAAGTTAATAGCTTATTCTTCAATAGCACATATGGGGATCGTTACCGCTGGCCTCTTTTCATTTTGTGAGGAAGGAGTACTGGGTAGCATATTTCAAATGATTAGTCATGGCCTTATTTCTGCTGCTTTATTTTTGTGTGTTGGAATGCTATATACTCGAACTGGAACTTTGGAGATTGCAAAGTACTTTGGCATAGTAAACACAATGCCAAAATTTGGTTTTATGTTCATTTTATTTTCAATGGCTTCAATAGGGCTACCTGGAACATCTGGATTCATAGGCGAGTTTTTGGCTATGGTTGGAATGTTTAAGAGCATAGGGTTTTTTACAGGATTTATCGCACTTGGCACTATTTTAAGCGCAGTTTATATGCTGAATTTATGTAAGCAAATAATATGGGGGGTTAGCTATTCTAAATTATTAAATAATCGCTTGGATAGCATAGAATTTTCTGTCTTAATTCTGCTTGCAGTGTTTGTTATTTTGCTTGGATTCTACCCAACCCTTGCACTGAATTATTTGAAGCCATGTATGGCAAATTTGTTAGTCAAATATAATGCGCTATGAATTATATACAGATATTGCCGGAAACGTTCTCTATTATCTCCTCGTTAGTGTTGCTACTGCTTGGAATTATATTTAACCGCCGAACTATCAACTTATTAGCACTTGGCTGCACAGTGGTAACTTTGATTATTTTAATTATTTCGGCAGAAAACAATGAAATTTTTCTCTTTAATTCGTTGTTAAAACTCAATTTATACATCAGGTCAGCCCAAGGGTTAATTCTCAGCACAGGAATTTTAATACTTTTGATGCTGAATTTATCAAAATATGACTATAAATATGAATTTTCAATACTGATTCTTTTTGCGCTATTTGGCATGATAACTTTGGTTTCAGCAAATAGTCTAATTTCTTTTTATTTAGCTTTTGAGTTGATGAGTATATCTTTGTATGTTCTTGCGAGCTTTAATAAAGATTCAGCTTATTCATGTGAAGCAGGAGTGAAATATTTTACACTTAGTGCACTATCTTCCTGCATTATGCTATATGGAATGTCGCTGCTTTATGGATATACAGGACAAGTCAATTTCTCTGAGCTCTGTTCATTCTTGCAAAACCATCAGATAACTTATGGAATAGTTTTTGGGTTAGTTTTTATCCTTATTGGTTTGTGTTTCAAGCTTGCTATTGCTCCTTTTCATATGTGGGCTCCAGATGTCTATCAAGGTGCACCTACCATAGTAACTGCGTTTTTTTCTACGGCCCCAAAAGCTGCACTTGTAACATTTTTAATTCGATTGATGAATGAAGAGTTAGTAAATGTAAAAAGTTATGTTCAGCCTATTTTCTTATACGTTTCAGCATTGTCTGTGCTTATCTCAGCTTTTGGGGCCTTGCGTCAGCAAAACTTAAAAAGGCTGCTTGCTTACAGTTCAATTGGTCACATTGGTTTTATATTTGCTTCACTTTCTATTTTTACACAAGCAGGAACAGATAGTGCCTTAATGTATCTGGTGATATATATCATCACAAGCATAGGGCTATTCTCATATCTCGTACAAATTGACGATGACGATTGTGATATTGCAAATTTATCTGGTATAGGAAAAAAGCAACCAATTTTAGCATTCCATCTTTCTATACTATTACTCTCGATGTCGGGAATACCTCCACTTGCAGGTTTTATCGCTAAATTTTTTATATTCAAAAGTTTAATAAATTCTGGCTTTATCAGCCTGTCTTTGATCCTTGTAATAGCGAGTGTGATATCATGCTACTATTATTTAAATATCATGAAAGTTATGTATTTTGATAAAGCTAGTGGTAATAAGGTTGCTTATTCTAAGGGTCTATTCATTATCACTTCAGTGGCTTCACTTATCAACCTCGTTCTTTTCTTATATGCAGAAGATCTTTACTCATTGATTAGTTCATTGACAAATTAACAATTTAGTGTTTATAATTAGTGATTAATTAATATTTTGTGGTGAAAAATGAGTAAAAGAAAAACTGTTTTGAAATTTTCAATTGCCGCTCTCTTGCTAGGAAGATCGAGCACTGTAGCTGTTTTATATTTTCCTTATGTTGCTTTAGCAATTAAATTTGGTATTGTAATTTCTACAGCTCCTCTGGCAATTTTTGCCATTTCTGTAGTTGCTGCATTAGCTTCAGTAATTACATTAGCAGCATTTACTATTTCCGCCATACGCAGTAAGGGTAAATCTAATAAGGTTAGTAGCGAACCAAGAAGTAAAAATGAAGAAAAAGGACAAAGTCTAGTACAAGAAAAAGATGCACCTACTCCTATGCCACCTTTGCTTTCGCAAGAGCCTGAAAAGTCGGTTATTCCTATTCCACAACAACCACCAGTTGATGATCCAGTGGAAGAAACAGAAACACCGCAACCTGAAAACGTTATGGTTAATGGTGCTGATCAGCAAGCTAACCAAACAGAGGCATCGTTGCCACCATATCCAGAAACTACCTCGCCTCTGAATAGCATAAACCAGAATCAACCATTTTCTATCTTACCATCAATTTTCATGGATAGACATAATAGTTCTGAAGGTAGTGGTAATTATGTTCAAAATCTAGATGATAATTTTTCTGGACTAAATAATGTTCATGATATATTCGAGCATCGAAGACGGGTATCTCTTATGCGTAATTGCTCTAGCAGTTGTCATACTTCTATGTTTTCATCAATACAAGAATCAGAGAGTCTACAAGCAAGCTTAGGAAGTGATAATCCATCAGTGCAGTCTTTTCAACCAAAGAAGGAGCTTTTATATGATGTAAATAAAAAAATTTTTGATAGCGTTGATTATGAAGTAAATTATACTAGACTTTCTGAGAATGCAGGGGAAGCTCCTAATTACGAACGGGAATTTCCATTTACTGAAACAAATGTTAACAGCAGTCCTGAAGCAATGTTCTATGATGTAAATGAGAATATGGTTCCATGCGAACAAACTATAGAGAACACATTATTAGATTCATTGCCTTCTTATCCAAGCACGTCTTCTCCTCTAAACAGTCTAGATCAAGCATTGACTAGCTTACCAATGTTTGCTAAACTACGGGTAGCACTTGATCAACGTAAACAGCAACAGCCTAATAGTATTGATTTTCACAAAGCTGATGATGTATGTAGTGTAACTTCAACTGACGTTTCAATAACTACATCTGCGTCCTGTTCTAATCATGCTAGTATGACAAATAGTTATACTTCTTGGGATACTAATTGGGATGATTCAATTACACCATCACTAGCTTACCAATATGCACCATCTTTAACCTCAATAATTGAAGGTGTGGAAAGTGGTCCTGAAGCAATGCCCTATGACGTAAATGAAAATAGGGCTCAATATAGCAGTATGCAATCACCTGTATTATCAAGTTCTGCTAGCCGTGGCAACAGTTTTTCTGGATAAGAGAGTTTTTTGATACAATTAAGAAAATGATCCCTGAAACATTTGAGGGCTTTCATATTCATCATTACAAAGAAGTTTCAAGCACTAACGAAGAAGCGTTGGATTTAATTGAGAGAGGGATATCTAATGAAACTATTATTATTGCCGATAAACAAACAGAAGGTAGAGGGCGTACTGGAAAAAGTTGGGTTTCTCCAGAAGGTAATTTCTATGCGAGTTTGATAATTAACCAAGAAACGGATGTCAGAAAATTGACAGAATTGACTTTTGTTACTGCTCTTGCTGTTGGCAACACGTTACTATCATTTATAAGTGACAGTAACGTTCAACATAAATGGCCAAATGACATTCTAATCGATGGCAAGAAAATAAGTGGAATATTGCTTGAAAAAAGATCCAATTCGAATTGGCTCATTATAGGAATTGGAATTAATGTCAATCATGCACCACTTCCAGGAACAACGTGCATCAGCAATTACGGTGAATCTGTGTCTAACATGGATCTGTTAAAGGAATCAATAATAAATTTTAATAAGCTAAGAAAGCAATGGCTATTTGATGGGTTTTATGCTATAAGAGGAATGTGGTTAAAAAAAGCATTCAAAATGAATGAGCAAATCAGTGTAAAGTTAGCTGACAAATTGTATGAAGGAATTTTTGCTGATATAGATAAAAGTGGTAAATTGGTGTTGCAGCAAAAGGATGGAAGCTTAATTTATTTTGACGCAGGTGAGTTATTTATTGATAATGCATTATGAATACATATGTAATTTTTGCTTACCTTATTAGTTTTACGTTGATTACCGAAGAACTGATTTTTACCATTTCTTGCTATACTAAAAGTAAAAAAATTCTAGAAAGCCTGAAAGATAATAATGAAGAAGAAACATAAGCGATTACTTATAACTTCAGGAATTTTCTGCTTTTTAAGCTGCATAGTCTTTTTTATTTTAACGACGCTCAAAGAAAATATCTCATTTTTCTATACAGTAAGTGAGGCAATAGTTTTACCAAATAATCAAAAGCCAATCCGTGTTGGTGGAATGGTCGTTGAAAATAGCGTGATACGCAACGAAAGTGAAGTGATTTTTCAAATGACAGATTTTAATAAGAGCGTTATGGTGAAATATCAAGAAATACTTCCACCAATGTTTTCAGAAAAAAGTGGTGTTGTTGTGCAAGGTAAAATGTTTGATAATAGTACTTTTCTTGCAGATACAGTGTTTGCAAAACATGATGAGAACTATATGCCGAAAGTTTTAAAATAGATTCCCTAATTCAGCTGTGTTGAAACGATATGTAGAGAGAGTAACAGCCTGCTAGCAAGCTGTTACCTTTTTTATTAAAGCAATCCGTTCTCTTCGCCAGTAGCATGAGGTAATATGGGAGCTTCTGCAGTGCCTGGCTGATCATCACGCAATTCCTGCAACTCATCTCGAAGAGTTCAAAGTTGACTTTCTATTCTAGTTGTATTTCTCCCTATATTTGATATAGTTGTTGACAGCGGGTTCACTATGCCATCTGTAATTTGACTGCTTAAACTTGTGTTATACTTATCAATACTGTCTATCAAGCCATCATAAACCTTTTTAAGGTATGTTATACCTACGTTTGTTGGCTTCATTTGCTCTACAGGTATTTTGTCCAGTGGCTGATTTATATCAAAATCTAACTTCTTAGTATCAGCATTTTTGTCTTTATTATCAATTTTTATTGAATCTATATTTGGTTTTACAAAATCTGGTTTTGTAAAACTCGGGCCCTTAAGTTCTATTAATTTCTCTTGGTCTGAAATCTTTTCATTAAAATATAATTCTACATTGTTTTTACTTATAATAAGTTACCTACTATAAAAAAATTGATTTTCATAAATTGCTACCATACAAGTAGCATTGAATCGTTATTGTTTTCTACTATTGTAAAATCTGGAGCTTCTGCAATGCCTGGCATATCGTCCTTGATTTGCTTGAGCATCTCAATCATTTCCTTGTTTTGTTCACTCTGCTCGTCAAGTTTCCCTTTTAATGCATCAATAACAGCTTTAGACTGATCTTGATTGCTGAGATCACCAATCACAGCTGTTACTTTCTCATAAGGCAGCTTGTGAATAATATCTTTAAGCTCTTCTGCACCTATGTTATCCAAAAGTTCTTTAAACTGCTCATTAGACATATTGCGAGCAAAAGCTTGAAGTTTTTCTGGGTTATCAACTAAAGACTTAATGATAATCTGAATCTTATTAGGATCAGTTAAACCTCGAGCTACTATTGCAAGTTTCTTGTGGTCTAGCTTATTAATTAAATCATGTAATCTATCTCCTTCTAAATTGTGTACTAGGATTGGAAGTCGATCTTTCAACGCTTCATCAAAAAGAGTGTTTAAAATTTTCTCATCTGCATCTTTTATTAATTCTACAAACTGATCATTGCTTATTGTACTGATAATCACCCTGAACTGGTCCATTTTTATGTGAGGTAAAATTTCTTTTACTTGGTCTAGATTTAAGTCTTTCACTAGGTTTGTAAGCTGATCTTTATCTAAAAGAGGAACTATTATTTGTAATTTTTCTGGATTTAGTTCCTGAACGAGGGTTTGTAATTGGTGGTTGGTTAGATGATCCACTAAAGCTCGGAATTGTGCATCTGTTAAGTTCTCTGCTAAAACCTGTAGTTGTTTATTTGTTAAGCTCTTTGCTAAAATCTGTAATTTCTCATTATTAAGAATATCGGTAAGAGTCTTTAACTGATTTCCTGTTAAGTTCCTCAAAAAAGTTTCGGCGAACTCATTTGATATTAGTACACTCTTTGGTATCTTAAGTGATGTTATATCTTCTATCACCTTTGCCGTATCATGGTGTGGCATACTGTATTGTAATAACTTGTTGTCAGGTGAATCGATTACATTTCCCTCTTTATCTGAAAAATAATATTTATCGTCATCAATACCTGATTCCTCCCATGTTAAATATCTGCACTTTAATTCTTCTGCTATAAAATTATTATAAGAAGTCTTACCCTCAATGGTCCACCCTAATGATAGTTTAAGCAATCTATCATTGTCATATGCAAATGAATTACTGTTCTCGGAATAACCAGGTGTACCACGGTGAACATATCGATTTTGTTTTTCTTCTACGCAATACATTGCTCCGTTCTGAAGAAAACTGTTACATAATCTTATAGATAACTCTAGGTTATTGTCTTCTTCACTGAGTGGTATAAGCTTGACTTTTCTCAGAGATTCAGGATTCTCAATTTGAGAACACTTATCATACCTACCCATTCCACATGAAAACTTTTGTCCAGGTACCATCTTAAAAACATGTTTTTTTCCACTCATAAGTATTACCTAATAAATTTAATTATAGTTATTCTAACATTTATTGATTAATTTATTGTTAAGTTGGTATATATCAGAATTATAATAACAAACATTACTTGCATAAAGAAAAGTTACAGAAAGAGGGATTTTTAGGGAACCAGTATAAAATACTCATGGGCTAAAATAAGCTGACTTTATGATATGCTAGAACCTATATTGGTGGAGGCAAGCGGGATCGAACCGCTGACCTTCTGCGTGCAAAACAGATGCTCTACCAGCTGAGCTATGCCCCCAATTCTTGCTTAAAGCATAAATCACTCAAGCTGAAATGCAAGAAATATTTATCTGTTATAGCTAACTAACTTAGATTTACTGACAATTTGAAAAACCGTCATTCCGCTACGTGTTAGCGGAATCTATCTGCAGCAGTGTGACGTGTTAGCTATAGGCTATTGCTAAATAGTGCACAAATTCTGCAGTTATGTACAATTCTCTATCTTTTTGTCTTTTCAGATTTGTACATCACACTATAAGCTTTGCCAAATGAATCTGTGAATTGAAAATTAACAAGAAGTTTTTCTTTAAAAATCTTTTAACTAAATTATCACTAACGCAGTATATTATATAATTTATTTAACCACACATGAAAATTTTAGTTTGATTAAAACGGATAAAAACTGTATTGATGTTTAGTATAGCTGAAAAATGAAATGATCCCGTAGCTCAGCCGGTAGAGCAACTGACTTTTAATCAGTGGGTCACGCGTTCGAATCGCGTCGGGATCACTTACAAATTTTGAAAAACATGCTAAAAGAACAAGACAAAATATTCACCAACCTAAATGGTAAAGAAACTCCACTACTTAAGGGTGCAAAAAAACGTGGTAGCTGGCAAAAAACAAAGGAGTTACTAGATTTAGGATCAGAAAAGATCATTGATGAAGTAAAGAAATCTGGTTTGAGAGGTCGAGGGGGTGCAGGATTTTCCACCGGCCTTAAGTGGAGCTTTATGCCCAAAAATCTCCCAAAAGCATATTTAGTAGTCAATGCAGATGAGTCAGAACCTGGTACATGTAAAGATAGAGATATATTGCGATATGAGCCACATAAGTTACTTGAGGGAATTCTCCTAGCCGGCAAAGCGATCAGCGCATCAGTTGCGTATATTTATATCAGGGGTGAATTTTATAATGAATATTTAGTTCTAAAAAAAGCACTTGAGGAAGCCTATAAAGAAAACTTAATTGGAAAAAATGCCTGCAAATCAGGTTATGATCTTGATGTGTTTATCCATAGGGGTGCAGGAGCTTACATATGTGGGGAAGAAACAGCTCAACTCGAATCAATTGAAGGAAAAAAGGGCTTTCCTCGCATGAAACCTCCATTTCCCGCAGGTGTTGGACTTTTTGGCTGTCCAACCACAATAAACAACGTTGAAACTATAGCCATGGTTCCAGATATTCTAAATCGCGGAGGAGAATGGTTTGCATCTCTTGGTAAACCAAATAATACTGGTACTAAGATTTTTTGTATTTCAGGACATGTAAACAACCCGTGTAATATTGAAGAAGAGCTCGGAATTCCACTACGTGAATTGATTGAAAAATACGCAGGTGGAGTGCGAGGTGGTTGGGATAATTTACTTGCTGTAATACCTGGTGGGTCTTCAGTGCCATTAATTCCAAAATCTATATGCGATACTATTGAAATGGATTTTGATTCATTAAGAACCGCACAATCAGGGCTTGGTACTGCTGCTGTAATAGTGATGGATAAATCAACTGATATAATAGCTGCAATAGAGAGGTTATCACACTTTTACATGCATGAGTCCTGTGGACAATGCACACCATGCCGTGAAGGTACTGGATGGATGTGGAGGATTATGAAGAGGATGGTGGCAGGAGATATTAAGCCTGATGAAATAGATAAGCTGCTTGACCTTACAACTCAAATAGAAGGACATACAATTTGCGCGCTTGGTGATGCTGCAGCTTGGCCGATTCAAGGATTAATAAGACATTTTCGCCATGTTATCAAAGAGAGAGCGATAATTTAACTCTACTTATACTTCTTAAGCCGTCTTGCTACTTAGCAACTAGAGCTAAAAAATATTGATTCCCTTCTCTTTTAGGTGCCAATTCTACCTTTGCAATATCTTCAGTGTCTCTAATTAGCCGTTCTAATTTTTCCACTCCGACTTCAGTGTTTATAATCTCTCTGCCCTTAAATCTCATTGTAACTTTGATTTTATGTCCGTGGGCAAGTAAGTCTCTTGCTTGACGCAATTTTGTTTCGTAGTCGTGATCACCAATATTAGGACCCAGTTTAATTTCTTTTATAGTTAATGTTTTTTGTTTCTTTTTTGCTTCACTTGCTTTCTTTTTTATATCATACTTTTGTTTGCTATAATCCAGAATTTTACATACTGGAGGGGTTGAATCAGGTGCAATTTCCACCAAGTCTAAACCAACACCCTGTGCAAATTCCAAAGCTCGTTCTATTAGTACGATTCCGACCATTTCACCACTATGATCAACTAAGCGTACCTCCTTAGCTGTGATGAATCCATTAATTCTGTTTTTATTGTTCTTTTTAACTTGCAAACTTTAACTCCCTTAATTCAAATTAATACTTTTTAACAGCAATTCAGTAGCCTTTTCCAAAGAAAAAGACTCCTGTCTTTCCGATCCTAAATTTCTTACTGACACAGTTTTACTTGTAACTTCATTTTTGCCTACAATCCACAATATAGGAACCTTGTTTGAACTATGCAAACGTATCTTATAACTAATTTTTTCATTGGTCAAATCAGTCTTGACTCTCACACCTTGTTCTTTTAAAATATTGCTAATTTCTGTGGCGTAACCGTCAGCTTCATTTGTAATGGTCAGAATAGCAAGTTGCGTTGGAGCAAGCCAAACTGGAAATTTTCCTGCATAATTTTCTATCAAAATTCCGATAAAACGCTCAAAAGTCCCAAGAATTGCCCTATGTAACATGACAGGGTGATGCTTGTGCCCATCTGCCCCTATATAAAAAGCTCCCAGACGTTCTGGTAAAATGAAATCAACTTGTAATGTTCCACATTGCCAATTTCTGCCTATTGCGTCTTTCAAAACGAACTCTAACTTTGGACCATAAAATGCACCTTCACCAGGGTTAAGTTTATAACTTAAGCCCGCTTCTTTAACGGCTTCAAGCAGCGCTTTTTCAGCTCTATCCCACACTTCATCATTACCTGCTCTAATATCTGGACGGTCTGAAAATTTCACAGAAATTTCATTGAATCCAAGCTCTGAGTATACTTCTTTTAAAAGGTCACAAAACTTTACAGTCTCAGAATTTACTTGTTCTTCCATACAAAAAATGTGTGCATCGTCTTGCGTAAAACCACGCACTCGCATCAGTCCGTGCAATGAGCCTGAGCTTTCATTTCTATGGCATGTGCCAAACTCTGCCATACGTATTGGTAGATCACGATAGCTTCTGGTGTGAGAATTAAAAATCTGCACATGACAAGGGCAATTCATAGGTTTTATTGCTAGCTTTTTGCTTTCAGATTCATCAACAATAAACATATTTTCACGAAATTTATCCCAATGTCCCGACTTTTCCCACAGTTCCTTGCTTACTAAAATAGGGGTTTTTACCTCAAAATAGCCATTATTTATTAGCTTCTTTCTGATGTAAGACTCAAGAACATTATATAAAATATATCCTTGTTCATGCCACAAAACCTGCCCGACAGCTTCCTCTTGGATGTGAAATAAATCCATATCCTTGGCAATTTTGCGGTGATCACGTTTCTCTGCTTCTTTGAGACACTCAAGATAAGCGTTTAATTCATCCTTATTTCTCCATGCTGTGCCATATATTCGCTGCAACATTGGGCCCTTTGCATCACCTCGCCAGTATGCACCCGCTACTTTCATAAGTTTAAACGCTTTAACTCTGCCGGTTGATGGTGAGTGCGGACCACGGCATAGGTCTACAAAATCGCCTTGTCTATAAACAGTTAGGTTTTCACTCTCTGATATAGAGGATATAATTTCAACCTTATATTTTTCGCCTATACCACTAAAGAAATCAACTGCCTGCTTGCGAGTCCAAACCTCTCGAACAAATCTGTGATTACTTTTTACAATCTCTTTCATTTTCTTTTCTATTGCAGCAAGATCATCCGTAGTGAAGGTACGATCTGTAGCAAAATCATAGTAAAAACCGTCCTGAATTGTTGGGCCAATAGTAATCTGAGTATTAGGAAATAGCTCTTTCACTGCCTGCGCCATTATATGAGCAGCATCATGCCTTATTATATCTAAACCCGCTTCGTCACTCAGTTGTATCACCTCTATCTCTGCATCAGATTCAATTTCACGTGAGAGATCATACAACTCACCGTTTACTTTCAATGCAACTGCTTCTTTCAAAGCATCCGGTTGTAATATATCAAAGCCAGTGACTCTACCACTGTATTCTTTTACTTTTTGTTCGGTTGAAAAGGTAACTTTTATCATTCGTCAGACCTTTTGTCATCCCAGTGCGTGACACTGGGATCCATGTTTCTTTTTTTTCTAGATTCCAGCGTCACGCGCTGGAATGACACCAAAAGGTGAGCTACTGATCTTTCACTTAAATAACAGTTGTACAAAAGATCTATTACATACTTGCTGTAAGAAATTTTAATTGTTGACATACCTAGTTAATAATACGGTCTATTTTTTTTTAACCTGAGTGCAATTGCGTCTTCCCAAACTTCACCATTACGCAATAACTTTTCTTTATTGTACATTAGCTCCTCTCTTGTTTCAGTAGCAAATTCAAAGTTAGGCCCCTCCACAATTGCATCAACTGGACATGCCTCTTGGCAAAGTCCGCAGTATATGCATTTTGTCATATCAATATCATAGCGCGTGGTGCGACGACTACCGTCTTCTCTTTCCTCTGCTTCAATAACTATTGCTTGAGCAGGGCAGATAACTTCGCATAATTTACAAGCTATGCATCGTTCTTCACCGTTTGGATACCTACGCAACGCATGCTCACCACGAAACCTTGGACTTAAAGGGCCCTTCTCCATAGGATACCTCAAAGTAACCTTTGGCTTAAACATATATTTTAATGTAATAACAAACCCTTTAATTAACTCTACAAAAGACCAATACCAAGCTAATTTCTTGAGCATAAAATATTTAAAACCTATGTTGATAATTATAAATCATATTATCAGTTTTCAAAATAAATATTTTCACCTGAGTGACCTTTGCAGTTTTTTATATAATGTATTTATTAATATGATATTACTATAAACTAGCAAGATAGATAAAAATTTTGAATATTTTCAAATTAGGTATTTTGGTTTCTTAAGTGTAATATTGCTAAGTAGTTTATATAAATAATGACAAACACAAATGAAACTATTTTCGCTTTATCGACTGTATTGGGTAAGTCAGGAGTTGCAGTAATCAGAATTTCAGGCAACTACGCGCTTAAAGCTTTAAATCATTTTCATATTAAGAAAGAAATTAAACCAAGATTTGCTACTTTAGTTGATCTATATGATGATTCCAATCAATTGATAGATAATGGAATAATCATCTATTTCCCTGCTCCAAACAGTTTCACTGGCGAGAACGTTATAGAGTTACAAGTGCATGGAAGTAAGGCAGTCATAAAAATCATCTTGGAGGAATTATCAAAAATTTTTGTTATGGCCAGGCCTGGAGAATTCTCACTTAGGGCTTTTCTAAATGGTAAATTTGACTTAACGCAAATAGAAGGGATTGCAGACTTAATTGATGCTGAGACGAAAATGCAAGCTAAACAAGCGATTAAGCAGATATCGGGAGAATTGGAGAGACTATACAGCAATTGGAGGCAAAGATTAATAACGATACAATCCAAAATCGAAGCATATATAGACTTTCCAGAGGACATTTGGGCAGAAAAAAGTGAATTGAAAAAAATTAATAATGAAGTGCAATCTCTCGTGCAGTTGATACAAGAGCATTTAAATGATAATAGACGGGGCGAAAGGTTGCGTGAGGGTTTACATATTGTAATAACTGGTGAACCAAATGTCGGTAAATCAACTCTGTTTAATTTCTTAGCCAAGCGTGATATTGCTATTGTTTCTGAATATGCAGGCACAACAAGAGACGTGCTTGAAGCTCATATTGACATTGGCGGATACCCAATCATTCTCTCTGATACTGCTGGAATTCGTGAGAGTTCAGACCCGATAGAATCAGAAGGCATAAGTCGAGCAAAAAAGAGGTCTTTTGAAGCTGATCTAAGAATAGAACTATTTCCTTTTGAACAACGTTATAATATCAATTGCAACGTTGTAAATAGCGATACTATTTATGTATTGAGCAAAGCTGACGATGCAATTAATGACAGAAATATACTGATTGGCGGTGTAGATTTTCTACCTATTTCTATTTTAAAGGGAATAGGTACAAACAAATTGATCTCTCTTATAAAAAAGAAGGCAGAGGAAAAATTTGGGCATGATAGAGACACTCCTGTGATTACTCGGCAAAGACATAGGAGTCACATGCAGAAAGCACTGGAACATTTACAACGTTTTAATATCGATAATCCAATTGAGTTGATATCTGAAGATTTGAGGCTTGCTGCATTTGAACTTGGTGCGGTGATTGGAATTATTAATGTTGAGGAAATATTGAGTAGTGTGTTTAGCAACTTTTGCGTGGGCAAGTAAAGCTTTTATAGATTGCTTAAAATCAAATGTTGTGATAGAAAAGAAATGGACGGATGGCCGAGCGGTTTAAGGCACCAGTCTTGAAAACTGACGTACGTGATGAGCGTACCATGGGTTCGAATCCCATTCCGTCCGCACGCTACTTTTAGCATCCCACTATGTTAGCTGATTTTTAGAGCTTATTTGGACTATGTGGTTCATAACGCTGGAAATCTTATCTAATCTAGCCACATCTTTTAAAAATACATCCCTTTGTAAATTGACCTTATTAGCGAAGAAAGCTAATATCTATAAATAGATTACCATCTGAATATGAAAACCGATATAGTAATAATAGGTGCAGGGCCTATTGGAATATTCACTGCTTTTCAAGCGGGAATGCTTGATATGAGATGTCATATAATAGATGTTTTGGATCAAGCAGGAGGACAATGCACAGCTCTTTACCCAGAAAAGCCAATATATGATATACCTGGTTATCCTGTAATTACTGCCCAAAAATTAATTGAGCAATTAATGGAGCAAGCTTCACCATTTGAGCCTGTTTACCATTTAAGTCAAAAAGTGGAAAAGATTTCGAATAACTGTGATCAAAGCTTTACTATCATAACTAACACAGGTACAGAGGTAAAATGTAAGGCTGTTATTGTTGCTGCAGGTAACGGAATGTTTGAACCTAACCGTCCACCCTTAAGTGGTATATTAGAATATGAAAATCAATCTGTATTTTACAGTGTAAACAAAATTTCTGATTTTCAGGACAAAACTATAGTCATTGCAGGGGGGGGTGATTCTGCAGCTGATTGGACTGTAGAACTTTCTAAAGTTGCAAAGAAAATTTATGTGATACATAGAAGAAAGGAATTTCGCTGCACTCCTGAAACTAGAAATAAATTAGAATCACTTGAAAATGATGGAAAGATAGAACTGGTAGTGCCATATCAATTACACGAACTAGCAGGAGGTAATGGGCAGTTGAGCGCAGTGATAGTAAAAAACATTGCCTCTGAGGAAGAAAAAGAAATATCCGCTGATTTTTTGCTGCCATTTTTTGGATTGTCAATGAATCTTGGTCCAATAAACAGTTGGTGTATAGAGTTAGAACATGGCCGCATAATTGTCGACCCAGCTACACTTAGAACCAGTAGAGATAGAATATATGCAATCGGAGATATAGCTACTTATTCAGGCAAACTAAAGTTAATATTAAGTGGTTTTGCCGAGAGTGCCATGGCTTGTTATGACATATACAAAGTAATCCACAACTCTCCAGTCAATTTTCAATACTCGACTTCAAAGGGAATTCACGGGAAAGAAAAACTTACTTGATACCCTTCGCCAGCCCCTTTATCATGGGAGTGAAGCTATTGTATTTGCTTTCGCCAATCTGCAGATTAAAAGGTAAGGATTACTTAATGTATCGGTGTCTTATGTTCAATTTTTTGCAGTATATAGATACTGTATGTCTTTACAAAACTTCATCTACATCTAGATTTTTATCTAAATTAAGCTGAACGCGCTTACAAAGCGTTACAAGACATCAAAAAATGCCAATACTCGACAAAGATAGTAAAGGACTAGCTAACTCGGGGATTCTTTGTCTTTTTTTCTGCTTGGTAAATTTCTTAAACATTTGCAGCGTAGGTTAGTTGCAATTAAAAGCAGCTAAATCTTGCTTGTCAAGCGTTTAAAACATAAAAAACGCCAATATTTTAAAGCGGATAATAACCACGGGGCTTCTTTTGCCTTTTTTTTATTTGGTAAATTTCTTAAACATTTATGGCTAAAAGAGCCCAAGAGAGGTGTCATTCCAGTGCTTGACACTGGAATCTAGAAAAAAAGAAGCTGGATCCCAGTGTCTGGGCACTGGGATGACAAAAAAATAGGCACTGGGATGACGAGAAAGGAGTACTGGGATGACACCTACGCACGCTCACTTTGTCATTCCAGCGTGTGACCAGAAAAAACATAGACCCCAAGTATCAGCTACTTTCATGACATCATTATAAAGTGTCACGCGCTGGGATGACGAAGAAAGAGCATAAGGCATTGTGTTTTACGTTGTGCATTTTATTAACCGACACTATAAACAACATCCTTACAATTATGAGATTGGACTACAACTTGCTCAAGCGTTAAGCTGCTGCGTTTAGCGTCTTTACTGTGGTTTTCTCCAAGAACCTCTGTTCTTTCTTGTTTTATTTCTTCAATGAATTTCTTGTTAACGCTTTCAGTGTTAATCTTTTCCTGAGAATATATAAGGTTAGTGCAATTTGTTTTTCTATAATAATGCACGCCAAGACATATAATTGATAATGCAAGTATACCAGAACCTATAAGTAATGATAATCCTATGTTATTAGTCAAAGGGTTTTGGTAAAATTTTTGTATATTATTAACACCACCTTCCGCATACAGCAATAAAGGAAGTGCTATATTTGCAGCAACTACACTGGTCAGTAATACAGTAAATAGTGGCCTATTGTTAATTACTGATTCTATTTTATTAGTTCTACCAACTACTTTTTCGTCAATGTTAATGAAGTTGTTTTTAGCTTCCCAAGCATTAAGTACAAAATTTGAATGAGTGCCATTGCTATATTCCAGTCTTACAGATTTTATAGCTTTATTTTTTGGCTGATGCTCCAACACATCAGCTAAAATTTCATTCGCATCTTCTTTTTGAATGTGATGTTCTTCAGTATTTCTAAACTGTTTTATTGCAAAAAATATTGGACTAATTGCAAGCAACGCAGCAAGTGCGATAGCTGGTATAGTGATATATTTTGGGCTGTTTGTAAAAAATGCAATAAATTTTGCTTTATCTTGTAAATATACTAAAGCTGCAGATGTGCTGAGTATAATAGCAGTGGCAGTAAAAATTATAAAGCCCTTCTGCTGCATGGCATATTTTGCTCTTGGCAAGAATCTGTTTGTTTTTTTATTTGTTGTGCTACCTATATCAGAATTTAGTGACAAAGACTCTTCAGAGTCATCTTCGCTTTTATACGATGGTAAAGTATTTGAAGACGCACCTAAATCATCTTTTGAGTTTTGACCACCTATTCTATTGTTTAAACTCTTTTTCAAAGATTTTGCATCAAAATTTATAGTTGCATAAATAGGATCTTCTGGTTCATTACCAGATGATCCTCCTAAACCTAAACTTGCTGTTTGTGATGCCAAATCATGAGTCTCACCTTTTGTTTCTTCTAGGGAAGAAGGTGGTACTTCAGTACTAAGATCAAACAAATTTTCGTCTTCTTTGTCTTGTAAACCTGGAGCTTTTGGCAAAATCGGTGGTGCTATATTCAGTATATCTGAGATAGTTTTTTCTGCTTCCCCAGGCGATGGTGGAGCTTTTTTGCCATCTTCATCTATTGGTGTATGGGAAGTTAATGTGACTTTACCCTTATCTGTGTTTACTGATCCATGCATATTCGCTCCAAAATTAATTACTATGTTGTATTGATTACGCTATAGTTATTAAGATGTAGTAAATACCAGTTTACGGATAATTATGAAAAATTTAGTATAGAAATTGCCTATCAAAGATTCTTTCATTGAGTGAGTCGTCTTTGTCAAAAAGCAGAGTGATTGTGTTCTCATGGTCTTTTTGTATTTTTATCTGTGATATATTATGAAACTCTTTGTAATCTGATACTACAAGCGCTGGACGATTTTTTGTGTCGTTAATGTCAATTTGTACTACCCTATCATTTGAAATTAACGCTCCACTCCAATGCCTTGGGTAATAGCCATTGATGGAGGTCAGTGCAAGTAAGTTTGAATTTAGTGGCAAGATTGGGCCACCGGCAGAGAAGTTATATGCAGTGCTGCCTGTGGGAGTAGATAATATTACTCCATCCCCTCTAAATTTTTCTACTTTTAGTTTATCATTAATAGTAATATTCATCTCTACTATTTGGTTTGCTTTCCTAAAAACATATACTTCGTTTACCGCTATATAGTGGTATTTCTTGCCACTTGTGTCTGTTGCTTCCATTTTTAGTAAAGTTAACTGAGTTGAAGTTGCGTGCTCTATATGATCAATTAAATCTTCACTGCGGCTAAAGCATTTATTCATCAAAAACCCAACATTGCCAGTGTTTACTCCGTATACGTGTGTGTTTTTGTTTTCTATAACGTAATTATGCAAGGTGCGTAGCATAAAGCCATCACCGCCAACAACTATCAATAGATCGATTTCGGACTTATTTTCTTCTGTTATATTGATAAAATTAAGTTTCTTTAATAGTTTAGATACTTCCTGCGATTTTAGTGACTCAGAAGCGATATAGCCTATATTTTTGTATTTATGCATGCTTCACTCTGAAAAAGAAGCGAAAAACTAGAAAATATCCCCATATTTATCGTTAAACTTAGCTAATTTGCTAGTTTTATTTGCTGACCCGCTTGTCAAACTTCCAGTCCATGCAGGGTGAGCGAGAGGATCCCTATCAAGTTTTATCTTATCACCTTCCTTTCCATAAGTGGAACGAGTTTCAAACTCTTGACCATCTGTCATGACTATAGTAACCTTATGATAATCAATTTCTGCCATTGTTGCTTATAAACCTTTAGTCAGTTAATATTCTAGTGAACTTAATTCACTAAGTCAATCATTATTCTAAAATATTGACAAAAAATAAATAAAGTAGTATATTTAATAAGGAATAAATAATAACTATCATGATTTTTGCTTTCCCTGGTCAGGGCTCTCAGTTTGTAGGAATGGGAAAGAGCTTATATAGTGAGTTTTCCGTTGCAAGACAAGTACTTAATGAAGTGGATAGCATATTGGGTAGAAAGCTGTCTCATTTAATCTTCAACGGTCCTATTGAAGAATTAACCATTACAGAAAACGCTCAGCCAGCTATAATGGCAGTGTCAATCGCGACGCTACGTGTTAACGAGCATGTGTTTGGTGAATCTCTTTTTTCTGGTCATAATGTTAAATATGTTTGTGGGCATTCAGTCGGTGAATATACAGCGCTATGTGCTGCAGGGGCATTGACTCTTGAGTCTGCAATCAAGCTGCTGAAAGTTCGCAGCGAAGCAATGCATGAAGCTTCTTTGAAATGCGAAGGGGGAATGGTTGCATTGCTTGGAGCGGAGCTAAACGAAGTGGAAGATATTTTAAAATCAGTCCAGATTGATAGAGTTTGTGAAATTGCAAATGATAACGGTGGTGGGCAAATAGTTATAAGTGGTACTAGAGAGGGTCTTGAAATATTACCCGATTTGCTCAAGAACTTGAACATCAAGAGATTAGTTAAGTTACAGGTTAGTGGACCTTTTCACTCATCTCTTATGAAACCTGCTGATGAAAAAGTTTTGGAATTTTTGGAGGGTATTAAAATAACCCGTCCTATAGTTCCTTTGATATCAAATGTTACAGCTAAAGAGGAGAGTGATCCCAAAGTTATAAAAGCTTTACTTGCTAAACAAGTCATAAGCAGAGTGAAATGGAGAGAAATGGTTTTGTATATGGCAAGCCGTGGCATTAACAAATTTGTTGAAATTGGCCCTAATAAAGTTTTATCTAATCTAGTTAAAAGAATTGACCAATCTATCAGTACAAAAAGTATAGGTAATATTGGTGATATTGACGGCTTCTTTAATGAATCATTAATATTGACAGCAAAAAATTTAAAAGTTGGATTAAGTTAAAGCACATCTATTTGATGTCATTCCAGCGCGTGACGCTGCCTAGCTGGAGTGGCAGAGGGTAATGCAAGAAATCAACGAACTGCCTGTCATTTCATCCGGTTTCTTAATTCCAAGTAGCTGTAAAATAGTAGGGGCAATATCAGATAACCTTCCGTCTCTTAGTTTTAGATTATCGCAAGACACAATAAATGGCACTTTATTTAGAGTGTGTGCTGTATTAGGTGTATTATTTTCTTCATCGAACATACATTCCACATTACCATGGTCTGCAGTAACAATTAATGCAGTGTTGCTTGACTTTTTAACAGCACTCAGCACTTTCGCAAGACAATCATCTACAGCTAGCACAGCTTTCTCGGCTGCTTTTATATTACCTGTATGCCCTACCATATCAGGATTAGCGTAATTTACAACTATCAGTGCGAATTCTTGGAAGCGAATTTTTTCTACAAGCTTTTCTGTGAGCTTGAAGGCTGACATTTCGGGCTGCAAATCATAAGTTTGAACTTTTGGTGAGGGAATGAGTATTCTTTCTTCACCAGAGAAAGGTTCTTCTTTTCCACAATTGAAAAAGAAAGTCACATGAGCGTATTTTTCGGTTTCGGCGATGCGTAATTGTTGCAATTTATTGTCTTCTATTGTTTGTCCTAAAGTGTTAGCAAAAGATATAGGAGGAAAAATATAAGGAATTTTGAGATCTTCTTTATATTTCATCATGCTTAAAATTGAAGAGAGTTTTGCTATTTCAGTATGGTTTGTTTTACTAAGCAAAATACTTGCTAATTGTATCATTCGATCAGCACGAAAGTTAGCCAACAGCACTCCATCTTCTGGTTTTATACCTTGATAGTCACCTATTACTGCGGGCCTGACAAACTCATCAGTTATGTTATTTTGATAATTTTCATCAATCAACGATACTGCATTATCATGACGAGGTGCCTTTGCAAATGCGATAGCCTCATAAGCTTCAATTGTTCTCTCCCACCTGTTATCACGGTCCATAGCATAGTAACGCCCAGAAACAGTAGCAATTCTTATGTCATTTCCCTTTATACTCTTTATAAATTCTTGAATGCATTTTTTTCCTGAATTTGGTAATGTGTCTCTGCCATCTAAAAATGCATGTATCACCACTTTGATTCCATGCTGTGATATTTTATTTGCTAAAGTCGAAATATGCTTTTGATGCGAATGAACACCGCCATCTGACACTAATCCCATTATATGGCATACTCCGTTCTTACTTTTTAGATTACTAATAAAACTTTGTAGATTTACATTGTTTTCTATTGTTCCAATCTCTTGATTAATGCGCTGAAGGCTTTGCATTACTACTCTACCACTGCCAATATTCATATGGCCAACTTCTGAATTACCTATTTGACCACCAGGTAACCCAACATCAGTTCCACAGGCGGACAAACTGCATTTTGGATAACTAGAGCTAATATATTGCCAACAGGGTGGATTTGCGTTGCTAATAGCATTGTATTTACTGCTTTCTATTCCATTTCCCCAACCATCTAGTATACATAAGACAACTGATTTAATGCCCATATAAGATCAACACTAGAATTTCACAGAGAAGAGCTCCCCGGGCCGGATTCGAACCAGCGACCAATTGGTTAACAGCCAACTGCTCTACCACTGAGCTACCGAGGAATAAACCGTCTTTAATTTATCACGTTGAACGTTGATTGTAAACGTTTTTTGTATACTTTGTAAGAGCCTGTTCAAATTCACTTCGCTTTATTACTTCAACAGTTGCACCAATAATATCTTTTATTTGAGTTGCAAAATTCTCTCCTGTATAGCCCCCATCAACCAGTATATTTTTAACTCCAGAAAGGTTTTCTTTTACATTGTTGACCATTCTCACAGCACTGCTGCAGTCAGTTGTTCCTGCAGTTGTTACATAAATTGCATGTGGTAAACCTTGAGTATCAACTGCGATATGGCCCTGAGATTTTTTTACCAGCGTCATAGCCTTTTTCTTCAGCAGTATCTGCGTTCTTTACACTCTGAGCATCAATTATGTACAGGTTCTTAGCTATATTTCTAGCTGTAACTATAAATGTATGGATTTTTTATCGTGCCATGTTATAGTTAACGTCTTGCTAAAAATTAAATATTGATGAATGAACTAAAAAAGTTAAGTATTACACAAATGCATGACGGGCTCAAAAAAAGGAGTTTTTCCTCTGTTGAACTCGTGGAGGCGCACATCAGTGCGGTTGAAAATGAGAAATTAAATGCATTTATAACAAAAACCCCAGAGATAGCAATGAAAGCTGCTAAAGCTGCAGATGAACATTTCTCTAGGCAAAAGGATGATTTAATCTCGCCGCTCATGGGTATACCAGTTGGCATCAAAGATCTATTCTGTACAAAAGGAATAAAAACAACAGCATGCTCAAAAATGCTGGAAAATTTCGTTCCGACTTACGAATCTACGGTGTCTGACTTGCTTTTAAAAAGTGGAGCAGCCATGCTCGGTAAGCTTAATATGGATGAATTTGCTATGGGTTCTGCAAACACAAACAGCTATTTTGGCCCTGTTGAAAATGTGTGGATTAGAAAAAGTGATGGGGAAAAAGTTGTTCCTGGTGGATCATCTGGTGGATCTGCAGCATCGGTTGCTGGATTTTTATGTGCTGGAGCGTTAGGAAGCGACACCGGTGGATCTGTACGCCAACCAGCAGCTTATTGTGGAGTAGTTGGAATAAAGCCAACTTATGGAAGATGCTCGCGTTTTGGTATGATTGCATTTGCGAGTTCTCTGGATCAAGCAGGAGTCATTACTCGTTCTGTCTCTGATTCAGCATTAATGCTGGAAGCAATTTGTGGCTATGATAAAAAAGATTCAATATCGAGCGAAAAGCCAGTGCCTAAATTTTCTAGCTTTATAAATGGTGATGTCAAGGGTAAGTGTATTGGTATACCAAAAGAATATAGGATGGATGGAATTTCAGAGGAAACAGTTCATAATTGGGAAAGAGTTGCTTCCTATTTAAAAGAAAATGGCGCTGAAGTTGTTGACATTACTCTGCCACATACTAAATATGCAATACCGGTCTATTATTTAATCTGTTCTGCTGAAACTTCATCCAATCTTGCTCGTTACGATGGTGTGCGTTATGGATTAAGGGTTGATGCTGATACCCTTGAAGAAATGTATTCACTAACAAGAGCAGAAGGTTTTGGTAAAGAGGTGAAAAGAAGAATTTTAATTGGCGCTTATGCGCTTTCTTCAGGTCATTATAATGAATATTACGAAAAAGCGCAGTGCATTAGAGCATTAATCAGAAATGATTTTATAAAAGCGTTTGAAAAAATAGATTACATACTTGTGCCATCTGCTCCAACAGAAGCTTTTGGCTTAAATGAAAAGCCAGATCCGCTAATTATGTGCATCAATGATGTGTTTACCGTGCCAGCAAGCCTTGCAGGATTGCCTGCTATTTCTGTTCCTGTTGGGCTTTCCAATGAGGGTTTACCACTTGCCTTGCAAGTGATTGGAAATTATTATGACGAAGCTGGAATATTAAATGTGGCAAGTGTGATAGAGCAAAATTGCGGCAGAATAATTAGACCTCTTGCATAATCTATTTTCTGATAGTAATTTTTGCATTAAAATTTGCTTATGCTCATTAACGTACTCTATGGTTCCATTTTTAGATGAATAGCAAAAACAGGGCATATTAATCTGTTTACAAAATTTTCGTGTAACAGTTCACACTTAATTAAACAGACTAAATTCTGTAATTTTTGGATGTTGAAAAATTTACCTTACGTTGTCATTCCAGCGCATAACGCTGAAATCTGGATTTATAGAAACGGCTTAAACGAAAAAACTTGCTTGACATCCTTCGCCAGCCCCCTTATTATGAAAATAAGGGTATTTATGACTCAAAACTTGTTTTTGACCTGCAGGCTCAATGACAAAATTCAGTAAAAAACTTAGGATATTTTTTGGCGGATTACATAAAATTATAGCGGCTGCATGTCTTTTAAATTTTTTCTACATTCAGCCAAATCGTGCTTATTTTAAGCGTTAGCACATTATTACAGCGCCACTTACAGTAATATAGAGTCAAAACTCGCACCACAGGGCTTCTTTTGCCTTTTTTTCCGTTTGGTAAATTTCTTAATGTTTGTAGCTAAAGCAATTTAAGAGACCAAAAATGGTGTCATTCCAGCGCGTGACGCTGGAATCTAGTCTTTATTATGCAGCCACTTATTTAAAGTTAAGTTTTCTGGATCCAAGTAGTCAAGCTACTCGGATGACACTCTCTTGGATGGAAACCAGTGTCAGCTACTTTCATGACACTATGACAACCGTCATTCCGCTGCTTGTTAGCGCCGCGGCGGTATGACGGTTCGCGGCAGCATCTCGTCATCCCGCTACGTGTTAGCGGGATCTAGAGATACCGTGGCGGTATGATGTAGAGTGCTTAGAAGCGGTTATTTTGCTATAAATGGCTGTAATGGCATCATCTATTCTATTGCTATCACAGCCTGTTTGTGCAAGTTCAGCATTCCCACCACAGTTCTTTTCAACTGCTATTGATATTAGTTCTTTTGCGCTAATCTTATTGATTAAGTCTTTACTTACTTTAATAATCAAGACTGTTTTATCTTTTTCTGTTGCCGTGAAAGCTATTACCGTTTTTGGTTTTTGTTGCTGCAAAACAAACTCTCTTATTACATTTGCTGGAATATCAGTGAAAGTGTGGCTTATAAAATTTATTCCATTTATTTCAGTGCTTTTTATATTCTCTGCACTCACAAGCTTTTTATATAGGTTTCTTATTTTGGTTTCGGATTTTTTGTGTTCTTGACTTAAAACACTTAATCTGCTTGTTATTTCACTTACTGGCACTTTTACGAATTCTGCAACTTTTTTTAAGTTAATTTCATTATCATGTACATAATTGATTGCTTCCTGACCAGTTAAAGCTTCAATTCTCCTCACTCCAAAAGCAACAGAACTTTCTGTTACTATCTTAAATAAACCAATTTCTCCAGTATGTTCAACGTGCGTGCCACCACATAGCTCTTTCGAATCTCCAATATTTACAACTCTAACCTGATCACCATATTTTTCACCAAACAACGCCATGGCTCCTTCGTCTATTGCCTGATTCATGCTTTGAATTTTTGTAGATGCAGAAAGATTTTCTCTGATTAGAGAGTTTACCATATCCTCTACCCAGAATAACTGATCTTGAGTCACTTGAGTGTTATGGCTGAAGTCGAATCTCAGTCTATCTGGTGCAACTAGGGAACCTTTTTGAGTGACATGATCACCCAAGATTTTCCTAAATGCAAAGTGCAGAAGATGCGTAGCCGAATGATTTCTTCTTAAGGTTTGCCTTCTTTCCTTGTCGATGCTTGCTGTAACTACATCACCTTTACAAATTGAGCCGAATTTAACTATGCATCTGTGCAAACATAGGTCATTAATCTTATTGGTATTTTCCACTATAACCATACTTCCAGCAATGCGATCTGTCGTCATTCCAGCGCGTGACCACGTGTTTTCTTCTTTCTGGATCCCAGTGTCCGCTACTTGGATGACAGAAGGGACAATGAAACTTCCAGTATCCCCCACCTGTCCACCTGACTCGCCATAAAAAGGTGTTTTATCAAGTATAATGGTTATCTTTTCTCCCTCCTTTGCAGAATCAATTACTTCATTTTTAGAGGAAACTATAGCTAGTATTTTCGCATCACTTACTTCATTGAACTCATAACCAACAAATTTTGTTTTGCCAAATTTATTGATCAAATCAAACCATACTTGCTCAACAGATTTTTCACCAGATCCAGCCCATTTAGCACGTGCTCTCTCTTTTTGTTCTCCCATTGCATCATCAAAACCCTTCTGGTCAAAATTTATTTTTTTTCTCTTTTAAAACATCAAGTGTAATATCCAAAGGAAACCCATAGGTGTCATATAGCTTAAATGCTGATTCTCCAGGTAAAGTATCGCCCGATTTTAAATCTGTAGTGAATTTCTCCAGAAGATTGATACCTTTCATCAAAGTGTCTTTAAAGTTTTCTTCCTCTGATTTTAACGTCGTTTCTATTAAGCTTTTGGCTCTGACTAATTCAGGATAAACATCTCCCATATAAGCCGAACTCGTGCTATCTATCAGCGCTGGAAAAATGCGATGGAGTAGAGAATCATTATATCCAAGCAGGTGGATATAACGCGCGGCTCTCCTAATTAATCTGCGTAACACGTAATTCCTGCCCTCATTTCCAGGAAGCACTCCTTCTGCGATGAGAAATGCAGCCGCGCGAAGATGATCTGCTACGATCTTATGCGCTATTTTATTTTCCGTCCTTCCACAGTACTCTCGAGATTTATTGATCAGAGCAGAAAATAGATCAATATCATAGTTATCATGGACATTTTGCATTACAGTAGCTATTCTCTCAAAACCCATTCCAGTATCGATGCATTTTTTTGGCAATTTGTGTAAATTACCTTCTTCATCTTTGTTAAACTCCATGAATACCAGATTCCAGATTTCAACAATTCTATCGTCGTCTTGTAAATTAGGACTCCCATGGTCATAAAAAATTTCAGAACATGGACCGCATGGACCAGTGCTTCCCATACTCCAAAAGTTATCATCTGTTGTAATTCTTATGATTTTATCACTTGAAAAGCCACTTATCTTACGCCAAATCTCGTACGTCTCATCATCAGTATGGTAGACGGTTATGGATAGTCTGTTTTTATCAAGAGATAACTCCTTAGTGATAAATTTCCACGCAAATTCTATCGCAGTTTCCTTAAAGTAATCACCGAAGCTAAAATTTCCGAGCATTTCAAAAAATGTGTGATGCCGAGTTGTATAGCCAACATTTTCAAGATCGTTGTGTTTACCGCCTGCTCTTAGGCACTTTTGACTTGAGACAGCACGTTTCATTTCAGTTTTTTGAGCACCAGTAAAAATATTTTTAAACTGCACCATACCAGCATTTGTGAACATGAGCGTTGGGTCATGTTCTGGAATCAAAGGAGAAGAAGAAACCTGCTCGTGGTCATTACTTAAAAAAAACTTTATAAATCTTTCTCTGATTTCACTTAACTTCATTATTTTTATTGAGATTATTCATGAATAATAAGCTGCAATGGAAATAAAATCAATTACAATACCACCACTCTCTAGATCTCAGAACTTCTAGTGATATGCACCTTGTGGTAAGGAAAAATCAATATATTCACGATAAATTTACCTCATATCTGTGTTTTATATGTGGAAATTGGAATGGAAATTTATGTAGGCAAAGAAAAAAGAATAGCAAATGTGGTAACTGAGCACTGGAGTGACATAAAAGGACCAGACAGAGATTGGCCAGAAAAGCACGAAATAGACACTGCAGAAATAATGGAGTCATGGCAGCATTGTTTTATCATTGAAGTCAAGGATCAAGGGTTATATTTGTGAAAATGCAGGAGAAAAGGCTGTTGAATTCTATGGTTTTGAGAAAAAGACGCGCATTGATAATAAGTATGCAATTGATGCACCATTTTTGCGACTATATAAAATAGATGCAGTTATTGATAAACTTGATGCTGTAATAGAGAGTAAATGCCCAATCAATGAAGAGGAAGAAAGTGAAAGTGTTAAAATGAGGCAAGTATTGTTGCCACTTGGGAATAAAGAAGGTGTAACACACATATTGGGCGTAATTACTTTTAAACTCCTTTAATATACAATTTTAATTTGATTCTTTAATAAAATTATTTATACTAATGCTTAATTACTATTTAAAGAACTCAATAGTAGTGTTTGTAAATTTATTTGGAATATGAAGAGAATAAAATTAAAAACCAAATCTTCTGTTAAAAAGCGCTTTCACCTTACAGCTAAGGGTAAAGTCCATTTCTACTCAGTCAGGCAAAAGGCATGGCATGGTAAAGAGAAGTAAATCTAATATTCGTAATCAGCGCGGTACAACGATTCTTGGTAAATCTGACTCGCGTATAGTTAAGCTTTATATGCCTTATGGTATTTAACAAAATGGAGGTAAAATAAAATGGCTCGGGTAAAACGTGGAGTCACTACTCACGCTCGTCATAAAAAAATATTGAAACTGGCAAAGGGTTATAGAGGACGTGCAAAAAGCTGTTATAGAATTGCATTACAAAGGGTTGAAAAAGCACTGCAATATGCTTATAGAGACAGAAGAACCCGTAAACGTGATTTCCGTAGCTTATGGGTAATACGTATTAATGCAGCAGCAAGAGAGCATGGGCTTACTTATGGTAGGTTTATGCATGGTCTTACACTTGCCGGCATTGATTTAAATAGAAAAATTCTTGCTGAGATGGCCGTTAATTATAAGGATGCTTTTGCCAAATTAGTAGAAGCCGTAAGTGGTAAATTAGCGAAGAATTCTTAAAGCAAAAACACTTGAAAGCATGAGAATTATTTTCATGGGATCACCAGGATTTGCTGTTAATTCTCTGAGCTTGTTACTGAAATCAAAGAGCGAAGTGGTAGCAGTATACACCAAGGCTCCAAAACCTTCAGGACGTGGACAGAAGCCAACGAAATCTCCAGTACATGTTATCGCTGAAGAAAGTAACATAGAGGTATGTACTCCTATCTCTCTAAAGTTTTTGGCAGAGCAAGAAAAATTTAGAAATTTCAAACCAGACGTTGCAGTTGTTGCTGCGTATGGATTGATACTTCCAAGAAAAATTTTGAATATTCCTAAATATGGTTGTATAAATATTCATCCTTCATTACTTCCAAGGTGGCGTGGTGCAGCTCCGATACAGCACACAATTTTAGCAGGAGATCAAGAAACCGGGGTTAGCATTATGCAATTGGATGAAGGATTAGATTCCGGTCCTATTTTAAAACAGGAAAAATTTCTTATCGAAAAGAACGATAACTACAAGACATTGCATGATAAATTGTCTGAATTAGGCAGTGATTTACTGCTGAAAGTGCTAAACGAAATTGAAAAACAGGTTCCCTTAAAACAGAACGATAATGATGCATGTTACGCTGACAAAGTGGAAGACTATAAAATTTATGCAAGTGATGCTTGTGGGGTTGCTTATAGAAAGGTTAAAGCGTTTTACCCCAAAAGCGTTCATCAAGATAGAGAATAAACGTATCAGGATACTTGATGCTGACTTTGAAGCTCTCGCTTCAGAACAAGGTAAGATTGTTAACGATAATATGCACATAAGTTTAAAAGGTGGCACTTTAATTCCTAAAGTTGTACAAATGGAAGGGAGAAATCCTTGCAGTATTGAAGATTTTATTCGTGGCTTGAAATCAAGCATGGTAAAAAAACTTATAGAATAGACTGCTTTAAATTAGTGTAGAAAATGTAATAGCTAAATTTCCTTTTCTTAGATATAATCTTAAAAACTTTCTGTACAAAAATGAAAATAAAAAGAGCTTTAATATCAGTATACGACAAAACGAATGTAATTGATCTTGCATCGTTTTTAATGCAGCAACAAATAGAAATTCTCTCAACGGGAAATACTTATAAAGCACTATCTGATGCCGGAATAAAAACACAAGAGGTCTCAGATTACACACAATTTCCAGAGATACTGGGTGGTAGAGTAAAAACTTTACACCCTAAAATTCATGGAGGAATACTTTGCAATAGAGAAAAGCACAAAACGGAAATACAAAATCTAGGTATTGAGCCAATAGACCTGCTTATAACTAACCTATACCCATTTTGGGAGACAGTAAGTAGCGGCTCAAATGAAGATCAAATTATAGAACAAATTGATATCGGCGGAGTGGCGTTAATTAGAGCTGCCAGCAAAAAACTTTTGTTTTACTTCAGTTATTTCTAGCATTCAAGACTACGAAGCACTAAAAGCTGAGATGATAAAAAATAACAATGAAACAACATTGGAATATAGAAAACATTTAGCAACCAAAGCATTTGCTCTCACCGCACACTATGATTCTAATATTCACAGTTGGTTTTTATCCCAGAGTAAAAATAATGAGTTGCCAGAGTTTTTTGCACTATATGGACATAAAGTACAAGAACTCAGGTATGGTGAAAATCCCCATCAAAAAGCTGCATTTTATAGTAATCAATTTACCAAATATCCGCTAGAAAAAATACATGGAAAAGAGTTGAGTTATAATAATATAGTAGATATAGAGTCCGCACTTAACATAATTTCTGAGTTTAAAGAGCCTGCAGCAGTGATAATAAAGCACAATAACCCATGTGGCACTGCTGTTAGTGATAATGCTTTGGAGGCATATGAAAAGGCCCTATCGTGTGATAAAGTAAGCAGTTTTTGGTGGTATAGTAGCTTTAAAATCGGGAGATAGATTTAAAGCTAGCAGAAAAATTAAACGAGATATTTTTGGAAGTAGTGATAGCACCTTCAGTCAGCAATGAAGCACTAAAAATTTTGCAAAGAAAGAAAAATTTAAGAGTGATTATTCATAAATCTTTCCAACAAAATGTGAAATACCAAACTAAAAATGTTGTTGGTGGGTTTTTGGTGCAAGAAAATAATGACCACACAATAAAAGCAGAACAAGTAACAGAATGCACTACAACAGAAAAAGAAAAGGAAGATCTTATTTTTGCCTGGAAAATATGTAAACATGTGAAATCCAACGCAATAGTTATAGCAAAAGATGGTTGTGCTATTGGCATCGGTGCAGGACAAACAAGCAGAATAGATAGTGTGAACATTGCAGTAAAAAAAGCAGGTGAAAAATGTAAAGGTGCAGTGCTTGCTTCAGATGCATTTTTTCCATTCCCAGATAGTTATAGTAGAAAGTGCAAAACATGGAATTACAGCTATAATTCAGCCTGGTGGCTCGCTGAAAGATCAAGATGTGATAAAAGCTGCAAATGAAAATAAAATTGCTATGTTTTTCACTGGCGTTCGCAGTTTTTTCCATTAGACTTTGTGTCTTATGGCTAGAGATTTTTCCATATCATACCACCATAACTGTACGAACGTTGTGATTTGAGTCCACAAGGTAGGATGTCATTCAAGTAGCCTCCTTCTCCTGTCATCCCAGTGCCCTGACTACTTGGGATCCAGAAAAGTTTGCTTGTAAGCAAGCAAACTAGCATAGAAAGTGGTTGTTAAAACACAACGTTTTCGATGAGATTATATGGAAAACTAGATTCCAGCGTCACGCGCTGGAATGATACCATTTTCGGTCTCTTAAATTGCTTTAGCTACAAACATTAAGAAATTTACCAAACAAAAAAAAAGGCAAAAGAAGCCCCGTGGTGCGAGTTTTGACCCTATAATAATTTAAACTGGCGCTGTAATAATGTGCTAACGCTTAAAATAAGCGCGATTTGGCTGAATGTAGAAAAAATAAAAAAGACATGCAGCCGCTATAATTTTATGTAACCAGCCAATAAACACCCTGAGTTTTTTACTGAATTTTGTCATTGAACCTGCAGGTCAAAAAACAAGTTTTGAGTCATAAATACCCCTATTGTCATAATAAGGGGGCTGGCGGAGTTTGTCAAGGAATTTTCTTATTTCATTTAAATTGCTTGTAACCTTCTTCTTATACACTCGTCTTTACCAAGAATCACCATGATATCGATGATTCCAGGTGCATCCATTACTCCAGTTATAGGGGCACGTAATGAGTGGTATACACTGCTTATTTTCATATCATGTGATTTTGCACATTCCTTGATCTGAGAAGATAAAAAACCCTTATTCCAATTTTCATCACCGATCTTTGACAGAAATGATGCGAGTAACTTAATTATTATTGAGGTTAGATTTGACAATTTGACAAGCTTCTTCACTTAAATCAAGCGGCGGATCTTGAATATAAAATTTTGCTAAATCCAATAATTCGGTCAGGTAGTTTGCTCTTTTTTTCAGCTCTGTCAGTCCCTGCAGTAAATAGCCCTTTTTTTTGTACAGTTTAGAGTATTTTCTCTAAGCATTAGAGTCAGAATATCTTCATTGCTCATATTACTAATATAGTGGTTATTCAAATGCTCCAGTTTTTTGAAATCAAGCCGTGCAGGTGAACGACCAATACTTTCTAAATTAAACCACTCTATTGCTTGCTCATCGCTAATAATCTCATCGTTGCCGTGACTCCAGCCAAGTCTCAGCAAGTAATTACGCATCGCTTTTGGCAATATTCCCATCTTTTCATAATCGCAAACGCTTGTGGCACCATGCCTTTTGGATAGCTTATTCCCATCTTCCCCATGGATAAGCGGCACATGTGCAAAGCGTGGAATGTCAAAATCAAGAGCCTGGTATATTAGCAGCTGTTTAAAGGTATTAGTGAGATGGTCAGAGCCACGTATTACATCAGTTATTCCAGCATCATGATCGTCAACCACTACGGCAAAAATATATGTTGGAGTATTATCAGAGCGTAAGATCACTATATCATCAAGCTGCTCGCTACTTACTTTGATTTGGCCGTATATTTTATCATCAATGACGATCTCTTGCGAGTCTGGCACTTTGAAACGGATAACTGACCTCACACCCGATGTCATTCCAGCGCGTGACGCTGGAATCCACATATTTTTTTCTGGATCCCAGTGTCGAGCACTGGGATGACAAGAAGGAGGTTTTGTAGTACATTTATGCTTGTATATCTTGCCCTCTTCTCTTGCTTTTATTTTCTTTTCTGTAACTTCATCTTCAGGGCAATAACAGTGATACGCCCTACCCTTCTCAACCAAAAGGTTTGCTACTTCTTTATGCCGCTCTATTCTTTTTGACTGATATACTATTTCTCCATCATAACTCACACCGAGCCATTTTAGCCCTTCTATAATTGCATCAATTGCTTCTTGTATTAAACGTTTTCTGTCGGTGTCCTCAATCCTTAGCAAAAACCTGCCACCATGGTGCCTCGCGTAGAGCCAATTAAATAACGCAGTACGAGCCCCTCCAATGTGCAAAAACCCTGTTGGTGACGGAGCGAATCTAGTGACTACGTCTGGCATGTTATTGTTACAGTAAAGTATAGGCTATTATACCCAAAATCCACGTTTGTAACAATGTAGAATTACTATAAATTATTTATCCTGAGAGATTAAATTTTATTTATTTTTAATAAATCGTGTTGTATAATTTAGTGTTGGTTAATAGTTAGGTATGTTATGATCGGATCTACAGATGAGATAAAAAAATTTCTCTCAGCTAATGAAGCTAATGTCAGTTGGCGTTACACCGGCCCATTTGATAAAACAAGACAAATAGTACAGGCAGATAATCTCTTGCATCTAGCTGCAAGAATACCAAACAAAGATAAATTTGTAGACATTTGCAGGAAGAACATTGCTTCTGTAACTGCGCATAATGAATATGGAAATAATCCATTTCACGAAGCAGCAAGGAGTGGGATTTTGCTGCCTGCAGTAAAAAGAGATTGTGCGTTACTTAGAGACGGAAGCTGATAACAAAATTACAAAAGCAGAAGAAGCTGGAGATCGGAAAGAAGTAAGCAGATTGAAAGAGGAACTCAAATGTAATAAAAAAATATATTAAAGATGCGCTCTGCAGTAAAGACCATGCTTTTAATAAGAAAAGGGAAACTCCTCTTTATTGCTTAGATGCTGCACAACAGAAAGAAATTAAGCAAATCGCAGACATAAAAGACAGCTTTATATGTAATCAGAAGTTTCACCTGTGTTTATATATAGTAGGGGCTATAGCGTGTATTGCTGCCTTGTGTTTATCTTTATATTTTCTGTATCTATCTTCTCAGACTTTTGCACTAAGCTCGATGGTTGCAATAGCTTCTGGCGGAGTCACATACCTGTCAGTTAAGGCATGTAACGAGATACATGCCTTGCATAACGAAAGCACTTTAGTGGAAACTAATGTACAACTTGCAGGAGAAGGTTTGGGTGTGTGATGAAGCTAGAAATTACTTGCAGGCAATTATATAGGAATGTACTTTCTTAAGAGTGATTCTTAAGAAAGTATATTTATACGGTGACAGAAAAGAAGTACAGTAAGATTTTAATAGCAAACAGAGGGGAGGTTGCCTGCAGGATTATCAGAACTGCCCATAAGATGGGTATATCTTGTGTATGCGTATATTCGGATGCGGATATAAATTCTGTGCATGTAAGGCAAGCAGATGAGTCGAGGTATATTGGCCCTTCGCCATCTTGCCTTAGTTATTTAAACATTGAAAAAATATGCGAGGTAGCAGTTGAAACAGGTGCGCAGGCAGTTCATCCTGGCTATGGTTTTTTAGCAGAGAATCCAGATTTTCCACGTGCTCTGCAAAAACACAACATAGATTTCATCGGGCCAAGTGCAAAAACAATAGAAGTTACAGCCAATAAAATAACGGCAAAAGAAGAGGCAAGAAAGGCTGGAGTAAATGTAGTACCAGGATATATGGGCAAGATTAAAGATGTCGCTCATGCAGCCATCGTTGCTGAAGAGATTGGTTTTCCAGTTATGCTAAAAGCTGCATCAGGCGGTGGTGGCAAAGGAATGCGAATTGTAAATTCCAAAAAAGAAATTGAACTAGCGTTCACATCAGCAACAAATGAAGCAGAGAAAAGTTTTAAGGATGGCAGTATCTTTATAGAGAAATATATAGAACTACCAAGACATATTGAAATACAAATCATAGCAGATAAATATGGCAATATAGTGTGTCTTGGAGAAAGAGAATGCTCGATACAAAGGAATAACCAGAAAATAATGGAAGAAACGCCAAGTCCATTCATTAGTGAAGAAGTAAGACAAAAAAATGTATGTCCAATGTGTTTCTCTGGCAAAGCAAGTTGGCTATTTTTCAGCAGGCACTGTTGAGTTTGTTGTAGATAAAGACCAAAACTTCTATTTTTCTTGAGGTAAATACGAGATTGCAAGTTGAGCATCCAGTAACAGAATTTATAACTGGAATAGACATAGTAGAAGAAATGATTAGAACTTCCTGTGGAGAGAAATTGAGATTCAATCAGGATGATATTAAACTTACTGGTTCTGCAATAGAAAGTAGAATTTGCGCTGAAGACCCATCGAAGAAATTTTTCCCTTCCAGCGGAAGAATAAAATATTACGATAAACCGGATGAAAATGATTATGTAAGAATAGATGATGGAGTTGCTGCAGGTTCAGAAATTAGCACGTTCTATGACTCAATGATTGCAAAAGTTATAACATATGGAAAAGATAGAGTAGAAGCGATCAGTAGAATGCAAAAAGCATTGTCTGAATGCTATATAGAAGGAGTAACAAATAATATAGAATTTCTAGAATCCATCTTCCATCACCCAAATTTTATTGCAGCAAAGCTCCATACGAGATTCATTCCAGACCATTACCCTAGTGGGTTTCACGGCGATTTTGTTACAGAGGAGTATATTAAAATATTTATTTTCACTGCGTTATATGTTCATTTGGAAAATGAAGAAAGGTACCATCATAAAGCAGTGAATGAAACACCTGAGGTGTCATTCCAGTGCGTGACACTGGAATCTAGTAAAAAAGAAGGGGCACCAGTATCAGCTACTCGGATGGCAGGTGACCGTGCAAGAGATTTATTCATAGTGAATATAAATGATAATGAGTACTCCGTAAGTGCAAGATATCAAGATAATATATTAACAACAGTATATAACCACAATACATACTCTGTAATAGGCAAGTGGAAATCAAGTCATAAGTTACTATATATTACAATTAATGATGATGCTGATATAACATTTAAAGTAGAAAAACAAGGCAGCAAATACTTCATAAGACATGCAGGCATGAAAGCTGAGTGTTGTATATTTAAGCCTCATGTAGCTGAATTAAGTAGGTTAATGCTAAATAATGAAACAGAAGGGATTTCAGCAGATGCTGTAAAATCCCCAATATCTGGCTTATTAGTTAAGTTGCACGTAAATATAGGAGATCAGGTAGAAATAGGACAACCTTTATTTGTGGTGGAGGCAATGAAAATGGAAAATATCATATGTGCTGAAGCAGCAATGGTGATAAAAAATATTCTCGTTCAAGAAGGAAAAAATGTGCAGATTGGTGATGTAGTATTAGCTCTGCTTTCTTAAATAACACAAGAAGTATAAACTTGACCCAAACAAGATAAATGAAAACACTTGATGAGCTATGGCAATGGCTATTGGTATGTGCAATAATAGAGTAATTATACCTAAAATGATCTGAATGATAACGGAGAGCAGCATAATATATACCGGTTTTACGCTAGCATTTTTTACTGTGAGTATTACTACCAAAGCTAGTATTAGCAATGCCAGTGCTCGATGTATAAATTGCACTGTCGCTCTGTTCTCAAAGATATTCAGCCATATAGGGTGTAAGAAAAATAAATCTTCTGGAACGATTTGTCCGTCCATTAGTGGAAAGATATTGTAAATCAAACCAGCATTTAATCCCGCAACAAACGCACCGAAAATTATTTGTATTACAATTAGGGCCAAAATCATCCCTGTGTAGTATATAGTGTCACTACTAATCTTAAGTTTAGTTTGCTTTGGCCTGATTTGGTAATCAAAAAATTGATATGACAATAATGCAAAGACAATTAATGCTAATAATAAGTGAAGTGCAAGCCTATAGTGGCTAACATGAGGTTCAGTTACTAAACCACTTTTAACCATATACCAACCAGCAAAAGCTTGTAAAGCTCCAAATAATAATGCCACAAATAGCCTTATTACTACCTTTTTATATATTTTTCTTCTTAATGTAAAATATATAAATGGCAGGACAAAAACTAAACCTGTTAGTCTTGCAACCAATCTGTGTACATATTCTATTAAGTATATAGCCTGAAATTCCTCCATACTCATACCATAGTTGAATGCTTTATACTCAGGTGTAGTTTCATATTTTAATTTTTCTTGTAGCCAATCTTGTCCACTCAGTGGTGGCAATGTTCCAGTGATGGGTTTCCACTCCGTGATTGACAATCCTGCTTTTGAAAGTCTGGTAAATCCACCAATCCCCACCATGAGAATTACCATAATACAGCAGAGAAAAAGCCAAATAGCTACAGGTTTTGATTGCTTTTGTTCCATAAACCATGCTGAGTTTTGTTCCATCGCTCAGGGTAAAGAATAAATTCCCACAAGGCAAGAAAAGCTGCAATACTATGTAGCAGACTATAGACCGGAAAAAATATCGATACTATATAAAAATAAAAAGGCATCTTTTGCTGTTTGACAGCTATTACCAAAAGAATCAGGTTAGTAACGTATACCACTACAAAGTAGTACAAAAATAATTCATTTAAAACTTTAGTTAATATCAATGAAAGCAGTAAAAATGGAGTAGTAAAAAATATAAAAGCTGCAGAGCCAACAAAAAGATTCAATAGCAAAATTCCCTTAAATCCAGTGTGTTTATAAAGAGACTTTATATTTTTTAAATGAACAATATAAGTTTGCATATAGCCTTTGATCCAGCGTGCTCTTTGCTTAATCCAAGCAAATACAGCAATTGGTAACTCTTCCAATGTTTCTGAGTCAATCATCCTGGTTTTATATCCCATTTGCGCAAGTCTCAAACCAAGGTCAGCATCTTCGGTAACACTATAAGCATCCCAGAAAAACAATTTTTTTAGAATTTTTACTGAAAAATGATTACTGCTACCACCCAAAGGCATTGGCATGTTCATTTTTTGGAATCCAGGCAATAAGTATTGAAACCAGTTCATATACTCCAGAGAAAAGGATTTTGTGAGAAAATTATAATCACAATTATAGTAATTTAATTTCGCCTGTACACAGGCAAGCTTATCGTCGCCCTTATTAAATTCAATCAGTGCTTTTTTTAACTGCAATGGGTCTGGTTTATCGTCCGCATCATATATTACTGCATACTTTCCTCTAGCAAAGCTCATAGCATAATTGCATGACTTGGCTTTTGTTCTAGGCAAAGAATTAGGCACTTTTATTACTTCAAAATACTGTGGTAAAGTGTACTTTTCTATAGCTGCTAGCGTTTCCTGGTCATCACTTTCTACCTGAAGCTTCACATCTAATTTCGATTTTGGATAATCCAAACTTTCAATGCTTTCAATCAATTGCTCTATCACTGCACTTTCTTTAAAAGCAGGCAATAAAATAGTATATATAGGAAAATCTTCTTCATTCAGCTTACTATAATCCATTTTTTGGTTGGAGGTTTCACATAAGTTAAAAATTGTAGCTATAAACTTGAATAAATAACTAGAACATCCGATTATAAATATCAACATCAAAGCAAAATATGTATATTTCTCTGTTAGTGTTAAAATTGAAGTTACAATAAAGAAAGAAGCAAAAAATATTGAGCTTAGTTTAATGCTTTTAGCTGAAAAATTAGCATTCTTGTAATATAAGTAGTTGCTTGCAAATTCTGAAATACCAAAGTGCGAGTTAAGAAGATTTAAAATCTGTTCGCTATCCACTTTTATTAATACATAGTCAATACCGTAATGAGCTTCGACCCAACGGTTGATATCTCGGCTTGTGTCTTCAACCATAAAAAAAGTAGTATCATTTAATTTTTGCCAAGGAATCATATTAAATTTATAGTAAAAAAGTTTCTCTGGCTCTTTGCACAAACTAGAATCAAACTTAATTTTTTCTACATTATCAGCTTGAAGTATAGGCAATTGTTGCATTAAACCTAATGCAATTTTTTATTTAAGTCACGTGAAAATGAAGATATGACCTCGCTACTACGCTTATCATCTTTACGTTCATGCATTATTTTTTTTACAGCATCAGCAGCTATATTCGCTGTGTTAGCCTGTAAGTCTCCAAGAGCTTTTTCAACTTGGTCAGTGACTTTCTTCAAGTTAGAATGGGCATTGTCATCTAATGTCTGATCTAGCTGCTGTCTATTGTGCTTAATGATACTATTAGCTTTATCAAGTGCTTCATTCATCATTTTATTAACTTCTGCATCTAATTCTTTGTATTTTTCAGAAGATTTTTTGTAATACTCCAACATATCTTTCCTGAATTTTTCAGTTTCTTCACTTGAAAATTTGCTTTTGTTACGCTTATTGTTAAGCGCATTTTTTATCACTTTCTTTAGCAATTTATACGAAAGGACAAAACTTACCAAGAAGGCAAGACCGACAATCAGTGATGTAGACATAAAAACCCCTAAAATTCTTTGGACACCAAGTCAGCAACAAACTCCTCTTCAATTTCAGAATTGGTCAATTTAGTATAATAAATTAAAGCAATACTAGTAGCCATTTGTTTTAACTGATCAGTATATTCAGATTTAAATTCTGCCACTTTTTCTTCAATAAGCTTGCTCTTTTTTTTGTCTTCCTCTTCTAATATATTCTTAACATTAGCTCTCATTTCTTCTACCTGAGCAAGTGCATCATCTATGATTTTTTTTGCCTGTATTCTAGCTTGGTTTAAAGCGGCATTATACTTGGCAATCTGATCTTCCGTAAGTCTTAAAAGATGAACAGAACTATTAAAAGAATCCAATACTTTTTTACTTCTAGTGCTTATTATTTCATCTAACTTTGGTAAAAATAAACAACTTACTACGAAAAAAAGTGAAGAGAAAAAAATTAAAAACCAAAAAACTTGAGAAAAGAAGTTTGAAACATCAAGCTGTGGCATGTGTTAAGCAACAAATATTAATAATACTGCAAGTAAAAACGCAAGCAATCCCATTATTTCAACCATAGCAGCACCAATATAAACGTAAGTTTTCATTTTACCTTCCGATTCAGGATTCCTCGCAATCCCATTCAGCATAGCAGAAAAGATATTAGCTATACCTAAACCAGCACCGAGCATTCCAAACGCAACTAAACCAATTGCTATAAATTTTAAAGCTACTAAATCCATACATTACCTTTAAACATTTCTTTATAATATAATTGTAAAATATTCTGCAAGGAAGTCAATTACTTTACTGCATCTGACAAATATACACATGTTAATATAGTAAATATATAAGCTTGTAAAACTGCAACAAATACTTCAAACCCTATTAATGCAATTATGAACAAAAACGGCGCAGGAGTGAGAAATATGTTCATATTTACAATAAACCCTGCTATCACTTTGATAATTGTATGACCCGCAATCATATTTGCTGTAAGCCTTATTGATAGGCTAATCGGCCTTACTAAATAAGCAAACAACTTAATAATAATTATTATAGGTGCAAGCCACGAAGGAGTTCCCTTTGGTAGCAATATGCGTAAAAATTCTACTCCCCTTTCTTTAAATCCAACAATCGTTATATAAATAAAAGCCACCATCGATAAAGCGAAGGTGACTATCACATGACTTGTGACCGTGAAACTATAAGGAAGAACACCAACCAAATTACATGATAAAATGAAAATAAACACTGTAAATATCAATGGAATGTGCTGCAAGCCTTTGCTTCCAGTGTTATTTTCTATTATTGAAACAACAAAATCATATACATATTCAACTGCAGCTTGCAAATATCCTGGTATTACTGACCCCTTCTTTATTCCAAAAAGCAAAAAGAGTATCACCAATATCACCGAAATCATCATGAAAAGAGATGAATTGGTAAAGCTTACGTCATACCCAAATAACCTAGGTAACTCTATTATTGTATATACTTTAAACTGTTCCAGTGGATTTAATGCCATTTTAATCTGAACTATAAACAGTAAATAAAGTATGAATTTTATAGGACAAAGTCAAGAATTAAGATAAAACCCTGTATCATTATAACATTGATACATTAACAAAATATGTAATTAGAGTGTTAATTACAGTCAGCTCTGTATTTTAAAACTTACTAATCTTATTAAATCATTCAATATCTTGACTTAACATCTTATTTTAATTATAATTTAATTTTTAGTGAGGTATTATTATGAACGAAATAGATTTTATTAACACTAATCATCCTTTAAATTTAGAGCAGGAATTTGGTAGTGGATACATTAAACTAACAGATGGCTCCTTTAACGAATATACTGGCCATTATCAAATGGGAAGCGAAATACTAGATAAAAGCCATAATATGATAGGAAACTTAACTATTGATGGTTACATTCATAACTTCCATGAAGATAACCACAATATGAATCTTAAGCTCTCTATGGAGATAGATTTAAAAGGTGATATCGAGAAGATAAATTCTCTCTACAATAATATATAAAATTACAAAAACTTCTGCATCCTTGTTTATGATGTAGAAGTTACCTTTTATTCCATTACAACAAGCTTTAAAAGCACTACATTTTATATTACAATAACTCTTTTATTTCTTTAAAGGTTCATGAAATTCACATTATCTTGGTTATTAGAACACTTAGAAACCAATGCTAGTTTAGAAGAAATTACCGATAAATTAACTCACATAGGGTTAGAAGTAGAAGATGTGATCGACAATACCAAATTAGCTGGTTTTATTGTTGCAAAAGTATTAGAAGTTGCACCTCATCCAAATGCCGATAAATTAAAATTATGTAAAGTAGATGACAGAAGTAAAACTCTACAAATAGTTTGCGGAGCAAACAATGTTAGAGAAGGTATGAAAACTGTGCTTGCATCTCTTGGTAGCACATTGCCAGAAAGTGATTTCACAATCAAGCCTACAAAAATACGAGGAGTGCTAAGTGAAGGGATGCTCTGCTCTGCTTCTGAACTTGCGCTGGTTCAAGAGGGAAGTGAAGGAATAATCGAGCTTTCCGATGATTATAAAGTAGGGGATAAATTTTTCAATTGTGACCCTGTAATTGATATAAATGTTAATCCAAACCGTGGAGATTGCTTAGGCATTTATGGAATAGCTCGCGACCTTGCTGCAACTGGAATTGGGACATTAAAGACTTTAAGCATTCCACAACTTACCAGCTCCATAAATTCACCAATCGATGTTGAAGTGACTGACGGAGAAAGTTTTATTAGTGGAATATACATCGCCAATGTAAAAAATCAAGAAAGCCCAAAGTGGCTAAAAGATAAATTGAAATCGATAGAAATGCGCTCCATTTCTACAATAGTTGACATTACTAACTATATTATGATATCTTTTAATCGTCCAATGCATGCGTTTGATGCAAACAAAGTAGATGGCAAACTTACAATAAGAAAAGCAAATGATGGAGAAAGCTTCTTTGCTTTAAATGGTAAGGAATATTTACTGGACAATAATATAAACATTTATTCTGATAGTAAAAATATTCATGGAGTTGCTGGAATTATAGGTGGAAAGTGCAGTGAATGTACTCTTGAAACCACCAATATTTTTTTGGAATTAGCTTTGCTCGATCCAATCTCTATCACTAAATCTTCAAGACAGCTCAGCATCTCCACAGACGCTAGTTACAGATTTGCACGTTCAATCGATCCTAGATTTACCCTTGATGGACTCAATCTTGCAGCCAAAATGATTTTGGATTTATGTGGTGGAGAAGTTTCAAGCGTAGTGTCTGCCGGTAATCTAGATAAAGAATACACCTCTGTCATCCAAGTAGCTGACACTGGGATCCAGAAAAAACCATGCTGGAATGATGCTAAGATAAGCCTTGATTACCAAGATATAAACAAGTTTGGAAGTGTATCTGTATCACCTGATGAGACGTTCGATATCTTAACAAAACTAGGATTTAGTGTTGACAAAAAAACCGAAGGTAATTGGAATGTACAAGTACCAAGCTGGAGACCGGACGTGACTATACCTGCTGACCTAATTGAAGAAGTAACAAGAATATACGGCTATGACAAAATAAAAGAAGAACCACTACCAAATAATGTTGAAGAAGTAGATAGTACATACGACAATTTGCGTATTTTGATGACAAACAGAGGGTTTCATGAAGTGCTAACCTGGTCGTTTATGAGTGAATCAACAGCTGAAAAATTTGGTTACTCGAATAAGTTATTTATCATCGATAATCCGTTTAACAATAACTTTAATATGATGAGACCAAGTATTATGCCAAATTTATTGCAAGTCACTGCTGATAATATTGCCCATGGAGTATCTGATCTTGCAATCTTCGAAATTGGGCCGATTTACGATGGTGAAGCTCAGTCTAAACATGTCTTAAGTGGAATAAGAACAGGAAATAATTTACCGCGAAACCATTATAATATTGATAGGAAAGTAGATGTTTTTGACGCAAAGGCTGATTGCATAGCAGCTTTGGAGTTTTTTAACGTCAATTGCGATAATTTAACGATAGAGAGAGCAGAAAAAGAACATTACCACCCAGGAAAGTCAGGCACTCTCTCTTTTAAGAATAAAGCAGCAGGTTATTTTGGAGAGTTGCATCCTAATATATTAGATCTTTTTGACATCAAGCAAAAAGTTGTAGGTTTTGAGGTAATACTAGAAAATATTGAAAATTTACCTGTAAGTAGAAAGAAATTTATTGATTATAAATACCAAAGTGTAAAACGTGATTTTGCATTTATTGTAAATAAGGATGTGGAAGTAGGTAACATAATCAATGTGGTAAAAAAAAGCTCAGAGCTCATCACAGAAGTTTTAGTATTTGACGTATACCATGGAAATAATATAGAATCGAATAAGATGTCTATAGCATTATCAGTTACTTTCTGCTCTCCAATCCACACTTTAACTGAAAAAGAGATCCAAAAAGAATCAAGTGCTATAGTTAATTTAGTATGTGAAAATACCGGAGGAACTTTGAGAACTTATCATTGAGTCACAATCATAGTGTTCTGCTTTTGCTGTGTCACACTTACTTCATCCAATCTATTCCCAATCTTGAATTCAACATCCTTAAAAAATCTATTCCACATTCCATGCAAATGCTCTTCTACTTTAGGCCATACATCATTTTTAAATGTTTCCCCATCATCAGAAAATAAATTACCTAAAAAAGTTCCGATTTCTTCATAACTTGACTGAAAATGTTGAAGAAATGTCTCTACTTCCTTATGAGTATCATGTGCCACACTCAACGCTTTTCCTTCTGCGCTCTTATCCCCATACATTGCAACGGCAAGACCTGTTTGAATATATCCCAAGCATGTCCTAGCAACTTTTATAGGCTGCAGCAATGAACTCTTATCACTTTTTGGCACATTATTTACTATATTTTCCACCAACCTATTTATTAAAGGAGACAATAAATCTTGACAAAAGTATTTGATCTTGTCTTTTGTTTTAATCACAGGACTTTTTATGCACTTTTCTGCCAAATAGTACTCAAGTTCCGCTTCCTCTAATAATCTCTTAATTGCTTCTTCGTTAAAAGTTTCATGCTCGAACGCTTTCAGTAAATCATCTTCTATTATTGCAAACTTTATTTTTTCGCGAGATTCTAGTTCTTCTCTGTAATCATTTGTTGTTTTTTTATTTATCAACAATCCTTCTTTTTCTAATTCTAACTGTTTTAATGCTTTTAGAATTTCTTGGTTATTTTGCAAGTGCTTCTCTATTAATTTTGTACTTGGATGCTTTTCCCCCCTTCTATTTTGCTCATCTTCTAAATATTTGTTTAAATCCTCATTTCCTTCTATTACTTTTTTTAACGATATAGGTTGCTCTAAGCATTCTGCAATTTCCGCTCGGTGCGCATTAATCCTCTGCACTAAATCCGGCTCCTTTTTCTCTAACAGCTTACATGAGTCCTCTATACCCTTTGCTTGGCCTTTGAATAAATTTTGTATTTTACATTTCGTTATTTCTAAATATATCTTTGCTATAAAGTCATTTACTTTATCTGAAACTTCTTTTAAACTTTTCTTGCTAAAAGGACCTTTTATCTCCTCTTCGAAACTGGTCTATTAAGCTTAGCGTGCCTAATAGGACTAACTCACCCTTTGCTTTTTTCATCACTGATTTTACTAGCCTTTGCTCAACCTCCTGATTATCATACTCGAATTTAAAAAGACCTTCTAATTTCCTTTTTAAATCATCATTTGTTAAGTTATTTTTTCCCTCATCATATACTGCTTTTAATTTTTCATATATCTTAGTATATCTTTCTTGTCCTTGTTTTTTTAAATCTTCAATTATTTTTTTAGCATCATTTAGAGCTTTCTCCGTTTTTCCAAGATCTGTATCCTTATAAACATCAATTATTGTTTTCTTAGCTATTTTATCTTCTTGTATAAGCCGTTCCCATTCTGCTTTAAATACAGAAAGCTCACTATCGCCTAAGGCATCTGGCACTTTTGCTCCTGCTTCTTTTAGACCTTTTATTATCATCTCTTTCTCATTTGGTAATTCTTTACCTTGGCTTTCTAGTTTCTGTTTCACTAAAGTATTTCTTAGCTCATCTTCCAGTGAAAAATCTTCTCCCCGTCTATCTCGCTGAAATTTAATTGCTTGTATAAAAGCAACTTGATAAGCATTTTCTATTAAGTGAGTTGCCAACTTAGAATCTATACTACTCACAACTTTCAGCCTGAATTCGTCCAACAGTTCCTTCAGCTTATCATATGTAATATCTTTTCCTTCTAGCTTCATTAGCTCTTCCATAGTCTTTGCGAATTCCTGAATCGAAATTGCAAGCACATTCTTGATCTCATTACGTAAAGGCGTAAGGCCGTTTTTTAAATTGATATTAGCTGATAATTTCAGTATGGTATTATGTTCTGAATCACGTGCAACATTAAACCAACTACCATCTTTATCTTCATATAAATCTCTAAGTAATTGTTCAAATTGCGGTGGAAACTTAACTTCCATATCCCACTTAATGTCTGACTTACCAGCATCTATTTCACGAAAAGACACTTCAATATTCTGGTGTTCATTCTGATATAACCCATTACTTATTTTTAGAGCAGCAACCAAAGAATGAGATAACTTTCTGTTTGTAAGATAAAAAGTAGCTAAGGCGGGTGTTGCAGGAATAATTAAGACTATAAGCATAGCTATATCAACAAGAATTGCAATTGCAGCAAGAACGCCATATGCCAATCTTTTTGCTGTACTTACCTCACTCTTTTTTGTTTTACTTTCCTCTGAACTGGTTTGTGTTTTACTGTTTGTTTTATATATAACTAACCCCAATGCAACAGAAGCAACATAAGGAAACATTAAAACTGATAGAGCTGAATTTAATACTTTCTTCTCCAGGCAAGCTCTGTTTATTTCCTTAAATATTTCGCTTGATATATTATACCAGGAAGTAAAAAAATCTGAGCCGTAACCTTTATAATGAAATATACTTAGTGGAATGCTAAAATCAGCACCTATTTTTTTTAAATTATTAACAGATTCTTGCTCTTCCAAAATAGCAACAGGTCCTTCCTGTTTTTCTGAAGTAGCAAAAGATTCTCTTTGTAAATTAGGTTGTCCATTTAATGCATCTAAATCAACACTATTGTTATTTAAGTCAACAACTTCCTCACAACCTACAACAGCACTCATACCATAACCTTATCCAATTACCTTAAGTATAGCATAAATACTGACAATCTTGTAACTTTATTAAAAATTTAATGCTCAATGCTAACATTTAAATCCTGATATTCCTTAGAATAAAAATTAGTTCCAATTTCTGTATTAATGTCCAAAGATAAGGCAAGGGTCTGCTCTTTTATATATTCAATCCACGTATTTATTGCTTCCTTAATTTTCTCATCTTCTGTTTTGATTATTACTCTGATTCTATCGGACATATGAAAATCAGCTTGTTTCCTAGTTTCCTGAATGAGCCTCACTACATCTCTTGCAAGCCCTTCTAGAATCAATTCATCATTTAAAGTAGTGTTTAGGATAACAACCCCTTTGTTGTTATCAAATACAGAGGAGAATTCACTGTTTGCTTTTAATAATAGTTCATATTCGCCTTTTTCTATGATATAATCTTCTGACTCGTCCCCCAAAAATATGAGACCTCTTTCTGTCATTCCAGCGCGTGACGCTGGAATCTGCGTCTGGATCCCAGTGTCAGCTACTCGGATGACACCGGATTCAACTTGTTTCCACTTTCCTTGTTTAACATATTGAACCAGTGTCTTAATCTTCTCCGGAATTCTTTTTCCAAGCACAGGGAAGTTGAGTTTTAACTCTAGTGATGCAATATCTTCAAGTCTGTTTACTAACTTCAGTTTTTTTACATTTACCTCATCTTTTATCATCTCTTGATATTTATCTTCAAGAAAACCGCAGGAAGACTTATGATAAATCGTCATACTACTAAGTGGCTGTCTGATACGTATATTAAAAGTGTTTCTAATAGAGAATGCAGAGTTACATATCTCTCTCACTAGATCCATTTTGGCAATGAGCTGACTATCAAACTTCTCTGATTGTGGGAAATCAGCCAAATGAACAGATGTTTCTTCATACTTAAGCCCTTGCCATATATTCTCTGTTATAAGTGGCAACAAAGGGGCTGCAGCTCTTAGTATGTAATAAAAAACCGTATATAGAACATTATAAGCATCAGTTTTATCCTGATCCAAATCACTTTTCCAAAAACGCTCGCGACTGCGACGAATATACCAATTATTTAGCACTTCAAAAAAGTTCATCAAAATTTTGCAAGCCTCTTGGGAGTTATAGCTGTTCATAGAAGTTTGGATACTTTCTACAGCTTCAAAACATTTGGAAATCATGTGGCGATCAATAGTACTTTGATAATCCTTACAAACTTCAGCTTTAATTCCATCTGCATTTGCATACATGGTAAAAAAGTGATAACTGTTCCAAATAGGTTTTATTACGTTTTTCAGAACATCTCGTATTGAGTTTCCTTTTTTATCGAGTAGCAAATTACCACCACAAACAATAGATCCAGAAAGCATAAGAAAACGCAGTGCATCAGAACCGTATCTATCAAAAACCTCCATTGGATCTGCATAGTTATTCAAACGCTTGGACAATTTTTGCCCTTTTACATCCAAAACAACACCGTGGCATATGCAGTTCTTAAATGGTTCCCTATCAAACAAAGCAGTGGACAATACAAAGAGCGTATAAAACCACCCCCTGGTTTGCGCTATGTATTCAGTGATAAAATCTGCAGTTTCAAACCACTCCTTATTTTCAAACGGATAGTGGACTTGCGCAAATGGCATCGAGCCAGATTCAAACCAGCAGTCAAATACGTCAGGCACACGACGCATAACTGATTTTCCTGTTGGATCATCAGGATTTGGCCTCGTTAAAGTATCGATAAATGGTCTGTGCAAATCATCTACTTTAACATTAAAATCTCGCTCTAGTTCTTCTATCGAACCATATACATCTACTCTTGGATATCTTGTATCATCTGATTGCCACACAGGAATCGGAGTACCCCAGAATCGATTGCGTGAAATTGACCAGTCGTGTGCCCCTTCAAGCCATTTTCCAAATTGACCATCTCTAATGTGGTTTGGTATCCAATTAACTCTCTTATTTAGCTCTACCATTCTGCTTTTGAATTTTGTAACGGCAACATACCAAGAAGGCATAGTGCGATAGATCAAAGGAGTGTCAGTTCTCCAGCAGTGTGGATAATTGTGAATATATTGTTCAGTTTTGAACCAGTTTCTTTGTTCTTTCAATTTTTTTATTACTGTATCATTGGTATCAAAAACATGAACCCCTGCCAAATCTGAAACTTCAGCAGTAAATTTTCCACTGTTATCAATTGGACAAATAACTGGAATATCATGGCTTTGGCAAAGGTAAAAATCTTCCTCACCAAATCCAGGAGCAGTGTGTACAACGCCAGTACCATCTTCTCCTGTAACATAATCAGCAACAAAAACACGGAATGCATTCTTTGTATCTTTAAAGTAATCAAACAGCGGCTTATAGGAAAGGCCTGCAAGATCATTCGCTTTAAGTTTTATATTGCAGTTTTCATATGGAATATTGTTTTGTTCAGAGTGGCTGATAAATTTTTCTAGGTAGCTTTCAGCGAAAATATAAATTTCACTGTTCACTGAACTCCTTTCATTAACTTCTGTCATCCCAGTGCTTCGACACTGGGATCCAGAAATAGATTCCAGCGTCACGCGCTGGGATGACACCAAAGAGTGGACTGACACTGCACAATACTTGATGTCCTTTCCTATTGCCAATGCCAGATTGCTAGGAAGAGTCCAAGGAGTTGTAGTCCAAGCAAGTAATTTACATTTTTGTTTAACACTTTTAAACTGCTGTGGGTTTTCTAAAAGCTCAAATGCAACAGTTACAGCTTTGCTAGTCTTTTCTCTATACGCGTTATCAAGCCTTGTTTCAAAATTGGATAATGGAGTTTCGCACGCCCAGCTATATGGAACAACGCGTACTGATTCATACACTAGACCCTTATCATAAAGCTGTTTAAATGCCCACATGACCGACTCCATGAATGATTTATCCATGGTTTTATAGTCATTATGAAAATCCACCCACCTTGCCTGCCTATTGACATATTTTTCCCACTCTGATGAAAATCTCATTACAGAAGTACGACAATGGTTATTGAATTTTTCAATGCCGAATTTTTCTATCTCAGTTCTACCAGATATTCCAAGTTCTTTTTCTGCACCCATCTCAGCCGGTAATCCATGGCAATCCCAACCAAATCTACGTTCAACCCTTTTTTGAAGCATAGTTTGATATCTTGCAAATGCGTCTTTGATGAAACCAGTGAGTAAATGTCCATAATGTGGAAGTCCATTTGCAAACGGAGGCCCATCATAAAACACAAAACAATTATCCTTGGAACGTTCTCCAACTGACCGCTCAAAAACTTTATTTTCCTGCCAAAATTTTATGATTTCTTTTTCTAACGACAAAAAATCAGGACTACTTACTGTATCAGGATAATGCTTTGACTTCATGTTCATTTTGACCGGATAAAGCCAAAGAATATAGGGCTTTCTAGAAAATTACAAATGCAAAAAGAAACAAACTTATTCCTGCACCCCACGCCCCAACAAACTGTTCTGCCGAGCTTCCAACACTTTCACGTTTACTATTTTGTTCCTGTATTTACCTTCAGGATCATCAATGCACACTGATTGCATATATGGACTTTTACCAATAATTTGGTTTTGGTGTTTGCCTTTTTTATCACTGAACAGAACAGGTATAGTTTTGCCTACCATACTCTGGTTACACTCAAGTTGTTGCTTACTAATTAATTTCTGTAAACGAAGAAGGCGTTCTGTTTTAACCTCCTCTGGTACTTGATCTTTTCTTTCTGCTCCTGGTGTACCTGGTCTTGGGCTATATTTAAAGCTATAAGCCTGAGCATATCTAATTTTTTCTACTAATTTTACAGTTTCTTCAAAATCTTTTTCTGTTTCTCCAGGAAAACCAACAATAAAATCAGAAGAAAATTCGATTTCAGGTTTCAATTTGCGAAATCTGTCTATTATTTCCAAATACTCCTCTGCAGTGTGTTTTCTGTTCATCGCGTGCAATATTTTATTCGAACCTGACTGCACAGGCAGGTGAATAAATGGCATGAGTTTTGGCTCTTCCGCATGTGCCAAGTAGAGAGATTCATGCATATCTCTTGGATGAGAAGTTGTATAACGAATCCTCTCTAGCTTTTCAATTTTAGCAATATGACTAACTAATTTGCCTAAATCCCACACTTCCCCTTCGCATTTCCCATGGTAAGCATTGACGTTCTGACCAAGCAAATTGATTTCCTTCGCCCCATTTGCAACTAATTTCAATGCTTCACGAAATATTTCATTCACTGGCCGTGAATACTCAGCTCCACGAGTATATGGTACTACACAAAACGTACAAAATTTATCACAACCTTCTTGTATGGCAAGAAACGCAGAAGACCCCTGGCTATTGCCATAGCATTCATCTGGCAATTTATCAAACTTTGCAACTTCAGGAAAATCAGTTTTTATTACATGACCTTTACTTCTGCTTGCTTTGACTATCAGTTCCGGTAAGGTAGCGATACTCTGCGGACCAACAACAATATCAACAAAAGGAGCCCTTCTGAATACTTCTTCTCCCTCTGCTTGCGCTACACATCCAGCCACCACTATAGTAATTTCTTTTCGTGACGAATGAATTTTCCCGAGCTCAGAATAAAGCTTTTCTGCTGCCTTCTCTCTAATGTGACAAGTGTTCAGTATCACCAAATCAGCTTTTTCTGCATCACTAACAACGTTGAACCCCAAAGGTTTAATTATATTTTCCATTAAAACGGAGTCATAAACGTTCATCTGACAGCCGTAAGTTTTAATATATAGGCCTTTCATATTTGGTATGTCTTTTTCAAAACCCTACATACAATCACATTAAATGTCCAACAGACCAGCGCGTGACGCTGGAATCTAGTGAACTTGCTAGCACAATAGATTTTTATAAAATTGGATCCCAATGTCAAGCACACAGCTATTGCAACTCGACTTCACCAGTATCCCTGTAAAAATCATTGGTAAACCTAAGTAACTTTAGCTTATGTTATTTTCAAAAAAGTCAAAAATGAAAATAGAAGAGTAGCTGAGCTTTCTGCTTTTTTTTGGTAAGGTCAGTCAAAAAGGTTTTACAATAACCATAATAACTATAACTATTATTAACACTGTCACTGCTTCATTTAAAACGCGAAAATAAATATGTGACTTCTTATTCGAACCCATTGCAAAATTTTTCCTATATTTTGCAAGTAGCATATGAATAATTAACATCAAAAGTATTGCAAATGCTTTTACATGAAACCATCCTTCACGATATGCTTCCCTAATAACCATTAATGTGATTCCAAGACCAAGTGAGAAAAGCATTGCAGGGTTTATGATATATCTAAGTAGCCTCTTTTCCATTGTTTGAAGCAAGCTATCATTTTCCGATCCCGGTTTTACAGTTGCGTGGTAGACATAAAGCCTGGGTAAATAAAGCATACCTGCCGTCCACATAATGGCGGAGATAACGTGAAAAGCTTCAAGCCAGTGGTAGTAATCCATTGAGATTTATTACAAAATGTTAAAAATTTCTGATATTATTTTAGTTTAATGAAAAAGAAATCGATATGAAAGCAGAAAATTTCACTAAAAAACAGATAATTGGATTCTATAGGAAAATGCTACTCATACGCAGATTTGAAGAAAAAGCAGGACAATTATATGGAATGGGATTAATAGGTGGGTTCTGTCACCTATCAATAGGGCAAGAAGCAGTTGCAGCTGGAACTCAAGCTGCATCAAAATTAGGTGACGCTTTTATCACAAGTTATAGAGACCATGGCTTAATGCTCGCATGTGATTCTGACCCAAATGTTGTAATGGCAGAACTCACTGGCAAAGAAACAGGATGCTCGAAAGGTAAAGGTGGTTCGATGCACGTATTTGACGTTGAAAAAAAATTCTTCGGCGGACATGGAATAGTGGGAGCACAAGTTCCAATTGGCACAGGAATAGCATTTGCTAATAAATATAAGAAAAAAGATAACGTGGTATTCACGTATTTTGGTGACGGTGCTGCAAATCAAGGACAAGTATATGAATCATTTAATATGGCAGCTTTGTGGAAGTTGCCTGTGGTTTACATCATAGAAAATAACGAATACGCAATGGGAACTTCTGTGCAAAGATCAACTTTAGTAACAGAGTTATATAAAAGAGGAGAAAGTTTTGGTATTTCTGGAAAACAAGTTGATGGAATGGATTTTTTCTCTGTTTATGCGGCTACAAGCGAAGTAGCGGAACACACACGCAGCGGAAAAGGGCCTATCCTGCTTGAAATGAAGACATATCGATATCGCGGCCATTCGATGTCAGATCCTGCTACTTATCGCTTAAAAGAAGAAGTTGAAGATATGAAGCAAAATCATGACCCTATAGGCACTTTAAAGAAATACATGATAGATAATAAAATTGCTTCAGAAGAAGAATGTAAAGTAATTGATAAGGAAGTACGTGATTTAGTAAAAAAGTCGGAAGATTTTGCTAAAAATAATAAAGAACCAAGCGTTGATGAGCTGTATACTGATGTTTACAAATTTGTTAGCTAATTTTTTTATCCAGAACTGTGCAAACATTGTATAGTAAACGATGTCATTCAAGTGCTTCCTTCTTCTGTCATCCCAGTAGCCTCCTTTTTTTGTCATCCAAGTAGCTGACACTGGTTCCCTTATGACGGCAGTGCCCTCTTCTTGTCATCCCAGTGCCCTGACTACTTGGATCCAGTTTAGCTATAAACATTAAGAAATTTACCAAATAAAAAAAAAGGCAAAAGAAGCCCTGGGGTTATTATCCGCTTTAAAATATTGGCGTTTTTTATGTTTTAAACGCTTGATAAGCAAGATTTAGCTGCTTTTAATTGCAACTAACCTACGCTGCAAATGTTTAAGAAATTTACCAAGCAGAAAAAAAGATAAAGAATCCCCGAGTTAGCTAGTCCTTTACTATCTTTGTCGAGTATTGGCATTTTTTGATGTCTTGTAACGCTTTGTAAGCGCGTTCAGCTTATTTAGATAAAAATCTAGATGTAGATGAAGTTTTGTAAAGACATACAGTATCTATATACTGCAAAAAATTGAACATAAGACGTCGATACATTAAGTAATCCTTACCTTTTAATCTGCAGATTGGCGAAAGCAAATACAATAGCTTCACTGTCATGATAAGGGGGCTGGCGGAGTTTGTCAAGTAAGTTTTTCGTTTCTCAACGCGCTGCCAAATTATTATGCAAGAAGTCTATTGAAATCGCGTATATCAATCGTTGTAAAATCACACAATTGCTCTGTAGAGCTATGCCCTGTAATAATTACTATACCATTTTGCTCAGAGCGTATTGAGATTAGGTTCAACACTAATTCACACGTTGCACTATCAAGATTACAAAATGGTTCATCTATCAGCCAAACGTTTGCATTAGAAATCAAGAGGCGAGCAAGCGCAACTCTTCTTTTCCAGCCTGCAGAAAGTTCGCCATATCTAATATTAAGTACAGATTGCAACTGCAAGCAACAAACAGCTGCCACAATCAATTCCCTAGTATTTCGTATTCCTGCCCAGAATTCTATGTTTTGAGCAACAGTTAAGCTATCTTTACAGGCATTCTTATGGCCTATATAGACCATAGAAGGTATATAGGATTTTGGATCATCATATATGTCTTTTCCGCAGTACCTTATATTGCCTGATACCGGCGGTAAAAGTCCAGATAAACTTCTAATTAAGCTGGTTTTACCACTACCATTTGGACCAGTGATTAGAATCTTTGATTTTGGCTCAGCTTTAAAACTGAGATGTTTAAATAATACTTTGTTATTACGAGCGCAGGATAAATTTTCACATTCGAGCATGAATTATCTGCCCTTCCCCTTATGTTTACCTTGAGTTGAAGCCTGAGCTTTTATAAATAGCTCCCAAAATCCTTTCTTTCCGCCTTCTCTATGTATCAATTGTGCAAAACGCTGCATTAAACCATTACCCATCATAACCATCTTTGTCCATTTACCTACCGGTTTTGCTATGTCAACTATTTCTGGATCTTCTTTATAAACTTGCACATCTTTTTGTTTCTCGCGTAGCGTTTCTTGTTGTTTCATCAACTCTTTTTGCTTATTTTTTTGATATAATTCATTGAATTTTCTGTCTTCTTCCCACTCTTCTTTAAAAACTTTTCTAGGAAATATGATTTTTCTAATGCGATTTTTGTATATTTTTCTCAAAAAGAGAAATACTGCAGCTACAGCAAGTAATGTTACGCTATATAATATGATCTGTGTAAGTGGCATTTCCTGTATCTAATTCATTAAAAATACCCTTACTATTACACCATAATTATAGAAATTGTGCAATTTTTTTGCGGGTAAAGACAGTATAAAAGTAATACTGCTCTATTTCGTAAATTGGACAAATACAGCTACAGATCAGGTCTCCCTACGTCATACCGCCGCGGTATCTCATCTGCTAACACGTAGCGGAATGACGGATTTTGCGCTTATCAAATTATAGGTAAACCTGAATTACTTTAGCTATACCCGAATGAATGGGCTTGTATGTAGTAAGGTTTATTTCTATACTTCTTAAAGAATTTAGAAGTAAAACAAATATGAACTGCTACAAGACTCACACGTGCAATGAATTAAGGAAGAATGATGTAGGAAAGGAAGTTACCCTCTCTGGATGGTTATACCGTAAGCGCGACCATGGTAACCTAATTTTTGTTGATTTAAGAGACTTCTACGGAATCACTCAACTAGTATTGAATAATGACAAAGATTTTTTTGATGAGATTTCAAATTTAAAATCAGAAAGTGTAATTACTGTTACAGGAATAGTTGAAGCTAGAACTGAAGATACGGTAAACAGCTCTATCGCAACCGGAGAAATTGAGGTTGTAGTTAGCAATTTACACGTTGAATCAGAAGTTGAGTTCCACTGTGATGAAGAAATAGCAAAAGAAGAAAGAAGTATATTAGCGAGCATTGCTGGCGAACAAGAATACCCAGAAAATATGAGATTTAAATATCGTTTTCTTGATTTAAGGCGAGAAAACACCCGCAACAATATTATTCTGCGCTCACAAATTATTGCAGAACTCCGCAAGCTCATGATAGAGCAAGGGTTTTTGGAAATTCAGACTCCAATACTTACTGCTTCGTCCCCTGAAGGTGCACGTGATTATTTGGTGCCAAGCAGACTAAATCTTGGTAAATTTTTTGCATTGCCGCAAGCTCCACAGATTTTTAAGCAATTGCTCATGGTTTCAGGGTTTGATAAATATTTTCAAATTGCACCGTGTTTCCGTGACGAAGACGCAAGGGCTGACCGTTCTCCGGGGGAGTTTTATCAACTAGATCTTGAAATGTCTTTTGTGACTCAAGAAGACATCTTTCAGATTATTGAGTCTACCTTATATAAAGTGTTTGCTAAATTTTCTCGTAAGTCTGTCGATAAAGATTTTCCACGTATTACATACAAAGAAGCAATGCTCAAATATGGTTCTGATAAGCCAGATCTGCGTAATCCACTATTAATCAGCGATGTTACAGAAATTTTCCGTGATTCAGGGTTCAATATTTTCAAAAGCAATATTGAGCGCGGTATGGTAGTGAGAGCCATCCCTGCACCTAAAACAGCAGAGGAACCACGCAGCTTCTTTGATAAAAAGATAGAACATGCGCAAAGAGAATTCGGTGCTAAGGGTCTTGGATATATAACGTTTGATAAAGATGGAACTGCGAAAGGACCGATTGCTAAATTCCTCGATAACAATAGGCTAAATTCCATAAAAGAAATAACGGATATAAAGTCTGGAGACAGCGTGTTTTTTGCTTCTGACAAAGAGAATGAGGCAGCAACAATTGCAGGAAAAGTGCGCACTCTTTTAGGGTCAGAATTAGGTCTTATAGATGATAATATCTTCAAGTTTTGTTGGATCATTGATTTTCCCTATTTTGTATATGACGATAAAAGTAAAAAAATCGATTTCTTTCATAACCCATTCTCCATGCCACATGGCGGCTTGAAAGATTTAGAGGACAAAAATCCACTGGATATCCTTGCTTACCAATATGATCTTGTTTGCAATGGAATAGAACTGTCAAGCGGGGCGATTCGTAGTAACAAGCTGGATATCATGTATAAGGCCTTTGCCATTGCAGGCTACAGCAAAGAAGAAGTTGATACAAAATTCGGTGCGCTCGTGCGTGCATTCAGGTTCGGAGTGCCGCCTCACGGCGGTATAGCACCAGGGGTTGACAGAATGGTTATGCTGCTTGCTGATGAGCCAAATATTCGTGAAGTAATCTGTTTTCCTATGAACCAGCAAGGTGAAGATGTTCTAATGGGTGCTCCTTCCAAGGTGGAGGATAAGCATTTACGTGAGTTGTCTTTGCAGATCATTGAATGAAAAATCTTATAGCAAGGAGCACCGGTTAATTATATATTAGGTTATGTTAAATCGAAAAATTATGACTGACATCCAAAAGGCAATACTATCGGGCATAATCTGCAACATGATTATAGGGTATGAATTAACTCTATTTGGAGTTTTAACACATATAATAAGCAATGTTTTTTTTCCTTCAGAAAGCGATTATTTAAGCACAATCAAATTTCTTGGTAGTTTTGCAATTGGATTTGGATTTAGACCACTTGGTGCATTTATTTTTGGTTATATTGGAGATAAATACGGCAGAAGGAAAATTTTGTTGACTTCCGTAATATTAGCTTCAATATCATCTACTGCAATTGCGATTATACCAAGCTTTAAAGAAATAGGAATATTTTCTCCTATACTGCTTCTGCTTTGTAGAATAACACAAGGAATGGCAGCAGGTGGAGAAACAAGTATCAATTCAGCTTTTTTAATAGAGCATTCAAGCGATAAAAAAGATCTAGGCTTTTTAGGTAGCATGAAAGCTTTTAGTGGTGCTCTTGGTTCTATTACATGCTTTGTAATGATAGCTGTTTGCAAAAAGTTTATAGGTGAAAATTATGAAATTTGGGGCTGGAGGTTGCCCTTCTATTTCTGCTTCATTATGGGCATAATAGGCTTTTTAACAAGATATATAATGGAAGAGAGCTTAGCATATAAAACACACGATAAAAATAAAAGCTTATCTCATTCTCCATTTTTAGAATTAATCAGGGACTATAAAAAAGTATTTGTGATAGCAATTGGACTTGGTATAGCCCAAAATGCAATCGTTTATTCAGCAATCATGTTTTACAACATATCTGTAAAAAAACTTATTCTCTCAGGCATCAATATTAAAAATGTAGTAAGGATTATAGCTGAAATTACATTTGGAGCGTCTGCAGTGCTGTTTGCAATACTGTCTGATAAAGTTGGAAGAAAAAATGTAATGATTCCTACATTAGTAGCTCTAGCTTGCGCCGGTTTGCCGGTATTTTCGCTATTATCGTATGATAATCACTATATTGTAACGCTCACTTTTCTGTTGATAAGTGTGCCGATAGGTGCATCTTTTGGGATATATAATTCTCTTGCCTGTGAGTTATTTCCAACGAAAGTTAGGTGCACCGGCTTTAGCCTCGCACATAACATATCTGCAGGAATTTTTGGTGGCCTTTCTCCATACATATGCATGTGGCTTATAGAAAAAACCGAAACAAAACTTGCAGCAGGTATTTATCTTACTGCCTGCGCATTAATTAGCCTAATATCTGTGCTTCAAATCAAAGCCAAAGACAGAAAAGTTGATTGGTGAAATCGTTTCAGTCGAAAAATAGCACTTCAATAGACTTTTCAATGTGCTTAGGGATAGGAGCAATAACAGTGATTTCTTTATTGCTTGGTAATTTTAAAGATAAAGAATGCGAATGAAGGTGAATTTTATTTGCTACCCCATTAATAAAAGCTTTTTTACCACCGTATTTACCGTCACCAAGAATAGGGCAATTTATATGAGCTAAATGTGCACGTAACTGATGGGTCCTGCCGGTAATTGGTTGTAATTTTAAATAAGCGACATTATGTTCTAACCTTGCTATAATTGAAAAATGCGTAGTGGCATTCTGAGGTGAATTTTCATCAACGACCACTTTTTCTTGACCTGAAACATATTTTTTCACCAATGGATAGTCTATTGTTCCACTATCCTTGCTCGGTATGCCAGAAGTCAATGCCAAGTAAGTTTTTTTTACCCTTCGTCCTTTAAATTCCTCCATAAGGTATCTGGCAACACTAGCATTGCGTGCGAATATTATCACTCCACTCGTATCTCTATCCAGCCTATGGACAATTTTAAATGTTTCTTCCTCTCTTATTTGGTCAAGCAAATCACTAATGCTAATCTTTACTTTTACGCCACCTTGAACGATGACCCCTGCGGGTTTGTTTATAGCTAGTATATATTCGTCTTCATATAATATGTTCTCTCTTAGTAGATTCACTAACTTTTCATTATATTTGCGATCAGAATTAGCATTCTCAATATAATTCAAGTGCTTCAGCGTTATAGTTTGTCCAGAATTTACTCTATCACTAGACTTTGCTTTGCAATCATCAACTTTGATTAACCCTTTCCTTAAAGATTTTTCAATTACAGATTGCTTTAGATCAGGAAAGATTCTTCTAATGTACCTATCCAGCCTAACGTTATCGTCTTTTACTGATATGGTTTTTATATTCTCCATTACTTTATTTGGATGTATGCTAATATCAACTGTTTGCATGACATAAAATAAAGTATAGCACAAGATATAAACCCTTCGGCTACATGTGCTATTTATTTAGTAGATTAAATATGAAGTTTAAAACTCTGCTGTCAACTTCCTGCAAAACTAGTGAAAACCAAACTTGCTTAAAACCACTTAATTAGTTATAGTCGTAAGTTTGAGGTACAGTAAAATGACAGCTTTTGTCCCTTTGATTATTTTTTTAATCTTGTACCTTGGAAGTGGTGCTTATTTTTCTTTTATCGGAACTGATAATCCACTTCATCAGGTTTCACCAGTAATCTGCTTGTTACCAGCGCTATTTTTTGCTGTCTCACGTGGTACAAATAAAATTCAGCATAACATCGATACTGTTATCAAGGGCATGGGTGACAAAAATACCCTTACTATGTGTTTAATTTTTTTATTTTCTGGAGCATTTTCTGCGGTTACTCAATCAATTGGTAGCGCAGACACTGTTGCTAATTTAATTCTTAATTTCCTTCCAGCAAGATTAATGCTGCCTGGAGTATTTTTGGCTTCTGCTTTTATTTCAACTGCAATTGGTACATCTATGGGAGTTGTTGCGCTGATGGTACCTATAGCTGTTAATCTGGCAAAAAGTGGAGCTTTTGGCCTTGAAATAGGAACTGCAACTGTAGTAGGTGGTGCCGTGTTTGGTGACAACCTCTCAATGATATCTGATACCACCATTGCATCTGTTTCTTCACAGGGAGCTTCAGCAAAAGATAAACTTAAAATAAACTCTAAGGTTGCATTTACTGCAGGTATTATAACACTCACCTATCTGGCAGTGATTTCAAGTAGTACAAAAATTATTTCTATATCAAATTTAGATTATTATTCTATAATAAAAATTATTCCTTATATTTCTTTAATAATCATGGGGCTGCTTGAAGTCACCACTTTAGTAACAATAACTGTAAACATAATTATTGCTGGTGTGCTAGGAATAGCTTTTTTTGATTATGCCATCGTTCAATTTCCTCATGACGTGTATGACGGTTTCAAAAAAGTAAACGAAATAGTGATATTTGCTCTATTTATCGGTGGGTTGAGCCATATAATGTACAAACAAGGTCAAAAAGCGTTGCATAAACTCATCGATGAAAGCAATATCACAAAAACTAAAGCTGAATTTGTGATAGCAGGAATTGCGTCTATGTTTACTACCTTAGTTGCCAATAATACCATTGCTATTTTACTAAGTGGTGGCATTGCAAAAAGACTCGCACAGAAACACGATATTGTACCATACCGCAGTGCATACTTATTAGATGTTTTTGCTTGTGCTACAAAAGGCATCTTACCTTATGGTTCTCAACTATTGCTAGCAGGAAGTATAGCTTCTGTATCACCTGTTTCTTTATTAACACAGGTATATTACTGCTTTATTCTAGCGGCAGTTACAATAGGCGAAATAATCATCAACAGCAGAAAAGAGAAACATTGTGCGGCTGCAACTTAGAGTTTCTCTTTTTTTTACCCATAAGAAACGGAATTACTTGACAAACTCCGCCAGTCCCCTTATCATGATAGTGAAGCTATTGTATTTGCTTTCGTCAATCTGCAGATTAAAAGGTAAGGATTACTTAATGTATCGGCGTCTTATGTTCAATTTTTTGCAGTATATAGATACTGTATGTCTTTACAAAACTTCATCTACATCTAGATTTTTATCTAAATAAGCTGAACGCGCTTACAAAGCGTTACAAGACATCAAAAAATGCCAATACTCGACAAAGATAGTAAAGGACTAGCTAATTCGGGGTTTCTTTGCCTTTTTTTCTGCTTGGTAAATTTCTTAAACATTTACAGCGTAGGTTAGTTGCAATTAAAAGCAACTTAATCTCGCTTGTCAAGCGTTTAAAACATAAAAAACGCCAATATTTTAAAGCGGATAATAACCCCAGGGCTTCTTTTGCCTTTTTTTTCGCTTGGTAAATTTCTTAATATTTATAGCAACATGAACTGGGCAGGAAGGTGTCATCCAAGTAGCCTTCTTCTCCTGTCATCCCAGTGCCCAGACACCTTAGACAATCTGCCAACTTCTGATTTTGTCCATTCTGGGCAGGATTGTTGAATTCTCTGATCTTAAATACTACATTTACTTCATCAAGATCAATGTTGACTTCTTTTACTAATGTCCTAATAAGACTACGTTTAGCTTGCCAATCCAGGTGTTCCAATTCCGATTTAACACTAGAATAAAAGCCCTTTATGCTATTTGTAATAAGATTCATTTTCTGCTGTAGTCCCTTTTGATCAATCACCTTTTTCTTCTCTCCTTCAATCTCTTTTAAACGTTCCTTCATTTTTTTCATTGCCTGCTTAAAGTCTTCCTTACTTATATATTTTTCCTCACTTGTATTCTCTTGAATATAATAATCATTTATAAGTTCTTTAATATTTTGTTTTAATTGACTCTCACGTCTTGCAAACCTTTCATCTAATAATTCATTCTTATGTTCTGAAATTCTACATTGATACTCCTTTACCATCCTATCTGGATTTTTTAATACACTTTTTACTTCTTCCCACACACCTGTTTCTAACACTTCTCCACGAATAGATCTGTTAGTGCATACCTTATTCCCGTAAAAATTTCTTGTACCCAGGCAAGTGTAATAAGTATACACAATCTTTTTTTCTTTGCTGTAATTTCGTCTTCCGCAGTAAGCACGTCCACAATACTTACACACAACTAGCTTTTGCAACAGGTATCAGTCCCCGAAAACGATCACTCTTGAAGAAGTTAATTATTCAAGAAAAATTATGAAATCGCAGAACTCTTACTCGGGAATTAATCCTATAGTTGTTAAGTACGTAAAGTATTATGTAAAATATCTTAAACGCCTTAAATGTTTTGCCGATGAAAGTATTGAAGATATTGAACAAGAACTTTTTTTACTTGTTTGGTCAACAATTATTCAATATGACGAGAGTAAAAGTTGTTTTGTCGCTTTTGTTAAACAACTCGTTAAGTGCCGTGCCATTAACTTAGTGTATAGGCAATCATGCGAAAAGCGTGGTGGCAAACAAGGTATATTATATATAGATCATACTATTTTAGATAACATTGCTGATGAAAGGTGCCGTTTTGAAGATGAAATAGCAGACCGTAGTGATCTTGATTACATTGTCTCAACACTACCTCAAGAATGGCAAGTTCTATGCAGACAGCTAGAAATCTTCAGTGTTCCAGAAGTAGCTGAAATACGTGGAATAGCAAGGACAACAGTCTATGACATTCTCAGAAGAATAAGACGACATACAAAAAAAAGTTTTCTAGAACCTCCGACAACAGAGAACCATTCCGGTATATAAAACATAGGGGGAGAACAAAAACATTATGACTCTAAAAATAATAAGTAACGAAGAAAGAGTAAAAACAGTAACAGGTGTAAAAATGGTAATCTTTGGTCCTTATGGAATCGGCAAAACTAGTCTACTTAAAACTCTTGATGAGTCGACAACACTTTGTCTTGATTTTGAAGCAGGGCTTTTAGCAGTTCAGGACTGGAAAGGAGATTCAACTGAGATTCGCACTTGGAATGAAGCAAGAGATATAGCTTATCTTATTGGTGGGCCAAATCCTGCACTGAAGTCTGATCAAGCATATAGTCAAAGGCACTATGAGCATGTATCTGGCAAGTACAAAGATCTTTCTTCGGAGTTTTTTAAATATCATTGCATTTTTATCGATAGTATCACTGTTGCATCACGTTTATGCTTTTTATGGGCAAGGATGCAACCTGAGGCTTTTTCCGATAGATCGGGAAGAGAAGACAAAAGAGCTGCTTACGGCACACTTGCTCAGGAGATGATGGCTTGGCTCAATCAGTTTCAACATATTCGGGATAAAGACATCATCATAGTTGGTACACTGGGCTAATATCTTGATGATTGCAATCGTCCAACCTGGCTACCTCAATGTGAAGTGGCTAAAACTGCCAGTGAAATTCCTGGAATTGTTGATGAAGTAATCAGCATGGTTGGGATCAAAAAAGATGATGGTACAGAAGTACGTTCATTTGTCTGTCAGACGATTAATTCCTGGGAATACCCTGCTAAAGATCGAAGTGGATTGTATATTAAATCAAAGTCGCAAGACTATAATGAGCAAGGAGTGATACTATCAATTGGATTGATTGATAGAAATCGTAGGCATCTCAGTACACTCCTAGCTTTAAAAAATGGAGTACGAACGGTAGGAGGATCTAAAAGATCGAATCACAATCCTGTACAGCATTTACATTATTATTTGATTATATTTATAGGTACAAAAATGGCTAGAACAGTTTTTGTGGGTATTGATGTTTCAAAAGAAACACTTGATATCTCAATCAACAATAAACATCAGCGTATAGAAAATGCAGAGAGAGCTATATCTGAGTTTATAAAGTCGAAAATGGCTAACGTATTTGTTAAGTTATGTGTAGTAGAATCCACAGGAGGTTATGAGAAACTTGTAATAAAATTGTTACAAGAACATAACATAGCTGTTCACAGAGCTCACCCAAATCGGGTATGCATTTGCAAAAGCCTGCAACCACTTTGCAAAAACAGATAAATTAGATGCAAAATTACTAGAAAAATATGCTGAATTTATCACAAAAAATGACGAAGTAATAGAATACATAGTTTCACAAAAGCAAGAAGAACTAAAAGAGCTAAGAGCAGTTGAGCGCAATCTAAACGATGAAGTTCATGCAAATAAGTGTCGTTTGCATAAGGTTACAGGAAAAGCCAGGGAATATATAGAAAAACAGATAGAATTTGCAAAAAAACAATTAGAGCAAATTAGGCAAGACATAGAAGATATAATAAACTCTGATCCTGATTTGAAGGAAAAAAGCAAACTGCTAACTAGCTATAAAGGTGTTGGACGGAAAACCGCAAGTATCCTACTCATAGAGGTACCTGAACTTGGTAGGTTAGATAATAAGGAAATAGCTTGTCTAGTTGGAGTTGCACCAAAAACTAGTGAAAGCGGAAGGAAAGTGAGCAAGGCCCAAGTCATAGGTGGCAGATTTTATGCTCGAAAAGCATTATACATGTCTGCTGTGGTTGCAATGCGTCATAATAAAAAAATGAAAGTATTTTACCAGCGTTTAGTTGACTCTGGCAAAGTCGCTTTAGTTGCTGTAATGAGAAAAATCATCATTTGTTTAAATGCTATGATAAAAAACAATAATTTTTATCTTGATGTTTAAGACGGTAGATGCCTATTTGGGAGTATAATTTTCAAGTTCCTCTGCAGTCAAGCTAGTTATTTGAGAAATATCATCAATAGAAACACCTAGTATAAGTAGATTATTCGCAACCTTGATTGACTCTACTTTATCAATCTTTTCTTTGTAAATTTGCCTTCTTTGGGATAAAAATTCTACCCATGTATCCAGTTCATCTCATGATTCTTGATTGTTAATTTTTTTAGACTCTCTCACCCAACTTAATAGCTCTTTTTCTCCTTCACCATCTTCGTCTTCACAGCAGTCTTCTTCCGTTGATTTAAGCACCAGATCCTTAGCATCCACTGATAATTTTCTCGCTATTTCCCATAACCTTTCACCGAACATGGTGCTCCCTTGTTCATAGTAATGTACCTGTGGACCTCCTACACCAAGCTCTTTTGCTAATTCCTCTTACGTATACCCTTGTATTATTCTCCACTTTTTCATCTCTTGTCTTTTGCTTCGACGCTTAGAACCTTTTTCCTCTTCATTATCATATTCATCAGTTGATAAGCCTGTTGCTCGGTAGATTATATCAGTAGCAAATCCTTCCTCCAGCATATTCTCCGCCATTCTTACTCTTGCTGCTTTTACATCACTTTCCTCTTCAGCTCGGATAGATTTGGTTAATGCGTAAATTGCTTTGCGTGGCTCTCGACCTCTTGTTTTTGTGTACTTTCCTATGAAATTGTACATCCATTGGGTCTTACTTTTATCAAAACAACGATTTTCTTTGAGTACTTTTTGTCTAGGAAATAGATTACTCAAACTAACTGATAATGCATCTGCTATGATTTGTAACTCTTCATCTGGAATGCCACATATCCCTTGTTCATATTTTAGCAGCGTGTAATATTTTATGCCTGTTTTATCTGCTAAAGCTTTCAGGGTATATCCTCGCTTTAACCTCCAGCTTCTTATCTTTTGCGCTATTTTATATCTTGTAGCGTTAGTATGCTTTATACGGCTACTATTAATGTTACTAGCGGTCACTCTTTTTCACACGATTTCAAAACAAACTAACTCTCAGATGCCTGTTGAAAACTAGTATATTAAATGCCTATGCTGTGACAAGCTAAAATGGCACAGGCAACTTATGTTGCTACGGTCTTTAATCTACGTAACTTGGAGTTCTTCTCTTTTTTAGTGGTTTCTGGATCTCATGATTCCTATATTTCAGCTTTTTAGTTTCCTTTCTAATCTGCTTCCTCGTTTGCCACTGTGAGCCTTAACCCACTTCCAATATGGTGTTTCATCTAGCTCTTTCCATAATTCCATCTGGGCTTTTATTTGCCGTCCTCCAACCGTTTATCTTCCATTCATTCTGTTATACCTTGTTTTATATAGAGGCTGTCAGTATGTAAAACAACCTCACAAGAAATTTTTAACATCTTTAGCCCATTAATTACAGCCTTTAACTCCATCTTGTTGTTCGTTGTGTTTTCTTCACCTCCAGAGATACGTTTCTTGATAAAGACACTTTTATTTTCATACATAACTACAGCAGCCCAGCCTCCTGGACCAGGGTTTCCAGAACAACCTCCATCCGTATACCTTCTTTTTTTCGCCCATACTAACAGGATATGGATTTAACATAAGTTTTCTACTGAAATATGTTGATATTGAGTTTCGGATTTTTTATTATGAAGGTGTGAGAGGTTAATCTCACGATGTTAGGTAATTGAGCTTTTGGGCTCGTATTTTTATTAGGAGGTTAACCTCTCACACCAAAAATAAGTGTTTTTAAAGCTCTTTATAGCTACTGAATCTATGAATTCATTTGCCGGGGTTTTTAGGCGCTTTATGAGGGGGTTATAAAAAGATATACAAAAGGACGTCTAAAGTAGAGGATGCTGTTCTAAGATGATCTCTGGCAGCCGTTTTTTTCATCAACGCATTCAAAACTTAAAAAAATAAAAAACTTGAACATTTCTTCACAATTGTGTATAGTTATTAATGCTTTCTAGGTTAATTCATCATGGCTCTTTCTAAGTTTCTAGATCCAAAAAATGACATATCATTTCGCCGTATCTTTGGTACTGAAAAAAATAAGGATATTCTTATTCACTTCCTCAATGATATATTAGGTTTTACTGGTAAAAGTGCAATTAATGATATAGAGTTCTTAAGCACTATTCAAGACCCTGATATTGCAGCTAAAAAGCAAAGCATTGTTGATGTTCTCTGTAGGGATTCTACAGGTGCTCAATACATATGTGAGATGCAGGTCGCTAAAACTAAAGGATTTGAAAAACGTGCCCAATACTATGCAGCTAAAGCGTATTCAAGACAAGCCGATAAAGGCGATCAATACCAAGACCTTAAGGAAATTATCTTTATTGCTATAGCAGATTGTATTTTATTTCCTGATAAGTCTGAGTACAAATCAAAGCATACTATTCGAGATGAAGATACTAATGAACATGATCTAAAAGATTTTTACTTTATATTTGTTGAGTTGCCTAAATTTCCAAAAAACAAAGAAGATCAGCTTTCAAGTATAGTTGAAAAATGGGTCTACTTCTTTAGATATGCAGACGAAACTAGTGAAGAAGAGCTAGAGAGAATAATAGGAAGTGATCTAATAATTAAAAGAGCATATGAAGAACTAAATAGGTTTAACTGGTCAGAAAAAGAATTTATTGCCTATGAACAAGAGATAAAGCGTATTCTTGATGAACAGGCTGTACTCGCTCAAAAACTTGATGATGCTACTGCAAAAGGCATCCAAATCGGACATGAAAAAGGCAGAGCTGAAGGCAAGGAGGAAGGTATTCAAATTGGCGTGGAGAAGGGTGAAAAACAAGCTAAGATGACAGTTGCAAAGAATCTACTTAAAGCAGGGGTTTCTATTGATATCATAGCTCAAACTACTGGTCTTACAGTTAACGAAGTCAAAGACTTAATCTGATTTTATCTTTTGACACCTAGATGAACATCTTTGTACTAGATGAAAACCCGGCAATTGCGGCACAAATGTTATGTGATAAGCATATAGTAAAAATGCCATTAGAAACTGCTCAATTACTGAGTAATGTTTTTTCAATAGCATTAAAAGTGCCAAATCTTTTAGTCAGCATCACAGACCAGAATATAGAAGTTCCATATAAACTTACTCACAAAAACCACCCTTGTTCTCTATGGGCTAGACACTCAAAAGGAAACTTTAATTGGTTGATAAAGCATGGAAAAGAATTGTGCATAGAGTATAGCTTGCGATACAAAAGAACGCATAAATCCGAAGAAGTTATAGATTGGTGTGATAATAATAAGGATTTGCTAATTTTTCAATCAGCTGATATACAAATTTTTACACAAGCGTTACCTGATCGATATAAATGTAGTAATCCAATAGAAGCCTATAGAGAATATTACCTAAAAGAAAAGATGAGGTTTGCTAAGTGGGAAAAAGGTAGAGAAGCACCAGGTTGGATAATCTGCTACACAATACCACAGCTAATATAGCTCATAAATAAAGAAGCCATCCAAATCGGACATGAAAAAAGCAGGGAAGAGGGCGAAAAACAGGCTAAAATAGCTGTGGCTAAAAATTCACTCAAGGCGGGTGTTTCTATTGATGTTATTGCTGAAATAACAGGGTTTTCTGTTGATTATATTGAGAAAATTCAAGAAAAGAAGTTTTAGCCATAACATTTTTTTATTAAACCCTCTATTCTAGTAATTTTAATATTGCAATCCATTCTAATGTCTGTACAATGCCTTTTTTACATAACACTGTTAATACTTAATAGGAGGGGTTAATGCCAACACAGAAAGAGCTTCGGGCTGCGATGTCCAAAAAATTACAGGAAGCTATTAAACATCCAGATCCAACAGTTGCTGCCGGGAGGAAGTCAGCTATCAAGAGATGGGTGGGAGTCCTTCAAGATAACTTTATGGAGCACATAAAATACTTTAAGGGTGATAAGTTGAAGTTTTTGCACAATGTATTCCAAGATGAAGGTTGTTGGTGAGGTACAAGGTTAAATAATGATGTTTTAGGTACAAGATTGACTGAAGAGAAAATAGGAGAAATCGATAATCCACTTCGCAGAATGAGATGGCTTCTAGTTACTGTGTGGTAGAAAAAATTCTTCCGTTCTTTCAAAAAAGATTCGAATTTCTCAAGAGCAAATTTCCTCCTGGTAAATTTGATGGCAAAACTGAAACTGAAATTGACAAATACGTACGAAACTCCCTGCTAGATACGATAAAGAGGAATGGTCGTATTTTTGATTTCTGGATCAATAGAGAGTCTGGGGAATTAAAGGAGTATGATGCAGTAGAAGGTTTTGACAGTGCTGTAAAACTTAAATGGAGTGAAGGAGTAGAGTATTTTTATAATCATCTAAAAGAAGAAGATAAAGAAAAGAAGCTTACAGAAGCTGTTATTGCTCTTTCTCGTCCTCAATCTGTTGAGAAAGACGCTCCTATTTTAGATTTTTGTGTAAGGAATATAGCTGACAAAGATACTCTTTTACAGAAATTATTGCAGAAAGATAAGGGAGTATATTCCCTTCTTGCTGAATTAATAGAGTCATGTTTTTTTGATACGGTTCATGATTTGGTACAGTGCTGGTGTTATAAAGGCGTTCCAGCAGGAGGAGACTGTTCGGACAAAATATTCTCACAGCGAGACTATGAGCTTCTTCTTTCCTCACTTTCAGATGTGATGTTGAAAAATCCTGAGTCAAGTGCTCAAGCTAGGTCTGTTATTATGAAAATTTGGGAGTGTGACAGCTTGGATGAATACAAAAAGACTGCTATTATTGATACTTCGAATGGTAGAATTCCTATAAAGGGTGTACTTGCAGAATTGATAGTTAACTGGAAACGAGAAGACATTTATAAGTCTGATGAGGAAAAAGAAATAGAGAAAAAAGAAATACTAGATATGATGTTATTTGCTAAAAATAGCTTTCCTGAGAGATTTGAGTTCTTTAAGGAAAAGATAATAAAAAACCTTAGATTGTGTGGTAGAGAAGGTAAAAGAGTAAATGTAGATTACGGTCTGTTTGCAGAAGAATTATTCTCTGAGTTAGAGAAAACAATTTTACCACCTGGTCCTGTAGGTGATGGCCCTAGGTATGATTTACGGACGCAATCTCAAGCTCATGGTAGTAAGAAAACATCTTTGCCACTTGATGGTTCTGGTGATGGTCCGCAGTCCAAGTTTGAAGCTCCTAGTATGAGTGGTGTCTCTAGCCGTAGAAAATAGAAGGGTATCTTATATGAATAATGGTGATGGACTTATTAGGAGTTTAGTGGATGGAGATCTTGAAGGCTTCAGACAAAGGTTTGAATCTTTTTTAGATCAATGTCCATCTTTCTTGTATCATGTAAGTGCAGGTTGTTTCCTTCCTGTATTCTTTTTAGTATGTTTGCTACTGCGCATGATGAAGGTATTTTAGATCCAAGTGAAAAAGTCTATTTTCGTTTTGATAACCATGGTGTTAATCCACGTAATGGTGAAAATCGAGATACGGGAAACCTAAAAGTTGCTGTTTATCGTGACGGACAGCAAGTTGTCAGATGCTACAGTATTTCTGATCGTCCTAATAGTGATGGGTTAAGGTTCAGTACAAGGGAAAGAAATGCTCTAGTGCGAGAGATTAGAGGGCAAAATCCAAATTTAAGGGAAGAAGACCTAAATTTTGAGCAATACAAAGTATGCATGCATGGAAAGGGCAAGAGTCAGGGAGAAGCAATTGCAACAGTATTCGAGGTGATTCGTGAAAAAGATCTTAGAGGTAGAGATAAATTTGGCAAATATTCAGCATCTGAAATTAATCTTATTAGACAGCTCTTAGAAGATCACAGATTAACAATTAAGTAAATAGAAAGGAGACAACTCAATCGAAATCAGTGTGAACAGCTTGATAGGTTGATCAATTTTGCACGAGTCGAACCTAGTCAACAAAGAATTGGCGATTTTATAGAAATGCTAGCAAGCAACCAAAGACAAGATGTAAGAGATTCTCTCCGAGAAGATATTTTAGAATATATAACTGATACCTATAATAATTATAGAGCGCAGATAGAAAATAATATTGAAAATCGCAGTCAAAAGTTTGAGAGTCACGGGTTTTTATTAGGTTTCTTAGCAAATTTTAGTCATCACTACGCAATAGGCATTGACCTTGACTTATCTCCTAGAAACTCACATGTTGCATTTCTTGTACGTCATCAAGCAGAAAGAGAAAATATTCCTATTGTTATTAATCTTGCTATATTTGATACACCGTCAGATGTTGCATTAAACTGTGCCATAGGCTACGCTGGAAGGTTACACACTTCTTCATTTATACCTATTCATACTGAATCAAGAAATACTGTCTGTGTTGGATTAAATTTTAATTTAAATCTAGATCCCTTTAGTGTTGATATAGTAGAACTTCAACAGGATAGATTTCCTTTAGTACAAAGATTATTTGAGTGTTTGGAGAATGAAGGAATTAGAGAAAATATTAGAGATTTCTTGCTTCAACACCTTCCTAATGAAATACCAAGGAATGCAGAGAATTATAACAGAATATTTGATTGTATAACTGGTTTTGCTTTTGGGAGTAGTGCTTTTGATATACATCATTTACAACTAGAAGGTGAAGAAGAAGTAGAGGTACCTATAGCAAAGTATATACTTAGATATGATGATGGGGATCATGCTTTAACCATGGTCTTTCATGCTCAAGGTTCTGATATAGTTATATTTAATATCAGAATTAATGATGATGTACAACAAGAAGCTATCAATTTACAAACTCTCAATATTGATGGGAATGATGTTCATGTATGGAAAGTTTCATTCACACTTAATGACCAATTTGAGCTAGATATTGATCAACCAAATGACCTTGGTTTGTATCACGATTACCAAAATAATAATGCAAATAATTTTCTTGCTGGTGATCTTGTACAAGTGCCTAATGCTGAAAATGTACATAACACTTTGAATCAAGTTATGAATGATGGCTGGCAAAATGTAGGTCAGCATAGAGAACTATTTCAAGAGATCTCTGGAGCATTGATGCCACTTATGGATGCAATAAATGTTAATAGTGAGGATAAATTTCGTTCTATACTACATGGTACATTTTATGCTAGTGATAATCCTTATAAAGTGATTACTATGTATAAAATTGGTCAAACATATAGTTTGAAAAGGGGTCAGGAAGAAGAAGGAGAAAGGGTAATACTCACAAGAATTACAGAACAGAGATTAGACCTTTTATTATTAAGACAACCTACAGAGAATGATCTAGATACTCATCCAATTGGATATATATTAAGATTTGCTGGTAATGCAGAAGAAGTAGCACAAAAGGAGAATAACGCAAAAGATCGAATAAAAGAACTTATGAACAAGCAAAGAGGATATTTGCTTATTACTTCTGGAAATGAGGTGGTTTTGTCTTATGCTCTATTTAATAGAGATGCACGAAGAGAGGAAGAACTTATAACTATTCCACAAGAACTGTATGTACATATAATTGATCGTCATAGTCGTGTTTTAGGGGCAGAACAGACTGGAAGACCTGAAATAGTGGAGGGAATAGGGAATCTAGATGAAAGATTTAGAAATTTTCAGGAAAATGTTAATGAAGGTGAAAGACAGCCATCAACTTTCTTATATAGTCGAGGTAATGATGAATGGGTTGAGGTACATGTTATACGTCACTTCAAGGGTACAAGAGAAGAGGTTTTAAGGAGAATAGGGTCAGGTACAGATAATATTGCACATAATGGATCACAAGGAACTACAACTACTCATTTATCACAAGAACAAATATTACGACAAATAAACAATCTTCTTGGAGATGGTAATCAAATACAAAATGTCAACGATCTGCTTACACTAGAATTTGCGACGAGAAATGGACATTATGATTACTGGCTTCAACAAATTGATATAGCTCACGCTGGAAGATTGCGATATCAGCTTCGTACTGAAGGTAATCACACTTTTGAAGTAGCTAATTTGGCAAGGAATGACGGTAACGAGCACATTGTTAGAGTATTAAATCAATTTAGGGAAAATGAAGAACAACAGCGTTTAACTTTAATAATTACTTTAAATAATACTCATTGGGTTACACTAGTGATTGAACGTCAAAATGGGAACTATGTTGGGTACTATGCTGATTCAACTGCTACTGCTGTTCCAGGTGGTATTACCGATATCATTCAAAATAACTTAGGAAATAATATCAGGATTAATAATGTTTCTGTTCGTCAGCAAACAGATGGTTGGAATTGTGGTTTATGGACATTAGAAAATGCTAGTGATATTAATCGAGTTCTAAACGAAAATCATATTGGGCAAGTGCAGAATATCATAAATATAATACGCGATTTTCTTGGAAGAGGCCTCCCAAACAGAGATAGAAATTACTTTCAGAACATAAGAGTGGGCATTTCACAATTATTCAGGAATGATCCGGGATTTCAAGATGTGCAATTGCAAGCATACATTCAAAATAGAGAACAAATTGATCCATTACTGCGTACTTATCTAGAATTAGGATATCACAGAGTAGGAGGAGGGTATGGATTAGTAGAAGCACCTATATCGCTTGGTGTTAGTGATTCCAGTAATTTTGGTGACCTGCCACAGTCGAGCTTAGAAAGTCCTGAAGCTAGTCGTGTTTCTGACCTTAGCAAAGGTAAAGGCGGTAGGTAGAGGTAATCGGTAGATGAAAGGAGTGTAACAAAAACCTTATGCATCAAGTAGAGATTGTGAGCAAATTTAAAGAAGTTAAGGTGGGTAACCTGTTTTTTTCTACTTGCAGCAATGTTTCAAAAAGTATATGTGTCGAGTTGGGTAAAGTTGAAGGAGGTTCTTAAATGAGCAACTATTAATTTGGTAGTATATAACATTAATAAATTTAAACGATGCAACCATTTCCAGCAACAAAAACCAGCTAGCGTGTTATCTAAGTGGAGAAAGTCACCTCTCCCCACTCGACTTCAAAACCGGACTTGATAGTTTCCCATCATCCGGCTTCTCTCTAATTTGGTGCTTGTCATGCATACTTCTATGTAATTGATCGTGGCAGTGCTTATGAAGCCAGGATAGATTTTTCATATTATTATTGCGTCTATTGCGATCTTGATGATGTACATGTGCTAAATCATCAAACTTGAACCAAAGATGACAATAATTACATTTACCTTGCTGTAACTTCAGTAATTTTATTACTCGTGATGATTTTCCTGGTAGTTTACTTAAACGATTTCCCCAGTATGGCCAATCTCCATCATACGGAGATCTATTTCCATTTACTTTGATATGTCGTTTAATAGCATGATCCCTATGTCTAATAAGATATAGCTTGTTACTTACCATATACCTCCAATTGTCGTTACCATACTTTTTAAAGTATTTTCTTTTAACCCAACACCTTCTTTTGTCATGGTGTCTATAGACAGCCCATTTCCAAAGTTTGTTATGCATAGAATAATCTAATAAGTTAAAGACTTTACTTGAGACTACCGAGGTGTAATATTGGCTCCAACCCCTTATTATTGGATTAAGTTCTTTTATTACAGCTTCTTGTGGTGCTGCTCGCAACTCTTTAAGCTTATGTTTTATAGATAACAAGTGTTGACTTATAGATTTACGACTTGGTTTACTTGTAACCACTCTTATTTTGACGTGTTTGATAATGCCTTATTGAAAATCCAAGAAAATCAAATCCTGGCTTTTCCCTATTTAGGGATTTTAGTGTATGTGCAATTCTTGTCTTTGATGACTTTAATTCTAATCCAACAGGTTTTAGCCATTTTTCAATTAGAACCTTTGCCTTCATCACAAGTTCCTCGCTCTCGTGTAAAACCACAAAATCATCGGCGTACGTAATTACACTAACTGAATTTTGTGCCTGCTTGCGAGATACTCTACCATATTTCTTTTTCGCATATTGAAACAGTTCTTCCTTGAGTTCTTCTTTGATATTCTGCTCTAATCCATGTAGTGCTACACATGCAAGTAGTGGTGATATTGTTCCACCTTGAATTGTGCCACATTTGGTGGGTTTGAACTTTCTATCTTCCATAATGCCTGCTTTCAACCATCCTTTTATAATTCTCTTTAAAGTTGGTGTGGTATTGAGTTTTTCAAGCAGTACGCAATGTTTGATATTATCAAAGCATCCGGAAATATCAGCATCCAATATGAATGCTGTTTTCTGACCAAGTGCGATAAATATAGCTGCTATTGCATCATGACACGATCTACCAGATCTAAAACCATAAGTGTTAGGCTCAAATTTTGCCTCCCACTCAGGTTCTAAAGCCATTTTTACAAGCGTTTGTTTTACTCTACACGGATATAGTGGGTATTCCAAGGGGGCGACGCTCCGATGGTTTGCCAGGTTTTGGGATCCAGACACGTTTTGACGGTTTTGCTTTTTCCCTTAAATCCATAGAATATGCTAATAGCAATCTTTCTTTTTTATTAAGATTGGACTTTCCATCAATACCTGCAGTCTTTTTCCCTCTGTTATCCTGAGTTACCCTCCTAACAGCGAGCATTTTCGCACTTGTTGATTTTTGTAATAACCTCTGAAGATTATGCATCTTTTTGATATCATTACATTGTGAAGCTCGGTAAATTCGTTTTTGTAGCTTAAATGAGGATTTCTCCAGCTTATGCCAGGGAATTTCATTCCATTCATACCTTACTTTTTGTTGGCCCATAACATGTTCACTACTATTCACAACTTTACCTCCCAAACTACAGTGTTTACGTCTGCATATCCCAAATATTACTTTGGGCATTAGCTTCTTAAACAATCCCTCCACATAGAAGCATTCAGTTGGCCACCTTCTTAGTTATCCTTTTTAAACAAAGAATAATAAGAGCTTCTATGTGGTTACTCCGTTCCATGAAATCGTTTCACGTTAGACTTAGAACCTGTCTTGAAAAGAAGAAAAGGGTATGATAAGGTAAGTTAAAAAATAGGAGGTAAAATTGTATCCAAGCGATATAAGTGATAAGGAATGGGAAATTTTGGAGCCACATGTTGCACAAGGAGCAATAGGGAGGCCAAGGAAGCATAACATCAGAGCAATTATTAATGCAATAAGGTATATAATGAGAGGTGGCTGTCAATGGCGAATGCTGCCAAAAGACTTTCCGCCGTGGAAAACAGTTTATGATCATTATTTTAGGTGGGGTAAAAACGGAAAATTGCAGGAAATACATGACACTTTGGTGAAAAAGGTAAGAGAAATGGTTGGTAAAAATGATACACCATCGGTTGGAATAATAGACAGTCAGTCAGTAAAAACGACTCAAAAAGGGGATCCAGAGGTTACGATGCTGGCAAGAAAATAAAAGGCCGTAAACGTCATATTATTGTAGATACACTGGGTCTTATCATTACCGCTAATGTACATAGTGCAAGCGTTCAAGATCGTGACGGAGCTTTGGGTCTTTTTGTTCAAGCGAAAAAGAAAATACCAACATTACAGAAGTTTTTTGCTGATCAAGGATATACGGGTGCTCTGCAAAATCACTGTTTTCTGAAAACGGGATGTCTACTCACAATTGCCAAAAAAGCTAGTGATGCTGTAGGGTTTCAGGTCATTCCTAAGCGATGGATTGTTGAACGGACGTTTGCTTGGCTCTCCAATTTTAGGAGTATGAGTAAGGATTATGAACACTCTCCTCTCACCTCCAAGATTAATATTTTCTTTGATATGATTACTCTTATGCTTAATAAATTAGCTACTTAAATGTTTTCAAGACAGGCTCTAAGAGATCTTTAACACTGCTCTCATAATGTCATTGTCTCTACGTGATATAGCATCTGTAAGTATTGTATGAGTTTCTTCCCGACCATCTGAATGTTTTGTGGTCATTTCTTCATTCAGAACTTCCTTTAATAGTTTTTGTTTTTTGGCTTTTTCTAAAAGATCTTTTACAGCTTGATTATTTTTATGACTTATAGCATAATGTAGTAGTGACAATGTCTCCTCTCTACCCTGATACTCGTGAGTTATTTTTGCTAAAAGAATTGTGCTTGCATTATAGCTGGACCTTTTGAATATTCCATTTTTGAACTTTTCTGCAACACCTTTCCCTTCTTCTATTTTTCTTGCTAGTTTTTGTATATTCTTTCTATCTTTATTTGTTAACTCATATATGTCACATACTAATGTCAGTTTTGACGTTTTCATAATGTTTTTCCCCTATTAAGATTTATTGATTTAGTTGTAGTAGTTGAAATAGTGCAGTTACCCACCCCATAAATTTGGTGCTCTCTTTTGATCAAAGGTGTCTTGCTGTTTTTTCTTTGTAAAATTTAGCTTATCTTTTATATCTAAACAGCAGTAACACGACTTGGCCTTTTGTAGGTGAGTAATTCTCTAGGCTCTGTGGACAAAAAATATGAAAAGAGAGAAAAAGATGGTAGTTTAGCCTAATAGGTAAAAAATGGAGAAACTACCATATGCAATATTACATCAAAGAGGAAAATTGGAAACAAATTTTAGAGTTCATAAAAAGCGTAAAAGGAATGCACAGCAAAGATGAAAAACGTTTAAGAATATTCATAGAGGCAGTGTGGTACATAGTGCGAAGTGGTTGCCAATGGAGACTTTTACCAAAAACTTATGGTAATTACAGGAGTATACATAAGCGATTTAAAAGATGGTGTGAAAGAGATGTCTAGAAAAAATTGCTTGAATATATTAAACAAGAGCCTGATTTAGAAGTTGCTATAATCGACGGTACGATCATCCGAGCCCATCCATGTTCATCTGGATATACAAAAAACTCCAAGGATCAAGAAGCTTTAGGGAGGAGCAAAGGTGGCTTTACAACTAAAATACATGCGCTTGTCGATGCACTTGGAAATTCACTTAAATTTACTCTGACTCCTGGTCAAAGAAATGAAATTACGCAGGCACAAGTGTTAACCGAAAGTATCTATAACTCTACTGTAGTAGCTGACAAGGGCTACGATAGCAATGCCTTTGTTATAAGTCTTGAAGACAAGGGATGTACAGTAGTTATTCCGCCAAAACGGAATCGAAAAGTGCAAAGGTATTACGATGAGCATATCTACAAAGAACGTCATTTGATTGAGTATTTTTTTGGTAAAATTAAAAATTTTAGGCGCATTTTTTCCAGATTTGATAAAACTGCTGAGGTTTTTATGGGTTTTCTCAATTTTGTTGGAGCTCTTGTATGGCTTCTCTAAAATTTTGTCCACAGAGCCTAGAAACTGATAATTTAACTAATAAAATCAAGAATTACAGCTATCGTACTGAAGTTCTTCAATTAATACGTTTATGTAATTTATCAAAGATGCCAGAAAAGATAGGAGAATTTATTGAACAGGATGTAAATGCAAAGCAAGCCCAAGAGATATTAATGTCAATACTGGCGGAGAGAACGAAGAAGACAGAGATAATGAGTACAATACCGCAAAATACACCGGAAGACTTGATGATGCAGGTAGCGAAAAGTCGGGGCATTTGATGCGCGGTATATAATGCTAACATACGCCGCGGTAAATAAGTGTTCAAAATGCGCCAGAATAGCCAATTATAGAGTAACATATCTTTTACCGCGACATATAGCAACTTTAAACACCGCGGCAAACAAATCTTATAACCGCCGTATATAACACTAACAAAAGCGGCGGTAAAACAATTAAGGAGAAACATTTATGAGTTGTATAACCGAACAAAATAATCTAGGTGATCTTCTAAAGTATGAAGCATCAAGTCTATATTCAAGAGACCAAATAACAGTAGCAAAAGGTCAAAATATTAAGCTTGGTGCAGTAGTTGCGAAGAAGACAGACGATGGTTTTATTAGAGTACTTAATCCCACTGGAACAGATGGCACACAAACAGCGATAGGTGTAATAGTAAGTGATGTAAATGCAATAGAAAATACTAAAGCGGTAATTATTACTCGTGTTGCAATGTTAGCCGATCATGCAGTGGTGTGGCCAGCAAATATCACTGAAGAGCAGAAAAATGCAGCAGTAAAGCAACTTGAAGGACGGAGGATCATTATCCGCAAGGGAGTTTAACTTAAATTAAAAAGGGAGAAAAAAATGCAAAATCCATTTACAAATTCAGCATTTAGTATGACGGCACTAACAAATGCGATAAACATATTGCCGATAAATTATGGACGTACAGAGAATTTAAATTTATTTCCAAGTAGATCAGTAAGATTTCGACATATTACGATAGAAGAGCAAAACGGAGTATTGAGTTTATTACCAACGCAAGTTCCCGGAGCACCAGCAACAGTAGGAAAACGAGGAAAACGGAAAATAAGAACATTTACCATACCGCATATTCCTCATGATGATATAGTGTTACCAGAGGAAGTACAGGGAATAAGGGCATTTGGGTCAGAAAGTGAACTTAAGGCGCTGGCAGATGTAATAACTGACCATTTACAGCTAATGAGAAACAAACACGCGATAACGTTAGAACATTTGCATATGGGGGCGCTCAAAGGAATAATTGTGGATGCTGATGGGTCAGAATTATTAAATCTTTACAACGAATTTGAAATTACACCAAAAGTAGTAAATTTTGCGCTAGGAACAGCAACAACAGATGTAAAACGAAAATGTCTGGAAGTATTGCGCCATGTTGAAGATAACTTAAGTGGTGAATATATGACCGGGATTCATGCGCTGGTAAGTCCAGAGTTTTTTGATGCATTAACATCGCATAGCAAAGTAAAAGAAGCATATGAGAGGTGGCAAGAAGGAGCAGCGCTGAGAAACGACATGAGATCAGGGTTTACATTCTGTGGAATAACATTTGAGGAGTACAGAAGACAAGCAACTGATCCTGAAGGAACCGTAAGAAGATTTATAGAAAGAGATACAGGACACTGTTTTCCACTAGGAACAGCAAGCACATTTACAATATACTTTGCACCAGCAGATTTTAATGAGACAGTAAACACTCTCGGACAGCCACTATATGCAAAACAAGAGCCAAGAAGATTTGATAGAGGGACCGATTTACATACTCAGTCAAATCCTTTACCAATGTGCCATCGCCCAGGAACATTAATCAAAGTCGTTGCAGCATAACAAGACTGGTAGAGCAACTATAAAAGTGGCGAGGCATGAAACTGCTCTACCAGTATGCCCCTTCTTAGCGTGCATGTAGAGATTAGCGCATAAAGGTAAAGTATGCAAGAAAAAATAAAAAGATTATTTGCAGATTGTTTTACACATTTAGGGCAGCAAGCTTTGTATGAGTCAAAGGATAAGGCATACATGGTACAAATATTGAAGCAACAGCCAGATAAATTATATGAGATTGGTGAAGGACAATTTGTAGGGGAGATGTTGATTTTGGAGGTGAGTGTGTTTGATGTATTGCAACCAGTGGTGGGGGATATCTTTATTATTGGCGATCGTAGATACAAAGTCCACTCACCACCACTTAAGGACAATTCAGGAATGGTATGGAAAATTCAAGCGTCGGGGGTGTGAATGCGTATCAACGTTGAGGTTAGCGGTAGCATTGAGAAGGTTATGCAAAGTATAGATGCTGAAAGGAAAAAAGTGGAAAAAGCAACGATGAGGGCATTAAACAAAACGGCAAATTGGCTAAAATCGAAAGCAGCAAAAGAGATTAGTGAGGAAAAGAAGACAAAATTAACGATAATGAGAAAAAGGTTGCGAATCTTTAAGGCAAGAACAAGTAGATTGGAGGTTTTAATAAGAGCAAATTTATATGATATGAGGGCTTCATTTATTGGCAGTATGAGACAAACAAAAAGAGGTACAAAAATAGGAAAACATGAGTTTATAGGAGCGTTTACTGCAACAATGCCAAGAGGAAATAGTGGTGTTTTTAGGCGTGAAGGAAGAAAAGCTTTGCCAATACAAGAGGTAAAATTAGAACTGGAGCCAGAAGCATCAAAAATAATAAAGGAGCTGGTTAATTATGAAACAGAAGGGATATTTGAGAAGTGTTTTGAGCGTGAATTAGAACTAAAAGTATGAATTGGAAGGATTTGCACAACGCAATTTGTACTACGTTAAAGGAAGAAATACCAGCAATACAGACATGTGAAGTGTATCCAACAATAAGGAAAGAATTAGTAGCGCCAGCGTTATTTGTAGAGCTTGTGAGTTTAGAATCGGGAAAAGATCCAGGAACAGAAGAATTAGCGCTGAGAGCAAGATTTGAAGCAAGAATTGTGATTGATAGTACAATAGAAAATGCCCCTATTATTGTCAGGTCACTAGCAGCAGAAGTAGCAAGAGTAGTAAATAAAAATACTTGGAACGTAAAAAATGTTTCACCAGGAGAATTTATCTCAGGAGGAGGAGATGATTTTAGGCCGGAATTAGATGCATATCTAGTGTGGTTAGTAGAATGGGCTCATGAGATGCACGTAGGGGAGTCAGTGTGGTCAGAAGTTGGAATTAAGCTGCATATTATAGAGATAGGTGAAGTACATGTTAGAGCATAATTTTGCCATTGCGGAGCTAAATAGAAGGCTAGCGAACATTATTCGTATAGGTCTAGTTAAAGAAGTAGACTATAAAAAAGCGAGAGTGCGGGTAAAGGTAGGAGAATTTTTAACCGACTATTTACCGTGGATAACTTATCGTGCAGGAGAGGATAGAAGTTGGTTTTCCCCAGATATTGATGAGCAAGTAATAGTATTATCGCCATTTGGGGAATTATCTCTGGGGATAGTATTACCAGCAATATATCAGGAGAAATATCCGCCTCCAGAGAATAAAAAGGAAATAAGTAGTGTAAAATTTCAAGATGGGACAAAGTTATCATATAACCAAGAAAAGCACCATCTTAAGATAGATGTAGTAGATAAAATAACGTTGAAAGTAGGAGAATCAAGCATAGAGATGACAAAAAAAGGAATAAAACTCAAAGCAAAGAGAATCGACCTTAATTAAGTATGGCTAAAGCTGTGGTTTGTATAGGAGATTATTGCAGTGGAATACCGGCACATGTTTGTATGAGTGGAAGTAGTGATGTTTTTAAGAAAGGGAGATCTGTGTGTCGAAAAGGAGATATCTTAACTCTGGGAGAGAAGCTAATACAAGGTTCAAACAGCGTATTTGTGAATGGTATTGGTGTAGCAAGGACTGGAGATATGGTTTCGTGTGGTTTTAAAGTGATAAGTGGAAGTAAAAATGTATTTGCGAGCTAAAAATGCGTGGGATGAGCGATAAAACAGGAAAAGAGCTTGAAGGAATAGAACATTTAAAGCAATCAATTACTGATATTTTAACCACTCCTATTGGATCACGTATTATGAGAAGAGAGTATGGTTCTCGATTATTTGAATTAGTAGATAAGCCAGTAAATCGCGATTTTACGCTGGAAATTTATGCAGCAGTAGCAGTAGCAGGAGCACTAGAAAAATGGGAGAGAAGGTTTAAATTAGAGAAAGTGAAGATAACAGAAGTAAAAGAAGGGAGAGTAACATTGAATTTAGAAGGTGTCTATCTTTCAGAAGGTAAGTTCATAAATATTAATGGAGTAGTTGTTTAAAAATGCAGCAGCCAGAGATAATTGAAAAACTGAACTTCGAAGAAATCTTTTCACGTATGAAGGAGGAGTTAATAAGTCGAGATGAAAGTTTTACAGCATTAGTAGAAAGTGACCCAGCGATGAAGATTTTAGAAGTAGCAGCATGGAGGGAATTGTTACTAAGACAAAGAATAAATGAAGCAGTAAAAAGTAATTTACTAAAGTTTGCAATGGGAAATGATCTTGATAATTTAGCTGAATTTTATGGAGTGGAAAGGGAGAACGGGGAAAAGGATGAACAATTTAGAAAAAGAATCAAGGCAAGAATAGTTGGCTCAAGCATAGGAGGAAATTATAGATATCACGCACTGTCAGCAGATAATAGAGTAAAGGATGCGCTGGTTGAATCAAAAGTGCCAGGAAGTGTGGAGATCTCAATTTTATCCACAGGGTTATCCACAAATGGCATAGCGTCTGAAGAACTACTTGATATTGTAAGAAAGCAGGTTACCAGAGATGATATAAGGGTATTGACCGACACGATAACAGTAGTTGGATGCAACATTATTGAAATAGATATCCACAGCAAAATTAGCATTAAAAGACCAGATATTATTGAAACGGTGAAGAAGAAATTTATAGAAAAATTTGAAACAACGAAAAGATTAGGGTGGAGTATTACAAGATCTTGGATAATAGCGAATTTATTCGTAGAAGGAGTAGAAAACGTGGAATTAATCGAGCCAAGAGAGGATATTATTGTAGCAGGAAATGAGTGTGCTGCATTGAGAAGTTTAAATGTTGAGTTGAATTAATGCTATTACCGCCAAATGCAACAAAACAAGAGCAAGCATTAGTAGAGGCTATTGATTACAAAGTAGATCCAAGCAGGATAAGAGGATTTAAGCTTAATCCTAAAGATGAAATACTACCGTGGATAATAGAAGAATATGGGTTAGGAGAGATACTGCACTGGGCAAAAGACAAAAGAAAAGCCGTAGAGGAAGGAATAAAATTTCAGCGTTTAAGAGGAACATCAGCGTCACTGAAAATAGCACTTAAATGGGCAAATATAGAAGATATTACAATTATCGAGGAACCTCCAGGAAAACATTTCTTTGAATTACAGATAGGGATAAGAGATGTACCGAATGACTTCTTCGTAGATGCAGTAGTAGAGCTTGCAAAACTATCATTACCTGCAAGATCGAGGCTAATGAGAATTTTTAACGATCACTACAATATTGGTAGGTTCATTTTAGATGAGAGTTTTTTTGGCAGCTTATTATCAGACTACTCTGGTACAAAGGTCGAAAAAGATGGACCAGTGTTATCATTTGGTCGGAAGAACACATTTGAGCTAAAAATCTTAAATCCAAGTTTTAAATTTGGTACTTTTCGAGTTCATTATGAACAAGCTTTGAGCAATGATATATATCGCCTAGATGTAGCAATCCTTGGAGAAACTGAGCCTCACACAAAGAATTATAATGGTCTTTATGAAAGAAGTCATCAGTGGAATAATTTAAAAACGTTATATCCGCTACCACAGAGCTTATTACCTGAGATTAAGTTTGCAAAAGCGCAGATAGTATTATCAGATAGCTGGAACTTGGGAGAAATAAACGCATGTTTTCCGGTTACGAGTGTAGAAGAATGTGGAGAAAAGTTCTATTTGAATGACCACAAACTATCTGAACAACTATGGAATTAAAAATACAAGCCAATTTTAGAAAGGTTTAGCGTTACTCACCACTACAAAGTAGAGAATTTTACTGGTCAAAAGATTACAAGATATAGCTTAGCAGAACATAACATTCATTTTGAAAGCGGTTTAGATTCAAAGCAAAAGGATTCAATACATGAACCGGAAAATTACATTTTAGTGTTTTACCCAGGAGTACTAACGTGGCACGAACATCGACATTTAAACAGGTCCTGGAAAGAGACACAAGTTATATGTTTAACATGCTAAGCATATATATTTATATCTTAATATATTACATTAACATTCGGTAAAAATGTGTGTTTTTTGAAAAAAAGAAGTTGCTTTTCCATGCCAAAACAGCTATAAATTAGGTGGGTGTAGGTAAACAAAAAAAAATTACCAAGCGCTGAAATGAGCCAAATTGGCCATTTTATGTATGTTTTTATAGTGAGGTAGCGAAGATGTTCAATTTAAATAAAAGACTTAAAAAATTAAAGGAGAATTCATTTCGTGGAATAAATGAAAAAGACGTAAATGGAGATATAGTATTGCATCTAGCAGCACAGTTATCCGATAAAAAAGTAGTAAAGTTACTGATAGAAAAGGGAGCAAAAACAAATATAGAAAATAATAGCGGAGAAACACCATTACACCGAGCAGCATTCTATGGAAAGGTAGAGAATGTAAAAGTACTGTTGGAAGAAGGAGCAGATGTAAATGCTATAGACGATGGGGGATATACGGCATTACACAGTGCGAGCTTAATGAGTTGTGAAAAGACAGTAAGGGAGTTAATAAAAGCGGGGTCAAATGTTAATACTGGGAACTACATAGGAAGAACGCCATTGCATAGTGCGGTATTTATGAGGGAAATAGGGAACGTGAGAGCGATATTAGAAGCGGGAGGTGACGTAAATGCGAGAGACCAAAAAGGATATACACCAATAGATCTAGCATATATTGCAAAGACTGAGGAGATAATGAGAGAGTTAGTGGCGAAGCAGAAAGTTATGGAAATTGATTGAGAAAAGGAAGGAAATGGTGGTGTTGTTATTAGAGAGAAAACCGTTGGATGAGCTAAGGTTTATAAAAGGGTAGCAAGTTTTCTAGAAAAGAAAGGTATAAATATGAAAGAAATACCAGAAATGTACGATACTACAGGAGGTAGATTTAACAGATTAAACATATGGATTTACATCTTAATATAATATGCGGAAAAAATATGTAAATTTAGCAAAAAAAAACTTGCTTTTTATGCTAAAACAGCCCTAAGTGAAAAAGTAGCTAGTAAACAAACAAGATTTGCTAAGCACTAAAGTGAGCCAAATTGGAGCCACTTTACATTGCAGTAATAGCTGAGGAAAGTTATGGTAAAATTTAGTAAGAAAGAAAGAGAAGAATTTAATAAGTCGTGGAAAGAGGTATTAGATAACTCAATAAAAAATATTAATAAAAAAGACACAAAAGGGAGGACGATGTTGCATTATGCAGTAGGGATGCCAGATCCAAAAAAAGTGAAATTGCTAATCCAAAAAGGAGCAGATATAAATGCGGCAGATGCAGGACAATATAGACCATTGCACTTAGCAGTCATGGGCCAACGTCTAGAAAATACAAAGGAGCTGATAAAGGCAGGAGTAGAGGTAAACGCAGTGGAACGAAGTAGCAAATTTGCCGCGTTACATCTGGCATGCATGGTAGCAGAGATAAAAATAGTAGAAGAGCTAGTAAAAGCGGGAGCGAGTGTAGAGCAAAAGGATAAATCTGGCAAAACGCCAATGGATTATGCGAGAAATAGTAAAGAGATAAAAGAAGTGTTAGAGAACGTAAAAATCGCAAATAAGCAGAGAGAGTTTATAGAAAGAGTAAGGGTTGTATCGGAAAGCACGGCAGCAGGTGTGATAGTGGCAAAGGAGGAGCTAGAAACTGTGGATGAGAAAGTGCTATGAGCCGCAACCTTTTTTAAAATTCAGAATGGCTATAGCTAGAAGAGAGGCATGGAAGAAATAGAAAAGAAAGTAAAGAATTTAGGAGAGAAACCATTAGTAGAACTGAGGAAAATATGGAAGAAGGTTGTAAGTTGGAAATGTGATATAAAAAGAAGCAAGAAGAAAGATAACTCTATAAAAATGTGGTTATCGCCAGGCTTGAGCAACCGTAAGACGGTAGTATTATAACATACGTAGATATCAAGGTACTCAAGCCTATCCTTCGAGACGTTTGAATAGTTGTTTGGGACATATATATGCACCCGTTTACAATCTTAAATTTTAACTTAAACTCTCGAGGTTCTTTATGGTTACATCTTATCAAAATTTTATTGGCATTGATATCGGAAAACTTGAATTTTTTTACTGCAGTTAATGAACAAAAAGGTGTCATCAAATTTGACAATAGTTGTGTTGGTTGGAAACAACTCTACCAAAAATTTTCAAATATCTTGCCCAACTCCATGGTAATTTTAGAAGCTACAGGAGGTTATGAGCTTGGCTTATTGTATTTTCTTATTGATAGAAACATTGCTGTGCATCGTGCTAATACTCGTCAAGTTAAAAACTTCATTCTATCTCATGGAACTTTGGCAAAGACCGACAGTCTTGATGCAAAAGCGCTTGCCCAATATGGTTCTGAGCGTTGTGGACATTTGCAGCTATTTACACCTATCTCAAAAGAACAAACCACCTTGTTTGCACTTTGTCAGCGTCGTGACGATATTACGAAAATGCTTGTTCAAGAGAAGAATAGGCTAAAAACTCCTGGAAATGATTACATTAAGGAAAGTTGTCAACAAGCTATTGAATTCCTCAACAACCAGGTAGAAAAGCTTGATCAAGCTATACAAAAAATAGTCAATGAAAATCCTGAATTGCAACGATGCCAAAAAATTCTTGAAACAGTCCCTGGAATAGGTAGAAAAACCTCTCAATGTTTATTGTGTCTCATACCGGAACTTGGTTCTTTAAATAAAAGGCAAATTGCAAGCCTTGCAGGTGTTGCGCCTCATCCTAAGGAAAGTGGTAAAGCTATTGGCTACCGAAGGATTATAGGTGGAAGAAGTAACGTTCGTTCAAAGCTTTTTACAGCTGCCATGGCTGCTACAAGGTCCAAATCTGCACTTAGTGCCTTTTATTCTAAGCTTATTGAAAGTGGTAAGAAGAAGATGGTGGCTATAACAGCTCTAATGCGTAAAATAATAGTGATTGCTAATGCAAGGCTTAAAGAAGCAGTTAATTTGCATATTTAAAAATTTACATAGCAATAACTGAAATTGGTTAATGAATATGCGCTTTTAATGTGTGTGGACGCGCATATTCATTAACCAATTTCAGTTATTGCTGTGGTGGCTGTTTGATACAAAATTCTGTTTCTATAACAAATGGGTTTTTATTGCCCATATGAAGTTGCAAAATTACAAATAAAAAATTTTTAAAAAAACATAGTTGATATCTGCTTTTTCCTTGATCCTAAGTTCCTGCATTGGCAATCTATTCTCATCAATACTCGTGCCATCTTCAAGTACTGCAGGTATTATGATCTTCTCAAACTGTCGCTCTGATTTTTTCTCTAAATAACCAAATATGTCGTAAACACTGATCCTTTGACCAATCACTAAAAATGGCGTATCAGCAGTATTACGTCTTGAAGTTATACATTGTTCAAACTTTTGACAGGCACTGATGAGCGATACTCGACTATAAGCACAGCTTGCATCGTGTAAATCATCAAGGATAATGCAACCACCGTACTTCCGACCTTCATCAAAATCAAGAGAACTATCCCTAGCTCCTGTACCTGTTACATGCCCTGATATTGAAAAGCCATTAACAAAACCTCCTTCTTTAGTTCTAATTACTCGTGTACTTTTGCGACCAACTACTTTTACGTTTGGAAAGACTTGACGGTAAAATGGAGACTCAAGTACAATATGTAGTTCATTGATTTTTTCACGCATCAAATCCCTCTGGTGCGTGATATACATAAATTTTGCTCTTGGATTATTGCCGATGGCGAACGCTACATGAAATATCAAACCCAGTGTTGTCTTAGCACAGCGTGGTTGTATGTTCCACCATTGACTGTGTGCTTTTTCAAACACCAATCGATTAATGCTGCTGAACAGTACCCACAAATAGTTTTTGCTGCCATCTTCTCTTTTTAAATTTAATCTGATATTAAACACTCGCAGCATGTCTTGAAACGCAAAGAAGCCAAAATCTTTGCGGCATAGATCGATGTCTTTTTGAGTTAACATTCTTTATTCTTTAAGCTAGTTATAGTATATACTATGTTGACACAGGTACATAAAATTTTTCTAGCAACTTTCCTTATTGAAAAGTTTAGAAAAATGTTGTATAATTACTACAGTAGTAGACTTTGGTAAAACTTATGGCAGATTCAGGAATTAACATTAGCGAAAAAGTTTTAAAAGATCTTACTCGCTTGGCTAAAGTGAAAAACCAATCAGTTCAAGAGCTAGCAGAGGGGTTTATACAAGAAGCAATTGAGTATGAGGAAGATATAGCGATAGTCAAACTCGCTATCCAACGTGACACCCGAAATGCAAAATTCATCAGGCATGAAGACGTCAACTGGGGATAAGACTTAATCTGTTATGAGGAAAATGTAGTTCACGAAGATATTCCAAGTCTTCCTAAGGCAATATGGTCAAGGATAAAAGAAATCGTAAAAGAGCGCCTTACAGTTTCTCCTGAGAAAGCAGGAGATCCCTTGTTTGGTGAGTTTAAGGATATCGTAGAATACGAACAGGTGATTACCGCTTGGTTTATAGGATCAGTAAACTAGAACGTATAGTAATAATTACTGCAATAGAGCATAGAGAATATATTTACAAAGATTAAAACACTCTATAAACATATATATATTTTTATACACCACTCCTTCCTTTCTTTATTGAAAAATTAAAAAAAATGTTGTAGTTGGCTATATTGCAGCCTTACCCGCAGCCTGACCAAAATGACCCAACATTTGATTCATAGCTACCCAGCGATCATTTAAAGATTTTCCGTAAGAAGTGTAACCACCACCTAGATTTTGACCAATTTGTGCACCAAGACCATGTGCTCCGATAAGACTTTGCAACCCTCCTAAAGATGAGCTGATAAAATCATTCAAGCCACGCGACGCAAGTTCAGAGTTTAAACTTGCAACTTTAGATAAACCATAGCTTGATTGATCAAGCCCACTTGCTCTTAATTGGTTGCCAATCATTTGATTGCTAATAAACTGCTGGTAAGGATTGCCTTGATATTGCGATGCTATTTGATTAAAAAATCCTCCTGGACCATCTTTTCCTAAGCCCCCAAGACTATCCATGAATTTATTGTACCGACCATACAATTCTTTTTGTACTCCGATATTATTTTCAAATTGGCGATTAGCTTTAGAACCACCAAAAAGAAAGTCAAATAAATCTCCTAATACCAATTCCCGCTATACAAGTAACGGAGAGACAATAATGGAAAAAAGCCATACTGGAGTAAGTAAAATAGCGAGGTTTAAATGGCATTAAGATCAAAATTATTGGATGAAAAAGTGAGCAAAAGAAATGCTGAAGAAAGTAAGAAATAATGCATATGTTGCAAAAAAACTAAATGCTGTAATTGCAGCAAAAAAGCATAGTATAACAGCCGTAGCAAAAATATGTTGCATTTCAAGAAAGGCACTTACTGCATGACCTAAAATTTGGCAGAGAAGAAAAATTATTTGCTCCACCTCAACGCCGTAGAAAAACTATATTGAACCAAAGCCAACTTGAACAAGTTGAAGCATGGATACAAGAAAATCTCAACATTACCATTAAAGAAACGAGAATAAGAATTCAGGAAAAGTTTGGTTTAGCAAGTCTACAGTACACCATAATATGCAAAGAATGAAATTCTCATATATCACACCAAGACCAGTGCATAACGGACAAGATAAAAGTAAACAAGAGAAGTTTAAAAAAAAATCTTAATGAAACTATAGTATTTTCTAAAACGAATGATAAACGTCTAAAATGGTATTACCAACTAAAAGGTGTAAGTCTGTACATTGATGCATTAAAGGTCTGAGGCGACTTTTGATGGTGTGCCAACAATGCTCTATCGGATTTAGATCAGGTGAATATGTTGGAAGATAAAGCAAATGACAGCCAAAAGACTCTATTAATGACTTTGTTTTGGGAGTTTTATGGAATGTAGCATTATCCATAACTATGGTTGTATTACGCTGCAATTGTGGTTCGCTCTAACCATACATTATTACACCCTCCTGTGAAGGTCATTGGTGCAATAAACTTCTTTTCAATCCATCCACCTATTATACTCACTCTTTCCCACTTTTTTCCTGGAACATCAGCATATATTTTTTCTCCTCTTGGAGCTCATGCATATTCTCGGTATAGTCTATTATCAACTCCTGCTTCATCTATATATAAAATGCTACAGTGGTCTATTTTTGAGACTTTATCGATAAATTGCTGCCTATCTTCTTGATTGCGCTCTTGATAGAATGTGACTTTTTTTAAGGTTATTTTTAGCTGTTTTAACCTATACCAAATTGCACTTATTCCAAAGCCAAGGTTTTGTTTCATTTCTGCTAGTGTGTGATCTGGGTGTTTTTTAACATAGTCTGCAAGTATTTTTGGGTCTATTTTCCGAATAAAACCAGTACTTTTTACCGCTTTGAGACCTTGGCCAGTAGATTTCTTTTTTAGCCATCTATATAGTGTCTATCTCAAAAACCTCTGCAACTTCAACCTTTGACTTTCCTTTTTCTACCAAAGAAACTGCTTTTTCCCTTAAATCTACACTATATACCATCGCTTTCCCTACTTTAAAAAACATATTATACCTTTATCATTCGCTTTTGAAAATACTATAGTTTGCTTATGAGCAACCTGGATCCCAGCGTCAGCTACTCGGATGATAAAAGGAAGGAATATCGGAGTGACAAGAAAGGGGTCATAGTGTGCTAGACTTTATACCTTTTGCATTCAAACTCACACAAATCATGAATTATACACGTTTCACACGAAGGCTTTTGCGCTTTGCAAACATATCTACCATGCAAAACTAGCCAATGATGAGCATAAAGCAGGTATTCTTTTGGAACTACATTTAAAAGAGATTGCTCTGTTTTAAACACATCTTTTTCTCTCACAAGTCCAAGTCTATTGCTCACTCTAAAAACATGAGTATCAACTGCCAATGTTGGAATACCAAGTCCTGAATTTAAGAACACATTAGCGCTCTTTCTCCCAACCCCTGGTAAAGATACCAAATCATCGAAATTAGTAGGCACTTCGCTATTGTACCGCTCAATCAATATTTTGCTGAGCCCGATTATGTTTTTTGCTTTGGAATTATATAAACCAATACTGCTTATGCATTTTCTCAGCTCATTTTGCCCAAAACTCAGCATCTTTTCTGGCATATCAGCGATATTAAATAGTTCTCTTGTAATTTTATTAACGCTTACATCGGTTGTCCGTGCTGATAAAACTATCGCAACTAGTAGTGTAAAATGATTGGTATAATTTAGCTCTATTTTTGGCGCAGGATTTGATTGTTGAAACTTTTCAAATATCAATTCTACTTTTTTTGAGTCCATGCATAGAGCTAAAAGCTTATACTACACTGTTTGCTGTGCAAATTCAATTGCTTGAGGATTAGATAGTCCTTTAGTATTAACATCAGACATACCAGTTTTTACCTCATCAAAATTCCTCTCAGCAAATTCGTTCGCTACCTCTGCAAAACACTTTCTAACAATAGGCATGATAATTGGCATTAATAATTTATGTGGATCATACCATTTCAATAGGTCAGTTTCTTTTTGCACTCTATCTCTTGGATCCTCTTCTAGTAAATCTTTTGTGTACTTTTCAGCATATATTTCACAACCTTTTGAGAAAACAGAAGCTAATGTTTCAATTAATACTGCTAATAACAATAGTGGACCAAGTATAGTTCCACCAACAGTTAATCCATTAGCAATGAAATTCGTTGTAAGTAGATAAACAGAAAAAGCAGCTAGAGGATAGGTAAGAAGGAGCATACTGCCTAGTCCAATATAGCTCATTTTATTCATAAATTCATCAGTGGAAATTTCACCATTTCGATACTTAGCCATATAATGGCTCACTAACTTATAAACAACGTATCCACAAACAGCTACTATCCACCATGACAAGTAACAGCCTACAGTAATGATAGTTAATATAGCTAAAAGTGAAGTACTCACTACTCGGATATATAGTAAGGCATTTTTACGTTCTATGAATTTTAATGCTAATGCCTTTTTATCTTCTTTTTTAATTAGACTTCCACTTTTTTTTAGGGGAGCAATATAATTGAGTAATTGCATGCCTGGCTTTGCTTGATATTGATTCAGTTCTTGTGTTAACTTTTTAGTTTCCATCACTTTCTTGAAATAACCTAAGCTTGAATCTTGGAAAACTTTTTCCATTTGACTTATAAGCTTAACATAGCTTTTTAAGTCTTCTTCAAACAAAAGGTCTTTACTCTTTAATATAGAAATTAATTCTATGTAATTCTTTCCTACCGCTTCTTCTTCACTAATTTTCAGTGTATCAAATAACTTTTTCCTATAATGAAACTCCCTTTCTGTTTAACGCCCGTCACTTTCAGCATCAACACTGACTTTAACGCAAGGATTTCCCGATTCTAAAGGTTTAATATATTTTTTCAGCTCTTCATGAGCTTTATAAACCCGATCGAATCTATCCTTATCTCCACCTTTGTCAGGGTGATCTACAAAAATCAGTTTTCTATACCGTGTTTTTAAAACGCTACTAAGCTCTTCATAATCCTTACCTACAACTTGCTCAGCTTTTATTTCCAATATGTTAAACAAATTGACATTATCGCTAAATTCTTGAATCTCTAACTTAAAATGCTGACCCATTACTACCCCTCATACAAATATATATACTCTTAATATAACAACCTAAATATTGCATATAATTAAAATTGTCAATAATAACTTAAGAAAAGAAACCCTCTTTCCCATCATACAAATACAACTTATCCATTCTCACCACGTCAAAGCTATTTTCTTCGAGTTTGATTAGCAAGTTATTTACATCACTATTTGTAATAGCTTGCTTTTCATTATTTGCGATAAACCTACAGGTTATTTGATCGCTTGAAGATTTTGAGCTTCTTGGCCAAATTGCCAGTCCTTTTGAGTATATTGCTATCATTTGCAGATTATTTAATCCTACTATTTGATCAAAATTGCTGGATTTGTCCCAAGCAAGCGTTATATCACTACCCACTAGCTTTTTAACTTTGTAATCTTGTTCGTAATTGTCTTGTACTTTATTTATTTTACTATCCAAATCACTGCCAATTATAAGCTCAGATAATATTGTAGGTTTTTTCCCTAGATTATCTATAACAGCTTCTGCAAATTCTTTTGTACCAACTTTCTGTTTACTTCTTTTCTCCTTATACAAATCGGCAGTGTGTATTCCATCCTCTAAAGTCTTCAGCCATGCATCGTAGATTAGTTTTGCAGTACCCACTTGACCTATGTAAATTAGCATATGCACTGCAGCATTTAAAAGACCAGAAGGATTAGCTATGTTTTTTCCTGCAATATCAGGAGCAGAACCATGAACCGCTTCAAACATCGCATATTCATTACCTATATTGCTACTTCCAGCGAGTCCCACAGATCCAGAGGTTTGTGCCACTATGTCTGATAATATATCGCCATATAGATTTTCAGTTACTATAACATCGAAATTCTTCGGTTCTGTGGCAACACGTGCCATTCCAATATCAACTATATAATGTTCTGCCTTTATGTCCTGGTATTCCTTTGCAATGCGATCAAACGCTGCATGGAAAGTTCCGTCAGTCATTTTCATTATGTTGTCTTTAGTCAGGCAAGTTACTTTTTTTCTGTTGTGTTTTTTCGCGTATTCAAAAGCATACCTGCATATCTTCTCTGAGCCAGATCTAGTAATAATTTTAGTGCATTGGTAAGAATCACCAGTTAGCCTATGCTCTATTCCGGTGTAAACGTCCTCTTCATTTTCGCGTATCACTACGATATCAAACTTATCGAATTTATTTTCTATAACAGGATGATATGAAATACACGGCCTGATGTTTGCATATAACCCTAGATTTTTTCTGAGTGCAACGTTCAAGCTCTTGTGGCCTTTACCTTGAGGAGTTGTTGTTGGAGATTTTAATAATATTTTTGTCCTTTCAATTGATTCCCAACCACTTGGAGAAATTCCGTGAGACCATTCCTTACTATAAACACGCTCACCTATTTCAATAATATCTATTGAGATTTTTGCTTCCGCTTTGCGCAATATCGACAGCACCGCTTCCATAATTTCTGGTCCGATACCATCACCATACGCAACTGTGATTGGTGTTGACATAACTTCCCTAACTGTAAATGATTTAATGTTAATTCAAATAATAGAGTGGCACAAGTAGCTAGTATTGCACAAATTAGTATATTTACGATTATTTAATAACGTGCTTTTATAGTATATAATGACATTATGAAATATAGTTAGGGTTATGAATACTGAAATAAATGTTAAAGTAAATTACGTAGGGTTTACAAGGCGTACTGTAACAGCAATACTTGACCAAATAATATTTTTCTTTCCTTCATTCATCTTATACATTGCATTGTTGGGCAATAATGAGGTAAATAATTTTCTTGACGAAATTGAACAGTTAACATCTCCTTATACAATCTTTACATCAGTGCTGTGTACAGTATTAGAAATATTAATAATAACAAGACTGGGAGGTACGCCAGGACAACTGTTGTGTGGTTTGTATATCAAAGATGCAGACACATTTAAAAATACTACTCTTATGCAAGCAGCAATAAGGTGTATTTCTGAGACAGTTTTCTTGATTATTTCTTTTTTGCTGACTCACTATGTTTCTCAGTGGTTTATAATTTTACCAATTTTAGTTTTAATATTTGCGATATTCGACCGGCGCAAGCAGACTTTTTATGATAAAATTGCAAAAACAGTAGTAATAGACTATAAACCTAGTTGATATTTTTCTTTATAGGCAGTGTATGGATAAAAACGTAAACTACTCAACAATGACAAGGCGTATTCTAGCATTTATAGTTGATTGTATTTTATTTATCGCAATACCATTTGCTTTAATGGCGGTAGGTTTCTCACTTACACACGTAATACAAGGGATCATGGGTGCAATAATTGTAATCACCACGATTGTATTTTCTTTATTTTTAATGATACCACGTATATTTCATATATTCATGCTAGTAAAATTTGGCGGCACTCTAGGGCACTTGTTATTTAGCATGCGTGTAAGAGACAAAGATACACTTGAGCAGATCACTCTAATACAAACAATAAAAAGAACCATCGCTTTTTTCATAATTTACTGTATATCGCTTTATAATCCTATTTTACTTTTAGCTATACTAATCCTAGATTTAGTATGTGCAGTAGATGATGAACATAAACAAGCTTTTCATGACAAAATTGCAAACATGGTAGTAATAGATTATAAACCTAGTTGATATTTTTCTTTAGTTGTTACCACCAAGGGTGTTATTCCAGCGCGTGACGTTAGTTAGAATCCAAAAACCATGAGAGCTACAAAAACTTCCTTGACAAACTCCGCCAGCCCCCTTATCATGGAAGTGAAGCTGTTTTATTTCACTTCGCAATCTCTGCAGTGGATTAATGACAAAAAAACTTAATGTATTTGGCGTAAATCATGCTTAATTTTTTGCACTATGTGCACCTCATGTCTTTGTAAAACTTTAGGTTTCTACCTATACAAGCCGAAACGCGCTTATAAAGCGTTTAAGACAGTAAAAGACGTCAAATAGGCAAGGGAGAATTTGAATACTAGCTACCCTGGGGTTTCTTTGCCTTTTTTTCCGCTCAGTAAATTTCTTAACGTTTATAATTTAGGTTAGTTGCATTTAAAAGCAGCTGAGTCGCGGTTATTAGACGTTTGGAATAAAAAAACGCCATACTTGAAAGTATAATGTAAGTAACTAGCCAACCACGGGGCTTCTTTTGCCTTTTTTTTATTTGGTAAATTTCTTAATATTTATGACTAAAGTAATTTAGGCCTACCGACAACCGTCATCCCTGTAAAGGTCAAGTAATTCATCATCCCGCTACGTGTTAGCGGATGAGATACCGCGAATGAATCGCGGTATGACGTAGAGTCAGCGTTAGCTATAACACAACACTTTTATACTCACCAAATTAGTTTGCTTGCTTACAAGCAAACTTTCCTGGATCCAAGTAGTCAAGCTACTCGGATGACATCATTATAGAGTGAACCAGTGTCAGCTACTTGAGTGACACCCTTTCTAGTAGAAACTGCTCCTCAAATCACAACGTTCGTACAGCTGCGTTTTAGATTAGGCACTAATGCATTACTTCCAATACCTTCTTACCAATCACTACAGGGGTTTCAGCAATTGCAATCCCGGCGCTCCGCATAACTTCTAGTTTTGCACCAGCACTTCCACCACTGGAAGAGATGATTGCTCCAGCGTGTCCCATACGTCTTCCTGGAGGTGCTGTTTGACCTGCTACAAAACCAACGATTGGCTTTTTAGTTTTTTCTGTTTTCACAAAATGTGATACATCTTCTTCTTCGTTTCCACCTATTTCACCAATAACTACAATACCATGAGTATCGTCATCTTTTAAAAAGAGCTCCATACAGTCAACAAATGTCATACCATGAACTGGATCCCCCCCAATTCCGATACACGTGGATTGACCAAGACCAACAGCGGTTGTTTGTGCTACTGCCTCGTAAGTTAAAGTTCCTGAGCGAGACATAATTCCTATGTGTCCACGCTTATGGATATGGCCAGGCATAATCCCTATTTTGCACTCTTCGGGCGTAATAATTCCCGGGCAGTTAGGACCAATCAATCGACTTTTTGAACGAGCAAGAGCATGCTTCACCTTTACCATGTCAAGTATAGGAATGCCCTCTGTAATGCAAACTATTAGCTCTATCTCTGCATCTATTGCTTCAAGTATTGCATTAGCTGCAAACTTAGCAGGTACATATATTACCGTGGCATTCGCATCAGTTTTTTCTTTGGCTTCTGCTACAGCATTAAAAACTGGTAAGTTAAGGTGAGTGCTACCACCCTTGCCAGGAGTTACACCACCAACCATTTTTGTTCCGTAGCTAACTGCTTGCTCTGAATGAAATGTACCTTGCGCACCAGTAAAACCCTGGCATATTAACCTTGTATCTTTGTTTACTAAAACGGACATACTCTATTTCACCTCTTGTACTATTTTCTGCGCAGCATCGCCCAGTTCATCTGCAGCAATAATATTTAATCCTGACTCTTCTAAAATTCTTTTTCCTTCTTCGAAATTAGTGCCTGATAATCTAACCACTAGAGGAACTTTAATGCTCATTTCTTTTACAGCCGCAACAATTCCACTTGCGATAATATCGCAACGCATTATACCACCAAATATGTTAACCAAAATTCCTCTTATGTTGCTATCAGACAATATGATTTTAAATGCTTCAGTTACAGTTTCTTTACTCGCTCCACCACCAACATCCAAAAAGTTAGCAGGCTCTGCTCCGTAGTATTTTATTATATCCATTGTTGCCATAGCAAGACCTGCACCATTTACCATGCAACCAATACTGCCATCCATTTTGATGTAACTGAGCCCATACTTTGAAGCCTCTATCTCTTCTTTCACTTCTTCATCATAATCACGAAGTTCCATAATTTCTGGGTGACGATATAAAGCATTGTCATCGAAATTAATTTTCGCATCGAGCGCAATAAAATCTCCAGAACTTGTTTCAACCAGTGGATTAATTTCAATTTGGCTCGCATCAGTTGCAATAAACGCATCATATATATTTTTTGCAACATTTGTTATTTTTTCTATTTGTTCTGAACTCAAATTAAAACTGCTGCTTAACTTGCTGCTATCAAAACTTGTAGCAAGATCAATATCAAATTTCACAATTTTTGCGGGAGAATTTTTCGCCACTTCTTCGATGTCCATTCCACCTTCTGAGGAAAATATGAATATTGGCCTACTGAGCTTCGGGTCAATTACCAGGCTTAAGTAATACTCTTTCTTAATGCTTGAGCCTTCTTCAATATATACTCTTCTTACTTGCTGCCCGCTTGGCCCTGTTTGATGAGTAACTAAAGTCATACCAATCATGTCTTTTACAAACTGTTGAGCTTCTTCATCTGACTTTGCTAGCTTTATGCCACCGGCTTTACCCCTACCACCTGCATGAATTTGAGCTTTAACCACAAACACGTCAGATTTTAATTGACTTACTTGAGTCTTTACTCCTTCTGCAGATATAGTGACAAAACCTTTTGGCACCGGGACATTAAATTTATGCAAAATCTCTTTTGCTTGATATTCGTGAATATTCATAAAACAACCAATGATAAACTATTAAAAAATTACCAACCGTAACGCTGCCTTCTGCATTCTTGCTGGTGCCTCTTTTTTCTCGCTTCAGCTTTCTTTTTAGTTCTTTTTTCTGATTTTTTTTCATGATATTGTTTTTTCATTTTCAACCCTCTTCCTTCCTTTTGAATTGTTTTTTTCAATACTGGAAGAGCTCTGTCTACATCACCATAATGGACTGATACTTCAATCAAACTCTATACCTCCTTCGGTAATCATTTCAAAATTTATTTATAAATTAGAAAATTAACATTGTCAATTATTTTATAAACTTGAGCGTTAAACTGCAATATGAACGAAATGCCTTTAAAAGCTCTAACTATTAAAAGCGTTAAAACTTCTGCTAGCATCGGGGCGGAGAGATTTGAACTCCCGACCCTTTGGTCCCAAACCAAATGCGCTACCAGGCTGCGCTACGCCCCGACTTCTTTACTCAGAGTATCAATAACTCAGGCAAAATGCAAGATTCATTTGTTTATTTTAGAAAAAATATAATATAAGATTTAATATTATTTTAGAATATGTTTTTTATTAGCTCCTCTTTAGTAGCAAACTGCTTCGCAGGCGGCCTATAGAGTTTGTACAGTTAGCGCGTGCAACACTGAATCAGATTTCTCTATGGCCCAAACCTTAGCCATATTTAAAAATCTAGCTACACCAATTGGTGAAAGTTAGTGCAGCAACCACAGCAGTATCGACCCTTAAAATTCTTTTTCCTAGACTCAATTTTTGACAAAACTTATCGGCAAGATCAAGTTCATAAGATGAAAAACCACCTTCAGGGCCAACAATAATAGCAACATTTTTCTTACCTTTCAGCACTTTATCAGCTTTACCTGTTTCATCACATAAAACAAAATTTTTACTCTGGGAATCAGGTAACTCACAAAAGTTAATAGGAGGCAAAATCTCTGGTATACTCATCCTACCGGATTGTTCCGCAGCTTCGATTGCCTGTAATTTTGCTCTACTTAGGTTAATGTTTTTTACTACTGTACGTTCCGTTGAAATAAATTGAATGCAGGTTACTCCCATTTCAGTTGCCTGTCTTACTATGTTGCCTAAAGCACCACTTTTTACCATGGCACAATATAAGTATAAATTTTCCTCATATTGCTGTTGTTTAGTGCATTCTTTGAGTGTAACTTTTGTTAATTTACGCGATATATTAACTATTTCTCCTAACCATTCTCCATCCTTTCCATTAAAAAGAGAGAGATTATCATACTTCTTAAGCCGCATTACATTGCAAATATAGTGACTTTGTTGTGGATTAAGTGCTAAACTCACGCCTTGTGATAAAGCTTCTTCAAAATAAAGCCTAATTTTTCCCATTCAAAACTTTAATTATATTCTACTTGAGTGACTCTTACGGGATTTGAACCCGTGTTACCACCGTGAAAGGGTGGTGTCCTAACCACTAGACGAAAGAGTCAATGCGAATTAACTCAAGTTATATTGATTATGCACATAAAGTCAATTATTTTATGGCGCAAACGTCTTTCTCTATTCCATATTTAATATTCACTGAATTTATTTCAGATTTAGGAGTTTTAGATCCTAATTCTAATTGTTGTTCAACTTTTGTATCGGAATCATAGCCAGAATCGTAGCCAGAATCTCTACGCTCATATTTCTGCTTTATTTCTTCTACACTAAAGCCAGCCTTGGTCTTAATTTTTTGATCATTAGTCTGTTGCTGACTTATCGGCTTATTAGCACTTAGCTTCACTTGCTCTTGCCAATCATTCACTTTATCCTGCACTAACCCATGGTAAGTTCCAGAATTGGCTTTTACATCTTTTGCTTTTTTTTCTGCTCTTTTCTTGGACAAATCTACCCTAGCATAAATAGGTTCTGACGATTGTTCTGGCTCTTTCTGTTTTAGGCTAGCAGGCTTTTTTGTTCTGAAAGATCATCTATAGTGCAATAAATAGGTTCTTCTGATATACTCAAATAACCACTATCGTCCAATGATGAATTTTCAGTAGATTTTTTATGTGAATCATATATTTCAGCATAAATAGATTTTTCTGATACGTTCAACTCCCCTAATGAGTTACTAACCTTAGTGTCATACACCTCAGCGTAAATAGACTCTTTTAAAAGAAAATTACCATGGCCAGTACTCTTTGACTCATACTCAAAAGTTCTAGGAGGTTTTTGAGGTGGTATCATGTTACCAACTGAGTTAGCCTCAAGTTTCAGCTTTACTACTTCTTTAAACTCATCAAAACCCTCTCTTTCTTTGAAAATGTTCAATATTTTTTCCTTTTCTGCAACATTTCGAGGCATTGCACCATTTATTACTAACTCACCAAGTATTAAACAACATTTTTCCTTATAGTCTTTGAGATACTCCTTGCCTAGGACCGGCATAACCTCTTTCTCATGAGCAAGTGCTCTTTCGTATTTATAGATTACACTTCTTATACCGTCGCTGCCTATTGCATTAACGTTGGCGCCAGCATTAATAAGTAATTCCATTACATCATAATCAAGACTTTTTACTGCATATCCTAAAGCCTGATTTAAAGCTTGATTATTATTTATATCAAATGATCCTGTATTCTTGAAAGACATAGTCTTTGAAAAGAATTTTCTAAAACTATTTAGTGCATTGTAGAGACTTAGAGTCAGTTTAACACCTTTTATGTCATTGTTTTTGACAGATTTAATTAAAAAATTATCTATTATACCCATGATTATACCCCCTATATAAAAGCTCACTATCATGGTACAACTTTAAACTATGATGATTTATTTTCTGCTAATAGCAGCTCTCTATAACCACTTAACAAGTGGTGGCATTGACATCATAATTGCATCTGGATTGCCGTCAGTCATTAAACCAAACCTTGTGCCACGATCGTATAACAGATTGAATTCTACATATCTGCCACGTTTTATTAATTGATTTTCTCGTTGTTCTTTTGTCCAAGATTTTTGTATATGTTTACGTATGATGTGCAAATAAATTTCCAAAAAGGCTTCACCTACTGCTTTTGTGAACTCAAAATCATTTCTCCAATTGCCAGAACTCAGATTATCATAGAAAATACCACCAATGCCACGCGGCTCTTTTCTATTTGGTAAGAAAAAATAGTTGTCACATTGCTCTTTAAATTTTGGATAATATCCGGTGTCAAATCTATCACATGTCATTTTGATTGATTCATGAATATACTTGCAATCTTCTTCATTTTTATATATTGGCGTAAAATCCATCCCTCCACCAAACCATTGTTTTGAAGTATATATCAGCCTTGTGTTCATATGTGCTGCAGGGATAAGGGGCGATTGCATATGAGACACTAAAGATATACCGCTTGCCCAAAACTCTCCGTTACTTTCACTTGCACCAGGAATTTCATTAATGGCTGAATCTGCAAATTTTCCGTGTACTTTTGAAACGTTTACTCCAACTTTTTCAAAAACATTGCCAAAAATAATTGTAGATTCACCACCTCCACCACCTGGGCGATCCCACTTTCTTTTTTTGATCTTTGGCTCTGCGGATGATTGTTTTTCAATTAATAAGAAAGATTCTATGATCTTATCTCTTAGTGCACAGAACCACTTAAATGCTTGTGTTCTTTGTTTTTCCATAATATCCTCTCGCTAGCTTATTAACATTGTTATATCTGATATTTAAGGAACTTAATTAGATTTGGATGATAATTATCTATCAAAGACGTTAATAAATCTATAATAATTAAATCAATATAATAAAACATTTTCATATGTACAACGATGCCAAGTAACAATAATGAGTAAAAGATACATAGATAACAAAAAAGAGAACAGGGTTGACTTCATACTAAGAAATTATGGAATGTCAATTGTTGTGATGGCAGTTATTATGCTCTTACCTCCAGTAGCAATATTGATACTCTACTTTTTTGATATATATAGTCAGCATATTAATATAGAGATTAATTTATTAGTTAGCATTCTAACAACTCTCTTTATGATATATAATGTAAAACGCTACAGACACCTACTTAATACTATAGAATTTCAAAATGCAATATTTGCAAATGCACTAAATCATAATACAGAATTTTGCCTTATTTTACATAGAGATGAGGGTATTATTTATGCTGATGCAAGGTTCTACGAAAGGTTTAAAGATCATATAGATGATGACATTACGTTAGGCAAGATTTTTGAAATAGGAGATGTTTCAGAAGAAGATAAAAAAGTACTCTATCATGCACTGAAAAATAACTCTTCTGTACAAGTATGCATTTCCTTAAACAAGAAGAATAGAGTATCTAACTTTCTTTTGCTCTTTGAGCCGATACCAGATAATCCCCAAATTGCTATAAATAGTAATAAGATTTTAAATTTATCATTAGTGCCAATAGCAAGGCCAGATGGGTATTTTGTGTTAAAAGCAACACAGATAAACAAGGAGCAGATATATGAAGAGTTAATAGAAAAACACAGCATAGGAACTTACATTGCAAATGCCAAAGGGGTGATTTTATCTGTAAATAAAAGATTTTTAGATATATTTGAACTGAAAAAACTGGAAAAAGGTAGCTCAATCAGTGATTTTATATCTCAATCTAAATATAACAATACAACAACTGATAATGAAATTTTGTTTTTTACTATAAGTGGTATTCCATTCAAGGCTTATATGAGCACTGCTATATTTTGTGATAAATACAACCATAGCTATATATATGGCTTTATAACACCAACCGAATCAAATATTGTTGATTATCAATTACACCCTTGTTTTGCAAATTCATCAATTGCTATTGCACAATGTGACATAAACGGCAACTTTGTAAAGAAAAATACGGCACTAATAAAGCTTGCAGGGTCAGATAATAATTCAATCTTTACATTGATATTAGATAGTTATCATGTGAAAATACGTGAATATTTTTCGAGTAATAGAATAAATAATGCGTCCTTTGATGTACAGCTCAACGGCGATAATAACATAAAAATATATTTCAATAAGTTTCTTCATAATAAAATGATCTTCATACTTTGTTATTTTATTGACAATACTGAACACAAAAACCTAGAGATAAAGCTTGAGCATTATCAAAAGATGCAAGCTATAGGGCAGTTAGCAGGTGGTATTGCGCATGATTTCAACAATATATTGACTGGGATAATAGGATTTTGCGATTTGCTTTTACTCCAACATTCAGCTGGTGATCCATCTTTTGGAGATATAATACAGATACAGCAAAATGCAAAGCGTGGATCAAATTTAGTAAGACAATTGCTTGCTTTTTCAAGAAGACAGACCTTGCTGCCAAAAATTATTGATGTAAATAGTACTATAGCTAATCTTTATGAAATGATAAAAAGATTAATAGGTGAAAATATAAAGTTTAATATTTATTATGGTAGAGACTTGGGTGCTGTTAGGGCTGATCAAGGGCAATTAGAGCAAGTTATACTTAACTTAGCAGTCAATGCTAGTGCTGCTATGGAAAAGGGCGGAGAATTAACTATAAGAACCTTTAATCAAAAGATTGACTCATTAAATTCTACATCTCAGGACATGTTTTCTCCAGACAAGGAAACGATCGAACATGGAAATTATGTTGTGATTGAAATAATTGATACTGGATGTGGAATGACAAGTGATACAATTGAAAAGGCATTTGACCCATTTTTTTCTACCAAAGATATTACCTCTGGTACAGGTCTTGGCCTCTCTACTGTATATGGCATTATTAAACAAACTGAAGGATACATCTATGTTGCTAGCAAAGTAAATCATGGAACTAAATTTAGCATATTTTTGCCCATGGTTTACATATCAGATGAAAATCTGATAGAGGAAGATAGTGAAGAAATAGAAAGACCGGTAGTAAGTGAAATTAAAGGTAATGGTATAATTTTATTGATTGAAGATGAAAATTCAGTAAGGGAATTCATCTCTAAAGCACTCAAAAGAAAAGGATTTGATGTAATAGAAGCGAGCATAGGCAGCGAGGCGCTAGAAATAATCAGTAAAAAAAATCAACACATAGATCTAATAATCACTGATGTAATCATGCCAGAGGTGAGTGGTCCAGAAATAGTTAAAGAAGCATTGATCCATAGGCCAAATATCAACGTTATTTTTATTTCTGGGTATGCAGAGGATGCTTTTTTAAAGAGTGATGACATCAATATAGAAGATTTTCACTTTTTGCCAAAACCATTCACTCTGAATGAATTAGGAAACAAGGTTCAAAGTGTGTTACACAAAGCAAAAAAGACAGTCTAATTTTAGTGTGATTAGCAACAAAAAAATTTTCTAATGCAAAAGTTTCTTGCATATATACAATAGAATTATTTTATACATAAGATAAAAGGCGTGAGCAAGATTATTGCAATAGTAAATCAAAAGGGTGGAGTTGGCAAAACCACAACTAGTATAAATTTATCGACAGCCTTTGCTGCTGTGGAAAAAAGCACTTTATTGGTAGATCTTGATCCTCAAGGAAATGCTAGCACCGGACTCGGGATTTCTTATCGTAGTAGGGAAGAAAAAAATATATACAAAATACTACTGAGCAGCGAAAATAAATTGATAGAATCGGCAATTTTCAATATAAAGGAAATTCCAAATTTATCACTAATTTCGTCAGTAGTTGATCTGTCAGCTGCAGAAATTGAATTATCGCAACTTGAGCGAGGAAAATTTGTGCTAAAAAGCGCATTAGAGAAGATACGCGATAATTATGAGTATATAATCATCGATTGCCCTCCATCACTTGGGCTTCTAACCATAAATGCTTTGACTGCTGCTAATTCTATTATTGTTCCTCTTCAGTGTGAGTTTTTTGCTCTGGAAGGATTAAGCCATTTAGTTAAAACTGTAGAACTGATAAAAAGGAATAACCTAAACCCTTTTTTGGCAATAGAAGGGATCGTGTTAACAATGTATGACAGGCGCAACAAACTCAGTGAACAGATTAAAAACGATATTTGCCAGTATTTAAATGATAAAGTATACAAAACTATCATCCCATTGTATGAGACTGTTATTCCACGTAACGTACGGTTATCAGAAGCACCTTCTCATGGAAAACCCGCTATTGTGTATGATCTTAAGTGTCCTGGTGCACAAGCATATATAAGTTTGGCAAGGGAAATTTTAAAAAAGCACGCGAGCAGTTGTAAGGAGAAGAAGCTAGTGAGTGAGGGCGTGGTATGAAGGATGATAGACGCCTAGGCAGAGGTCTTGCCGGCCTCATAGGCGATAATTATGATAATAAAGAAGATCGACAAGAGTATTTGCCTATTTCATTACTGCACCCAAGCAAATTTCAACCGAGGAAACATTTTGACGAGGAGTCATTAAGAGAACTTGCAAATTCGATAAAGAAAAGTGGCATTATACAGCCTATCGTGGTACGCAAAGATTCAAATGATGATGGTTACGAAATAATAGCTGGGGAACGTCGTTGGCGAGCAAGCAAGATTGCAAATCTTGATAGTGCACCCGTTATCATAAAAGATCTGAGCGACAAGGAATGCTTGGAAGTATCCATTATTGAAAACATACAAAGGCAAGATATTAATCCAATAGAAGAAGGTGAAGCGTATAAGAGACTGATAGATGAGTTTTCCTATACACATGAAGAATTAGCTTCAACTATAGGCAAAAGCCGCAGTCACATAACTAATATGATTCGGATGTTGTCACTTCCTGATGGAGTAAAAACAATGATCAACGAAAAAAAGCTATCTATGGGTCATGCAAGAGCGTTGATTAATGTTGAAAATGCGGAAAGTATTGCAGAAGAAATAATTTCCCAAGGCTTAAGCGTTAGGCAAACTGAAAAATTGATAAAAGACTTACATCAAAGTAACAACCAAAAAGAGCAGAGATATACCAAAAATCAAGATATGGCAGCACTAGAAGGTGCTATATCTTCTCAACTTGGTTTAAAGATCAAAATTAATGACAGTAATTCTAAGGGTAAAGTTATGATACGGTATAATAATCCAAATGAATTGAATTTAATATTAAAAATTTTAAATAGGAAACTTGAGTGCTAGTAGAGCAAAAAGATAATATAAAATACAACTGTTGGTGTCACCCAAGTGGCATGGAGAGACAAAAATCACTTGACAAACTCCGCCAGCCCCCTTATTATGACAATAAGGGTATTTATGATTCAAAACTTGTTTTTGACCTGCAGGCTCAATGACAAAATTCAGTAAAAAACTTAGGGTATTTTTTGGCGGATTACATAAAATTATAGCGGCTGCATGTCTTTTTTATTTTTTCTACATTCAGCCAAATCGCGCTTATTTTAAGCGTTAGCACATTATTACAGAGCTAGTTCAAATTATTATAGGGTCAAAACTCGCACCATGGGGCTTCTTTTGCCTTTTTTTTATTTGGTAAATTCCTTAATATTTATAGCAACATGAACTGGGCAGGAAGGTGTCATTCCAGTGCTCCTTTTTTTGTCATCCCAGTGCCCAGAAACTGGGATCTAGCTAAGTTAGTGAGTGTAAAAGTAGCCAACCTTACGTTAAAACACAACGTTCTTGATGAGATTGCATAAAAACTGGATTCCTTACATCATAGAGGCACTGCCATTATAGAGTGAACCAGTGTCAGCTACTCGGATGACAAAAAAAGGGGCACTGGGATGACAGCTACCCTGACAACCGTCATCCCGCTGCTTGTTAGCCGGTATCTAGAGATACTGTGACGGTATGCGGCAGCATGACGATAACCTTGTCATTCTAGCGCGTGACGCTGGAATCCAGACTTTAACTGATATGATTACAGAAAGAGAATTTATTAGGTAGTCATAGACACTGAAAGTGGTAAAACTTACCACTTTCAAGTAAAGAAAACTACGTTTTGTGCCTCCAATAATTTCTATGAACTATTCTATAGACTATTCTGTGCTGCACCGTTTTTACAAACCACACCGCCTGGTGCTATTTTTGAAACGACTACAGGAGCGCCAAAAAACACAGCAGTAAATATACCGAGTGCAAAAAGCGCTGGCCACGGCATCCTGCCGAATATTGCAAGCAACGCTGCACCAATGATCACTATTGTGATCATTGGTCCACCTATGCCATGAGTATAGTCTATTATCTTGCATATCACTGATAATGTTTCATCTTCTTTTTCATCAGCAGAAATAGTCTTACCATTAGCATTTGCATCAAATGCAAAGGAGAGAATTAAAGCTACAAGTAGAAGAAAATTTTTCATTACGCCTCCTATAATTTCTGTTTCATATTTGATTATCTATCACATTGATTAAGTTTAAGTAAATGGTGAGGATTTTTTGCTTAAAAGGATCCTTTATTTCATTTAGAATACTTTTCTTGGTTCGTTTATATTACAGTGCTACAGAAATTTTACAGTATCGTTTATTGCCTTTATCGTGCTTTGATTGACACAATTCATAATGATGGAGTGGAGCATGCAGGGTATCTATCATTTTTAATCCTGTTATCGATATTCCCTTTTCTTATTGTTTTAATGGCTGTGGCGTCAACATTCGCAAATTTCTTAGACCAGTATAACATTGGCTGGGTATTTATCATTGATAACATGCCACAGGATATTTTGGCATCTTTGATGCCGCGTATCAGAGAGATAATATCAGGCCCGCCGCAAAGCTTACTAACTTTAGCAATTGTAGGCGCTGTTTGGACCGCCTCGTCAACAATTGAAGGGCTAAGAACAATATTGAACAAAGCTTATAAAGTTCCGGTTTCGCCACCTTATATATTAAGAAGGTTGTTAAGTATACTACAATTTTTAGTGATCACGCTCATTATAATTCTAACTATAGTGTTCTCTACATTAGTGCCAATGCTAATTGATTTTTCCTATCAGGGGATTAGTTATACTAAATATCTCCTCATTGAATTTGTACTTTTCACAGTAGTCTCTTGGCTATATTTTATGTTGCCAAACATAAAACAAAATTTATCAGACGTCTTTCCTGGATCTTGTGTGGCTGTTATTCTTTGGACAATTTCTGCTTCAGCTTTCAAGCAATACTTAAAAGCTTCCTTTGATCAACTGAATTTGATATATGGAAGTTTAGGTGGTATGGTAGTGTCATTACTATTTTTTTATATGCTAAGTTTGATTTTTATATATGGAGCAAAATTTAATTTTCAGCTAAAATATTTCAATGAATCTCGCTAAGGAGAAAGAAATGAGTAAGTTAGAAGGTAAAGTAGCTTTAATCACCGGAGCTTCAGGTGAAATAGGCTCTGCTGTTGCAAAAAGATTTGTAAAAGAAGGTGCATGTGTAATTCTGATTTCAAGATCTCTTGATAATCTCAAGCCACTATATAATGAAATTGAAGAGCTTGAAGAATTTAAAGAAGGCTCTGTGAAACTAATTCAGCTTGATCTTTTAGACTTTGAGAATGTAAAGATACTGACAAACATGATAGAAAGCCTGAAATTATCAGAATCTGGAGCACTTGATATATTAGTTGCATGTACTGGAATTTTAGGCAAATTGAACCCTATTCACGACTGTGAGATTGAAGAGCTACAGAACGTAATGAATACAAATTTTACTGCCAATTGGTACTTGCTAAAAAACTTAGATCCAATGCTAAAGAAGTCTAATGCTGGAAGAGTGATATTCATGACCTCAGAGGTGACACTTTCTCCTTCCTCTTATCCATATTGGATGCCGTATGCTGCAAGTAAAGTTGCACTAGAAATAATGGTGCAGATATATGCATCTGAGACAAAACATACAAAATTATGTGTAAATGCTGTATACACGAAAGGACCTGTGGGTAGTGAGCAGGCATTTCCTGGATCTGAATTGGTGTCACCTGATAAACTAACAGACAAATTTGTGGAGTTAGCTTCTAACGATTGCAGCGTATCAGGAGAAATCTTACCGCTTAGCAAATCTCCCGAATAAATTACACTAGAAAGGATGTCATCCCAGTGCCCAGACACTGGGATCTAGTTTTTAATTTAACATAATCAAGAACGTTATGTTTTACTTTTATGCTTACCAAATTAGTTTACAATCAAAGTTTCCTGGATCCCAGTGTCTGGGCACTGTAGACAATGTGGCAAAAAATATTATAGAATTCAATAGGATAATCCCTAGGCTCTGTGGACAAAAAATATGAAAAGAGAGAAAAAGATGGTAGTTTAGCCTAATAGGTAAAAAATGGAGAAACTACCATATGCAATATTACATCAAAGAGGAAAATTGGAAACAAATTTTAGAGTTCATAAAAAGCGTAAAAGGAATGCACAGCAAAGATGAAAAACGTTTAAGAATATTCATAGAGGCAGTGTGGTACATAGTGCGAAGTGGTTGCCAATGGAGACTTTTACCAAAAACTTATGGTAATTACAGGAGTATACATAAGCGATTTAAAAGATGGTGTGAAAGAGATGTCTAGAAAAAATTGCTTGAATATATTAAACAAGAGCCTGATTTAGAAGTTGCTATAATCGACGGTACGATCATCCGAGCCCATCCATGTTCATCTGGATATACAAAAAACTCCAAGGATCAAGAAGCTTTAGGGAGGAGCAAAGGTGGCTTTACAACTAAAATACATGCGCTTGTCGATGCACTTGGAAATTCACTTAAATTTACTCTGACTCCTGGTCAAAGAAATGAAATTACGCAGGCACAAGTGTTAACCGAAAGTATCTATAACTCTACTGTAGTAGCTGACAAGGGCTACGATAGCAATGCCTTTGTTATAAGTCTTGAAGACAAGGGATGTACAGTAGTTATTCCGCCAAAACGGAATCGAAAAGTGCAAAGGTATTACGATGAGCATATCTACAAAGAACGTCATTTGATTGAGTATTTTTTTGGTAAAATTAAAAATTTTAGGCGCATTTTTTCCAGATTTGATAAAACTGCTGAGGTTTTTATGGGTTTTCTCAATTTTGTTGGAGCTCTTGTATGGCTTCTCTAAAATTTTGTCCACAGAGCCTAGAGAATTACTCACCTACAAAAGGGCAAGTCGTGTTACTGCTGTTTAGATGTAAAAGATAAGCTAAATTTTTACAAAGAAAACATTTCAAGCAGCAAGACACCTTTGATTGAACCAAATTTATGGGGTGAGCAACTGCAACTACTACAACTAAATCAATAAATCTTAATAGGGGAAAAACATTATGAAAACGTCAAAACTGACATTAGTATGTGATATATATGAATTAACAAATAAAGATAGAAAGAATATTCAAAAGCTAGCAAGAGAAATAGAGGAAGGGAAAAGTATTGCTGGAAGGTTCAGAAATAGAATATTCAAAAGGTCCAGCTATAACACAAGCACGATTCTTTTAGCGAAAATAACTTACGAGTATCAGGGTAGAGAGTAGGCATTGTCACTACTACATTATGCTATAAGTCATAAAAATAGTCAAGCTGTAAAAGATCTTTTAGAAGAAGCCAAAAAACAAAAACTATTAAAGGAAGTTCTGAATGAAGAGATGACCACAAAACATTCAGATGGTCGGGAAGAAACTCATACAATACTTACAGATGCTATATCACGTAGAGACAATGACATGATTAGAGCAGTGTTAAAGATCTCTGAGGAAAATGGTATTTTGAAAGATATTCTAAAAAAGAGAATAATTATAAAACATTCAAATGGCAAGGAAACAACTTACACTCCATTCACCTATGCTGAAGCACGTAAAAATAGTGAGGCTGTAGAAGAAATCTTAAAATTCTCCGGAGAACTTGTTAATAAGAGAGTAACCCAGCAGTCCACTGTTGTAACAGCCAAAACTACTACAGCTAGAAGTGAAAAAGTGCTTCAAGATACTATCGGTAATATCGAGACACCGGCTGACGCATATGAAAATAGTAATAAAAGTAGTCTTGAAGAATCTATAGAACATGAATATCTTGAGCCATGTGAAAATAGTAATGAAAGTAATACAATAGCTATAGAGCACATCGCTGCTTCAATAGAAAATCCTGATAATACTGGAATATGCAAAAACAGTACCTCCAATATTTTAACAGAAATTGCTGCACAACCAACTCTAAGTACTACCGATAGTACAGAAAAAGCTAATACCTTATCTTCTACTGAAATGAAACCTTGTTTTTATAGTGGATCTGGAAAAGAAGATACTGTGAACGAAAAAGAAGGACCATTAACACAACAAAGGCAAGCAATCCTGGCTGGTGTTGTTGGTGCAATATTACTGGCAAGCGGTGTTGCATTGTATATCATGAAAATGCCTGTAGTAGCAGTGGTTGTGGGAATAGTTGGATTAGTATGTATAGGCTTTGCGCTGTATAATATCATAAATCCCAACACCAAGCTCGAGAAAGTAGAAAGTGTCAACCCAACTACCACTGATCTTACTTTTCAACTTTGAAATTAATATCCTTACCATTATTAATAACAAATAAATATTTAAAAAATTTCTTGACTTCCGCCAAAATAGATGGCTTCATGCCAATACTACTAAGAAAACAGTAGTAAACATTAAAAAAAATTGAAGCGTTAATTAGTGAGGATTTTTACATGAATAACAATAACCGAAAATCAGCGTTAGCACGACTACTATCAAAGACCCCTGAGCAGCTAAAACTATACTGCAAACTACTCGATAATGAGAAAAGACAAGATCTTTATCAAAAGGTGCTGAAGGAAATGCGTGAGAACCCAGAAGTGAATCAGTTGAAGAAGCTGAACGAAATAGCTGCTGTCATAGAAGAGGCCATTGAAGAGGGAAGAGAATGAGTTTATTAATTAATATATATAAGATATTAGCATAATTATGAATGCCCTCATGAGAAAGAATGAGCAGTGCATATAGGAATTTATACGGGTTTTGCAGTTAATAAAAAAATAATGTTTGTGTCTGTAGAATGGAATAGTTCTATTAATTTAGTGAGGTCATTATGACAAAAAAATATGTTGAAAAAAAGGATAATGTTAAAGAAACGTCTGATCAAAGTACAAAATATCTAAATGGCAAACCCATAGATACTAGTATTGCAGGCAAAACACCTTTACATTTAGCTGCTGAAAAAGGTAATTTGTATCTAACCGCACGTCTTCTTCTAAGTGAAGGAGCTGACTTAAATGCTCAAGATGAAGAGGGTTGGACTCCTTTGCATTATGCTGCCTATTCAGGAAACATTGGTGTAGTAAAACTTCTAGTAGATAAAGGTGCTGATCTTAGTATTACTGATTATCACCACAAAGAAGGTACACCTATGTTTTATGCGTTTCAAAATGGTCATACTGATATGTGTAATATCATAGAAAAGTACTTAGTAGATAAGGATGCTAATTTTAGGGATGATACACCTTTGCATTTAGCTGTGGAAGAAGGTAATCTTGAAACAGTTAAATATCTTATAGAAAAAGGTGCTGGTATTAATGCTGTTAATAGGTATGGATATACTCCTTTGCGTATTGCTGCTTATAAAGGTAGCACAGATATAGCTGTATATCTTGTAGAGAAAGGGGCTAATGTTAGTGATAACATTCTACATAAAGCAAGTAACTTAGATATAGTAAGACATTTTATAGCAAAAGGAGCTAATATTAATGCTACTAAAGAAAATGGTGAAACATTTCTGCATATAGCTGCTATAGACGGTAAGTTAGAAATAGTTCAATATCTAGTGGAAGAGAAAAACTTCAACATAAATGCAGCAAACATAAAGGGTAATACTGTTCTGCATCACGCTGCTCATGGTGGTTGTGAGAAAACAGCTAGATATCTAGTAGAAAAGGAGCAAATATGAAAGCAACTAATAGACATGGGATAACACCCTTGCATATAGCTGCTTTTTGTGGGTACTCATATGTGGTAGAAAATCTTATAGAAGATGGTGCCGACAAGAATGCCAATAGTAGCAATGGTTGTACGCTAGCACATTATGCAGCTATAGGCGATGAGTCTGGTATGTCATGTGTCCTTGAATATCTAGTAGAAGAAGAAGGAGTAAATTTTAATGTCACTGATAATCTAGGTAGTACACCACTACATTGGGCAGCTTATTGGCGTAATAGTGAAGTAGTAGAGTATCTTGTGGAGAAGCAAAACGTGGATATAAATGTAACTGACAATGAGGGCAGAACACCTCTACATTGGGCTGCTTACCACGCCAAAATTGATTTAGTAAAATACTTCATAGAGAGAGGAGCTGAAATCAAGGCCACTAAGAAATATGGGAATACACCATTACATTATGCCCTTAATGGTCGATGGAATAAGGATTATTTAGAGGTAGTTAAATACATATCAGGAACAAGAAAATTAACTATTCCCAAAAATGTTGAAAACGTTGAAAAGGACAGCTTGGACATCATCAAATATGATTTTTACTGAAGTCTTACTCTCTTACGGTAGTGCAAGGTAGCTTTAATAAAATCTTAGATTAAAGAGTATATATGTGTCTCAAGGTATATTAAAGAGACATGACTACTGACACAAAGTTAACAGACTACGAAGTAGGGAAAAAATTAAAATATGAGAGGGAAAAGCAAAGACGTACTCAGGCAGGTCTAGGAAGTAAAGTCGGAGTATTAGAGAAGCAAATGTCCAGATATGAGCGAGGGGAAAATCCGATTTCAATCATTATATTCTGTATGATAGTAGTGGAACTAATGATTGATATGGCAAAACTACTGCCTGAATCGACGGCGGCAGAGAAAGGTGAGGTAGAAAAAACATTAAATCTAGTTAGAGAATGTAAAAAATTTAGGAATCAGGAATTATGTAAGATAGCCTCTGCATTAAATAAATCTATCCAGATGGGAGAAGAAGAGGGTAGAGAAGCAGGAAAGATTAAAGTAGCAAAGAATCTACTTAAAGCGGGTATTTCTGTTGATGTCATCCTCCAAACAACAGGCTTGTCTAAAGATGAACTTGAGAAACATAATAAAACAGAGATAGTTAATTTTATAGCCTATAAAACAGGGGAAAATATGAAAGACTGGAGGCTAGCAAGAGGACGTTCTCAGGAGGATTTAGGAAATGAAGTCGGTTTAACAGGTGGTCAAATACGACGCTATGAGCAAGGAACCCATATCATGACAATAAGAAAACTACTTAACATGGCAGGTAAATTGTCAACGCACGCTAAAACTCTACTACCGAAAATTAGTGAACTAATAGAAAAAGGCAATGTTGAAATTGAAAGAAGTAATGAGGATAGAGAAGGAGAAAATGGAGTATTAGATTTAGTGAGAGAGTATAATAAAATTGAAGATGAAGAAATACGTGATAAATTTTATTCATTAATTATGTCAGTATCTAAAAGAATACAGATTGATAAAGAAAAGGGTAAAAAAATAGGAGAAACAGAAGTGGCAAAGAATCTACTTGAAGTAGGTGTTTCTACCAATGTAATATGCCAAGCGACTGGCCTACACAATCTTGAAGCTAGTGGCATGCTTGAAGGACCATAAGCGTCAAGATAATTTCTTTAGAACATCTCTTAAGCCATTAACCTGATAGCACCACCCATTTTACCCCATAGCACGGCTTGTTGTTTGTTCTGAGTTTGAGGCTCTGCTTATTCTTTCACACCAACTCCCTTTTTTCTGTCCATTAGATTGACTCATTGCTTCAGAACGCATCAATTTTCCAGACCTGACAAAAAACCCTTGTTCTATGGCTTGATTAACTGGTAACCCGCCAAGTAAGCAATTCTTGCCTATTTTTTCGTTACAATTTTTTAATCGCTCCAGCAGACCTTGATTGTTCACCTCTACCCTTATTAGGTCTTTATTTCGCATATCAGGATATAATCTAACCTCTAATTCTCCCTCACTAATATAGAAAGTTAATACTATATCACTATTATCCGCAAGGTCTGTGTAATTCCTTATACCATTTTCCGTTATAATTTCTACTTCACTTTTACCGATCTTTATTATATCTCTTCCGTATTCTATTTCTCCTTGAACTAACCCTAAATCCCTTGCTCCATCTGTAATTTTTGCAACATTTATTGTGCTGTCCTCTGAGTATTCTAAGTAAAAAGTAGAATTATCTATTTTTGCATTTTCTACTTTACCATTAGCTGCACTTTTAACAATTTTCATAAATTTTAAAGTATTATTGACATATTCTTCATGAGCTTTTTTCATATTAGTTTTGTGATCTTTAGATTCTGACTCCAGTGTGTCGATTACATCTATACTACTCAAGTTATGCAACACTGCTCCTTTTGATACTAATTTACATATTATACCACTAGCAACTTTAGGATTCTTTTTTAATTTACTAATCCTTTTTATTACATAATCTGTAAAATTATATGTATCTTGGTGCATCATTTCACCTGGACGAACAAGAAAATTAAACCTTACTCCAGACTCTATAGCTTCTTTTACTACTTGTTCTAGCTTGTTCATGTCTTGAGCTTCACCTACTCTGTCTAAAAACATTTTCAACTTCTGCTGCTGGTCTAATATTAAATTATCCCATAAAGTTCCAGATTTAGGCAAATGTTCTTTTCTATCTAATCTTTCATGGTCAATCGCTCCCGCTTCTAACAGCAGTCTTTTTGCTTCTTTATAAGGAGTTTCGCAATAACGAAAATGTCTTGAGTAAAAAAATGATTCTGAGATTTAGAAGAATTTCTGATTTTCCTTCACGATCACGAAGGTTCAAAATCCTTTTAAGATCTTGAGTATTCTTGTATTTATTCAAAAATACTTTTAGTTCAGTAAAGTCTGTACTTGCGTTAACAATACGACCAAATTCTTGGCACAATCTTTTTTGATTGTCAGTTAAAAAGTGCCTTTCAACATGGTAGTTATGATTATCAGTTGCAACTTGTAGCGGAGTTTTTCCCTGTTTATTCTTTTTATTGGAGTCATCTCCGTGCTCTAGAAGAGCACTTATACTTTTCTTATTACCAATACCAGCAGCACAATGCAAAGGCATTCTCCCTTCACTATCCTCCATATTAGGATTAGCCCTTGCTTTTATGAGAGACTCTATATTATCATACGAAGCATAATGTAACAGTGTTTTTCCTCTATCGTCCTTTATATTAGGATCAGCTCCAGCCTCCAAGAGTAAATTCACATATTTTTTTTGCTAACTTACTATCCATACTTGATACTACATGCAATATTGTCAACTTAGATTCTCCTCTTTTAAGAGCAAGGATGTCTTTTAGATCGTCATCATCTTTATTCTTTAGTAAAAAATTTTGGTGTTAAATTAGATGTGTCAGCAAACCACGTACATAATAAACTATCAAATGTATCTCTTCTAACATTATCAACTAATGGGCAACCTTTACGAAACAGCAATGAATATTTAAGCAATTCATATTCATCATCCACTTGCTCTTCTTCCCTCCCTGTTGTTGCTTCCTCTGCTTTTTTCGGAAGATGCTCTAAACTATTATTTTTGATTAATTCAGTTAAACGCTTGAGAGTTATATAACTTTTATTCTCCAATAAAGGATCTGCTCCTTTTTCCATTAAAGCCTTGACTGCTTCTGCATGACCACTTTGAACAGCAAGGTATAATGGAGTCACCTTATCAGATTCACTCAACATGTTAACATTTGCCCCGTTTTCTATGAGAGTATTTACTATTTCTGTATGACCCATTTGAGCAGCAAAGTGCAATGGAGTAGACCCGTTTTGATTCACTGCATTAACATGTGCCTCTTTTGCTATAAGGGCATTTACTATCTCTGTATGGCCTTCTACAGCAGCAAAATGTAATGGAGTCCACTTGTCTTCTTCCACTGCATTAACATCTGCCTCTTTTCCTATGAGTGCCTTTACTATCTCTGTATGACCATTTTCAGCAGCACAATGTAATGGAGCCCATTCGTATTGATTTGCTTTATTAACGTCAGCACCTTTTTTTATTAGAAGTTTTGTTACCTTTGCAAGACCTTTTGTGGCAACTATATGCAACAACATTTGATCATTAAATGTATAATTTATGTCAAATCGACTATCCTGCCACTCTTGATATGTGCCTGGATCTTCTTTTTCTAACTTCTCTTTTATTTTTTCAATTACATTATCTTTATTCAGATCATCGTCAGCATTTATTGCGCTTAACATTTCTAACCACTGTTTATATTCCACGATTCACACCTCAAACTATTTACTTTATATAACTAGAAAAACGGTCAATCCATAACCAAAGATATTATGTACAACACATAAAAAACTAATGCAAGAATAATTTTTCTAACTTTGTTATTTTTTACTCCCATAAACTTCACTGACATTGATGTGCACACCTTTGAGCCTACTATGCTTCTCCTCTTAATTAGCTATGCAACAAAGCCTGCCTGATGATATACTTTCCGTCCATTCCCAGTTATGCCTTGCTCTTCTCTCGTCTCATCCATTTTAGTACTGGGCTTCACATGAGCATTTTCGTTATTATTTCCGATATGCCGTAAATTTTCTAAATCTGAATTTGATAAATCAAAAGCTATTTTCCTACTCATTTCTGGAGGTAAATTCTTACTATTGCCAAAGCGTTGAATAATTCTTGTACCATCATCTATTAGCTCTTGTCTTTCTACTCCCTTATTGAATTTATTCCTTATTTGGCTTTCAAAGATAGGAAATTCCTCATAATCAAGGTCATTCAGTATATCTCTAATTTCACGATTTGTTACGTACTTAACTATTTCATTTTTACCAGCTTTAAGTAAGTCAAGGTATGAAATATTGCTACTGCCAATTTTTTTACCTTCAATTTCATTTTTGCACCCATCCCAATAAGTAGAAAATGCACCTGCCAAGTAATCTGGTTTTTGTACACTAAAATCTTGTATTAATGTTCTCTGAATTAGAACTTCAGTTACATCTTTATGACCACCTTGAACAGCACAATGTAAGGGAGTATACCCATCCTCATTTTCAAAAAAAAGACCTGCACCATAAGCTAATAGTAACTTTATAACAGATAAGTTTTGATTTAGTACCGCTATATGTAAAGGTGTGTTACCTATACGGTCAGGTGCATCCATCATTAGCACGTTTGTAAAGGCGTTTGCTTTTTTTATAAAAATTTCTTTTTTAAGCTTAAGTATTTTTTCCATTTTGTTTAAGTCAGAAACTTCTGTAGATTTGGCAAGTTCATGTAACTCATTACTTTGATGATAAGAATCACTTATATTATCATCCCAATTATAATTATTATCCCAATTATAAACAGACCTGTTAAGATGAAATTCACGAGGCAAATTGCTTGCTATATTAGGCATATAATGCAGTCTTGCTTCTCTTTCAAATCGAAACCTAGCACATCTTTCAATTGCATCAGATGCATCTAAATTAAGAGGATATCGTTTAATCTCTAAATCCGGTAAATTAAACTTAACCGGTTCATTTTTAATTTTAAAATCTGACTCTAAATTAAGAGAATATTGTTTAATCTCTAAATCCGGTAAATTAAACTTGATTGGTTCAATTTTAATGTCATCTTTAATTTTAAAATCTGATAAATTAAACACAATTTCCACCTCAATAGTATATATTATTTATTAGTAGCATATTTATGGAAACAAGCAATTAATTTTTTTCAGTAGATGTAATTATTTGTGAATGTTGTATTTTAAATAGTCTTGCTATTATAAAAGATTAAAAAAGTATTTTTATAAAAACATAGGGCAATTAGCATCACAAGAGATTCAATCATTTACTTCTTCAAAAATAGTACGTACCTTTGTGAGAATAATTTAAATAAAAGCAGCGTTATAAAAATAAAAACGCAAAATTGTTACAACAAAGCTAAGCAAATTAGTTCGTATGTAAATTTAGCAAAAGTAAGCTAATATAGCTGGTTTTAGTGTATAATAAGATTACCATATAAAAAAGTTCGCATGTATCACATGGTAAACCATGCCATCCCAAGAAAAACACTTCTCACCGCCCTTGGTTTTGAGTGGTAGAAATGGTTATATTATTTAATTCATTAGCAATATATAATATTAAATTAATAGTAATTCATTTGACAATAAGTATTAAGATAAACTTATAAAAAACAGAATTTAAAATAAACAAAACGTCATGTATCTCTCATATTAAGAGGCTTTTGTTGAGAGTTATTCAAGTCTAAAAAAATTTTCAAATTGAGGATTGACAAAACCTAAAAACGGGATATCTTACTTGAAATGGTATCAAGTTACTATAGTGTATGTTAGACGTAACAGTTTCCATTTTTTTTCCATTCATAAAGGGGTGATCATGCTGCGTTCAGATATTCCAAAAGTTTTATTTTCGTCTATTAAAGAGGATGATCCTTATAGAGCATCTAAGCTTTTTCAAATTGAACGCTGGTGCTATGCAAATTGGCGTCTGCACCAAAAAAGTGGCAAGAAAGGACGTAATTTTCTTGCACAGGTATTGTCTAGTGAGGATTGTTGGAAAAAAGTAGACAATTTACATGGAGTTAAGCTTGATAGGCAAGTGGTAGGCAAAAAGTTAATTGCGCCAGATTCAGGTAATCTCTTTGATAAGTATGCCATTGCCTGTCGTTGCTGTCTAGAAGAAGATATTATTGCTTTGTTTGAGGAAAGAAAAGAGGAATTATCAGCTCAAGGTAAGAGTAGTCTATTGGAGTATGAGCACTTAGTTAGGTGTTGCGGGTCGGGTCTTTTAGCGCAGTTTTGGTCACATTTTATTAGCGGTTATATCTCTAAATTAAATTTAGATGGCTGTCATCCATATGAATATGGACTTAAGTGTGCTATGAGCCTTAAGCAGGGTGAGGCAGTGGAATTCTTCTGGAATAAAATAAAGTCATTACCTGCAAGTGAGATGGGTGCACAGAAAAAGGATGAAATCTTCATGAAGACAGCAGTATATGCAGCAGGTAATCGCTGTAATAGTTATCCCGAAATATTCGAATTTTGTTTTAGTCAAATAAGTCCTGATAAATATCCAGAACTTCTAAAAAGAGACTTAGCTGAAAATGGTTATTATGGTAGTTTAGATGTGCTACAGGGTGCACTTCGCTTTGATCAATTTCAAAGACTATTTGACTGTTTAAAACCAAGTGATGTTTCAGAGAATTGTTATTATATTTGGTTGAAGTATATGAAAGAATTGGAAAATTATTCGGAATCTTGTATAGATGAAGGAGTAAAGCTTTTTATGCATATGTGGACGAAAGAGGGATTTGATAGCCATCGTGCCTTATTATTAAATAAAGAAATGAGGAGTAGCTCAGTATTTCAAGGGAGGTTGTTAGTCCCTTTAATTGATAGAGGTTATATGGCACCAGTATGGGCAATATTAGATAAGGCTAATTCTGATCAAATCAAAGAATTTATGGATTCTAGGCAAGCGGGGTATATACGATCTGTATTAGAGAAAAGAGATATTGATTCATTAAATAAATTTTTATCATACGGTAAGTCTACAGCTAAAGAGCTTACTAGCTTAACTGAGGTTAAATTAAGCAAAGCATGTGAGCAATTAGGGTTAGGCAATTAAGGTATTATAAGGCAATTCTATAAAGTAGGTGATGGTTTCTTGTTACTACTTTAGCTTCTGTCAAAAAGATGTTGCATTGTAATACAAATGTTATATATACAAGTTAGTATATAGGCAAAAATAGCTTTTATTATTGATATCTCTGGTGGTTATATAATAAGCTTGGTATAGTGGGTTTAGTATAATATAATGAAGGGGGGGTTATGTTCAAGATACAATATCCAACAGATCATCTAAAAAAAGAAGATGTTAATTCAAAGATTACTGAATTATCGGATGAAATGCAATATATAGAGCAAGCTAGAGAATTTTCTCAACTTAAGCGTTATCGGAGATCTGATGTTGATTCCGAAAGTGGAAGTCGGATTAAGAGAATCGATGTTCCAGGAGACGGTAGTTGCTTGTTTTGGTCTGTTACTATGGCTTACTTAATACCTGTCAGAAACGACGATGCTTTATTTCGACAAAGGTATGAAGTACTATTTGGAAATGAAGGAGCTGTAATTCAAAATTTAGATCGTATTAGGAATTTGGTAAGGAATTTAAGTACTGCCAATTATGATGATACATTTGCAAACTTAGTAAGAAATGTGTTTCGCAATCGAGTAGTTGATCATATAAGTTCTCATGAAAGCGAGTTTAGAAATTTTGTTGAAGGTGAAAGTGGACTCAGTTTCAAAGATTACTTAGAAAACATGAGAAAACTTAATACTTGGGGAGGTGAACCTGAAATAAGAGCAATGAGTGGAATGCTTAGTGCAACAATTAGTGTTTCTGGTGAAGTGCCACTTCCTCCATATGGTAATGGGGATATTCAAATACAATTATTTCATGTTGGTGCACCAGGTAACCGAAACCATTATAATTTTGGTCTTGAAAGCAATATTATTAATAATGATAAAGAGCTTGCAAAAGGCTTAAAAAAAGTCATGGGTAAAGTAAGGCCACAAGATTTTGAGTTAATACAGTTATTGATAGAGGAAGCAGGTAAAGAAGTTGGTACAAACCAGCAAGAAGAGGACTTTAAATCTTTCGAAACAAGATTTCAATCATTTGTGGATCAGGTTCCATCTTATTTACACTCTGTAGGAAAAGCAGGGTTTTTTACGCACTTCTTCTTAGGAAGCTTTTCTACTTTGCTGGATACAGAAATTGCAGAAAAGTTAAATATTAAAAAGATTTATTTTAGTTTTGATACTTCGAAAACTTTAAAAGTAGCTATTGTTAAAAATGGTCAAATTGGAAATGCTGAAGATGCTATTAATAATATAGATTTATTTTCCATTTCAGAAGGTAAGCGTGGCCATCAGTTTACTGTTAATGAGTTGGAGAACATATTAAGAAATAATATAGATAGGGGTAGGATTAGAAATCGAAACGTTGAGAATGAGATCATAAATATTAAGAATGAAATTCAAGATAGAATAAAATCTAGATTAGTACAGATCTATAAAGGAAAGGATGGTATTTTTGTTGATATGGAAACTAAAGGGATACTTGATTCTGCTACTAGCAAAGAATTTCATGAAATAGAAAAAGGAGCATGGAATAATCCGGAAGCTGATATAGCTGAGCTAAGTTCTAGTAGAAAGATAGGGGTTAAAGAATCTCTTGAGAGAATTCTTAGAAAGATTAGTAAAGTTCATTCTAAATATGAAAACTCATTAATCTATGATAAGAGTGCACGTGAAGCAGCGCATCATGGATTTATGGTAGGCGTTTTCATGAATTTCCACTATAGGTATAATCTTAGAGTTTATCCAGAGCAATTTGCAGGTAGGGGTTATGCAGATATTATCCTGCTAGCTCGTGGTCCTGATCGTGCATTAGACTCTATTCCTATTATTATTGAGTTAAAAGCGGGAGCAGGTACTAATGCTACTCCAGATAAAGCTTTGCAACAAGCAGAAAAGTATGCACAAGGCTTCCAGCCAAACGTTCAGCGAGTTTTAACTACTGCGGATAACATTTTATGTGTTGGTGTAAATCTTGATAATCCATCTCCTATCTCTGATATTAAAGTATCAAATCGTGGAGAAGAAATAATCCCTCTTTTTCAAGATATGCTAAAATCTGCTGATGACTGGGATACGCAAAGGATTGGAACAATAGAATTAAAAGGACAGGTGAAAGATAATTTAGAGCGTATTTATCATACGTTTCCTGGTACATCGGAGAAGGGAGATAATCATTATTTTAGCAGGTTTTTACTGGGGCAATCACTACTGTTAAATAGAATTGAAGATTTAAAAACTGGTTTCAAAAAATACATTTTTATCTATGGAAACAATATACCTACCGAGGTACATCCTAATCTTCGTGGGCTTGGACGTACAGCAGCTGCAAGAGCCAGGGAGAGGCTGTCAGCTAATCTTGATGCGAGTCATGCAGTTGTAACAATGGTGCTTATTCCAGAAAATACAGAAAAGTTGGTTTATGTAATAAATATTGTTGAAGCTAACAGAAAAGATGTTTTGAACGGGATGAATGAAGTGCTTCCTCTTGATAGATTAAATAGGGAAATAGAGAATAGGGAAATAGTCGAATTAAATCTTAATTTTGATACTAGATATAAGTCAGATTTTAAAAGATATCTTACTATTTGGACTGAAAAATACAATTCTTTACAAGAGTACAACAACGGAGATAATAGATTTCAAGGTACTTTTAAAGAAGTTACTTATCCTAATGAGTTAAAAGAAACATTTGATAAAGCACTAGATATCCAATCCTTATCAATAAGAGGATATAGTAGATTATTAGAAAAAATTGGAGAAGGAATCTTTCCTTTTAAGAGTCTCGTTAATAAAGAAGCTCATTTCCATGGAATATTGAATGGAGTGTTTAGTTATTATAGTGACTTAAAATTACAGGAATCACCAGAAACTAGAGCATTAGTTTTAACTGAGTTTCAAACTGGTAGAGGGGAACGTATTGACATGCTAGTTCATGGTATTAAGTTTGTGGCTCAAGGTGGAAATGCTGAGGAGTACACTCCAATAGGGTTAGAACTTAAGGCATCAAGGCAGGGTAAAGGGGCTCAAGCTTTATTGAGGGAAGCAAATGATCAAATAAATGAAGAGTACAAAGAAGGTGTTACCTATAAAACACTTACAGATGGTGATGAGGTAAAATTTATCGGTGTTGTTTTCGATAAAGGATCTAATAATCCAAATAAACTTATTTTAACAAGTAGGACAGCTGAGGAAGGATTTATTCCTGTTGGAGTAGTTCATAGTTCACATCATATGTTGCCTACTGTAGGGCAGTGTTCTAAAAGAAAATCTTCATCGCCGGAGTATTCACCAAGTAAAAAGCCAAGAAGAGAAAGAAGTGTAAGTATGGCCTGCATAGATTCGTTTGATGAAGAAAAGATTACAGAGGAGGAAAAAGAAAGACTTATTAAAGAGTTATTTGGTATTGAAGCTCATGACACAAAAATTATAACAATAGATTCTCCTCAAGTGAGGATTGATGGTGGTAAAGTAAATGTAAAATTCAAAGACAATAGTGGTAATGATAAAGAATTAATGATAGATGATGCTGCAAATATTAAGAGTATAGAAAATTATATACTGGATGAGAAAAATCTTGAGATAAAGTTAAAAGTAAGCAGCGATAAAGAGTATGCTATAATAGAAGAAATTAAAGAGCAAGGTAGCGAATATTATTTAAAAATTGATGATTATAGAATAAAGCTAGATAGTATATTTCAAGATGGAAAAGAAGTAATCTTTGATAAATTACATCAACTATCAAATGATAAGCAGTTGTTAGAGAATAAAAAATACATTGAAGACATAGGTGATGTTCAAACTAATCAAGATTACAATGATATTGTAAAGGAAATTAAACAGAATTTATTAGCAAAAGGAGTTAGGGAAGATACTTTCGACAGGTTTAAAAGTCATTTTGATGATCTTGGTGAAAAAGTTTTTGCAGATTATATTAGTAATGTAGAAAGCAGCCTTAAAGAAAAAGGAATTGCATTTGATCGTAATAAATTTGATTCAGCAAAAATAAAAGGAGTAAAAGGTGGAAAGTTTTTCTCCCTTATGGCTATATATGACTTGCTTGATAGTATAGGTGATACAGCAACACTTGGACGGCATGATAATGATGCTTTAAAGCAAGTATTTGATATCAATGGTATACTAGATACTATGGATGATGTTAGGACGAGTGTAAATATTTCTCCTAGTAGTAAAGTAGGAAAACTGATTGGTAAAATACCAGGGCCTGCACGTCAAGCTTTTGTTAAGGTTATCAGTAATCCTGTAGTTCAAAGTATTACATTTGCAACCATTGCTTATCAATTTGGATACAGTATAAACGAAATAGCTCAAGGTAATAATCATCCACTAAATTATTATTGGACAACAAGTAGTGGTGTAAAACTAGCAAGTATGAGCATAAGGCCTATAAGTGCAGGGGTTAGTTTTACGATAAAAAGTGTAAGTGCTACTACTAAGATTTTAAGGGGTTTATCTGCTGCAGGCAAAGTTTTAGGTAGGGCAGCAGTAGTTACTATGGTTGCTGATGTATTGATAACAATGGGCGTAAAAATTCATGAAAGAATGGAGTATACTAAAGCAATAGCAGAGCAAGTGCCTCTATTACCTGGTGGTGAACAAGCGGAAGTATTTTTTGCAGGGGTGATTAAGTTTTTTACAGGAAGAGATGTAGAAAAAGAATATGAAGATACAATTAGAATAAAAGGTTATTTAACTTACGTAAAAGAAGCAGCTATTAAACTGTTAAATGACAATTATGACATAGATGCGGTTGTACAATACGTAATCTCCATTGAAGAGAAACATAGTGAGGTGATTAAAAATATGGGTGCACAGCCTATATGTATTATGCCATCATCGTATGGTTCTGGTTGTGCGACGCAGATGAAGTGGACATGTGATTTAGAAGAAAAATATAAAGATATCTCTTTTGACAAGATTAATATAGCTTCTAGTGTAAAAAGAGATTTGTCTTCTATTGATATCTCTAAGATATTGACTATGACACCTTATACTTTGGTTATGAGTGAAGGTTGGGAAAGGTTTATCTGTGGTATAAAGAATAGTCCTCAATGCTATCAAGAGATCGAAGAAAAGAAAGTTTATATTGTTAATACAGGTGCAAAACATATCCCTCATCTAACAAAATATGAATATGAAAATCTTGGTTTAAGAGTTGTAGATGCACCATTAACAAATCCGATACAAAAATCTCAATGCAGCAAAATAATCAATACAAAGCACACAGGTGACGATGCGTTCGCTCCATGTAACAGTGGCAAAATTTATAGAAACTGTCAAGAGAGCTTTACTCTCTCAGGCGAACCTTTTATTTTTACTAATCCGAAAAGGAAAGATCCTGGCAATACAAAAAAGCAAACATTTCCTAGAGGGTCGATATTATATATTTCAGGGCCAAAAACGTTAACAGCAGCAGCAAATTATCCAGCAGTAATGCATATTCCAGAGGGTAGTAATATACGTTATATTGGCTCTAAAAACAATGAAACTATTTTTATTATTAATAATTCTATGTCTGGTACCCTCAAAGGTGGAGCAGGAAAAGAAAATACTCTAGTAATGAATGTTAAAGCTAATAATGTTGTAGTAGATTTGCATGAAGGAGTAATACATTATGGTAGTAATAATATAAAATTAGTTAATACGTATAACTATGTGTCAAACTCTGATAGCAAACAAAATATTACTACTCACTGTAAAACAAGGTTAATTAACGTAAAAAATACAGAAGTGCATCAGGGTTCATTTGATTGTCAAGATCAAGATTATGAAGTTAGAGTAGTAAATAAAGAAAATGTGCATTATAGAGGGTTAAAACAAACAATATTTATTGTTAATGATAATAGTGATAACGCTAAGATAGTGAGTGATTTAAGTGATACAGGAAAAGAAAACTTTGATGTAATAGATGTTCAAGGTGCTAATATTACACAGTTGGAGATAAGTGAAGATATAGGAAAAGGTGGCTATAGTTTAAATCTTTTAGCTGATGATATGGAAAGTATTGTTTCGAGTACTAAAATAGATGATTTTAAAAACTTAGTAATACAAGCAAAATATCAGGGAATAACAGAATCTGTAGTAATACAAGATAAGTCTTTATCTGATATAGTAAAGGATATCTGGTATCAAGAGTTAAATGGTTTAGGAAAGGATATTCATACATTAGAGTATGATCCCCTTTCATCTCCTATAAGACTTAATTTAAAGATAAAAAATAGAGCGGTGCTTCATCAAAGCATACCTTATGACATTATCGATTTTGCTGAATTAAATGTAATGGATATTAATAGTATAAATATAAGGGAAGGTGAAAGGAATTATATAAACGAATGCTATAACAAACCAATTTCTGATCTTACGGAAGACAGTTTAGAAATACAAAATATTACAATATTAGATAGTAAGGGCATCAGATGGTCTTTATCTATTGGTTTAATTGATTACTTAAAAAGTCCAGAACATCAATACATTATATTGCGGATAAACAATAAATTTTACAAAATCGATAGTGCAAATCTAGAACTTAAACATATAGAAACAAATCCTAATTTTTTCAGATATTACAAACCAGATGAACAAGGATTACAGATTTACCATAATCAGCCAATTAATAATAATGATATTGGTTTAGTCGATTTCAGAGATAAATCTATATTAGGTTTTGATGCAGAAGTTATTAATGATAGCTTAGTTCTATTACATAAAAATAATACTCTAATAAAAGTAGAGAATTGGAATACCTACCAGCCAGCAAGAGAGATGATATTTGCTTTTAATGATACAATACTCTCTAACTCGAAATGTATAATTTCTACTTGTAACTCAGAAGATATTATAGGGGACCTTAATAAAGAAAAAGTGGTTGTATTAAAAAATCAGATGTTTAATGCTATAGTACAAAATAACATCAGTGAAGCTGAAGACTTAATCAGAAGAATTGGAAATATTGATACCGAAAATAAGCACGAATTAACACCTTTATATGTAGCTATTCAAGAAGGTAGATTAGATGTGGTTAAGCTTCTTTTTAATAGAGGATCCGTTAATGTTAAAGACAAAGATATTCATGGTTGTAATTCTTTACACTGGGCTGCTCAAGAAGGTAAGTTAAATATAGCTAAGCTTCTTGTTGATAAAGGTGCTAATATTATTGCTGAAGATAATAATGGTAGAACACCTCTACGTGTAGCTGCTTGCAATGGTAATCTAGATATGGTCAAATTCTTCCTTAATAAGAGTGTTGATATCGAGTCTGAAAGTAATGACCCAGATAAGATGATGGGAAAGATTGAGAGTATAAGGAAGGAAATTATAAATCAAGTAGATGCTTCATCTAATGTAAAAAAGTGGGCAAAGTCTTTTATAGAAGAGTTAAGATATTCAATAAAAAGTAAAGCAAAGAGAAAGCTGGATGGTAATATATCGAGTAATTGTAGTGCTTCGACCACTGAACTTACTAATAGAATTTATAATTTTGATAAAAACTTATTTGATAATATAATTAAAGAAGTTGTAGATGATGCATATGGAAGAGTAGATACGAAAAAAATATTAAGCTGTGTACGCAGTCATGGTTATATTGGTCAGCTGATTTCAGGTTACATAGCTGTATTTGATGCAATGCAAAAGAGTGGTGATCTAAATGATAATGCAATATTTAAGTTAGCTTCTTACATTAAAGAAGCAATGGAGATGAAGTATTATCCTAAAGTTCCTTTAGAAACAAGATCTAGCCTTGAAAAGCTAGAAAATAGATTACCAAAATCAGTAAGGAATGCAATATTTGCTTCAAAAGTATGTATAAAGAACGTTTATCAGGATGAATATTTATATGCTGCTAACAAATGTTTCAATTATGATAATGACAGACGAATGGCATTTACTTGGACTCCAAAGAATGAAGAAAATGATAAGTTTAGGTGGAAGATTAAACCTGATGGTAACAATTTTTATATAGTGAATGTTGCATTTAATGAAACCTTGTATGCTGCTAGTAACTATTTTAATTATGATAATGATAGACGAATGGTATTTACTTGGATTTCAGGGGGAAGAGTTGCACGAGATGTGTGGATGATTAAACCTGATGGTAACAACTGTTCTATAATGAATGTTAAGCTTAAAGAACATTTATATGCTGCTGATTATGCTAAATATGACAATGATAGGCGTAGAGTATTTACTTGGATTCCAGGAGGTCAGGTTCTGCAAGGGATGTGGATAATTGAAGATTGTGGGTCTACTGTAAGAAAAGTTAGAGATATTGTCAGTAATGCTAGAGAAGAATTAGATCAAGAATTGCTAGATGCTGCAAAAGTTGGAGATATGAGCAAAGTAAAAGATTCTGTCAATCGAGGAGCTGATGTTAATACTAAAGACAGAGATGGTAACACTCCTTCGCGCAATGCTGTATTAAAAGGTCACTTTGGTATATTTAAATACCTTGTTGAAAATGGTGTTAGTTTAGAGGGTAAAGATCATCGTTGTGGTCCCTCTATATGTGATGCTTCTTATAGTGGTAATTTGGATATACTAAAGTACCTTATTGGGAAAGGTGTTGATGTTAATGAGTCTGACAAAAATGGTTGGACACCGCTACATTTTGCTGCATGGAGAGGTTACTTAGAAGTTGCTAACTTTTTAATAGAAAAGGGTGCTAATATTAACGTTGAGAACATTTTTGGCAGGAAACCCATACATGTTGCTGCTGAAAATAATAACAAAGACATTATAGAATTTTTCCTCAGCAAAGGAATGAGCATTGATGATACTGATAGAGATGGTCGCACTCCTCTATACTATGCCTCTTGGAATGGTCATTTAGACATGGTAAAGTACCTTATAGATAAGGGAGCTGATATTTACATTCAAGATAAAGGTGGCATAACACCGCTAGATGCCGCTACTGATCAAAAACACGATGATGTAGAAAGGTATTTAAAACAAGTGCAACTAGATAAAGAATTATTGATTGCAGCACAATATGGTAATCTTGATGAAATTAGAAGTCTTGTAGGTCAAGGAGCTAGCTTAGGTGCTAAGTATATTGATGGCCGGACTCTTATGCATTGTGCTGCTTATGGAGGTAAGTTAGATGTAGTAGAATATCTCGTTGCAGGTGAAAAAAGTAGTTTAGAAGTCAAAGATAATAGTGGTAGAGTTTCCCTACACTATGCTGCTTACAATGGTAAGCTAGATGTAGTAAAATATTTTATAGATGAAAAGAAAATTGATGTTAACATAAAAGATAATAATGGTTGGGCATCTCTACATTGGGCTTCCTGGGGTGGTCATCTGGATGTAGTAAAGTATCTTATAGATAAAAAGGCTAATATTAATGCTAAAGACAAGAATAGTAAAATACCTTTAGATGTTGCTACTGGTCAAAAACATGATGATGTTGTAGAGTATTTGCAACAAACTCAATTAAGTCTGAATAAACAATTGATAGCTGCAGTACAAGGTGGTGATCTTAGCAAAGTTAAAAATCTTGTCAGTCAAGGCACTAGTTTAGACACTAAGTATAATGATGGCTGGACTCTTATGCATTATGCTGCTTATGAGGGTAGGCTAGATATAGTAAAATATCTCGTAGACAAATGGGCTATTTTAGAGATAAAATACAATGATGGTAGAACTTTTTCATGCAACACATCTCTAGATAGTGCCTCAGATCTTGTGAATAGTTACTTCGATACAATGAAATGTCTCATAGGCAAAGAAAATAGTTTAGAAGTCAAAGATAATAGTGGTAAAACTCCTCTACACTGCGCTGCTTCCAACGGTAAGCTGGATATAGTAAAATATTTTGTAGATGAGGAGAAAATTGATGCTAGCATTAAGGATAATAGTGGTTGGACACCACTACATTGGGCTTCTTGGAATGGTCACTTAGATGTAGCAAAGTATCTTATAGGTAGAGGAGCTAATCTTGTTAATATTAAAGACAAAGATGGAAAAACACCTCTAGATATTGCTGATCAAAAAGGTTACACAGATATAGTAGAAATTTTAAAGCAAGCGCAATCAGGCCTATATAAAAAATATAATGAGTTGTTGATTGCTGTACTGGAAAATAATCTTATTAAAGTCAAAAATCTTGTAAGTCAAGGTACTAGCTTAGAAACTAAAGATAGTTATGGCTGGACGTTATTACATTTTGCTTCTATTTATAATTACTCAGATATGGCAGAATACCTTATAAATAAAGGTGTTGATATTAACGCTAGAGACCAGTATGGTAAAACTCCTCTACACCTTACTTCATGGTTCAATCGCTTAGATGCAATGAAGTGCCTTATAAGCAATAATGCTGATATTAATGCTAAAGATAACAATGGTAAAACACCTCTAGATGGTTCTGGTTTTAATTCAGATGCAAAAAGAGTTTTAATGCAGGCACACTTAGATAAAGAATTATTGACTACTGTAGAAGGTAATTATCTTGAAAAAATTAAAGGTCTTATTGCTCAGGATGTGAGCAAAGATAGGCATGGTGCATATTATTATGCTTGGAGTGGTAACTTGAACATGGTCAAGTTTCTTGTTGAGAGAGATGTTGATGTAAACGCTACTGATAAATATGGGTGTACATTACTACATTGGGCTACATTGAAAGGTCATTTAGATGTTGCTAAGTTTCTTACTAGTAAGGGAGCTAATGTTAATGCTGAGGATATTCTTGGCAGAAAGCCTATACATTTTGCTGTTATAAACGATCACAGGAATATTATAGAGTTTCTTCTCGATAAAGGGATAATAGTTAATAGTGCTGATAAACAAGGTCATACACCACTGCACTGGGCTTCTTGGAGCGGTCATTTGGATATGGTGAAGTACCTGATAGATAAAGGGGCCAATATTAATGCTAAATGTGAAGCTGATAGGACACCACTAGATATTGCTAGAGGCAGAGGACATAGTAACATTGTAAAATATTTAGAAGAAAAACTTAATCAAGAAAGAGAAAAGCCTGTACAACGCAGACGCCGTCATCACCATGGAGATCACAATCGTCATCAGAATCACTTATCACGTAAAACTCTTGCTATAGATTCAAGTAATCAACATGAGATAGCAGCAAGTAGTGGCACAAGACCATATTCGTGGATAAATAATTGTATTTCCTGGGCAAAAAAATTAGCAGCTAGCACTTTCTCTATAATTCCTGGATTACCTACTCAATACAACATTGCAGATAAGAATGATGATATTAATGTAAAAAGTGATAATAACAACATACCACAAAGTATATCATCTGTTGGTTGGAATAATTTCCTAAATAATGAAAATATTGCCCTTGCGAGTTGTGTTGCCGATGCGTTAGATGATACTCCAGGTAGACGCTATCAAAACTTAATAAGCAAAGGAGTAGAAGTTATACCAAGTAGAGAAGTTGCGGTTGAGTTCGCTCTTAGAAAATTTGATTCATTTGTAGAAGGTAAAATAAGAAATTTGGGCTCAAAAGAACAAGCTAGAATACGTGTTGAAATTAAAGACGCATATCCAGAAATAACAGCAAGTCTTGAAAGAGGAGTTGAATTTAGTGGTAATGTTGGGTTAAATAATGTTTTAGAAAAGTGCAAGAAGTGCTTTTGTACAAATGTCCTACCAAAGGATAAAGTATCAACTTGTCTTTCTGATGTAGGAGTAACCAAGCTTGGAAATACTTTGAGTAAGTAGATGAGAATACGGAAGGTATAATATGCCAAGTAGTGGAAAATTTAAAGTGAGGGTAGCCAAAATAATTAGGGAAACCAGTAGCAAGTTTGATAGTCTTAATACTAAAATGGATGAAGTAGACATTAAATGCTAAGTGGTTAATGTGTTTTCCATATTGAACTTACAGCACGTAGCTTTGATACAGAAATTTGGATAACGTTATGATAGTAATTTATATAATTCTATGTGCAATCTTTATAGCCATTTTAGACAGTTCACTAGATTCTTAATTAGGGGATATGTCTAACTTAGAGAAGGTTTTCATAAATGTTAAAGCGAATAAGTAGGAATATCATGTTTTTTCTTTGAGTTGTGAAATTTCAGAATGAGAGAGACCTGTAATTTGAGCTATAACATCAATAGAGACACCGGCCTTGAGTGAGTTTTTTGCAACTTCGATTTTTTCTTCTTGCCTACCTTCTTGTCTACCTTTTTCTTGACCTAGTCTAAGACCCTCATCAAATTTTTGAGCAAAAGCAGCAATCTCATCCATTATACGTTTTTTCATTTGTTCATATGCTAGTAACTCTTCTTCTGACCAATTAAACTTATTCATCTCTTCATAAGCTCGTTTTATTATTACGTCACTACCAACTATCTTATCTAGATCCTCTTCCCTTGTTTCTCCTGCATAGCGAAAAAAGTAACACCATTTTTCTACTATATTTTCTAGTTGGTCTTCTTTTGTCTTTGTAAATTTTGGTAGTTCTATGAATACGAAGTAAAAATCCTTTAAGTCATGTTCAAAGCTATTTTGATCTAAAATGACATGATTAGATTTGTACTCATCCTTATCTGGAAAAATAATACAATCAGCAACAGCAATAAAGATAATTTCCTTGAGATTATGATAATTATCACCTTGATCAGCTTGACTTGAGTAGGCTTTAGCAGCATAATATTGAGCACGCTTTTCGAAGCCTTTGCTCTTAGTGAACTGCATTTCTATGATGTATCTTGAACCTTGAGAGTCCTTACAAAGAACATCAACAATACTCTGCTTTTTAGCGGCAATTTCAGGATCCAAAATGGTAGCTAAGAATTCAACATCGTGAATAGCAGCTAAGCCAGTGAAGCCCAAAATATCGTTCAAGAAATGAATAAGAATATCTTTATTCTTCTCGGTGCCAAATATTCTTTTAAATGCATAATCGTTGCGTGCGTCAAGAAACTTCGAAAGAGCCATGAGAAAGTAAGATAAAAAGCATTAATAATTATACACAATTGTTAAGAAATGTTCAACAATTTTGATTTATGTTAACCTGTATAATATTTATTTCTGTATGGCAAAGCATACTACTACTGTCTCTCTAAGATACCAAATAGCACAAAAAGTAAGAAACTGGAGGTTAAAGCGAGGATATACTCAAAGAGATTTAGCGGGAAAAATCGGAGTAACGTATCAAATAGTACTACAATATGAAAAAGGAACACGAAAAATTTCGATTGAAAAGTTATACGCTATAGCAAAGGTGTTATCAATTAGTATTACGGATCTGATTCCTGTATCAAATGAAAAAATCCGCCTTGAAGACGAGGAAGAGGAAATATTAAATCTAGTAAGAAAATATAAAACGATTAATGATCAAGAGTTGCGCAAGGTGTTTTACTTGCTAACAAAATTTACCCGAGTTGGTGAGAAAAGTAGTAAAAAAGCAGAGAAAGTAAAAATTGCAAAGGGCCTGGTTAAAGCAGGGATTTCTGTTGATATTGTTTCGCAGGCAATTGGCCTCTCTGCTGATGAATGTGTTGAAGAAAAAGTTGGTTCTATCTACTGCCAAATAGGAAAAAAGATAAAGGAGTGGAGGGCAGTACGGGAGTATACTCAAAAGGATTTGGCTGAGAAAATGGATACAACACGTGATGAAATAAGCAACTATGAGCAAGGACGTGTGGCCATTCCACTGGAAAAATTATATGCAATAGCAGAAACATTATCAATTAGCATTACAGATCTGCTCATAGAGGAAGATGAGATAGTAGAAAGTGAGCTACCTGATTTAATAAAAGAATACAAAAAAATTGAGAGTCAAGAATTACGCTATGCGCTAATAAAATCTCTGTTTGAAAGCATACAAATTTGCGAGGAAAAAGTGAAAAGAGCAGAAAAGATGAAAATTGCAAAGGATTTAGTGAAAGGAGGAATTTCTACCGATATTATTTTGCAAATAACAGGCCTCTCTTTAGGCGAAATTCAACAGATTTAAAATAAAAAATCAGTATATATATTAATATCTTTACTCTTAGATGAAAAAATAAGTAAAAAAGATTGAGAAATTGATTTGACTTCACTCGAAAGCTATGGCTCTATGCCAATGCTGATAAAAACAGCAGTAAATATCTAAAAAAAGTTTGTTGTTAGTGAAGGGTAAATTATATGAATAAAAGTAAAGAAGAAATCGAATTCAGAATATTAGAAAGCAAAGGCAAAGCACTACTTGATCGTGAAATAATGGAAACGTTTTTAAGTGCAGTACATGAAAGGCCACAAGCTCAAGAAATTGCTAAAAATCTGGTGAATAGCTATACGGGAGTAGGAAGGATTTTAGGTAGAGAAATGGATGACCTGAAAGTTATAGAAGGAGTAACTGATTCTGCAGTAGCGATGATTATGTGCGTTAAGGAAACACTAGAAAGGGTACTGAGAGAAAAGCTCAAGGGAGAACCAATCATGGACTTACAAGGGCTAGTAGAATACTTGAACGTAAGTATAGGTCATGCAGAGAGGGAATGTGTAAAAATACTGTACTTGAATAAAAGGCGCCAACTAATCGGAGAAGAATCCTATATTGGTGAAATGGAAAAAGCACCAGTGTACATAAAGGAAATTATAAGAAAAGCATTAATAAAGAATGCAACATTAGTAATAATGTCACACAACCATCCTGGGGGACGCTTAGAACCATCAGAAGAAGATCAAGAAGTAACGAAGAGCTTAGCAGCAGCATGTAGTACTGTAAGCGTAAAATTGTTTGACCATATTATCATCACAAGTGGAGGCTATTTCAGCTTTCGAGAAAACGGATTGTTATAGCAGAAAATATTTGCAAATCTACTCACTATAATTTATAATGAGTAATAGAATGTATAATAATAAAGTTTATTGTACGCTTAAAAAGTATTTTTAATAGTGAGGATAATATGGGTAATAAAATAATTGTACCTTTTGATGATAAGAAAGGAGGTACTTATCAATTAAACGTTGATCTTGATAAATTATCAGAAGGTGAGATGTTAAATGCTATTATAGGAATTGGTCGTGTTAACCAGCAGTCCACCTTTGTAAGCAAAACCAATAAGGCTAAAAAACCTGGAGAAGTGCCCTTCCCTAATAGAGACGTTCAAATCAACTACGGAAAGGGACTTGATTACATATATGGCACAAAACCTATAAGTGATCAAGAAGATAAAAATCCATTTACCTCTGCCTTGCAAAAAATAAAGCCAAGTATAAGCGAAAGCGAAAAATTGAGCTGGTTTAAAAGTGCTGTGGTAAGAGCAAAAAGTTTAAAAGAGATGAATAAAGTTATAGATGAAGTAATAGATGATGGAGCAAGGCTAAATGCATGTAATGATGGGGAATGGAGTTTCGCAGAGTATGTAGTATTAGGTACACATTTTCATAAATTTGATAAGGTTGATCGTAAAAAGGTAATACGTAAATTAATGTTAAGCGGTGCAGAGTTTCATGATACTCTACTACAGAATAAACTGATAGGTGAAATCTATAATGAGCTACAACCAGAAATTCAGCCACAGATAGATAAGCAACTAGAAGAACTAGGAAAAGCTGGTGAAAGTGCTGTTCAGGAAGGAGCATTAATAGGTATCGAAATAGATAACAAAATGCTTTTCATGGAATTTTCTGAAGATAGCAAGGTAGAAGTAGCCAAAATACTGGAAGGTATGGATCAAAACAGAAAGTTAGGAAGTAATATTTTAAAAATTGGCAATGATGCAGTTGAGGTTAGAAGGGAGCAAGGAGGTGCAAGAAATTACGTTGATGTATCAGATGGTAGCTCTGTTGTGTTAGAATTTCCTACAAGCATTGGTAAGCTAAATGTTATATTGTACCACGATGTAAAAAAATATGATCAAGTACAAGTCAGAGTAGAAAACAAGGAAATGTGGGCTGAATTACAACAAATAGGGGAAGAAATTGGAAAAAATTGCCTTTTCGGGGGAGTAAAACTTAAAGAAGCAGTAGAGAAAGGTAGTTTCACTAGATGTGGCATATGGAGTGAAAAGCAGAAGGAAGTAAGTGAAAAATTGTTTTCATGGGCAGACAAAGTACGTGAAAATAGTAAAGAAACTTGTAGGGCACTTTAATTCATCTACAACCAATTTAAAGGTTCCAGAGTCTAGCTATTATATCTGGAGCCTTTGAGCTATAATAGAAAATATTATATGCAAGGTTCTTTTTGTGGAAAGAAGTTTAGACTACGAAGTAGGGCAAAAAGTAAAAAATTGGAGGTTAGAGCGAGGGTACACTCAGAAAGATTTAGCAGAGAAACTTGGTGTAAAGTACTGGGTAATACTTCAATATGAAAAAGGGAACCGTAGAATTTCAATCGAAAGGTTGTACGCTATAGCAGGTGCATTGTCAGTAAGTATTACCGATCTCATTACTGCATCAAAGGAGAAAATCGGCTTTAAAAATGAGGAAGGAGAAATATTAAATCTAGTAAGAGAATATAAAAAGATTAATGATCAGGAGTTACGTAAGATGTTTTGTTTATTAACTAAATTTGTCAAAGTTAGTGAAAAAAGTAGTAAAAAATCAGAAAAAATAAAAATTGCAAAGGGTTTGGTTAAAGCAGGAGTTTCTGTTGATATTGTTGCAAAAACAATTGGTCTGCCTGCTGATGAATGTATTGAAGAAAAAGTTGGTTCTATATACTGCCAAATAGGAAAAAAGATAAAAGAATGGAGGCTAGTGAGAGAGTATACTCAAAAGGATTTAGCAGAGAAAATGAATACAACACGTGACGAAATAAGCAACTATGAACAAGGAAGGACTGCTGTTCCACTTGATAAATTATATGAAATGGCAGAAGCGTTATCGATTAATATTACAGATCTACTAATAGAGAAAGATGAAGGTAGTACAGTGGAAAATGAGCTGCTTGATTTGATTAAAGAATACAAAGAAATTGAGAGCCAAGAACTACGGCATGCACTAATAAAGTCTTTGTTTGAAGGGATACGGATTTGTGAAGAAAAAGTGAGAAAAGCGGAAAGGATCAAAGTTGCAAAGAATTTAGTAAAAGGGGGAATTTCTATTGATATTATTTTGCAAGCGGTAGGTTTACCTGTTGATATAGTTTTAGATGGGTAGCTCATGAAAAAATTATAGCAATAAAGTTTTTTTCTTAAATGGAGGTATATGTGTTTGTTTCTGCAAGCAATGTTAGTTATGGAATAGGGCAAAAAATAGAAAATAGTAGGTTAATGCGAGGTCATACTCAAATAGGATTAGCAGGTCAAGTAGGTTTAACATACCAAGAAGTGAACAGCTATGAGAATGGTTATACTCCTATTCCAATTGGAGTACTATATATAATAGCAAGAGTATTATCAGTTAATGCTGTAGATCTATTACCTAAACCAATAACAGTAAGAGAGTATAAAGATGAAGACGAAGAAATACTCTATCTAACGAAAATATACGAGAATCAAAAGTTAGGCAAAATAGTACCTTCATTAGTCAGGTTTGTTCATATTAGCGAAAAAATTAATCAAGAAGAGGCAAGGTTGGAAATAGCAAAAAATCTAGTGAAAGAAGGAGTTTCTACTGATGTTATTTCCCAGGCAACGGGTTTATCTATTTACGAGTATGATAGTACAGAGAGAGAGAAATCTGCACTGATTCTATATATTACAGAATAGGACAAAGAATAAGAGAATGGAGATTGATAAGGAGATACACTCAAAAAGATTTGGCTGATAAAGTTGGTTTAACACTCAAGGAAATACACGACTATGAAAGAGGGCATACTGCTATAACATTTGATAAATTATATGAAATATCAGATGCATTATCAGTGAATATTAAAGTTCTGCTACCTAAAACAAGAGAAAGCAAAAAGCTATTGAGTTTAATGGATGAGTACGGAGAACAAGAATCATTAGATGCGTTAGTCAAATCTCTATCTGAAGATACGAAAAGTGGCAAGGAAAAAGTTAAAAAAACAGAAAGGATCAAGGTTGCAAAAAATCTAGCAAAGGCAGGTGTTGCTATTGATATTATTGTGCGAGCAAGTGGCCTAACTACTGATGAGTGTGAAAATTGAATTGTGTTAAAGACGGTACTAAGAAATATTATATTAAGATATAAGTAAAAATAGTTATATATTTAATATTTCTATACAGAATTTGTTTATCACTTTTTGATTGTCCTCTATCATTGCCTTTGCCTCCTGTTGAAGAAATTTGATATTTTTTGATGTAATGTTATCCATCTCAGTCGATGCTACTTTCAATTGCGATTGTATTCTTATATATTTATCGTCTATTACTTGTTCTAGTTGATAATCAACGCAATCCAATCCAGAGGCAAACATCACATTCAGTAGTGGCTTGACCCACCCTATTTTGCCAAATTTCCTTGAGTTAGCATACTTTATACTTCTATCTGTTCCACCAGTGCCTATTGATAGCAGTATAATCTCATCATTTGGAAATAACCTCTTAGCACTTGCATATGCACAAGCCGCTGGATTATTAGCAAACACTCCGCCATCTATCAACACTCTCTCTGTTTGGCTAATTTTTAGACGTTTTGGTGTAAAGTACGTTGGGGCAGCTGTTGTAGCTCTGAGTGCATCTTTCAACTTAATGTTTTCTTCTTTCCAACTTTTGAAGAAAAACTCACAACTATTGTGAATGTCATAACTGGTGAGTAGTAGATTACTCGCAACATCGGCCATAGTACTTTCACCAAAGTATTTGTTGAGAATAAATTCCATATTTCTATACGAGTACTGAGAACCACTCAGCCAAGAAGCAATTGATTTTCTCCAAAATGATGATTGAAAGATATATGCTCCATACTCTTGGTAAAGTTCAACCAAATCATTGGCAGAGTATTGAAGTTTATTGCTTTTACAAAGTCCAGCAACAATAATCCCACCGGTTGAGGTGCCTGCCATTAAATCAAAAATCTGGGAAATTGGCTTTTTTGTCCTAGATTCAATTTCTGCAAGAATAATGGCAGGTATTATCCCTCTAATGCCACCTCCATCTACAGATAAAATGTACTTTGTCACTGTAAAATTTATTTGTGTTTGTGAATAGCTTCAAGTTCGTTGACTTCTTCAGTGAGGTTTTTCACTCTCTCTTCAAGTCGATAGACTATTTCGATTAGTTCTTGGTTTTTTTCTATAAATTTATCATGGATGTGTACACGTAAGTCAAGTTTTGCCAACCACCATATGAATCCTACAGTCTGTAGAACTATTGTTATTATTACCGCTATTGGGATTTTTTGCTTTTTCATGTGAAAATATTAACTTGTTATGGATAGTTTTGGAAATTTATATGCAGATTATAGAAAACTTACAGCTTTAGTGATTACTTTTTGTTGATTCGTATCGGTCCTCTGCTTCTGCAAGTAGCTTAATGATTTCATCATAAGGTTTGTCCTTATTATGCCGTGATCTTAATACAGCAATTTTCCTTGGTGTTTTTCCATCTGTATCTCTAATGGTAGGGTCTGAACCTTTGTCTAATAAAAATCTAATTATCTCCAATTTGCCTTCATATGTAGCTGCATGTAAAGGTGTCCATCTTTCATATTTCGTAGCATTTATATCAACTCCTTTTTCTACTAGGAATTTTACAACCTCTGCACATCCCTCTTCTGCAGCATAATGTAGTGCTGTTAATTTAGGGATCTGCACATTAATATCTAATAGATTTTCTACTAAGAATTTTACAGTCTCTAAGTTACAATTTTGAGAAGCAATGCGTAATATCGTTTTATAATTATCTGCAGCCTTTGCCTTCATGTAGGAATAGGTAGCAATAATACATACTATTACTGTTATAAGCCACCAAAAATGCAGCTTGTTTTTTGTATCTTGACCCAATTTATCCATATTCAACATCTTTTTAATATTAAATAGATCATTTACTCATTTTTTATTAACATTACTTACTCAAAGATGCTGACAACATAGTAAGGTAACCTGAGCTATTTAAAGTATGCTCCGCTCTATTAACTATCCATTCACCATCTACCGCTTGGTTAAAGTCTATAAGATTAAGTTTAGCTTCTGCAAAAATTTGAGGATTACCAGGCATAGTTATATCTAAAGCTTCATTGTTACGCTTCAATTGTTTCAACTTGGCATTTGCTGCATTCAGCGCTGACTCTGCATTAGAGTAAAGTTCCAGCATAATATAACTTGGCTCGCTACTACCAACTGTTTCTTTAATAGTTTCGCCCTTTTCATAGCTATGCCACTTTGCCACTACTGAATTATACTTATCACGTACGGTAAAATGTACTTTCCAGTTAATTGTATCTTGAGGTCTAATAGTCGTTGTTCCTAAAGCTTTTCCTGTGGCTGATTTTGCCATATTCTTTGAAATAAACAATATATACCCACCAGCTAATTTTGCCATTGCTTCACGCTCTGTTGCGATCTTTGTTAACAGACTTATATCACTTTCATCTGCCTGATTAATATGGGGTATCAATACATTCTTAAATTCCTCAGCGACTTTGTATCCATATCCATGTTTTTGGGCTATTTCTTTTACTAAGTTTTCTATGGTAATTTGGCGCCATTCTTTTGATACTTTTGCCTTCAAAGATATTCTTAAATTTGTTGCATGAGCTTTGATTAGTAGAGTCTTAGGTGGACCCTGTATAGTCACTTCGTTGACTGTATATATACCCATTGGAAAGATTCCAAATTCCTTATAACCTAGTGCTATGTTCAATTCATTCGGAACATTTAAGTTTTCATCTCTGTAATCAACATGTACTTCAACTATATCATCTATAGTTCCAGATTCATCGGTAAGGCGTAACGATATAACTCTATCTCTAATTGATTCACATTTATCTATTACAAAATCTGGCTGCATTTATTCCCACACCTTTAATTTTGACTTTTGTACTGTTTTCTGAATAGCAGAAAGCTTTATCTTTAATCCTGCTGGCAAAAAGCTTCCATATTCTGCCAAACCTAAGTTCTCTGCTAGTGCTAATTCCACTACTCCATCCGTAAATCCGTAATGTTTCCAGCAAATCAGATCTAACATCTCATTTTCTTTACTCACATAGTATACAGTCATCTATAGCTTTTTAAACTCAAACTAAATTCAACTTTTCTTGGTAGTCCATTAGGTAAAAAATACATCTGCTTTTCTTCTAACCTAGTAATTACGAATTGTCCTAAAATATTACCTAAACTATCTACTAAAATATGTGGTTTTTCAGCTTCTTTCACACTCTTTAATTGATTTAGCCCGTTGAGATTATGCAGATAAATCATTCCTTCTAAATCTATATTTTCTACACCTTGACCGATATTTTGTAATAGTGGCATATTTTCAATACACTCAATCGTGCTCCAACGATTTTCTCTGCTATACTTTAAACTTGTGGGAGCAAACTTATACGGACCAAGAGATAGCATCAATAAAATGTCTCTACCGTATCAAATAAAACATCACGTGACTTTTCTCTTATCCTTTTTATTACTTCATCTGCAAGGCTACGTACATCTTGGTTAGGTTCTGCTTTAATGCTGATAGTGTAATTATTAGTGATGTTCTGAGTTTTATTTTGTTCTTTATTTTCAAATTTACTCCTTGCAAAGTCAGCAAGTATCTTATCGTTTTCTGTGGACTTTTTCTCTTCGATAAGGCTTTTGACTCTAAAGATATTCTTATTTCTCTTGGAAAATTCTTTAATTATACTGTTACCTAACAAAGGATTTCCACTGTTGAAAATGTTGCTCTTTAAGGGAGTATGGACTGCTTTTACTTCAGTAACAATACTTTTCCTTTTTTTAAGCTCTTTCAATGTGCTATTCCCCAGTACTTTTCCAAATACACTTTCCCCTATCCATGAAAAAGCTTCTCCTATAGGTTTAATAAGTGATTTCCAAAAGCTAGAGAAAAAGTCTTTCACCTTTTGCCAGTTAGTCACAACAAGAGCTGCACCAGTAACAAGACTTGCTATTAAAAATCCAATCGGGTTACTCATTACAGCGAGTGTTACTGCTCTTAGTCCTGTTATTACTGCAGGAAAAACTGTAGCTGATAAAAATGAAAATGTTGCAATTATTTTTGCTCTTAAACCGAGAACTGTACTTGCTAAAAAAGTAAATCCATAACCTAAGCCCACTACTAAGATTTTCAAACTTATTAAAGCTGCTATAGTTCCCATGATTGCTTTGGTTAAAGTTGGATATTTTTCTGCAAATAACGCTATGCTTCTAGTTTTTTCTTGTAAAAATTCAGCTATAGATTTTAAAGTAGGCAGCATCACTGAACCCAGGTTCATACCAACTTCAGCTATTGCGTTTCGAAGAAGTCGTAATTTACTGGCTGTGGTGTCTACACGGTTTTGAAATTCTTTCTGCAACGAGCTCTTGTACTCTTCTGTGTCAGCTAGTAACCTTATAGCATCTTCATATTTGTTAAAACTTCCAGCTAATAATGCAATATCATCTTGATATTCCTGACCGAAAAGTTTCATAAGGATTGTAGAACGTTCCTGGTTATCCATTTTCTTTAGAGTTTGAAAAAAGTAGAGTAATGCTTCTTCGCCGTTTTCGCTTATTCTTTGTACTATTTCTTCTGCAGTTATGCCCATTTGCTCTAGTGCTGCTTTAAAATCCCCTCCTTGTTCTTCAGCAGTCTGAAGTTTACTAAGTAGAGCATTTATAGCAGTTGCAGCTTTTTCAGGTGTTTTACCTAAGCTAATGAAAGCATTTGCTAAACTACTTGTTTTCTCGATATCCAAACCAAACTGCTTTGCAGTACCACCAACTATTGCTAGAGCTTCAACCATATCTCTTGCTTTAGCAGCAGTGTTATCTGATAAGTGGTTGATCACATTACCAACATGTTCCATTCTACTAACATCAATTCCATAAACGTTAGAGAGTTTAGCTATAGAATCACCTGCTTGCTCTGCAGACATATCAAATGCTGTAGACATTTTTGCCACTGTTTCTGTAAACATAAAAAGATCTTCTTTCTTGATACCAAGTTGACCACCGCTTGCAGCTATTTGTGCCAGTTCTGCCGCTGATAATGGTATAGTATGTGACATCTCTTTCAACTTCTTGGCAAATTTAGTTGCTTCATCCGTTCCTTTTTTAAAATCTACCACTTTTGTAACATCAGCCATAGCACTTTCAAAGTCAATCGCAACTTTAACTGGAGCTGCAAGCGTTAGCCCTAGTCCAATAGTCTCTATAATTTGTAACTTAAAATGTGCTTTACTTGCTAAAACATTTTGGTGACTACGTATTGCAGATCCAAGCTTACCATACTTACCTTTTAGTACTTCAATAGAAGAACCAAGTTTATATTGATCACTTACTAATGACTTAATATTTCTTCCACTTTTCCTTACTTCTTCATTGAATGAATGCAAGGCATCTCTCTTTCTTAAGTATGCCTCTTTTGCTTTTGTTGCAGAAAACTTAGCTTTATCAAACTCAGCTTTTAAAGTTTTGCTCGGTTTCTCTATCGCTTTCATTTGTTTAGCTAAAGATTTTACTTGATCTTCAAAGCCCTTCCATGATCTCCTGCTAGTCAAAACATCACTACCCAACTGCTTAAACTTTGATACTGATTTTAAAGATGAATCAAGCTTTCTTATATTCTCACCAAGACGAGTAAGTTGACTACTACTTCCCTTTATTACAGTACTGAAACTGCCATCCAAGATTGCTCCGATTTTTATAGATAACGTTGACATTTCGCTGCTTCATTCCATAGGATAAATTCATTAATTTCCATATCAAGCAAAGACTCAATTCCACTACCAATAATAGAACTAAGCGTGATTACTTCTGACCTCAAGTCTTTTGGATAATTGGTGAAAAAAAATCTTTTAATACTTCTTGCACTTTCACATAGTCTGCAATATCTAACTCTTCAATCGCTTCTTTTGCAACTGATGTCAGATTGGCAGTCAAAGTTACTTCCTTACTCAGATCACTACCATTAAGTCTCTCAATAGCTAGATAATCTCTAACTTTTGGACGTCTAATGGTAAGTTCTGAGACAGAAATACCATCAACTGTTATTGGGTTATTAAGTGTTATAGCTTGCATATTTCTCCTTAAAAAGTTAATTAAATAAAAGTCTGCTTGGCTTTTACATAACTAATTTTTTTATTATGATTGTGGTTCTATTACGCTTGTGCTTTATTGAAGTCCATTTTTCTAAATTTTTTCAATAAAAAAGTTAAAATATATTTAATGTCTACGCAGTATCTTTCTAGCCTTCTCGTAAATTGTATCTCTATGTCCTATTGTAACTATGGTTACTTCATATTTTGCAGTGTTGACATGATATATAGTACGGTAATCACCAACCCTTAGTCTTCTGCATCCCTTAAGACTATGGTGTAGCACTTCACCAAGATTAATAGGATCAACTGTAAGCCGCTCTTTTATTGCACTTATAACCCTTGATCTTACTGTTTTCGGAAGACTTGGGAGATCTCTTTCGAGAGCACTGTCTAGGAAGATAATAGTGTATCCCAATCTACGTCCTCACTTTTAGTCTTTTTTGCACCTTCAATATCATACTCATCAGCAACTGCAGATAATAAAATGTCCTCCTCTTCAAGCTCAATTGCTTCCCTGATTAACCTTTCTGCCAGTTCTTGAGCAGGCTGCTTAGTGAGCTTGGCCAGTTCAGCAAGATGCTGTGAAGTTTCTTTGCTAAGAGCTACATTAGTTCCAAGATTTGCCATATACTTTACTAAAATCCACCACTATGATTATTTTATAATGTTTTTCTAAACTTTTCAATAAAAAAAGCGTTCAAAATATATGCTTTATATTTTAGCATTTTTGTTTAATTTTATCAACCATATCAAATCCCTAAAACCGTTTGTAGAAAGGCCATCTGATCAACACCATTTATCTTTCTAATCATATTTTCAGCATCGATTTCTATTAACTCATTGCCACCTATAGTAAGTTTATAGTAATGAGCAGCGACAGTACACTTCAGCGTTGCTTTTTCAGCAGGTTTCCAGTTACCAAAATCAAACTCTTTAAAAATGCCTCTTAAATTGATTATTACTGCTTCAATATCATTACTTCCACTACCTTGCATTCCACCTCTGAGCGTCAAAGATACCGAATTTCCATTTATCAACCCAAATAGCCGAAAGAGCTCTGTATCGTATTCAGAAAAAGTAAAGTCTGCTTCTAATTTCTCCATGCCCATGTCAATATTTATTGGAATATCCATACCACCAGCTCTATATTCATCTGTTTTTATGGTAAGTTTTGGCAAGGTTATTTCATCTATTTTTCCTGCATAACCCCGGCCATCAACAAATACGTTAAAATTTCTCAGTATTTTCGGTAACACTTTACTTTCTCCTAACTTATTACACTATTATTTACAAGATGAGACCTGAATATTATTTGCTCAGCCGGATATGGCGGTGTAAACTCAAAATCAAAATACACTTTTCCGCTTGCAATATTTGCCGGTGTATTGAGTTCGGGAGTTGCATAACATTTTCCGCTGATAATTGCTCCTTGTGCTTTTAAATTGGCCAAATAAGAATTCACCCCCTCAATCACATCATCTATATAAGTTTTAGTGATATTGCGATCAACTGCCCATAAATGAGCCCTAAGTAAACTATCGTTAATTAAATCTGCAGTTCTTCTCACTGATAAAAAAGCCCATTTTGAGTCATTTGAACATGTTCTATTTCCCCAAAGCCTATAGCCATTTTGATGAATTATCGTTGTTACTTCATTTTCATTCAAGTGGTTTGCTCTACAATTTGTATTACCGAGCGTAAAATCAATAGGCCTGCTTGTGCCAATAATACCGTTTATTTCTTTATTTGAAGGTGAGTGCCAGAAGCCTTGCTCGCTGTCTATCTTAGCTATTAAACCAGCTACAAATGGACTCGATGGCAAGATTTTTTCTTTTCCTTCAATAAATAACTTAATCCATGGGTCAACTACGTAAACTCTTGAGCTGCCTACACTTTTTCTCCATTTTATTGCTTCTTTATCATTGGTATTTGGTCCATCTGCAACAATAATTGCTCTTAATTTTTCTGCTATGGAAATTAAAGCACTCACTACTGAATTTACTCCATCTATTTCAGGTAACTGATGAGTAAACTGAGGTGCAATTAATATTCTTGGCGCAACATGAACTATGCTTTCACTGCTGAGAAATGCCTCAATTCCCTGATATTCTCCGGTTTCTTTATCAACTCCACCGATTATACTTTGAATAGTTTCACTTTCTTTGAGCTTTGGATCGCTGTTTTCACTTTCTTTAACTCGAATAACTACTACTGTTGCACCAATCTGGGAAAATATTCCATTTATTGCAGAAGGTAAACTGCCACTCTTTCCGAGCTTTGCTGCTTCCTTTAAGCTTCCTGCAACTAACACTGGTTTATTTAGCGGAAATTTTTGCTCATCTGCTTCAGGTGCAGTACCAATTACACCTATCACTGATGATTTAGCTGTACGTACTGTCTTTGCTCCTGAGGTTACCTCAATAACATTTACGCCATGTAAAAATTCTTCAGCCATTTCTTTGTATTTTTTTCCTGAAATCATCTAGCAAAGTCTGTAGCTCATTTTCACTTTCGGCTTCTTCAATCTTTCTTTTGGCTAAATCTTCAAGCTCTTCACATTTAATTATTGCTTTTACTGCTTTTTTCACTTTTTCCTCAATTATTCTTGCCATTTCAATAACCGTAATACCACGGACTTTTGCTAAAGGTTCTATAATTTCTTTATCCTTTTCATCTATAGATTCTGGTGCTGCTAGAATGCTTTTTGCGGCTTCCGCTTGAATCTCATAAGATTTAGCTTTTTGGTGAGAATGACCTGCATATTGGTGAGTATGATTATCATAATAGAAACGCATACTATCAAATGCACAAAGCTTCGCATTATCCAGTAACTCCTTTTGTATATCTTCTTTAGTACGCTGAGCAATTTTTCCTCCTTCTGTTAAACAATAGCTTTTTTGCCAATCAAAATCTTCTGGTGCTTCATACCAATCATTTTCAGTTGGCTTACTTTCAAGCGTTGTTGTTTCTACTTGTTTATCATTCTCAAATCTAATGTAGATAGACATTCTTTGTTACCTCCAGAGTTCATAAGTTTCAGATAACCCAGGACATTGCCAAGCTTTTAGCGTTCTCTCTACATCTATTTCAAGCCCCGTGGTTAGAAAATTGCTACGTATGTTATATATTCCCCACTGGATAAATTGACCATAGTTGTATACATAATTTGATGCAAGCATACCTTGACTGACTTGTGTTCTGGAACATAGGTAAGATGATGTGTAAAGTAATATTGCAACTGTTTTTCCTGCTGGAATTTCTACATTGCCAGATCCAGCTAACTTGCTATCAGAACTTGTGTATTGGTAAACATTTTTCCATATTATTCTTGAAATACTTGATTTATTGGTATTATCTGGTGTTCCCACAAATAATCCTGCACCCCCATACTCCGTACTTGAGTACGATGATCCAACAAATTCTATTGTTTTATTTATGTTCACATTGGTTGTATTTTTTACAAATACTACTCCAAGTGCAGCATATGGGTAATAGTATATCTCATCATAACTACCAGAAAAACTATTTGTGCATAACTCTCCGTAAATAAATGTTCCTTTATTTCCCTCTATAAAATAGAGTTGTCTTGGCCGATAAAAACTAACGTAATCTGTATCGTATGTATGGCTACCTGCTAGTAGTTGCAGCATATAGTCTGTTTTTGTTATATCACTGCTCCACTTTCCAAGCTCTGTTGTAAAAGTTCCGTGGCCAAAGTAATTATTTTTTCTGCCAAGTACACCAAACAAGAAAGGTAATGACCCTGGTTCAACCATATTCCTCTTTTTCACTTCTCTCATAATTGATGAACTGCTAGGCACATCATTGATGGAGTTAAATTTGGTTGTCAGTGTTTTTAGTTGGTCTTCCCTGGTTTTTATTTCCTTCATGATCGATGAACCACCTGGCACATCATTAACAGCACGAAAGTTATCCACTAAACCTTTAAGACCATCTTTATGATCATTGCCAACACTATTTATTGCCGCAATATTGGTATTTTTACGAGTATCAAGTAGCGATATATGTGAATCTGATGATGCTTTTAAAGTGTTTAAGGAACTATCCCTAAGCTTGTTGATTTCACTTACAGATTCTGTTTTTGCTACAGTTATCGCCGATATAGAGCTTGCTTTATTGCTGTTTATGTCACTTAAGTGTTTTTTTGCACTATCAAGAAGTTCTTTTAGCTTACCATCTGTCATCTGTACAATTTCAGAAACCGAACTTTTGTCGACTATCAATTCCAATGCTTTAGCAAGATATGCTAATTGATCTGGTGTACTATTTGCTGCTAAATCCTTAAGCCTTCCTTGTAGTACATCAATTATTTCTTTTATTGTGGTCATTTGCACAACGTTGGAAATAGTTTTTTTATCTATTATTAATTCCAGCGATTTTGCAAGATATGCCAATTGATCAGGTGTACTATTTGCTGCTAAATCCTTTATCCTTTGGTATATTGCTTCCTTCATTCCCAAAAATTCAAAAAAGTTTCAAATCTAAATCGTTCAAAATTATTTTTAAGTTCATCTTCTCTTTCACTCATATCTTCATCTATCTTTTCTATGGCTCTGCGTATACGTACTACATCTTCTACAGCTATGTTCTCTGGATGCGGCAAAGGATATCCGTGCCTCGTTTCATCATTTGGCATTTTTTTTATGTTATAACAATCCGCAAGTTTTTTACCTTTGGACGATAGGCAACCGTTCCACTTAAAACCAATTTTATCCTTGTCTCATTACCATTAAAATTTGATAGCACGTGAGTTCTTTCCACCCAGTTGTCTCCAATAGGTTTTCCTACTGTTAAATCTACTAATTGCCATTCTCCCACGTTTTTCTCTACATAAGTTTTAACATCTGCAGTACCAGGTATTAGCGCATCATAGGTAATTGTTATCTTAGTGTTAGCTCCTGCTGTAATGCTTCTTGTAACATAATCTCCAGACTCTGAAAGATTACCCAGAACTAGCTGTAATCCAGGATATAGCACTGGACTTTTTTCTCGCCCTCCTTTTAGGCTTGCTTTTACCGTTAATTCCCCACTTATTCTTTCACGCAGTGCAAGTGGCAAATTATCAGACAAAAAGTTTTCTCTTCCCTCTTCATCTGTTAAGATAAATTCTACATTGGTATCAAATGCTACTTTTTCGACGTTCGTCAAAACAATTAAATCTGATACATTATTTACAGTAACTTTGCCCAGATCAACAACATGAGAAACTTCACTAAATTTTGCAGCTAGTAGTCGAAACGTTAAATCTAAATTCTGATGCGGTGTCCACGTACTTGCATTGCTAGATGACAGTAATACTCCTACTTGATATGGCTGACTTGTTACCCAACGGCTATTTACTGCATCATATTTGCCAAGTTCTGCTACTTTGACCGCATTTTCCCCGTCATCGGTAAGTAAAACTATTGCATATTCCTGCCCAGCATGACAAAACACTGGCGACCAAGTAATACGTGTTGCTGTGCCATCTATCTTTATATCTTTTGGCTCAATATAGCTTTCAGCAATGACAGTCTGCGAGGGCATTCCCACTGCTGTTTCTCTAATCTGCACAACAACACGTTTTTTGCCTTTATTTATAAACCATAGCTCCACGCCTCCTATGTGTCTGCTCTCATTTAGCGTAAATGTTTGGGCTAAAGGATCAACTCGTCTTGCTGCGATCACTCTTCTTCTTTCTTCTATGGTAATAGTTTTTTTACCAGTATACGTTGTTTCTCCATAGCTTCCTTTATCCCCGTAAAACTGTACTAATTTAGTACCTGCTGGAATATTTGCTGGGATTTTTATTTTTCCACTTATTTGTCCTTGATTTTCCACTTTTTTTCTTTTTATTTTTACATAGGTTGGATAATGATGCCGTCAAATTTTACTTCTTTAAGCCTTTCACCTAGCTCAAAACCTTCAATTTCAAAATTCTGTACTGCTTCTCTCATAAATTCAGCTTCGTATGAAGTACTTGACAGCAATTCTGTTGTTTCTTTAACATTAAATACTCTGGTTACTGGACTTTTCCAATTAGTGGTAACCTCTGTCCAGTGGTCAATGTTTTTATTTAGAGTAATTTGTGCCGGGACTGGATCAAAAGCTTGATATGGATTAATCTTTTCTCCTTTAGTCTGTAAAAGCTGCTCCAGTACCGGTTCAAGTTCATATGGCAAAAGATATCTTTCCCCACCTTTTTCAATATCTGCAACTTCTACATCTATTGGCAGAACTAGCTCTCTATTTACTATTGCTGCAGACTGCGAAATTCCTTGATCGCGCATATCATCATCAAAGAACGGATCTACAAATACCCCTTTTTTTGTGGTAGGCTCTCTTGAATTTGCATCACTGCGTAAACGCTCCTCTGCAACTAATGCATAAAGATCATTTATTCCTTTTTTCATTGCTTCAAGTTCATTCATCGGTACAGCATGAATAGCATTATTCATTACTTTCACCCCTTCTTTTTCCCCATCTTTCCACGTCTGATGAATGTAGCAGAGTAAAAGTTGTCCGCTAGGTGCTTTTGGCATTGATGGTTTCCAAGGGTGGGCAATTCCTTTTATTCTCCTTACTACCCCTTTGCTATCTATAGTAATTAAATCAAAGCGTGGCATCTTCCAGGTGTAATCAATCAGAACCAAGCTGTTATCAACTGCTCCCCTTACTTTACATCCCTCTTCATTTATATCTTCAGGGCTTACATGAGTGCGACAGCGATAGGTTATCGAGTAACTACTTCCAGGAGCTGGTTCTTTGCCGGGTAATGACCAATCAACGTTTCCTGCGTTTAACTTATAGTCTATACTGTTTTCATAAATAACATCACCTTGTTTAATTTGAATAATCTCAAGTACCGCAGAGTCAGGTATCGGATCAATAGCTCCAGAGTATGAACCGTGAGTAACGGTAACTGTTTTTTGAACAGTGATATCAACCTTTTTGATTTCGCTGATTGGAAAATCATTAACCTTCAGTTCCATTACTCTTTCGCTGTTTGGCTGAAAAGTATGGGGTTCTGATTCAACTGATTTTATATCTGGATCTTCATCAAAAGAAACACGAATACTGTGAGGCAACTCAATTTCATAACCATCAACATGAGCTTTGCCCTCATTAATCACAAAAATTTCTTTTTTACCCTTTTTTACCCCTTCTTCTCCCTTTTCTTCTTTGTGGAGGAACATCACTTCTAGCCCATTTACGACGTAGGAACCATTTGCCTCCTTGTCATAACGAGCAAGCACTGTGGTTACTATGTTTGCTTGTGGTGGCGGTGAATGCTCTATTAATACTCCGTTTTCAATGTTGTAAATTGGATAAAATTCTCCATCAGTAGAAAAAGTGGGAGAAACATTCTCTGCTTGATAACCCCAAATGGTGGAAACTTTAAGCCTTGCTGACCCTACTTCTTGATAATTACGTGTACCAACAGCAGGATCACGAAGATTTTCATCCTCAAGTTCTGTAATGGTAGATTCTACGTAATAAACACCGATACGAACTATAGTATTAAGAGGAACAACAAACTCTTCTTTTTCGACTTTTCTAACTGCACCACGCAGATAGATTTTTCCTCCTTCAAGTGTAACTTTACCAGTTTCTCTATCTATAATACAATTGCTTCCTGTTATAACATCACCATCACGAAATATTGCATCACCTATGCCTTTAAGCTTAGAGAGAGCATACTCCTGAGTTTCGTTTAATTCTGCAGACTGTAGACCTCTTCCAGCAAGAAATAAGCTTTTTTCGTATTCTTTGTCAGGATTAAAGCGGTTATAATAGGTGTTTAAAGTCATTTTATTCTAAAAGGTTACAACAAATGAAAAAGTTTCCCGAGTTGCAGATGTTCTGATAAGTGGTACGGTGTGTTCCAAAACTAACAAAATTCCAGGATTTTCCACGTCTTTTGGCTCAAAATATCTCTGTCCAGGAGGCAATTTTTCTACCACCTTTGTACCAACCATAACTCCAAGCTCTCTTATTACTTGATTTGCAGCATCGTTGAAATCGAAGTTAAATTTAAGATATAAGTTATTAGTTGGTACATTAGATGGTTTAAACCTACCTGTAGGAGTTACAAGCTCTCCATTCTCATCACCTATGCAGAATAGTACTTCATCTGCAGTACGTCTGCCAAGTTCATTCAAGAGCTTTATAGAATTTATAGGTTCAGGTGGTGTGCTTTCAGTATACTCTACAGTAACTGCACTATTTGCCCTGATAGAGCTATTTTCCGTACGTTTTATTACACCACTACTGCTATCAACTATATTTGGCTGATAAGTTGTTTGTCCTGTAAAAACCCTTACATCTTTAATAGTATGGTGATCTAGAGCTATTTCACCCTCAACAAAAACTTTTTCGACCTGATGGATACTTCCCCAATTTGTATCACCACTGCCCCAGGCAAGATGTATAACTCGCTCTTTTATACTTGCTGCTATTGCTGCTCTTCCTGACTCTGTGAGTATTGACATTTGAAAATTTGACTCCTGTATATATATTCACCAAAATTACAAAAACTGTTCAGTTTTTTTAGGAAAATTCTTCTTTTTTTTCATAATAAATTTTTGTTGACTAATCTTTAATCTATTTTAGACATAATATATTTACTTTTAGATATATGATAGCTAGTGAGGAGTTTTGGGAAAGCAGTTTAGAAATGCCAGTATCCTTTCTGCTTAAGGACTTTCAAAATCCAAGTTTACGTGAAAGTTGGCTTAATTCTCTTTCTGGTAGACAATTAAGTGTGATTTTTAACCACTATTTTCAGAATAAACAAAATAGGCAATTATTTAAAGACCACGAAAAATGCGATGATATTTCAACTCAGCAAAAGCGTAAGATGCTTATTAAAATTTCTGAAGCTCTGTTTGATTATTACTTAGTCAATCGTTTTAGTCGTGCAAAATCAGAAACAACTATAGCTGAAGTAGCACGGTCTGTGTTAAGCCAAGATCTTCTGAAATCATTTCTGTTGCAAAATAGCAAATATGACAAAAAGTCCTTGTTGTTTACTCTCTTTATAACTAATCATAACTTGCTGAAACAAATCTTCTGCTTTAATCAAGTACAAAAAAAAGGGTTTTTACCTTTCATATTAAAAAATCCTCCAAGACAAAAGCCCACTTCATTTAAGGATTTTTTATCAGAAAGTACAATACAGGAAATATTAAAACAGCATGATCTCTCGGAAAATGATAGTTTTGAAAGTCAGTTTCAAGAACTCTTTTACTACCAAAATAGTATTTACTTATTTATACGACGTGCTAGTAAAGATGAGGATTTATTAATCAGTTCAAATAAGGTAATACACGGTTATAAACCTAGTAGAATTATTATTGACTTTGCTTTAAACGCTAACCAAGTAAACCTATCTATTCAAAGTTTTGATCAAGGATTAAAAATAGCAAATAGAATAGTAAGCTGTTATTTTCAGCGAGGATGTTCATTTACTAACATGCGCCATCAAAATACAACAGCACAAGTGAGGACTTTTTTGAATGACTGTGTAAAACAACATGTACCTGATATTCACCTATTTGAATTAAAGTTTGGTCCATCTAAATCTAAAACTAATCTTACGTTAAACACGGATAATATTGAAGAGTGGTTGCAGAAAATAGAGCCTTCGGTTGGTAGTGTACTGCATGATGTTTCGCTTGTTCAGCATATCAAAGTATTGTTCAAAAGTAAAAAAGTTACTTTATCCTTTCAGACAGACACGCAATACGCAAATTATATAGAAATTGATTACTCAGAATATGTTCTCAATAGAAAAGAACGAGATAATTTTAAGTCTTTAATTAGAGATAGCTATGGAATTACCGTTTTGTCGAAAACACTCTCAAGATATTGATACTATGTTAGTAAATAGGTCCTGGGTAAATCCTGACGAGAACTATATAAAGGCTGCAGAGTATCTCAGTCAGCTTGATTTTGTTAAGCTTGAGAAGTATTATTTCGTTGTTTGCGCTAATGATTTAGATCTTGATTTTCCAAATATACAAAATCCTTATTGCAAAAACGAGGTTATCATTCCTCATGGTTTTGATGAAGGTTGTGATGATCTAGCTTGCGAGGATTGTGGTCGTGATATTTTTCCTGATACTTATAAAAAACAGCGTTATCTTGTGCTTTCAATTAAACTCAATACGCAAAAAATTATAAGTTGGTTTGAAAAACTATTGATAGGACTCATATGGGAAAAGGCGGCAAATGGGATATATCACATAAGCTTTAAAAGTAAAATAGTAAGCATTATTATACCAACTTTATGTACTGATAAGTCATATTTAACTGTAGATAGGTTAAGAACTAATGTTGCTGTTCTTATAACTTTTGGAAAGGCAGACCTAAAAATATTGTTAACCCTATACACTGTTCCCATGGCTGATTTAATTTGTAAACATCAAACTCTAAATCAAATACTAAGCGAAGCAGTTGAAAAAGGAGTACCAGAATTATTACCTAACGTTTCCTTTCAAGCATTCCCTTATATTCCACTGCAAGAAACAACTCTCCCAGAAAAAAAGATACTGCGATTAAAGGTTGAAGATAATACTATTTATGTTAATGACGTTGAAATTATAGGCAAACAAGCAACTTCAAGTATCCGCATCTTTAGAGTGTTACTTAAACAGTTTTTATGTGATTTAGAAGCAGCTAAAGAATGTAAATTTCTTAGTATCATTCAAATAGCAGATAGTTTAGGTATTGAAGACCCAGAACAGCAAGTACGCAGACCTCTTAATAGAATGCAAAAAACAATAGCAGAAAAGCTAGCTAGCACCTTGGGACTAAATATAAGACGAGATGATGTGATACAAGCATGTAACTGGTCAGGCTACCGGCTTAATCCATCTACCATTAACTTAAGTGCTAGCTAAGCTCCTTAGTCAATGTTGGACAGAAAACGCAGAAGGATACTTCTCTAAAATATACCGATACAATTCTTCAGCGCTTTTTTTGTCACCTGCAATGAAAGTAAAAAATTCAACTACGTCTCCTTTAATTTTGGCTAGTTTATACCAATCTCCTGCTCTTTCTCCTGTTGTCTCAACTATTATTTTATCTCCACGTAAATCTCCAATGTAAAACTTACTTTTGTAAAACTCACCACCAGGTAGTAAATGGAGTAGGTATTCTTCAATTCTATCAATTACTAACGCTTTTATTTCTTCTGGAGATCTATTCATAAAAGGTGCCCTCCAATAATTTATGATAAAAAAATGATTCTTTTATTCGCTTAGAAAGGTATCCAATCAAGCTCAGTATTTTGATGTTGCTCTTGAGTAATAACCGTAGCAATCTTGTTTTTCTCTCCATATCGATCAGCTTCAATACCAACTTTTGCAGTAAACTCTAACCCGTTAAAATCAGCTATAGAGTTGACTTTTCTAGCAATAACTGCTTTTTCTGAAGTGTCATTTGAATGAATGTTCCGTGCTGACTCTAAAATACTTCTAAGCATAGAACGACCAGATTCTGCCCAAACATCTTCTCCTTCAACGCTTGCTTTGCCACTTTTGACACCTATAATCTGAAAAATCTTACGTTTTGCATATGGACCTTCAGTGACAGTAAATTCAGCGTTTAAATAGATGCTGCCAGTAGTGTAGCTTTTCGTGAACCAATTCTCATAACCTCCAGGCTTTATTGCCATTTTTACCTTGACTGTTGTACCTTTCGGTATTAAACTGCTTTGCAGTTTCGCGTTATTAAAATCAGTTAAAAAATCTGATAACATATTGTCTCCTATAAATTAAGTGAAAAAAGAATCAACTCCATTGGTCTACAAGTTTCCAACGACCATTTATCTTATCGACGAGCTTACTTGCTACACGTTCACCATTTCGCAACTCAAATACTACTTGACGGGTAGTGCTTTCCTCATCATGAGCAAACATCACCATACCAGTACTGTAAAATCCACGTAAAGATCCAGCACCGCTTAGGCCTTGAAATGGATCTTCTTCCAGCATCTTTTTGGACAGTTTTTTTGTGTGGTGGGTGAGTATTATGCCCGAATCTGGATTAATAATATTTCTCAATCTCTCAAGTGTTTTTTGCAAGAAGAATAACATAGCGCTATTGTCGTTTTCATTGCCATATTCACTTGAGTTAAAAATGTTACGAAGAGGATCAATCGCAATAATATCAGGCTTAAAACGTTCTTTGACAGTATTTTTAATTTCATCTATTTCTTCACTGCTGAAAGATAATTGTACTCTTGGCGTGATAATTAAGTTGTTAGCAGCTACATCTAAGAGTTCTTTATCAAGTTGAAGTTGTTGCAAACGTTCTTTCATATATTCATATTCAATTTCAGTTTGCATGTAGAAAATTTTCAAAGGTCTATTTGGTGTCATACCAAGAAATGATCTGCCGGCAGCCATGTGGACAAGCCAAGAGATCAAAAAGTCACTCTTGCCGATTTTAGGTGGACCACCCAGTACCAATAGACCTCTTTTCGTTAAAATTCTTGGTGAGATTATATCCCCTGGTATTGGCGATTGATCACTTAAATATTCCTTTACGCTATAAAAAGGGACTTTTTGACCGATGTTGAAAAAGCTTTGTTCCATATTACTCCTTTTAAAATTAAATTTAGGCAACAGAAGCCAAGGTTTTGGCTTTAATTTTCGCAAGTAATTTACCTAAATGCGGTTCTTCAACCATATCAAGGCAGCCACTTCGATCTTTAGCGGGATATCCCCAAGAGTTAATAGTCTGACAGACAAATGAGCGAACCTCTGTACCATCATCTTTCTTGATTCCAACCATGCTGATTACCTCATCAACTATCCCTGGAATTTCACTAGCAGTTTTTGCTCCTTCACATTGAGGCAGCCAAGTTGGACGATTGCAGTCATCAAGATATTGACCTAATGTGCCAACTATGATGATGTCTTTGTCTCTGATATGTTGAAACTGATTGAGCCAGGCCATCATTTCTTGTGCAAGTAATCCGTAAGCAGCTCTTTTATCTTCTTTCCCCGATCTATCTGAAAAAGCTTCAGGTTGCATTCTGGCCCATGAAAAACATAAACGTGATGCAACAGTTATGCTATCAATAAAAATAGAGCGGTATTTAGAAACCTCAGAAAGAAGATCTTTGTGCTTGCTACAGACATGCTCATAATGTTTTTGACTATACGCCTGATCAGACCTTAATGCAGGATTAGGACCACCAATAAGACAAGCAATGTCTCTGGCCTCATTCCAAGTGCGAATCTCAGTTGAATCTCCTTTCCAGTCTTGTACAGCTAGAAGTCCTGCTTCAAAATCAAGGCAAAGTGTTGTTGATTCATCGAGGGTTTTAAGTAGGCTAGTCTTGCTGATTCCATAAGGTCCAAAGATTACTACCTTCACACCTGTGATCATTTTTGCTCTTTCTTTGCTGTTTATTATTTTCATGCTTTTACCTTAATTTGCCACTATATATAAATTCACCAAATTTCAAAAAACTGTTCAATTTTTCTTATGCTTTTTTCCGTAAACAGGTGCAAATTTAGATCGCATTTTCTTGAGAATGTTGTACAAAGTAGTCCGTGACATATTGTTTATGTCTGCAACTTCAGCAATGCTGTGGTGTTTTAATTGTTCACATAAAACTTGCCACTTCTTTGGTAATTTTGAAATAATTTGCTCAACATCAATACGTAGTATCGCTTCATCTTCAAAACAGTAACTTTCCTGTTGCACATTATTTTCAAGTTTAGGATTAGTACGTGAGTGTTTACGGACTAGATTATTAATACGATTTTTAACAACTTGCTTAGCAAAAGTTGAAAGACTGCCCTTAGTTTTATCATACTGATCTATGCATGAAAGAAACTCACAGAATAGGTCCTGTTCTATGTCTTCAATATCTTGATCAGTAAGCGATTTATAATATTTTGCGTAAAATTTTATTAAATTAACAACTTTAGGATCAATACCTGAATAAGAGTTTCGAGATTTCATAAGATGTATCCTTAAATGAAAGACTTAAGGATGAAACTTTCTTAGTAAATATTGTAGGACATGAAAAAAATACCTCAGACAATCGTGAGTTTTTTACCCTCTGAAAACCTGGAATCTTTTTTCAAACCTCAGACACTCAAAACTTTGATCAGACAATGCACCTACGAACTGAACAGTTTTTGTAAATCCGGTGAATATATAGAACAAGACTCCGAATTTAAAGGTTAATTATGAGTGTTTCATACAATGTTCCAGAGATTAAAGCACAACTATTGTTGAATTTAAGATCTTGTCTTTCTTACCTTTTCCCCAATGGTACCTTCCATGGTGATGAATTTCGAATAGGTGATGTGCATGGTAACAAAGGAAAAAGTTTAAGAGTAGAACTAAGTGGCAGTAGAGCTGGGTTATGGAATGATTTTGCAACTGGAGAAGGTGGTGACATTATCGACCTTTGGGCAGCTGTGCATAGAAAGAATGCAAGGACAGAGTTTCCTGAGGTAATGGCTTCTATAGCTGAGTGGCTTGGTCATTTCAAAAATTCAAGTAATCCAACTGCATATTGGGATTATTACGATGAAAAAGGCCAAGCTCTTGTTAGAGTCTATCGTTATGATGACGGTAATGGAAAGCGATATCTTCCTTTTGATATTAAAAAATCCGACTTTGGTGCGCCAGAGATAAGGCCACTCTATAATATCCCAGGTATTTTGAAGTCCGATAAAGTTATTCTTGTTGAGGGAGAAAAATGTGCAGAAGCGCTAATAAAACAAGGTATTACAGCAACAACAATAATGTCTGGAGCAAATGCAGATGTTAAAAAGACTGATTGGTACAGCTTAAGGGCAAGCATATTATTATATGGCCAGATAATGATGAAGCAGGTGCAAAGTATGCTAAAAATGTTGGAAATAAGCTTTTAGAAATTGGAGTTGCATCACTTGCTGTGCTTGAAATTCCTCGAGGTAAGCCTAAGAAATGGGATGCTGCTGATTGTGTGGAAGAAGGTATAAATGTTGAAAAGTTTTTAGCTTTAACCACATGTATAAATTTATCTGCTACTGATATTTTAAATACAAAAAGGTTTGTTGGATTTCCTGCAAGACAATATTTGAGTGACAAATCACCAATGCCAGAAGATATAATCGCACCAAGAATTTTAACTCCAAGTGGGCTTTTAGTTTTTGCTGGCGCACCCAAAGTAGGAAAAAGTGACTTTCTAATTTCCTGGCTTTTTCATATGGCAGCAGGAGTTTCATTTCTTGATATGATACCTAAGAGGCATTTAAGGATCTTTTACCTTCAAACAGAGATAGGTTACCATTATATGCGTGAACGGACACAACAACTAAAACTTAGCGATGAGCTCATAGAGCTTGCTGCAGATAATTTGGTAATTACGCCACAAGTAAAGATGCTTTTAAACGACGATAGTATGGATGAGGTTGTTGCTGAAATAGAAAAGTCATTTGGTTCAAACACAGTTGATGTTATTGCTATTGATCCACTGCGTAATATTTTTGATGCTGGTGATAATGGTAGTGAAAATGACAATAATGCAATGCTCTTTTTCTTACAAGAGAGAGTTGAAAAGCTAAGGACATTAGTCAATCCAGATGCAGGAGTTATTCTAGTGCATCACACGAAAAAGATACAAAAGAAATCATTAGAAGAAGATCCTTTTCAGAGTTTCAGTGGTGCTGGTTCATTAAGAAGCTTTTATACTACAGGAATGATAATGTTTAAGCCAGATAAACGGCAGAGTAGTCGTCAACTGATGTTTGAATTACGTAATGGTCATGCTATTCCATCAAAATATATAGATAAAATCAATAACTGCTGGCATATGATTGATTATGAATCACAGAGGCTTATAAATAAAGATTATGGTAAAAAGTTAGATGCAGAACGTTCTCGTAGACATGATGTTATTTTGCAGTTGATTTATGAAGAAGCACGAGAAAAAGGAAAAGTATATACAATTAATTCATTCTGTCAGATATTTGAAGGTAAAGCAGGTCTTGGTAGTCAGCATTCTATTCGTAACCGTATCGATGTGCTTGCTGCAAAAGGTTATATAAAATTTAACAGAAAAGGTAAAAATGCTGCAAGAACCAAATATGGAATACTTTGTGTTGAAGGTATGGAAAAAAGAGTAACAAAGTTTGATAATCAACTAAACAAGAATGTTATAGTCTATGAAAAGATTTTACCTACTGATTACAAATCATCGGAATGTGAGGATGTTGTTCCAGAAGAAAATCCAAATATTTGGGTTTATAACGATCAAATTTTAGATATCTAGAACTTTTTCACCAAAATTCTCTATTACTTAAATATTTCAGTTTTCAGTCTTGGCCAGTTTTTGTCAGAATGCGTTCAGTCTACGAAGTCAGAATTTGTTAATAATTAAAAAGCACTAGATTTTCAATAGTTTAAGAAATCGTCAGACTGTGAAATCGTAGACTGAAAAAAGAGATAAAAAGCTAGAAATATAGAGGGTTTTGTCCGATTTTCAGTTTTCAAAATAACTCCTATTATTATAAATAATAATATTAAGTAGTATGAATTAACACATACTACCTTTAGCTTTTAGCTTACTAAAAAATCTCAATAGACAAAAACATGAAAAACCTACTATTGCACTTTGGATAACCTAAAAAAAGATGAAAGATAAATGCTTACAAAAGACGAAATTGCTAATAATAGCGTTTCAAAAAGATTCTATGACTTCAGGGTACAATCGTACAATCAAGATCTAAGTTACTCATGTAGGGTGGCTTAAAACTTGATTACAAGGCATTTCTAAGTTATCCCTTGCTTTAAAGTTTTACTTATTATAAAAAACCCTCACTCTACTTTATCACGCTTTTTATTCCTTGTAAAATATTTTTTCAAAAAAGTGAACAGTTTTTGTAATTTAGGTGAATATATAACAAGAGCTGGTTATTTTGGAGGTCCTATTGAAATACAACTATTTTTATCTAGAACTCTTAAGTTGGGTCTTTAGGTAATCTATATAAATAATTTGTAGATGAAGCTAAAGGAAAAAAGTTTGGAGTTGCTGCTATGGAAGAAGAAACAGAAGCTACAAAACCCGCTTAAAATAGAGACAAAGATCTAAATTTATTTATTTACGTCTCCAATTTTATCACGTACAATGGAGACAAAGATTTATATTTTGTGTTTTATGTCTCCATCATTTATTGGTAGGCAAACTGAGTTAAAGCAACTACTGGAACTTACAGAAAAAAATACTGCATCTTTTGTAGTAGTCAAAGGAAGGCGCCGTATAGGAAAAAGTCGTTTAATTCAAGAGTTTGGTAAGTATTTTGAACAATATTACTCCTTTATAGGTTTGCCACCAGAAAGGCATACTACAACGTCCTACCAACTTAATGAATTTTCTAGACAAGTTGCTAGACAATTTAATACATCTTTTGCTAGGTATGATGACTGGAGCGATTTACTATGGGCAGTTGGTGAACGTCTACTATCAGGAAAAACATTATTGCTGTTTGATGAAATTTCTTGGATGGGCTCAAAAGATCCAACCTTTTTAGGCAAAATAAAAAACTTTTGGGATACACAGCTAAAAAATAATAACAAGCTAATTTTCGTTGTTTGTGGATCAGCTTCATCCTGGATCGAGAAGAATATACTTAGTAGTACTGGTTTTGTAGGAAGAATATCGTTAACTTTGACACTCGGAGAATTATCACTTTCTGATTGCAACAAATTTTGGCCAAAAAATATTTCAGCATATGAAAAGTTTAAGGTGCTTGCAGTAACTGGAGGAATTCCAAAGTATTTAGAGGAGATAAATTTTAAACATAGCGCTGAAGAAAATATTAAAAGGCTTTGTTTTACAAAAGGTGGGTTTTTAGTTGAAGAATTTAATCAAATATTCTCAGATTTATTCATGCGAAAAACGGCTTTTTATAAGCAAATAGTCAGAGCTCTTTCTACTGGAGCTAAAGAACAAGAAGAAATTTGTGCTACTTTAAATATCGTAAGACATGGACGCATTTCTGAGTATCTACATGAGCTCGAACTTGCTGGTTTTATCGCAAAAGATCATACTTGGAGTATAAAAACTGGTACTGATTCACGGCTCAGGAGGTACAGACTTCAAGATAATTATTTAAGGTTTTATCTAAAATATATCGAAAAAGATCTAGGAAAAATTAGTCGTGACACCTACTCTATAGGATTCCTACCAGAGTGGCATACAATTATTGGGCTTCAATTTGAAAATTTGGTGCTGAACAATAGAAAGAGTATACGTAATATCTTAGGAATTGATGGAATAATAAGCGAGAATCCATTTTTTCAGAAAAGAACGCGTAATAGTGCAGGTTGTCAAATTGATTATATGATTCAAACGAAGTTTAACACTCTCTACATTTGCGAAATCAAATTTTCAAAAGATAAAATTGGTCATTCAATAATACAAGAGGTACAAAAGAAAATAGATGCACTAAATCGTCCAAAAGGCTTTTCATGTCGTCCAGTCCTTATCCACGTCAATGATGTAAGTGATGATGTTATAGATAGTGGTTACTTTTCACACATAATTGATTTTGGAAAATTATTGAATTGTAAGTAATGGTTTTTCTGACTTAAAAATAATGTCTTTTTAGTTTTTACGTTTATTCTTAACTTATAGAGGTTGCTTATGACTGATACTTTAACTTTAAAAGAAGGAGATATTGAAACTACTGCTTTTGATAATAGCAGTTTTACTAGAGTACTACATGATGGAGAGTGGTGGTATGTAATAACAGAAGTAATAGCTTTTCTGACAGGTAGTAAGAACCCATCTGACTATCTAAAAAAGATAAAAAGCAGAGATATAGGGCTTTCTGAAGGATGGGGACACCCCCCCTTGAAATTAAAACAAAAGGTGGTAAACAGAATGTTAATTGTACAAATGTTGAGGGGTTGTTTCGTATTTTGCAGTCTATTCCTTCCAAAAGAGTTGAGCAATTTAAACGTTGGCTTGCAAAAGTTGGGTATGAAAGACTACAAGAATATGAAAACCCTGAACTTGCACTCAAAAGAATCTATGCCGATTATGCTGCAAAACTCAAGAATGGATACAAAAGAGAATAGAATCAATAGCTGTCAGAAATCAACTAACAAAAGAATGGGGTAATAGAAATATATCTGACCACAATAACAAGTATATTGAAGGTAGGGAATACGCAATATTGACAGACGTAATTTCTGAGGGAACATTTGGAGTAAAAACAAAGCATCATAAGGAAATAAAAGGCTTAACCTTTAAGAGATCATATGACACCGATTGAGCTAATTTTCAATATGCTAGGAGAACAAGCTACCATTGATGAGATAAAGGATAAAGATGCACAGGGCTATAATAAAAATTTAGAAGCGGCAAAGGAAGGTGGTAAAAATGCAGGCACAGCAAGAGAGGCATTTGAAAAAGCAAGAGGTATGAAAGTCGTTTCTTCAGACAACTTTTTAAAGAGGATTAAAGATTAAAGTTCTCACTATGAGAAATCTCTGAATTTTATGGTTTAAAACGTTTTAGAGGGCTATTATAGTGTTATTGATGATATAGATAGTGAATTTTGCTTTTACCAAAAACTCATGTAATTTCTTCTCAGCTCAAATAGTAAGGTGTCTAGGAGTTCCGTTTAGCTGGTTCTTAAAGTTTAGGCTCTCTTTAGTTTCTTAGCTGTCTTAAAATTATTTTAACTTTTTTTGAAAAAATCCCGAAAAAAGTAGTAAGAAATCCGGTATATATTAGTGTAGGGGCATTGAGTGTAGATGTGCTTCAAACAGAAAAGTTGGAAAACAGAAAGCAAAAGAAATATAGGCTTTTGGCAAGTTACGTAATTGAGAATTTATATTTTTTTAAATAAGGTAAAAACTGTGTTTTAAAGCTAGATGTGACTTTAGGGAAAAAAACATCACTACTTACTAAAGAACGTCTATAATAGCCTCTAAACTCAAATAAAAGCTATCCTTAGTAATCTTATTGTTACAAAACAAACTTGCAAGCAAGTTTAACACGGTTTTTATCCTTTGCAAAAAAAAGTGAACAGTTTTCGTAATTTTGGTGAATATATATAACAAGAAAACAACTTTCTGCAGTAGCACATAATTCTCGAATTTCCGTTGTTGGCCTACAAAAACCTATGAATTGCTAGTGTATTTTGCAGAAACCAAACGACATTTTGGAATCAGTGCTACTTATAGTTTTAAATAATGTCAATCCTAACACTGGACCTCGGCAAACAGACAGGCTGGGCAATTCTAACAGATGGAGTAATTGAAAGTGGAAGCAAAAGTTTTCATGGTAGTCGTTTCAGCGGAGGTGGAATGCATTTTTTGAGTTTTCGCAATTGGCTTAATTCCTTGGAGCATAAGTTCACTGCGGTTTATTTTGAAGAAGTAAGAAGACATCTTGGAACTGATGCAGCGCATTGTTATGGTGGTTTCTTTGCCGTCTTAGCTGCTTGGTGTGAAGGGGGAAAAATTCCTTACAAAGGTGTGCCGGTGAAGACGATAAAACGCTTTATAGCAGGTAATGGCAATGCAAGTAAGGGTGAAGTAATTGAAGCTGTGAAAGGCAAAGGTTTTTCACCTAGAGATGATAACGAAGCAGATGCTTTGGCATTGATGTTTTACGTTAATAATTTTAGTAAAGATTTTAATATGCTAGATAGCACATAGGAAGTGGGTCCTTTCGGCCAGGCTGGCGGATTTGGGCGCGAAACCCCAGGCTCTCTCTAGCGTCAGACGTATTTTGATTATTAACTTTTTAACAAGAATTTCCACTAATATGAACTTAGCAATCCACTACTATCCTATTGAAAATCTGGTCGAATATGAGCGTAATCCACGTAAAAATGACGATGTAGTAAACAGAATGTGTGCTTCAATCAGGGAATTCGGCTTTCGTATTCCAATAGTTGCAAAAAGCGATGGCACTGTGGTTGATGGTCATTTAAGACTTAAAGCAGCAAGAAAGCTGGGTATGGAGAGTATTCCAGTGGTGCTCAGTGATAACTTAAGTGATGGACAAACCAAAGCTTTTCGGTTACTGGCAAATCAATCAGCGAACTGGGCAAAGTGGGACGATGAGCTTTTAAAAGTGGAAATTCAAGAGTTAGAAGATTTGCAGTTTGATCTTAAAATGACTGGATTTGAATTGGAAAAAGTTCAACGTTTTCTCGATGATTTTGATGGAAAAGAAGAAGTAGAAAGAGGAGTTTTGGAGTTAATTGATAAAAAGGTAGAAATAACAAAACCAGGTGATCTTTGGATTTTAGGTAATCATAGAATCTATTGTGGTGATAGCTGTGTAGTTGAATCATTCAAAGCAGTATTAGACGATAAAATGGCAGATATTACTGTTTGTGATCCTCCGTATAATGTTGATTATGGTAGTAGCCAGGAGAGAGAAGATAAAAAAATATTAAATGATAATCAAGGTGAAAAGTACGAACTTTTTCTCTACGACATCTGTTCTAATATTTTAGCATATACGAAAGGTGCAATTTACATCTGCATATCATCATCAGAGTTTTCAACGTTGCAAAAAGTATTTGAAGAAGCAGGAGGAAAATGGTCGACATTTATCATTTGGGCAAAGAATCACTTTACGCTAGGAAGATCTGATTATCAAAGACAATACGAAGCAATGCTCTATGGATGGAAAAGCGGCAATAAACGTGAGTGGCATGGTGGTAGAAATCAAAGTGATCTGTGGTTTTATGATAAGCCAATACATAACTCACTGCACCCAACAATGAAGCCAGTAGAGCTAATGGAAAAAGCAATAGTAAACAGCAGCAGACCAGGAGACATAGTACTTGATCCATTTAGTGGTTCTGGCAGCACACTAATTGCATGTGAAAGAACAGGAAGAATCTGCAGGACAATAGAGCTAGATTCAAAATTTGTAGATGTAACTATAAAACGTTGGCAAGTGTACACAGGTAGGGAAGCTATTCTTTCTGGTACTGGCAAAACTTTTGCACAAATGCAAGAAGAAAAACAGCAATAAAGGGGCAAAAAAAGTGGAAAAGATAACGCAAACAGAATGGGCAAGAGAGATAGGAGTATCAAAGCAATATGTCTGTTATTTAGTGAAGAAAGGAATAGTTGAGTTAGAGGATGGACTCATTGACCGAGAACGAGCAAATAGGGCTATAGAAACAATCAGAGATCCAAGTCAACCACTGAGAAGAAAAAACAATTCAGAGAACGAAAGCACAAGTAACCTTTCTACAATGCTGCTAAAAACGCGAATAAAAAATGAAATGGAGCGGGGAAGATTATTGGAGGCAAAGGCAAAAGCTGAGATAGGAGAACTTGTAGCAGTAGAAGAAGTAAAAACTGAAGCATTTAATGTAGCAATAGTTGTACGTAATAATTTGCTTAATATTCCAAATAGAGTTTCAGCACTGCTTGCATCACTGAGTGACACTGAAAAAATTCACGAGACGCTAACTGAAGAGATTACAAACTCACTTGAAGAATTATCTAACGCTAAATTTAAAATATAAAAAGATTTTGAATACAAAATGGCTGATCACTTAAGTTTAGAGTTAATAAAGTGTTTAATCAATCAACCTGGATTAGATGTTAATGTCAGAGGGTTAAACGGAAAAACTCCACTGCATTGCGCTATAGAGTTTGATGAATTAAGCATGGTAGATTTGTTACTCACGAAGAAGAACATTAATCCTTTTGTGGAAGATAATGAAGGTAAAACATCTCTTGATTACGCCAAAGAAGGGAAAAAAGCAGAAATATTACAAGCACTAATTAATAACAAGTACGGGTCAGAACAAGATAGCTTACTTCATTTAGCTGCAATGATAGGTGAAATTAATGCAGTGAGATATTTGATCAGAAAAGGTATTGACGTTAATGTACGAAATGCTTTGCATCATACGCCATTACATCTAGCAGCAGGGATAGGACATGCAGAAGTTGTAAAGATTTTGATAAGAGAAGGAAAAGCTGAAATAGATGTCTTTGATGCACGAAATCAGACACCAATGCACTATGCAGTTAATAATAAAAAGTTGGAGATAGTAAAGTTACTGCTGAAGCTTGGAGCAGATGTGAATAGTGCACGCATGGGACAAAACTCAATGAAATTGTCACCTGTGCATATAGCTGTAAGTAATACTAATTACGATGAAAGAGACTTATGTCTTGATATCCTCAAATCCTTAATAAAGGAGCCTAATGCTCAAGTCAATTTGCAAGACTATGAAAATAAAACACCACTACATTACGCTGAAAGACTTAAAACAATAGAAGTTTTACTAACGCGAGAAGATATAGACCCTCTGGTAAAAGACGATAGCGGTAAAACACCATTTGATTACGCTAAACCTGAGATAAAGAAGGCTTTGATGAGTAATAAATACGGTTCTGAAAAGAATAGTCTACTCCATTTAGCTGCACAAAGAGGAGAAATTGAGATTGTAGATGCAATTTTAAAAGAAGAAATCAATATTGATATTGTAAATAATAAAGGTCTATCACCGATTTACCTTGCTGCGGAAAAAGGGCATTTACATGTAGTAAAGTTATTGCTGAAAAAAGGAGCAAATTATACACCTGTTCTGCACTTAGCAATCAAGTCAAATAATTTAGAATTGCTAAAAACTTTATTTAAAGAAAAGAGCATCAAATTACCAGACGAGATAGGCAAGTCTGTACCAGTTTATTATAGGTGTATAGAACATAGAGATGCAAAAGTAAGAAAATACAACAATGTGATCTGTGTTTTTACCTCAGTAAGTGCAGTAGCAATAGCGGTATGTATAGGGTTAACAGCAACAACAATAAGCAGTGCAATCATTTTTGCAACAACAACAGGGATATTTGCGCTTATTATAGCACTAATGATAAGTGAGATGAGCAAAAGATATATAGAAAACGAATTTCAGAAAAAGGTGTTTATGGAATTGGAGGAGTGTGGAGGAATAAACTCTACTGTTAACAATATTGAGATAGAACCAATTATGAGTAGATGCAGACAATGATATACGCTAGAGCTTTTTCTGAAGGTTTAAGATCAGATCCCCAGCTTAAAGTATCAGAGTGGGCAAATGAGTATCGAGTTTTAGCAGCAACTGCAGCATCAGAACCAGGTAAATGGAGAACGGAAAGAACTCCTTATTTAAAAGAGATCATGGATTCACTATCTCCGTCCTCACCAGCAGAAAAAGTAGTATTCATGAAAGGAGCGCAGATTGGGGGAACAGAAGCTGGTAACAATTGGATAGGCTATATTATAGATCAGACTCCTGGTCCAATGTTAGTTGTGCAGCCAACAGTTGAAATGGGAAAGCGTTGGTCAAAAGGAAGATTTGCGCCGTTAATAGAGAGTACGCCATGTTTAAAGAGTAAAGTAAAAGACCCAAGGTCAAGAGATTCAGGGAATACTGTACAAAGTAAGGAATTTCCAGGTGGAATAGTAGTAATAACTGGAGCAAATAGCAGTGTAGGACTGAGATCTATGCCAGTAAAGTATCTCTTTCTTGATGAGATTGATGCGTATCCAGGAGATTCAGGAGGAGAAGGAGATCCAGTACTGCTCAGTATTGCTCGAACTAATACATTTGCAAGGCGAAAGATTTTTTTAGTATCAACACCAACTATTCATGGAATCAGCAGAATTGAGAAGGAGTTTGAAGCAACAGATAAGAGATATTTTTTTGTACCATGTCCGCATTGTAATTATTACCAAATATTAAAATGGTCACAAATAAAATGGGAAAATAACGACTCAAGAACAGCACATTATGTCTGCATTGAATGTAGCGGCAAAATAGAAAATCATCAAAAGACAGAGATGCTGGACCGTGGAGAATGGAGACCTACTAACCCAATAAAAGGTGAGAAAAAAGGATTTCATCTTTCAAGTCTTTATAGTCCAGTTGGCTGGTATAGTTGGCAACAAGCAGTAGAAGATTTTTTGCATGCAAAAGAAAGTGAACAATTACTAAAAGTATGGATAAATACCACTTTAGGAGAAACTTGGGTAGACAAAGGAGAAGTACCAGACTGGAAGCAATTATTTAACAGGAGAGAAATTTTTCCCGTAGGCACAGTACCTAGGAGAGAAGTGGTACTTACTGCAGGAGTAGATGTCCAAAAAGATCGTCTAGAGGTAGAAGTTGTAGCATGGGGAAAAAGTCGTGAAAATTGGTCAATAGACTACCGAGTATTTGAAGGAGATACAGGAAGAGGAGAAGTATGGAAAAAGCTTTCGGAGCTCCTCAATCATCATTTTATCGGTGAAAATGGGCTTGAATACATGATAAGCATGATGGCAGTTGATGCTGGATATGCAACGCAGGAAGTATATAACTGGGTGAGAAGTCATCAGAGCTGTGGAAGAGTAATGGCAGTAAAAGGTGCAAATAAAGCACTAGTGCCGCTGAGTAGCCCAAGCAGAGTAGATATAACAGTTGGTGGTCAAAAGCTAAAGAGAGGAATAAAGCTATGGCCAGTAGGAGTATCGATATTAAAGTCAGAGCTTTTTCAATTACTTAATGTTTTAAAAGAAGAAGAGGGAAAAGCTCTACCTGGATACTGTCATTTTCCGGAGTATGCACCTGAATATTTTAAGCAGCTAACGGCAGAGCAATTAGTCAGCAAGGTAGTGAAAGGATACACTAAACAAGAGTGGCAAAAGGTAAGAGAAAGAAATGAAGTACTAGATTGCCGAATTTATGCGAGAGCAGCATCTATTGCACTTGGGATTGATCGTTGGCCAGAGAGTAAATGGAGTAGTCTAAATGAAAAACCAGAAAGTAAAAAGTCGAAGAAGATAGTGAAAAGTAAATGGATGAAAAATGTATAACGAAGAGTATTTGTTTCAAGTCGAAGAAGCGATAAAGAAACTGCAAAATGGAGAGCGAGTAGTATCAATTGCATATGGTGATCATGTTGTCCGTTATGCAGAAGTAGATATAAATGATTTACTAAGTTTAAGACAACGTATTAAGGCTGAATTGAAAATTGCAGGCATGAAACCGAAGAGAAAGATTGTTTTTTCAACGAGTAAAGGGATCATATAATGATAAAAATCGTTGAAAGGAACCGTATGACAAAAATTATAGCAAAAGAATATACAGAATTTTTAGAGCAGCTGAAAGAGCAGATTGCTACTAGCCGTTATAAAGCAGCATTAGCAGTAAATAGCAAGCTTATTGTGCTTTACCACCATATTGGTACAGAGATCTTAAAGCGCCAAAAAGAACATGGTTGGGGTGCAAAGATCATTGATCAACTCAGTAAGGATTTGAGAAGCGCATTTCCAGAAATGAAAGGTTTTAGTCCTAGAAATTTGAAGTATATGCGTAAGTTTGCTGAGGAGTATTCTGATATTGAATTTGTGCAGGAGCCTCTTGCACAATTGACTTGGTACCACAATGTTACTCTTTTGGAAAAGATAGAGAGTCACGAAACAAGGTTGTTTTATATAAAAGAAGCAATTGAACATGGCTGGTCACGTAACATTATGGTAATGCAGATTGAACTTGGGTTACATAAGCGTCAGGGGAAGGCTATCACTAATTTTAAAGAGAAGTTACCTTCACCTCAATCAGATCTAGCGCATTACACATTAAAAGATCCATATATTTTTGATTTTTTAAGTATAGGAAAGGATGCTCATGAAAGAGAAGTAGAAAAAGGTCTTGTAGGACACATGGAGAAGTTTTTATTAGAACTTGGTGAAGGCTTTGCGTTTGTCGGTAGACAATTTCATTTAGATGTTGGTGATGAAGACTTCTTTGTTGATTTATTGTTTTACCATCTGAAGTTACGTTGTTTCATAGTAATTGAATTGAAAGATAATAAGTTTAAACCAGAATATGCTGGTAAAATGAATTTCTACCTTTCAGCAGTAGATGACTTGCTAAAACATGAGACAGATCAACCATCTATAGGGTTGATTTTATGTAAATCTAAAAATGATGTATTAGCAAAATACACGCTAAAAGATATGACAAAACCAATAGGACTTGCAGAATATCGAGTTACTGAAAGCCTACCAGAAAAGATAAAAACAGCGCTACCAACAATAGAAGAGTTAGAAGCTGAATTATTGAAAATTTCAGATAAGGAAAAGTAATGCTACTCAAATCATTCAAACAACTATTTAGTAAGCCAAAAATCAAAAGTTCTGCTTGGGATGCAGCAGGCTCAGGAAGAAGATTTTTTCACTTTCAACCAGAGTTAGGAAGTATAAACAATTTGCTGTCTCAAAGCCTTGAAACTTTACGTAGTAGATCACGTGATATGGTGAGAAAAAATCCATATGCAGCAAATATCATTGATACGATAGTAAGTAACTCTATTGGAACAGGAATAAAACCACAATCAAAAGCAAGAGATGGAGAATTTCGAAAGAAGGTGCAAGAATTATGGCTAAGATGGACAGATGAAGCAGACAGTAACGGAGTAAGTGATTTTTATGGATTACAAGCTCTAGTATGCAGAAGTATGATAGAAGGTGGAGAGTGTTTTGTACGCCTCCGAAATCGTAAACTCGAAGATGGATTTTCTGTACCATTGCAACTTCAAGTATTGGAATCAGAGCATTTGGACAATAAGAGCAATCAAACACTAGCCAATGGTAATGTAATAAGAAACGGGATTGAGTTCAATAGACTTGGGCAAAGAGAAGCATATTACCTATTTAAAGAACACCCTGGTGAAAGCACGTTTGGAGAATCAGTGAGAGTGCCAGCAAATGATGTTTTACATATCTATAGACCACTAAGACCTGGCCAGATAAGAGGAGAGCCGTGGCTTTCGAGTATACTTCTGAAACTTTATGAGCTTGATCAATATGATGATGCAGAGCTGGTGAGAAAGAAAACTGCAGCAATGTTTGCAGGGTTTATTACGAGACTTGATCCTGAAGCAAATATTTTAGGAGAAGGTGAAAGTAATGAGCAAGGAGTAGCACTATCTGGTTTAGAGCCAGGAACAATGCAGCTTTTAGACCCAGGAGAGGACATAAAATTTTCGGAGCCATCAGATGTTGGAGGAAGTTATGAAGCATTCATGAGACAGCAACTGAGGGCAATAGCGATTGGTACAGGGATAACATATGAGCAGCTAACAGGAGATTTGACTGGTGTTAATTATTCATCAATCAGAGCAGGATTAATAGAGTTTCGTCGTAGATGCGCTATGCTGCAACATAACATTATGGTATTCCAATTTTGCAGACCAGTATGGAGTAGATGGCTAGAACTTGCCACTTTATCTGGAGAGCTTTCTACAACAGATAATCAAGTATTTAAAGATGTAAAATGGATACCACAGGGATTTGATTGGGTGGATCCACTGAAAGACCAGCAATCGCAGCAAATGGCAGTAAGAAATGGCTTCAAAAGTCGATCAGAGGTAGTATCAGAAATGGGTTATGATGTAGAAGAAATTGATCAAGAAATAGCAGAAGATCAAAAGCGTGCAAATAGTCTCAACTTAATGTTTGACTCTGATTGTAAAGGATTATGATGCTCTTAGGAAAACCATTAATGCTTGAACCAAGGAGTTTTGAGCTATTGTCATTAAACAATCAAAAACATCCCACGTTTAAAAACATAAAGCACTCCATCAAAAGTAGCGTAGAAAGAACTGCAATTATAGCAATACATGGAATCTTGACTAAAAAACCAGGTGCGTTTGATGAAATGCTCGGGATGACATCATATGAGCAAATAGAAGAACAAATTAAACAAGCATTAGCAGATAGTAGCATAGAGACAATTATGCTGGAAATAGATAGCCCCGGAGGAGAGGTAAACGGTATATTTGACCTAGCTGACTTTATTTATGAATCAAGAGGAAAAAAGAGGATAATAGCGATAGCAAATGATGATGCATACTCTGCTGCATATGCTATAGCTTCTAGCGCTGAGAAGGTATTTGTGAGCAGAACTTCTGGTGTTGGCAGTATTGGAGTAATAGCAAGTCATATAGATCAAAGTAGATTTGATGAAAAGCAAGGTATTAAGTACACCACAATCTTTGCTGGTAGTCGAAAGAATGATTTAAACCCACATGAGCCAATGACGTCTGAAAGTCTGGGAAGCTTACAAAAAGAAGTAGACCGACTATATGAAATGTTTGTGCAGCTGATAGCAAGGAACAGAGGTCTTTCAATTGAAAAGATTCGATCAACAGAGGCAGGGCTATATTTTGGGGAGAAAGCAGTAGAAATAGGCCTTGCAGACGGAATGACAATTCTTTCATCTATTAATAAAAACAGGAGTATTACTATGAATGAACAAACTACAAATGACCTAGAAACTGATAATTTAACCAAGTATCGTACTGAAGTTCTTGAATTAATACGTTTATGTAATTTATCGAAGATGCCAGAAAAGATAGGAGAATTTATTGAGCAAAGCGTAAGTGTTGAGCAAGCCAGGGAAGTTTTAATGGAACTGCTAGCAGAGCGAACGAAGAAGACAGAAATACTGAGTGCAATACCACAGAATTCAGGAGAAGATTTAATGATACAGGTAGCAAGAAGTCGTAGGAGTTAAAGTATTTTTATAACCGCCGTATATAGCATTGATAAAAGCGGCGGTAAGTAGTTAAGGAGAGAAATTTATGAGTTGTATAATCGAACAAAATAATCTAGGTGACTTATTAAAGTATGAGGCATCAAGTCTATATTCAAGAGACCAAATAACGGTAGCTAAAGGTCAAAATATCAAACTTGGTGCAGTAGTTGCCAAAAAGACGGACGATGGTTTTATTAGGGTACTTAATCCAGCTGGAACAGATGGCACACAAATAGCGATAGGTGTGATAACAAGCGATGTAAATAACAAAGATGGAGATACTAAAGCAATAATAATTACTCGTATTGCCCTTCTTGCGGATCATGCAGTTGTATGGCCAGCAAATATCACTGAAGAACAGAAAGCTGAAGCAATAAAGCAACTTGAAGGACGAGGAATCATTATCCGTAAAGCGGCCTAAAGCTATATTAAACAATAAAAAACACAAAGGGGGAAAAGAAAAAATGCAAAATCCATTTACAAATCCAGCATTTAGTATGACGGCACTAACAAATGCGATGAATATATTGCCGATAAATTATGGACGAGTTGAAAATTTAAATTTATTTCCAAGTAGGTCAGTAAGATTTAGACATATTACCATAGAAGAACATAATGGAGTTTTAAGCCTATTGCCAACGCAAATTCCAGGAGCACCAGCAACAGTAGGAAAACGTGGCAAAAGAAAGGTAAGAACATTTACGATTCCACATATTCCACATGATGATGTAGTGTTACCAGAGGAAGTACAGGGAATAAGGGCATTTGGATCAGAGAGTGAACTTAAAGCGCTGGCAGATGTAATAACTGATCATTTGCAGCTAATGAGAAACAAACATGCGATAACATTAGAACATTTGCGGATGGGAGCGCTGAAAGGAATAATTTTAGATGCTGATGGCAGTGAATTATTAAATCTGTACAACGAATTTGAAATCACACCAAAAGTAGTAAATTTTGCACTAGGAACAGCAACAACAGATGTAAAACGTAAGTGTCTGGAAGTACTCCGGCATATAGAAGATAATCTAAGTGGTGAATATATGACAGGAGTTCATGCCTTGGTAAGCCCTGAGTTTTTTGATGCACTAACTTCTCATGCTAAAGTAAAAGAAGCATATGAAAGATGGCAAGAAGGAGCAGCGCTAAGGAACGATATGAGATCAGGATTTACGTTTTGTGGAATAACATTTGAGGAATACAGAGGACAAGCAACTGATCCTGAAGGAACGGTGAGAAGATTTATTGAGAAAGATACAGGGCACTGTTTTCCACTAGGAACAGCAAGTACATTTACAACATATTTTGCACCAGCAGATTTTAATGAGACAGTAAATACTCTTGGACAGCCACTATATGCAAAACAAGAACCAAGGAGGTTTGATAGAGGAACAGATTTACATACGCAGTCAAATCCATTGCCAATGTGCCATAGACCTGGCGTATTAGTAAAAGTCGCTATAGCTTAACATACTGGTAGAGTAATTACAAGTTGGTGAGGCACAGAAAGACTCTACCGGTATGCGCTTTCTTAGCATGTAAAGGTTAGTATATCAAAAAGAAATATGCAAGAGAATATTAAGCGATTATTAGAAGATTGTTTTGCCCATTTAGGAGAAGTAGCTTTGTATGAGTCGAAAAATAAGGCGTACATGGTACAAGTATTAAAGCAACAGCCAGATAAATTATACGAGATTGGTGAAGGACAATTTGTGGAAGAAACTTTAGCGTTAGAAGTAAGTGCGTTTGATGTGTTAAAGCCAATAGTAGGAGATGTTTTTGTTATAGGTGATCGAAGATATAAAGTACACTCACCGCCACTTAGAGACAAGTCTGGAATAACGTGGAAAATAAAAGCGTCTGGGGTGTAAAATGTCTGTTCATATAGAAGTTGAGGTAATAGAAAGTGTAAATGCTAAAAGAAGAAAAGTAGAATTAGCAACGGTAAAGGCATTAAACAAAACGGCACTATGGTTAAAAGCGCAAGCAGCTAAGGAAATCAGTGAGGAAAAGAAGATAAAATTAAGTTTGATAAGAAAGAGATTAAGAATTTTTAAGGCGAAAACTAGCAGATTAGACGTGTTAATTAGAGCAAATCTCTATGACATTAGAGCATCGACAATTGGTAAAATACAAAAAACAAGAAGGGGATCGAAAGTAGGAAAGCACCAATTTATAGGAGGATTTGCAGCAGTTATGCCAAAAGGAAATAGCGGTATTTTTAAACGTGAAGGAAGAGCAGCATTGCCAATAAAGGAAGTTAAATTGTCACTGAAACCAGAGGCTTCAAGGATAATAGGGAGTCTTGTTAATTATGAGGTTGAGAAAGTCTTTACAAAATTTTTTGAACGTCAATTGAGCTATAAAGGATGAATTTGAAAGATTTACATGATAAAATTTGTACCACGCTGAAGAAAGAAATTTCTGCGATACAAACATGCGAAGTATATCCAGCAATAAGGAAAGAATTAGTAGCACCGGCAGTATTTGTGGAACTTAGTGGCTTTGAAAAAGGACATGATCCAGGAACAGAAGAATTAGCGCTGAAAGCAAGATTTGAGGCACGAATTGTGATTGATAGCACAATAGAAAATGCCGCTATTATTGTCAGATCTTTAGCTAGCGAAGTTGCAAAAGTAGTAAATAAAAATACTTGGAATGTGGAAAATGTCTCGCCAGGAGAATTTATATCAGGAGGAGGAGATGATTTTAGGCCAGAGCTTGATGCATATTTAGTGTGGTTAGTAGAGTGGACTCATGAAGTGCATGCGGGTAAATCAGTATGGTCAACTGGCATAATGCCACATGTTATTGATATAGGTGAAGTGCATGTTAGACCATAGTTTTGCAATTTCAGAGCTAAATAGAAAAGTAGCGAATATCATTCGTATAGGAGTTGTAAAAGAAATAGATTATGAAAAAGCAAAAGTAAGAGTAAAAATAGGTGAACTTTTAACAGATTTTCTTCCATGGATAACTTCTAGAGCAGGAGAGGAAAGAAGCTGGCTACCACCAAGCATAAATGAACAGGTAGTAATATTGTCACCATTGGGAGAGTTATCATTAGGAGTAGTACTAGCTGGAATATATCAACAGAAGTATGCTGCACCAGAGAATAAAAAGGAAATAAATAGTGTAAAATTTCAGGATGGGACAAAGTTTACATATGATAAAGGGAAGCATCATTTAGAGATTGAAGTAGTGGACAAAATAACACTGAAGGCTGGGGAATCGAGTATAGAAATGACAAAAGATAGTATTAAATTAAAAGCAAGAAGAGTAGATTTAAATTGATATATATGAGTAAAGCAGTTGTTTGCATAGGAGATCATTGTACAGGTATGCCGATTCATGTCTGTGTGAGCGGGAGTGAAGATGTATTTGTTAATGGTAGACCTGCTTGTCGTAAGGGTGATATCTTGAGTATTGGGGAAACACTAACGCAAGGATCAAACAACGTATTTGTAAATGGTATTGGTGTAGCGAGAACAGGTGATGTGGCATCTACCGTCTTAAACATCAAGATAAAAATTATTGTTTTTTATCATAGCATTTAAACAAATGATGATTTTTCTCATTACAGCAACTAAAGCGACTTTGCCAGAGTCAACTAAACGCTGGTAAAATACTTTCATTTTTTTATTATGACGCATTGCAACCACAGCAGACATGTATAATGCTTTTCGAGCATAAAATCTGCCACCTATGACTTGGGCCTTGCTCACTTTCCTTCCGCTTTCACTAGTTTTTGGTGCAACTCCAACTAGACAAGCTATTTCCTTATTATCTAACCTACCAAGTTCAGGTACCTCTATGAGTAGGATACTTGCGGTTTTCCGTCCAACACCTTTATAGCTAGTTAGCAGTTTGCTTTTTTCCTTCAAATCAGGATCAGAGTTTATTATATCTTCTATGTCTTGCCTAATTTGCTCTAATTGTTTTTTTGCAAATTCTATCTGTTTTTCTATATATTCCCTGGCTTTTCCTGTAACCTTATGCAAACGACACTTATTTGCATGAACTTCATCGTTTAGATTGCGCTCAACTGCTCTTAGCTCTTTTAGTTCTTCTTGCTTTTGTGAAACTATGTATTCTATTACTTCGTCATTTTTTGTGATAAATTCAGCATATTTTTCTAGTAATTTTGCATCTAATTTATCTGTTTTTGCAAAGTGGTTGCAGGCTTTTGCAAATGCATACCCGATTTGGGTGAGCTCTGTGAACAGCTATGTTATGTTCTTGTAACAATTTTATTACAAGTTTCTCATAACCTCCTGTGGATTCTACTACACATAACTTAACAAATACGTTAGCCATTTTCGACTTTATAAACTCAGATATAGCTCTCTCTGCATTTTCTATACGCTGATGTTTATTGTTGATTGAGATATCAAGTGTTTCTTTTGAAACATCAATACCCACAAAAACTGTTCTAGCCATTTTTGTACCTATAAATATAATCAAATAATAATGTAAATGCTGTACAGGATTGTGATTCGATCTTTTAGATCCTCCTACCGTTCGTACTCCATTTTTTAAAGCTAGGAGTGTACTGAGATGCCTACGATTTCTATCAATCAATCCAATTGACAGTATCACTCCTTGCTCATTATAGTCTTGCGACTTTGATTTAATATACAATCCTGTAGTTTTCAAATAGTAAGTAAAAATCAAAGTGTGTTTTCAAAATAAAAAAATTAAAATAGTCGAAAAATGAAAGGAATGGACGCTAAAACAGGTAAAGAATTAGAGGGAATAGAACATCTGAAACAATCAATAATTGATATATTAACTACTCCTATTAACAGTAGAATAATGAGGAGAGATTATGGCTCAAGATTATTTGAATTGGTGGATAAGCCAATAAATAGAGATTTAACACTTGAGATATATGCAGCAACTGCAGAAGCTTTGGAAAAATGGGAAAAGAGATTTAAGTTAGAAAAAGTAAAAGTTGAAGGAGTAAAAGAAGGGAGAGTAACATTGAATTTAGAAGGTGTCTATCTTTCAGAAGGTAAGTTCATAAATATTAATGGAGTAGTTGTTTAAAAATGCAGCAGCCAAATATTATCGAACCACTGAACTTTGAGGAAATCTTTTCGAGAATGAAGGAAGAGTTAGTGCGTAGAGATGAAAGTTTTACAGCATTAGTTGAAAGTGATCCAGCGATAAAGATTCTGGAGGTAGCAGCATGGAGAGAACTTTTGCTTAGAGAAAGAATAAATGAAGCAGTAAAGAGTAATTTACTTAAATTTGCGACAGGAGAAGATCTTGATAATTTGGCTGAGTTTTATGGAGTAGAGAGGCAGAAAGAAGAAGATGACGAACGATTTAGAAAAAGAATCAAAGCAAAAATAAAGGGGTGGTCAACAGGAGGAAGCAAAGAATATTATCGTTATCATGCACTTTCGGCAGATAGAAGAGTAAAGGATGCGCTAGTAGAATCACCTATACCAGGGAAAGTACAGATCTCGATTTTATCAACACAATTATCCACAACTGGCATGGCGTTAGAAGAGCTACTTGAAATTGTAAAAAAGCAGGTTACTAGAGATGATATAAGAGTTTTAACCGATACAGTAACAGTAATTGGCTGCAATATTATGGAAATAGATATCCACAGCAGAATCAGCACGAATTATATAACATCAGAGGAAGAAATCAAGAAGCAGTTTATTAAGAAGTTTGAAGCAAGTAAAAGGTTGGGATGGAACGTTACAAAATCTTGGATAATAGCGAATTTATTTGTAGATGGTGTAGAAAACGTGGAATTAATCGAGCCAAAAGAGGATGTTGTGGTGCTAGGTAATGAGTGTGCAAGTTTGAGAAATTTAAAGGTTGAGTAATGTTACTGCCACCAAATGCAAACAAACAAGAAAAAGCGCTAGTAGAAGCAATCGACTACAAAGTTAATCCAAGTTGCATCAAGGAATTTAAATTTAGTCTTAAAGATGAAATACTGCAGTGGATAATAGAAGAATATGGTTTAGAAGAGATACTGCGTTGGGTAAAAAATAAAAGAAGAGCTATAGTAGAAGGAGTAAAATTTCAGCGTTTAAGAGGAACCCCAGCATCACTCAAAATAGCGCTCAAATGGGCAAATATAGAAGATATTACAATTATTGAAGAGCCACCCGGTAAACACTTTTTTGAGTTGCAGGTAGGGATAAGAGACGTACCAAATGATTTCTTTGTTGATGCAGTAGTAGAATTAGCAAAACTATCACTACCTGCAAGATCGAGACTAATGAGGATTTTTAACGATTATTATAATGCGCAGAGATTTATATTGGATGAGAGTTTATTTGGAGATCTTCTTTCTGACTATTCGGGGGTAAAAATAGAAAAAGATGGCCCAGTGTTATCATTTGGAAGAGTAAATTTTTTCATGTCTCATGGTCCAGTTATTAGGATTGTAGAAAACTATCTACGCGATCATTATGAACGAGCTTTAAGCAATGATATATATCGGTTGGATGTAGCAATCCTTGGAGAAACCGAACCTCACACAAAGAATTATAACGGTATTTATGAAAGAAATCATGTGTGGTATAACTTCAAAGCGCTATATCCGCTACCACAGAGCTTATTACCGGCAATTAAGTTTGCGAAAGCGCAAGTTATATTATCGGATAGTTGGGATTTAGGAGACATAAATGCGTGCTTTCCAGTTAGTAGAGTAGAAGAAAGAGGAAATAAATTTGTATTGGGAAGTAGCAAACTATCTGAAGAACTGTGGAATTTAAAATACAAGCCAATTTTAGAAAGATTTTTTGCCGTTCACCACTATCAAGTAAAGAATTTCTCTACCCCCAAAATAATAAGATTTAGCGTAGCAGAACACTACATTCATTTTGAAAACGAATTGGATTCAAAGCAAAAGGATGCAATACAGGAGTTAGAAAATTACATTTTAGTGTTTTACCCAGGTGTACTAACATGGCACGAACATCGACATTTGCACAGAAGTTGGAAAAATAGCCAAGTAATATCTATAATAAGTTAAGTACTTATATTTATATCCTCATATATTATATTAATAATAGGTTAAAGTGTATGAAATAAACAGAAAAAGACTTGCTTTTTCATGCCAAAACGCACATAACTTAAATAGTAGCAAGTAAACAAAAAAAATTGATCTTGCACTAAAGAGAGCGAAATTGGCGTATGTTTTTATAGTGAGGTATGTAATGAGGTTTAGCAAGGAAAAGAGAGAAGCTTTTAATAAGTCATTTTATGAATTATTAGAGAACTCGTTTAAGAATATTAATGAAAAAGATGAAAAAGGGGAAACAGTATTGCACCATGCAGTAGAAATCTCCGATTGCAAAACAGTGAAGTTATTAATAACAAAAGGAGCGGACATCAATGCAAGAGATAAAAAGGGTTATACACCACTGCACTGCGCAGTATTTGCGAGAAGTTTAGAAAATGTAAAAGTGCTGATCAGGGGAGGAGGAGAAATAAATGCCACTAAATATATCAACGGATGTACGCCACTGCACTCTGCATGCTAGGCTAGGGGCAGGAATTGCAATAATAAAAGAGCTAGTAAAAGCGGGAGCTGCAGTTAATCAACTGGATAAATATGGTGCAACACCAATGTATTATATATGGGAGAGTGAAAGGTATGGCCTATGGGATACATGGAGAGAATGAAAAGGCGAGGAAATTTCTGGGAAAGCAAGGTGGAATAACAAAAAGTAGAAAACTGACGTGCTATGGAATAGAGGGTCTAGTGGGAGAAATAGCAGATATGTTGGATAGGAGCTATTTACCTGAGTTAAAAATAATAGAGATAGAAGAAATAAGAAAGAGAGATAAGGGGCTAATAAGGGAAGAGTGTAAAAATTTAGCGAGCAAGATAATGAGCCAAGTGAATGAAATGATAGATGAGGTGGTGAGAAGGAAGGCTTAGGGGTTTAAATTTAAAGAAAAGGTGAGGTAAATTATGAGTAAAAAAGAGAAAGAGAAGTCAGCAAAAGAATTATTAGAGAACTCATGTAAAAATATTTATGAAAGAGACGAGAATGGAAGAACAGCTCTACATTATGCAGTAGAGGTAAAAACAGTGGAGTTATTAGTCGAAAAAGGAGCGAATGTGAATGCAGCAGATGTGAAAGGATACACAGCACTGCACCTAGCGGTAACGGAGAAACGTCTAGAAATCGTGAGGGAATTGATAAAATCAGGAGCAGACGTAAATGCTGAGGAATATGGAAATAAATGCATACCTCTACACCTTGCGTGCATGGTAGGTGAAAAAGAAATAGTGGAGGAGCTGGTAAAAGCTGGAGGAGAAATAGAACAAGAGGATGAATGTGGGATGACAGCAATAGATTATGCAAAAAATAGTAAAGAAGTAACTGAAGTATTGAAGAAAGAAACGGACAGAATTGAAAAGTTATTTGAATAAATAGAACCTTCTATGAGAGGCTGAAAATATGGAGGAAGAAACAGAAAAGAAAGTAATGAATTTAGAGAGAAAACCTTTGGATGAGCTGAGAAAAATATGGAAGAAGGTATATGGAGAAGAAGTGCCTAGATACTCAAAGAAATATCTGATACCAAGATTAGCTTATAGAATGCAGGAAAAAGCGTATGGAGAAATGTCAAGAAAGGGGACAAAAAGACTAGAGTATCTGGCAGATCGGATAGAGAAGGGAAAAAGAATAAGTAGCGATAAATTACCAGTAGAAGGTACAGAATTAATACTAGAGAGAGGTGAGGAAACGCATGCGGTAATGGTAACAGATAAGGGTTTAATCTACAGAGAAGAATTTTTCACATCATTGTCAGCAGTAGCCGGAAAAATAATGGGAATGAGCTACAACGGACCTTTATTATTTGGGATGCGTGATAAAAATGGAAGTTGAAAATGCTAAAAGAAGTAAGATGTGCGATATATACGAGAAAATCAAATGAAGACGGTCTAGAACAAAAGTTTAACAGTCTTGATGCCCAGCGAGTAGCATGTGAAAAGTACATAAAGAGCAGAGAAGGCTGGGTAGCATTGGCCAAAAGGTACGATGATGGAGGTTTCTCAGGAAAGAATTTAGAAAGACCAGCAATAAAGGAATTATTTGAAGATGTAAAGGCAGGAGAAGTAGATTGTGTAGTAGTATATACATCTAGACAGGCTCTCAAGGGAAACAAAAGACAGCATCGAAGTAACGTCATTTTTTAGAAGGCACCGAGTAAACTTTATAGCAGTAACGCAGATATTTGACAATAATACGCCAATGGGAAAGTTTGTACAAACAGTGTTATCAGGAGCAGCACAACTAGAAAGAGAGATGATAGTTGAGAGAGTAAAAAATAAAATAGCAACATCAAAGGAGCAGGGATTGTGGATGGGGGGAACTTTGCCGCTTGGATATGATGTAAAAGATAAAGAATTAATAATAAATGAAAAAGAAGCGAAAATAGTAGGGCACATATTTGAAAGATATTTGGAGCTAAAATCAATGGCAGAGTTGGCAAGGGAGTTAAATAGTCAAGGTTACCGTACGAAATCAGATATCTTTAAGAAAGCGACGGTGAGAAGAATAATAACAAATCCAATATATATGGGAAAAATAAGGCATTATGAGAAAGAGTATGAGGGAAAGCATGAAGCAATAATAGAAGAGGAAAAGTGGCAAAAAGCGCAGGAATTGATAAAGAATCAACCATATAGAAAGGCGAAATACGAGGAAGCGCTGCTAAAGGGAATAATTAAGTGCAAGAGCTGTGAAGTAAACATGACGCTGACATATGCAAAAAAGGAGAATAAGAGATATCGATATTACGTATGCAACAATCATTTAAGAGGAAAAAATTGTGAATCAATAAACCGAACAGTAGTAGCAGGAGAAGTAGAAAAAGAAGCGATGAAGAGAGCAGAAGATTTATATGAAAAATGGGGAGAAAAAGCGGAAGAGTGGAAAAATTTAAGTTTTGGAAAACAGAAAGAAGTGGTAAAAAAGTTAATAAAGGGAGTAATGGTAAAAGAAGATGGAATAGAGGTGAGTTCAGAAGATAAGGTAGAATTTATATCGATGTGGTTAAAAAAGAAAGGAAATAAATGTACAGTAGTAGAACCAGAAGGAAAAACAAATAATGTGCTACTCAAAGCAGTGGTAAGAGCCCATCTGTGGAAACGGCAATTAGAGGCAGGAAAATACGCAAGTGTGAAAGAGCTGAGCATTAAAATTAATATAGGTACAAGACGCATACAACAAATTTTAAGGTTAAATTATTTAGCTCCGAGGATTAAAGAAGACATAGTAAATGGGAGACAGCCAAGTAATTTGAGGTTAGTTGATTTGAGGGAGATAACGATGCTGTGGAGTGAGCAGTTAAAGAAATTTTATGAATTAGTGTCGTAACGTTTATAAAAGCAACAAGAGGAGAAAAACTATGAAAACGCCAAAGCTATTGAAAGGTATTGCTAAAAAATTTAAAAATAGGAAGAGTTCAAAAGAAACTGCAATACAAGATCAAAATGTTTCTAGTAGTGTAGATGGAGAGAAACTTTCAGAAGACGTTCTTAATGAGAGAATAGAGCAGCAGGTTGTAAAAGCTACAACTATACCGGATAAAGAATATAGTAAGGAAGTGCATGAAGTACGTAAATATAGTGTAATAAATAAAGATGCTACTCACGCAATTGATAAAGCTACAGAAACTGATACCAAATTATGCGAAGATGTCAATAAAAGTAGTGAAGGTCTTCAGCCTACATGTGAAACCAGCGAAAAGGCTCAAGATGCTCCAACAGAGACGTCCAATGCCTCCAATGACCTTCCTTTAAATGAAATAAAGCCATGTGATGCTGTGGAAGAGAAATCATCAACAAAAACAACGCAGCAAAGACAAGCAATCCTGGCTGGTGTTGTTGGTACAGCGTTACTGGTGAGTAGTGTTGCGTTGTGTATCATGGAAATGCACGTTATAGCGGTGATTGGGGGAATTATTGGATTAGCTTGTGTGAGTTATGCGTTGTACAGTGCTCTGAATCCCAACACCAAACTCGAGAAAGTGGAGAACGTAGAACAACTGGATCTACAAAATCTTAAAGCTAGTGGTATGCTTGAAAGACCATAAACATCAAGATAACTTCTTTAGAATATCTCTTAAGCCATTAACCTGATAGCACCATCCATTTTATCTCATAGCACGGCTTGTTGTTTGTTCTGAGTTTGAGGCTTTGCTTATTTTTTCACACCAACTCTCTTCTGTTTTTCCATTAGATTGACTCATTGTTTCAGAACGCACCAATTTCTCAGACCTGACAAAAAACCCTTGCTCTATGGCTTGATTAACTGGTAACCCGCCAAGTAAGCAATTCTTGCCTATTTTTTCGTCACAATTTTTTAATCGCTCCAGCAGACCTTGATTGTTCACCTCTACCCTTATTAGGTCTTTATTTCGCATATCAGGATATAATCTAACCTCTAATTCTCCTAAACTAGTAGAGAAAGTTAATACTATATCACTATTGTCTGCAAAGTCTGTGTAATTCCTTATCCCATTTTCCGTTATAATTTCTATCTCACTTTTACCGATCTTTATTATATCTCTTCCGTATTCTATTTCTCCTTGAGTTAGCCCTAAATCCCTTGCCCCATCTGTAATCTTCGCAACATCTATTTTGCTGTTCTCAGAATATTCTAAGTAAAAAGTAGAGTTATCTATTTTTGCATTTTTTACTTTACCATTAGCTGCACTTTTAACAATTTCCATAAACTCTAAAGTATTCTTGACATATTCTTCATGAGCTTTTTTCATATTAGTTTTGTGATCTTTAAATTCTGACTCCAGCGTATTGATTACATCTATACTACTTAAGTTATGCAACACCGCTCCTTTTGATACCAATTTACATACTATACCACTAGCAACTTCTATATCATTTTCAACTTTAGAACTCTTTTTTAACGCACTAATTTTTTTCATTACATAATCTGTAAAATTATATGTATCTTGGTACATCATTTCACCTGGATGAATAAGAAAATTAAATCTTACTCCAGACTCTATAGCTTCGGTTACTACTTGTTCTAGCTGGTTCATGTCTTGAGCTCTATCTACTTCATGTAAAAACCATTTCAATTTCTTTTGCTGGTTTAATATTAAATTATCCCATAGAGTTCCAGATTCAGGAAAATATTCTTTTCTATCTAATCTTTCATAGTTAATCGCTCCCGCTTCTAACAGTAGTCTTTTTGCTTCTTCATAAGGAGCTTCACAATCACGAAAATGTCTTGAATAAAAAACGATTCTGAGATTTAGAAGAATTTCTGATTTTCCTTGACAATCACGAAGGTTCAAAATCCTTTTAAGATCTTGAGTACTCTTGTATTTACTCAAAAACCCTTTTAGTTCAGTAAAGTCTGTGAAAAAGTCTTCTGCATCAACAATACGACCAAGCTCTGTGCACAATCTTTTTTGATTGTCAGTTAAAAAGTGCCTTTCAACATGGTAGTTATGATTATCAGTTGCAACTTGTAGCGGAGTTTTTTCCTGTTTATCCTTTTTACTGGAGTCAGCTCCATGCTCTAGGAAAATATTTACACTTTTCTCATCACCAATACCAGCAGCACAATGCAAAGGCGTTCTCTTCTCACTATCCTGCACATTAGGATCAGCCCCTGCTTTTATGAGAGACCCTATATTATTATACGAAGCATAATGTAATGGTGTTTTTCCTCTATCGTCCTTTTTATTAGGATCAGCTCCAGCCTCTAAGAGTAAATTCACATATTTTTCTGCTAACTTACCATCCATACTTGATATTACATGCAATATTGTTAACCCAGATTCTCCTCTTGGAAGATTAAGGATGTATTCTAGATCGTCATCATCTTTATTCTCTCGTAAAAAATTACGTAAAATATTTTCATCACGATCACTCAAATATGAAAGATCTTTAAGAATACTTAACAATTTTTTATTCAACTCCTTTTGCTCTTGTGTTAAACCAGATACGTCAGCAAACCACGTACATAATAAATTATCAAATGCATCTCTTCTAACATTATCAATTAATGGACAACCATTACGAAACAGCAATGAATATTTAAGCAATTCATATTCATCATCCACTTGCTCCCCTGTTGTTGTTTTCTCTGCTTTTTTCGGAAGATGATTATTTTTGATTAATTCAGTTAAACGCTTGAGAGTTCTATAACTTTTATTTTCCAATAAAGGATTTGCCCCTTTTTTCATTAAAGCCCTAACTGTTTCTGCATGACCATTTTGAACAGCAAGGTATAATGGAGTCACCTTATCAGATTCACTCAACACGTTAACATTTGCCCCGTTTTCTATGAGTACATTTACTATCTCTGTATAACCCATTTGAGCAGCAAAGTGTAATGGAGTATATCTATGTCCATTTATATCCACTACTTCAACATTTGCCCCTTTTTCTATGAGGGCCTTTATTACTTCTGTGTGGCCATTTTTAGCAGCAAAATGTAATGAAGTATATCCCATAATGTCCACTGCATTAACATTTGCCCCTTTTTCTATGAGGGCCTTTACTATCTCTATGTGGCCACCTACAGCAGCAAAGTGTAATGGAGTCCAACCGTTTTGATTTACTGCATTAACATCTGCCCCTTTTTCTATGAGGGCCTTTATTACTTCTGTGTGGCCATTTTCAACTGCAAGGTACAATGGAGTATAGTTATCTTCTCCCACTGCATTAACAATTGCCCCTTTTTCTATAAGGGCCTTTACTATCTCTATGTGGCCACCTACAGCAGCAAAGTGTAATGGAGTGGACCCGTTTTGATTCACTGCACTAACATTTGCTCCTTTTTCTATGAGGGCCTTTACTATCTCTGTATGGCCTTCTACAGCAGCGTGATGTAATGGAGTCCACTTATCTTCTCCTGCTGCATTAACAATTGCCCCTTTTTCTATGAGAGCTTTTACTATTTCTGTACGACCATCTGCAGCAGCACAATGTAATGGAGCCCACCCGTATTGATTTGCTTTATTAATGTCAGCACCCTTTTTTATTAGAAACTCTGTTACCTTTGCAAGGCCATTTGCGGCAGCTATATGCAACAACGTAAGTTGACCATCTAATAGTGTATAATTTACGCCACATTGATTATCCTGCCACTCTTGATATGTGTCTGGATTTTCTTTTTCTAACTTCTCTCCTATTTTTTTTATTGCATTGCTCTCATTTAAATCATTGTCAGCATTTATTAAAGTTAATATGCCTAACCACTGCTCATATTCCATAACACACACCTCAAACTATTTATTTTATAACTAGAAAAACGGTCAATCCATAATGAAATAACTAAGGACATTACATATAACATATAAAAAACTAATGCAAGCATAATTTTTCCAACTTTATTATTTTTTACTACCATAAACTTCACTGACATTGATGTGCACACCTCTGAGCCTACTATGCTTCTGTTTGTTAATTAGTTATGCCTGCTAGATTAACGACATTGCGATTTACTAATTACTTCAATATCACTATCATCAGAATGCAGAGAGTTCAGTGACTGGCTACGCGATATTGGTGGTACTTCACTTTAACTCCTACTTGGACATGGCTGATCATTATTGCTACCGCCAGGACTTTACAGGCTTGACTACCTGATAAGAAACGTTGGCTGCATATTTCGATCACTGGCAGGTTGAGCATATAATTTCTCTCGATAACTTTCTGCAAATTTTTGAGCTTCCACACAGGGCTTAATGTTTTGCGGTAGCAGCATAAGTATAGTTGTTTTCTCATTATCCTCTTCTGAAGACATCGAGTCAGAGTCCTCGTGTATAAATTTCTTGTCTACCCTAATCAGCCTCTGTTTTGGGCTTTGATCTTCTAGTGTAGCCTCTGTTTGCCTTTTCTGATTCTCTTTATATGGTTCTAGATGTTCTACAGATCCATTAAGAATAGATTCAGGTGAAAGGCTGCCTGAAGAAGTAGTTGGAGTATTGGTGTCACTGTAGTAACCACTATCATTTTTTTGAGCTTGTTCATTTTTCAAGTTTTCTAATTCTTGTTTTATATTAGTTAGCTCTAAACCTTTTGCAGATAATTGAACCTCTAATTTTTGCTTTGCTTCATCTAGCTCTTTGATTTTAGTTTCCAAGTTTTTTATTGTGTTCTCTTGCTCTTTAGCTAGTCTATTTTTTTCATTAAGTTCTATTTCTTTGACATCAAACCTTTTATTCTGACTAATTATTTTGTATGAAAGTGCAATTACTACCGCAGAAAGTACAAATAAAGTCAAAATAACGGGAAGAGCTACACCTAAAGCTGCGATTGGAGCTAAAAACGCAACATAAGGAGCTACAGTAAAAACTCCAGATGTAAGCAATATAAGAGAAGCAACGGTACCAGCTATAAAAGAAGGTGTATTAGTTCTATTAAACACACTTTTCATTGTACCACCTCACAAACCAACCAAAAAAGTACTATATAATTTCCTGAATCAGATAAGCCTGGTGATGGATTTATATATAAAATCCTTTTAGCTTATCTTGAGCTTGTAAACATATGAAACGACACCTAATGCAATGTTTTGAAGTTTACATAGCAAAGTTAGGCGTTTGTATACTACCCCCCAATATAACAAAAACCCAGTTTTAATTGTAATGTGGGGTTTTCATAAGTCAACCACTTTTTAAAAAAATATTTTCGATAAAAATGTAAGCCAATTAGCACCACAAAAAATCTAATTATTGACTTTTTCCAAAAATCGTAAAAAGTACCTACCTTTGTGAGAACGCGTTACGTAAAAATAGGGTTGTGAAAATAAAAGCGCAAAATTATTGCAACAAAGCCAAGTAAATTGGTTCGTATGTAAATATGGTAAAAGTAGGCTAATATAGCTGCTTTTATGATATAGCAGAATTACTATAAAGAAAAGTTCACACGTATCATTTGGTAGTCCAACTCATCCCAAAAAAACTTCTTCTCACGTTCCTTGATTTTAACCACTGGAAATAGTTGTTTTATTTAAATTTTTAGTAAAATATATTACTAGATTAATATTAATTCATTTGATATGAGAAAGAAAAATTGAGGCAAGTCTATAGTAAAAATAGATACCTGTTCAATTTTTCATCTTTTTGCATAAAGTACTAAAAACTAGACAAATTATATTATATTTAACCTATCTTAGCCTTACAACTTTGCCTATGTGACCACTTTCTACCAAGTTGCTAATAGATACTAAATTAGGCAAATCTTTTTTGTCAGTAAATTTATTTGACCTGATAAGGCTGGCTTTAGCTTAAGAAGATATAAAATAAGCCCTATTCTTCAAGAATCTTATTTTTCTCCCTTCAACCTTACCTACACTCTCTGGACTTAATATGTATGTTTCACTATAAGCACATCCAAACCCTGAGCACTTCCATTGGTAAAAGATCATCTATAAAACTGTCCTAAGTTATCTCTTACGTTAAGAACATCCCTAACCGATATTAGAGTATCTGGTCCTCGCGCACCGTTATTGAATACAGCATATGATAAAACCATTTGATCTCCATCAGTAATACGTTCGCATCCTCCACATTGTGTATATCGTTGTAATTGTCGATTCGCTTCTGCACTTTTTTGTCGTATCTGCCCTGCAGTTCTAGCAAATTTTAGCTCTATCCCAATTGGATGAGTATCATCTCTTTCCACAAATCTTGACAACACTAGATCTATTCTTCCCCCTCTTTCTAATTGAAACTCAATAATTACTCTAGCAGGATTGCCAAGAGTATAAAATAACCCATGTAATACAGCTTGAAATTCAGCTTCACTCGTTACCAATGCTTGCCTTAACGGAAACAACACATTAGAAATTTCCTGAAATAATTCCGTATGCCTATTGACATCTTGCCAGCCGGTATTCATCATTACACTTGCAGCTCTGTGTACTTGTCCAACACCACCTATTCGTAAAAGATCACCTTGGAAATGCCCAAGATAATTTCTTGAATAATCATCAGGTGACTGAAATGGTGTTAAAATAACGTTTACTTGAGGATTATCATCAATCATTTCACACAATACTTCACGCACTCTAGCACCTTGCCAATGTGGACGTAATAGATCTAAGGCCATTACTGGAAATTGGTGACGCAATATTTGACGGATGTTAAGCACAACTAGTGAGTTAATACTTAGTGCAAACAGAACCATGGTCAAAGCTCTCTCTCGAACATTTATTCTTGCAATTCTTTGTCCTTGCTGGCCTAGCATTCTATCATCATTATGGTAATTGAATAGATATTTTGTTACTCTTACCAAATCTCTCCCTATCCGAGCAGTACCTTTTTCAAATGCAATACTTGCAAACGCAAACCTAGATGTGTAGGAAAATGGGCTAGAACCAGGTACTGCACGTGTGCAAGAGGCTGGATATAATAAATAGTTTTCTACATCTCTTGCAACCTCTCTCTCAGTAGGATTAAGTAATCTTTTTATCAAAGAAGGTTCTTGCTCTAAAAAGTGTTCTGCATCAAGCTGCAGACGTTGAGCATTATGGTTAAAGTTTAGCCCTACACAAACAGCATTTCTTGACGAAGTATGAGCAGATACAGATGAAATGGGACAGTTTCTAACATAACCCCTAGCTTGTTCCAACGCTTGTCCAGCGTGTTCTTGACCTGCTTTGAGCTCAATTATAATGGGAACTGAATTATTTAATTTTTCCTGACCACGCACAAGCAAAGTAATATCTGCATATCCTCTTCCTATAAGTAATTCTAGGTAGATATCAGCCATAGCGCGGTACCTAAAATTTACTAAAAATCCGGATAAAAAACCATGATCGTCAGACTCACTATCAAAATTCAATTCTTGGCGATATGCATCGTAGACATTGACGATGTATTGTAAAATTCTTCTAATGTCTCTTCTTACTTCTTGACTGTTATTATTTGCTAACCCATTTGCTCGATCTAATAAGTTGCCTTGCTGCATGATTGGAGCAATTTCTCTAAAATTATCGATGGGAGATGCATGATTTCCATTAAAATCTCTTCCTTGAGGAAAAAATACACACTCTTCTCCCCGCTGAAATATTTTATATTCTTCCCAAGCCAGATCTTCCTGTAAGTGCTGTAGCTGATTTTCTTCTATCCATAGCCTTTCTTCTTCACTGAATCTTGATCCAGGACTGTTCTCATTATCAGCAATAGTGTAGCATCTTACTATTCTCATGCCATCTTCATCTACGTCATTAGTTAGAACAGCAATTTTTAGATTTCCTTTCCCATTATCATAATTATCAAAACGAAAGTAAATTCTTTCACCATTTGCAATATCAGGGTCAAAATCTATAATACCAGAATCAAATGCAGTAGCAAACATACCGAAGAAGAATGCAGGAAAAAAACGACTCCTACCAACCGAGTGTAAAAAAGATGGACACTGGTCTAAAAAAAGTCCAACTTTTCTATTTAGCTCATCACAATCTCCATTTAACAAATCTTGAATTAATTCAGTATCTTCATCATTATTTCGCATAAACACTCCTAATTATAACTACGACTAGCCACACCACTAACACCAGCACTTTCTAACACGGTCTGTGGATCACTGAAACCACTACCTTCAGGAGACAAATGCACAGACTTCCCTAGCTGAGAAAATAACCCCTCTGCTAACTTGCTATAGTCGATGCCATCTTTCATACCTGACACATAAACCGTTTTTAGATCATTAGTGATACCATCTTTAAATAATTTAAAATCCTTATCTGAACAAAAATCTTTGACAAATTGCAAAATTTCCAGTATTTCACGCTTCTTTACAACGTTACTACTGCTATTATCACGTTGCCAATCAACAATTAACCCTGCAAGCACATCTGTTATCGGATCTATGTTCTTGGAAAATTTAACCACAGCTTTTTTATGCTCATCAAAAAGATCGCATTTCCAAAGATTCACAATAATCATTCTTGCCTTAATTTGAATATCTATTTCAGGATCTTCTAACATCAAATTTGAAAGCGAGGAAAGGAGAAACGCGTAACCACAATGTGAAAGTATTTTCTTCTCCTCAGACACTAAAACTTTTTCCTGAGACAAGTGCTTTACTACATATTGAACTGTATCAACGAACCCGCACTGTATTAATGTGTTAAGAGGTTGATACATAACTCCTTTGCCTTTATTTGATAACTCAAGTAATAATTTATGCTTTATTGGATCAGTGATTATTTCATGCAGAAGAAAATCTAAAACGGTAGCAACATTATGGTTAGCTTGAATAGCAGATAAATTAGCAACAGCTTTAACCATCAGGTTATCAATCTTTTCCTTTCCTTCCTGATTTATACGACGATAGAAGTATTCTACTCCTTCACTCCACTTGAATTCCACAGCTTTATTAAAACCCTCTACTGCATTATCATGCTTTTTAAATTCTCCAGATTTTTTATCAATCCAAAAGCTAAGTACAGGATCTTCACTATTCATAGCATTTAACAATTCATTTCTGACATATTTGCGGTTGTTAGTTGCAGGCCTGCCATTATCATCTACTTCTTCGGAAGAGAAGCCACTTTTGTAAGACTCAAGTTGCTTCTGAAATAGTGGATGAATTTTATCTGTCATACAGTACCTACAAGCCATATTGTATCTGCAAAGTGGATTCTTTACTTCATCTATTTCTTCTTCAGTTAACATTCTTCCTAGAGTAGCAGTGTTTAACCTTGCACTTGACCAACAATTCTCATCACGAAATACGTTATATAAGAACTGTAATTCATCATCTTTTAGATATTCTACCTCTCTAGTGTAGGTTTTTACCCATTTTTCAATAGCTAAACGCCTTCCGGCAGCAATATTAGAATCTGGATGTTTAATGATATTCTGCAATTTCTTAAGTATTGTAGCATGGCGATCTGTCCATCTTGGCATTGTATCCTCCATATAGAAATATTTACTGCATTATGCAAAAGTTAGAATCAAATAGCAACACTAAAATTATCAAGGACAAGAAAAATTTTATGAAAAATATTTTTTATATTTAAATATCATCTATTTTGCGCTTAACTGATGCGTAGAATTAGTGAGAAAATCAAATAGGCCATAGCGAGAATAGCGGAAGAGTTAGATGTAGGCTTTAATATATTAGACTAATGGATAAAGAAGTATAATAAGTTGAAAAGAGCTCTAAGGGAGTTACAGTACTTAGAACCTGTACATGATCTCAAGAAAGGAATAAACTAAGAGATAATGTATATAAGTTAGGATATATGAGGAGTTTATACCCAAGTGATATAAGTCGGGAAAGATTTGAGATTATGTTACCAGATCTAGAGTCCTGTAGAAAAAAAACAAAACCAAGAAAACTTGATTTGTATGATGTATTTTGTGGAGTGTTATACGTTCTGAAAAGTGGTTGTCAGTGGAGAATGCTACCAAAAGAGTTTCCAAAATGGCGCAATTGTTACGACTATTTTAAGAAGTGGAGTGAAAAACCAGATGCAGATAAAGAAAGTGTTCTGGAGCTGGTGTTAAAAAAAAATAGTTGGCGTGGTCCGACAAAACAATGGTCGGAAAGAAAAAACCAGCTTCTGCATAATTGATGCACAGAGTGTAAAAAATGCAGATACTGCTGAAGAAAAAGGCTATGATGCAGGCAAAAAGATTTCAGGAATAAAACGCCATATTGAAGTAGATACGCAAGCATGCAATTTATATAACAACAGCAGAGATAACTGACCGTAGCAGTGCTGTGAGAATGGTCGAAAATGCAAAAGAAAACCTCTCGGGAGTTAAAAATGTACTGGTTGATGCAGGCTATACTGGAGAGAATTTTGCAACTCAAATAAAAACGATTATTGGTGCAACCGTTGAAGTGATAAAAAGAAATGAATTACATTCCTTTGTTGTATTGCCCAAAAGATGGGTTGTGGAGCGATCTTTTGCTTGGTTAGAAAAATGTAGAAGATTGTGGAAAAATTGTGAGCGAAAACTCAATACTAGCCTACAAATGGTCGTTCTGGCTTTCACTGCCTTACTTCTGAAAAGATTATGAACAGGCTCTTAGGCTTTTTCCTTAGGTTTTGAAATTTCAGCTTTAGGAAGACCGGTAGACTCAGCTATTAATTCAACAGATACACCTGCTTTAAGTAGGTTTTTTGCAACTTCAATTTCTCTTTCTTTTCTACCTTGCTCTTCCCCAATTTGGATGCCTTCCTCCCTGCCTTTTTCATGGCCGATTTGGATAGCTTCTCTATTTATGACTGATCAGACTATAGCATTCTGTCTAGCAACCAATCTGGTGCTTCTCTGCCTTTTTCCCACTTGGCAAACTTCATCTTTTCTTTTAAGTAATACTCTCTATAGGCTTCTATTGGATTACTACATTTATATCGATCAGGTAACGCTTGTGTAAAAGCTTGTATATCAGCTGATTGAAAAATTAGCAAATCCTTATTATTATCACACCAATCTATAACTTCTTCAGATTTATGCGTTCTTTTATATCGCCAGGTGTACTCTTTACATAATTCTTTTCCATATCCTATCAACCAATTAAAGTTTCCTTTTGAGTGTCTAGCCCATAGAGAACAAGGGTGGTTTTTGTGAGTAAGTTTATATGGAACTTCTATATTTTGGTTTGTGATAATGACAAAAGGATTTGGCGCTTTTAATGCGATTGAAAAAACACTACTAAGTAATTGAGCAGTTTCTAATGGCATTTTCACTATGTGCTTATCGCATAACATTCGTGCTGCAATTACTGGGTTTTCATCTAGTACAAAGATGTTCATCTAGGTGTCAAAAGATAAAATCAGATTAAGTCTTTGACTTCGTTAACTGTAAGACCAGTAGTTTGAGCTATAATATCAATAGAAACACCTGCTTTTAGTAGATTCTTTGCGACCTCAATTTTCTCTGCTTTTCTGCCTTTTTCATGTCCGATAAGGATGCCTTCTTCTCTACCTTTTTCAGTAGCATCATCGAGTTTTTGAGCAAGGACAGCCTGTTCATCACGAATACGCTTGATTTCTTGTTCATAGGCAATGAATTCTTTTTCTGACCAGTTAAATCTATTTAATTCTTCATACGCTCTTTTAATTATTAGATCACTTCCTATTATTCTCTCTAGCTCTTCTTCACTAGTTTCATCTGCATATCTAAAGAAGTAGACCCATTTTTCAACTATACTTGAAAGCTGATCTTCTTTGGTTTTTGGAAATTTAGGCAACTCAATAAATATAAAATAAAAATCTTTAAGATCGTGTTCATTAGTGTCTTCATCGCGAATAGTGTGCTTTGATTTATACTCAGACTTATCAGGAAATAAAATACAATCTGCTATAGCAATAAAGATAATTTCCTTAAGGTCATGATATTGATCGCCTTTGTCAGCCTGTCTTGAATAGGCTTTAGCAGCATAGTATTGAGCACGTTTTTCAAAGCCCTTAGTTTTAGCGACCTGCATTTCGACTATGACTTGCAGCCCATTTTCATCCCTACAAAGAACATCAACAATGCTTTGTTTTTTAGAAGCAATATCAGGGTCTTGAATAGTACTTAAAAACTCTATATCCTGTATTGCACTTTTGCCAGTGAAGCCAAGAATATCATTAAGAAAGTGAATAAGGATATCTTTATTTTTTTCAGTGCCAAAGATGCGCTTGAACGATATATCATTTTTTGGATCGAGAAACTTCGAAAGAGCCATGACGGGTTAACCTAGAAAACATTAATAATTATACACAATTTTGAAGAAATGTTCAACAATTTTGATTTATGTTAACCTGTATAATATTTATTTCTGTATGGCAAAGCATACTACTACTATCTCTCTAAGATACCAAATAGCACAAAAAGTAAGAAACTGGAGGTTAAAGCGAGGATATACTCAAAGAGATTTAGCGGGAAAAATCGGAGTAACGTATCAAATAGTACTACAATATGAAAAAGGAACACGAAAAATTTCAATTGGGAAGTTATACGCTATGGCAGAGGTATTATCAATTAATATTAAGGATCTTATTCCTGTATCAAATGAAAAAATCTGTTTTGAAGATGAGGGAGAGGAAATATTAGATTTAGTAAGGAAATATAAAAAGATTAATGATCAAGAGTTACGTAGGATGTTTTGTTTATTAACCAAATTTGTTCAAGTTAGTGAGAAAAGTAGTAGAAAATCGGAAAAAATAAAAATTGCAAATGGTCTGGTTAAAGCAGGAATTTCTGTTGATATTGTTTCACAAGCAATTGGCCTCTCTGCTGATGAATGTATTGAAGAAAAAACAGGTTCTATCTACTACAAAATAGGAAAGAAGATAAAAGAATGGAGGCTAGTGAGAGAGTATACTCAAAAAGATTTAGCAGAGAAAATGAATACAACACGTCATGAAATAAGCAACTATGAACAAGGAAGGACTGCTGTTCCACTTGATAAATTATATGAAATGGCAGAAGCGTTATCGATTAATATTACAGATCTACTAATAGAGAAAGATGAAGGTAGTACAGTGGAAAATGAGCTGCTTGATTTGATTAAAGAATACAAAGAAATTGAGAGCCAAGAACTACGTAATGCACTAATAAAATCTCTGTTTGAGGGAATACGTATTTGTGAGGAGAAAGTGAGAGAGATAGAAAGGATTAAAGTTGCAAAGGATCTAGTAAAAGGGGGAATTTCTATTGATATTATTTTGCAAGCGGTAGGTTTATCTATTGATATGGTTTTAGATGGATAGCTCGTAAAAAAATTATAGCAATAAAGTTTTTTCTTAAATGGAGGTATATATGTTTATTTCTGCAAGTAATGTTAGTCCTATAAGCTACAAAATAGGGCAAAAAATAGAAGAGTGTAGATTAATGCAAAGGTGTACTCAAGCAGAGTTGGCAAGTAAGATCGGGCTAGCATATCAAGAAGTAAACAGCTATGAACAGGGATATATCGTTATTCCAATTGAAGTACTATATATAATAGCAAGAGTATTATCAGTTGATGCTGTAGATCTATTACCTAAACCAATAACAGTAAGAGAGCATGAAGATGAAGACGAAGAAATACTCTATCTAACAAAAATATACGAGAGTCAAAAGTTAGGCAAAATAGTACCTTCATTAGTCAGGTTTGTTCATATTAGCGAAAAAATTAATCAGGAAGAAGCAAAGTTGGAAATAGCAAAAAATCTAGTAAAAGAAGGAGTTTCAGTTGACATAATTTCCCAAGCAACCGGCTTATCTATTTACGAGTATAATGATACAGAACAAGAAATTTACACTGATTCTATATATTACAGAATAGGGCAAAGAATAAGAGAATGGAGATTGATAAGAAGATATACTCAAAAAGATTTGGCGGATAAAATTGATTTAACGCTCAAGGAAATACACGAATATGAAAAAGGATATACTGCCATCTCATTTGATAAATTATATGAAATAGCAAGAGCATTATCAGTGAATATTAAAGTTCTACTGCCTAAAACAAGAGAAAGCAAAAAGCTATTGAGTTTAATGGATGAGTACAGAGAACAAGAATCATTAGATGCATTAGTCAAATCTCTATCTGAAGATATGAAAAGCGGCAAGGAAAAAGTTAAAAAAGCAGAGAAAATCAAGATTGCAAAAGATCTAGTTAAGGCAGGTATTGCGATTGAGATTATTGTGCGAGCAAGTGGTCTAACTGTTGATGAGTTGAGTGAGTGATGAAGTAACAACTTGAATTCTGGATTAAAAACAGAGGTACTCAGAAATAATATATTAAGATATAAGCAAAAGTAATTGTTTATTTAATAAATCTATTTACCATCTCTGAAAATTTGCTTAGATTTCGCTTGTTCAACAGATACCTCTTCTAGTTTTTCTGGCTCATCTTCGGATCTTACTGCTAATTTGCGTTGTTTGATAACTTTCTTTAACGTCTTCACAGCTATAAAATTAATACTGAAAACACATGCAGAAGTTACCGCTAATGCTGGCAAGGGAGCTAAACTGAATGTTGGTAAAATTGCCACGATTGTAGCAGATGTTAGTAAAAATGCTAGTCTTTTGCTCCCGATTATCTTGTTTTTCTTGGACTTTATGGGGTTTAGGCTTTTTATTTTCCCTTTTAGCTTTTTGAAGCCTTTTTTGAATATGTTACCCTTTTTCAGCTCTTTTTCTACGGGTTTTATTTTAAAGCTTTTTATTTTTTCTTTTATTCCTTTTTTATCTTTTTTTACTTTAGAGGTCTTCTCCATCAACTTTAGAGGTTGCTCATGTAGCGGTTTTGGCTTATCGTTTGAAGTTTTAGCTTCTTGGCCCTTAGTATGTTTTTCGGACGAAACTATGTTTTTTAAACCTTTCTTTGCTTTGTGGTATAATTTTTTTAGTTTGCTTGGCATTTTTATGTAAATTAAGATACGATATCGCAAAATTTATCGATTACTTTTTGATTACCTTCTATCATTGCATTTGCCTCCTGCTGAAGAGATTTGATATTTTTTGATGTAATATTATCCATGTCAGGTGATGCTATTTTTAGTTGCGATTGTATGCGTATATATTTATCAGCTATAACTTGATTAAGTTGATAGTTTACTGCATCTAAACTTGAAGAAAACATCACATTCAGTAGTGGCTTGATCCATCCTATTTTTCCAAATCTCCTTGAATTAGCTATGCTTCTATCTGTTCTACCAGTACCTAGTGATAACAGTATAATCTCATCATTTGGAAACAATTTCTTACCACTTGCATATGCACAAGCCGCAGGATTATTGGCAAACACCCCGCCATCCACTAATACTCTATCTATCTGGTCAATTTTTAGATGTTTTGGTATGAAATAAGTAGGTGCAGCCGTTGCAGCTCTGAGTGCATCTTTCAGCTTAATAGTACCTTCTTTCCAGCTTTTAAAGAAAAATGGGCAATTATTCTGAATGTCGTAACTGGTAAGCAGTACATTATTTAAAGTGTTTTGTAGAGTATCATCACCAAAATATTTGTCCAATACAAATTCAATATTTTTATATGGGTATTGTGCACAGTTAAACCAAGATAATATTGATCGCCTAAAAAATGAAGACTTGAAAATATATGGTCCATACTTTTGGTAAAGCTCAACTAAATCATTGGCTGAATATTGAGGGTTTCCTTGTTTATCTTTTTTACATAATCCTGCTACAACAATTCCACCGGTTGAGGTCCCTGCCATAAGATCAAAGATTTCTGCTACCTTTTTTCTTGATCTTTTTTCTATTTCTGCTAGTATTATGGCTGGTATTATTCCTCTTATGCCTCCGCCGTCAACGGATAAAATATATTTAGTCATTGTGAAATGAAAATTTAGATAAAGATGTTAAGATTTAATTTTCCCGCTTAAGACTTGTAATTTAAACTCATCAAGTTCCTCAGAAAGATTTTTTACCCGTTCTTCCAGACGATATACCGTAACGGTCAATCCGTTGTTCTGCTCTATAAATTTATCATGAATGTGAACCCGTAAATCCAGCTTGGCAAGCCACCAAATTGTTGCTATGGTCTGTATTACCATCGTTACTATTACTGTGATTGGAATCTTTTGATTCTGCATGTTTCTCCTAACTGTGTAATAAAAAACTTTCAACTACTTCTCGTTTCCAGTTACGAAATATTACCGATCAGACTCGTGTTTCTTTTCAGCATTATAGAGCAAGTGTATAATTTCATCGTATGGTTTATCTTTATTATGCCGCGATCTTAGTACAGCTACATCTCTTGGGTTTTTTCCATCTGTGTCTCTAATGTTAGGGTTTGCGCCTTTTTCTAACAAAAATTTAATTATCTCTAGGTTACCTTTGTATGAAGCTGCATGTAATGCTGTCCATCTTTCATATTTTTCTGTGTTTATATCAACTCCTTTTTCTATTAAAAATTTAACAATCTCCAAACATCCTGCACCAGATGCATAATGTAATGCTGTTAATTCGGGAATCTGTGTATTAATATCTAATAGATTATTTGCTGAAAATTTTACAGTCTCTAAGTTACAATTTTCAGATGCAATCCGCAGTATTGTTTTATAATTGTCTGTCGCTTTTGCTTTCGTATAGCAATAGGTAATATACTACTGTTGCTATAAACCACCAAAAGTGTAGCTTATTTCTTGCTCATGTTTAACACTTTTCTTAACATTGAATATTTATTTTACTGATTTTCGTTTAACATTTACTGATAGATGCTGATAATGCAGTGCGATAACCTGAACCATCTAACAAATGTTCTGCTCTGTCAATTATCCATTCACCGTCTATATCTTGATGAAATTCTAATAAGCTAAGTTTCGCCTCTGCAAATAGTTCTGGATTACCAGGCATAGTGATATCCAACACTGCATTATTTCGCTTGAGTTGTTTAATTTTAGCATTTGCTGCACTTAGTGCTGATTCTGCATTCGAATAAAGCGTTTGTATAATATAACTTGGACTACCAGAGCCAACTGTTTCTGATATAGTTGCACCTTTTTCATAGCTATGCCATTTTGCAATCACTGAGTTGTACCTGCTTACGGTAAAATGCACTTTCCAATTTATCGTGTCTTGAGGTCTAATAGCTGTTGTTCCTAAAGCTTTTCCAGTTGCCGATTTTGCTTTGCCTTTTGGAATAAAAAGTATATATCCGCCAGCTAGCTTTGCCATTGCTTCACGCTCTGTTGCGATCTTTGTTAACAGACTTATATCACTTTCATCTGCCTGATTAATATGGGGTATCAATACATTCTTAAATTCCTCAGCGACTTTGTATCCATATCCATGTTTTTGGGCTATTTCTTTTACTAAGTTTTCTATGGTAATTTGGCGCCATTCTTTTGATACTTTTGCCTTCAAAGATATTCTTAAATTTGTTGCATGAGCTTTGATTAGTAGAGTCTTAGGTGGACCCTGTATAGTCACTTCGTTGACTGTATATATACCCATTGGAAAGATTCCAAATTCCTTATAACCTAGTGCTATGTTCAATTCATTCGGAACATTTAAGTTTTCATCTCTGTAATCAACATGTACTTCAACTATATCATCTATAGTTCCAGATTCATCGGTAAGGCGTAACGATATAACTCTATCTCTAATTGATTCACATTTATCTATTACAAAATCTGGCTGCATTTATTCCCACACCTTTAATTTTGACTTTTGTACTGTTTTCTGAATAGCAGAAAGCTTTATCTTTAATCCTGCTGGCAAAAAGCTTCCATATTCTGCCAAACCTAAGTTCTCTGCTAGTGCTAATTCCACTACTCCATCCGTAAATCCGTAATGTTTCCAGCAAATCAGATCTAACATCTCATTTTCTTTACTCACATAGTATACAGTCATCTATAGCTTTTTAAACTCAAACTAAATTCAACTTTTCTTGGTAGTCCATTAGGTAAAAAATACATCTGCTTTTCTTCTAACCTAGTAATTACGAATTGTCCTAAAATATTACCTAAACTATCTACTAAAATATGTGGTTTTTCAGCTTCTTTCACACTCTTTAATTGATTTAGCCCGTTGAGATTATGCAGATAAATCATTCCTTCTAAATCTATATTTTCTACACCTTGACCGATATTTTGTAATAGTGGCATATTTTCAATACACTCAATCGTGCTCCAACGATTTTCTCTGCTATACTTTAAACTTGTGGGAGCAAACTTATACGGACCAAGAGATAGCATCAATAAAATGTCTCTACCGTATCAAATAAAACATCACGTGACTTTTCTCTTATCCTTTTTATTACTTCATCTGCAAGGCTACGTACATCTTGGTTAGGTTCTGCTTTAATGCTGATAGTGTAATTATTAGTGATGTTCTGAGTTTTATTTTGTTCTTTATTTTCAAATTTACTCCTTGCAAAGTCAGCAAGTATCTTATCGTTTTCTGTGGACTTTTTCTCTTCGATAAGGCTTTTGACTCTAAAGATATTCTTATTTCTCTTGGAAAATTCTTTAATTATACTGTTACCTAACAAAGGATTTCCACTGTTGAAAATGTTGCTCTTTAAGGGAGTATGGACTGCTTTTACTTCAGTAACAATACTTTTCCTTTTTTTAAGCTCTTTCAATGTGCTATTCCCCAGTACTTTTCCAAATACACTTTCCCCTATCCATGAAAAAGCTTCTCCTATAGGTTTAATAAGTGATTTCCAAAAGCTAGAGAAAAAGTCTTTCACCTTTTGCCAGTTAGTCACAACAAGAGCTGCACCAGTAACAAGACTTGCTATTAAAAATCCAATCGGGTTACTCATTACAGCGAGTGTTACTGCTCTTAGTCCTGTTATTACTGCAGGAAAAACTGTAGCTGATAAAAATGAAAATGTTGCAATTATTTTTGCTCTTAAACCGAGAACTGTACTTGCTAAAAAAGTAAATCCATAACCTAAGCCCACTACTAAGATTTTCAAACTTATTAAAGCTGCTATAGTTCCCATGATTGCTTTGGTTAAAGTTGGATATTTTTCTGCAAATAACGCTATGCTTCTAGTTTTTTCTTGTAAAAATTCAGCTATAGATTTTAAAGTAGGCAGCATCACTGAACCCAGGTTCATACCAACTTCAGCTATTGCGTTTCGAAGAAGTCGTAATTTACTGGCTGTGGTGTCTACACGGTTTTGAAATTCTTTCTGCAACGAGCTCTTGTACTCTTCTGTGTCAGCTAGTAACCTTATAGCATCTTCATATTTGTTAAAACTTCCAGCTAATAATGCAATATCATCTTGATATTCCTGACCGAAAAGTTTCATAAGGATTGTAGAACGTTCCTGGTTATCCATTTTCTTTAGAGTTTGAAAAAAGTAGAGTAATGCTTCTTCGCCGTTTTCGCTTATTCTTTGTACTATTTCTTCTGCAGTTATGCCCATTTGCTCTAGTGCTGCTTTAAAATCCCCTCCTTGTTCTTCAGCAGTCTGAAGTTTACTAAGTAGAGCATTTATAGCAGTTGCAGCTTTTTCAGGTGTTTTACCTAAGCTAATGAAAGCATTTGCTAAACTACTTGTTTTCTCGATATCCAAACCAAACTGCTTTGCAGTACCACCAACTATTGCTAGAGCTTCAACCATATCTCTTGCTTTAGCAGCAGTGTTATCTGATAAGTGGTTGATCACATTACCAACATGTTCCATTCTACTAACATCAATTCCATAAACGTTAGAGAGTTTAGCTATAGAATCACCTGCTTGCTCTGCAGACATATCAAATGCTGTAGACATTTTTGCCACTGTTTCTGTAAACATAAAAAGATCTTCTTTCTTGATACCAAGTTGACCACCGCTTGCAGCTATTTGTGCCAGTTCTGCCGCTGATAATGGTATAGTATGTGACATCTCTTTCAACTTCTTGGCAAATTTAGTTGCTTCATCCGTTCCTTTTTTAAAATCTACCACTTTTGTAACATCAGCCATAGCACTTTCAAAGTCAATCGCAACTTTAACTGGAGCTGCAAGCGTTAGCCCTAGTCCAATAGTCTCTATAATTTGTAACTTAAAATGTGCTTTACTTGCTAAAACATTTTGGTGACTACGTATTGCAGATCCAAGCTTACCATACTTACCTTTTAGTACTTCAATAGAAGAACCAAGTTTATATTGATCACTTACTAATGACTTAATATTTCTTCCACTTTTCCTTACTTCTTCATTGAATGAATGCAAGGCATCTCTCTTTCTTAAGTATGCCTCTTTTGCTTTTGTTGCAGAAAACTTAGCTTTATCAAACTCAGCTTTTAAAGTTTTGCTCGGTTTCTCTATCGCTTTCATTTGTTTAGCTAAAGATTTTACTTGATCTTCAAAGCCCTTCCATGATCTCCTGCTAGTCAAAACATCACTACCCAACTGCTTAAACTTTGATACTGATTTTAAAGATGAATCAAGCTTTCTTATATTCTCACCAAGACGAGTAAGTTGACTACTACTTCCCTTTATTACAGTACTGAAACTGCCATCCAAGATTGCTCCGATTTTTATAGATAACGTTGACATTTCGCTGCTTCATTCCATAGGATAAATTCATTAATTTCCATATCAAGCAAAGACTCAATTCCACTACCAATAATAGAACTAAGCGTGATTACTTCTGACCTCAAGTCTTTTGGATAATTGGTGAAAAAAAATCTTTTAATACTTCTTGCACTTTCACATAGTCTGCAATATCTAACTCTTCAATCGCTTCTTTTGCAACTGATGTCAGATTGGCAGTCAAAGTTACTTCCTTACTCAGATCACTACCATTAAGTCTCTCAATAGCTAGATAATCTCTAACTTTTGGACGTCTAATGGTAAGTTCTGAGACAGAAATACCATCAACTGTTATTGGGTTATTAAGTGTTATAGCTTGCATATTTCTCCTTAAAAAGTTAATTAAATAAAAGTCTGCTTGGCTTTTACATAACTAATTTTTTTATTATGATTGTGGTTCTATTACGCTTGTGCTTTATTGAAGTCCATTTTTCTAAATTTTTTCAATAAAAAAGTTAAAATATATTTAATGTCTACGCAGTATCTTTCTAGCCTTCTCGTAAATTGTATCTCTATGTCCTATTGTAACTATGGTTACTTCATATTTTGCAGTGTTGACATGATATATAGTACGGTAATCACCAACCCTTAGTCTTCTGCATCCCTTAAGACTATGGTGTAGCACTTCACCAAGATTAATAGGATCAACTGTAAGCCGCTCTTTTATTGCACTTATAACCCTTGATCTTACTGTTTTCGGAAGACTTGGGAGATCTCTTTCGAGAGCACTGTCTAGGAAGATAATAGTGTATCCCAATCTACGTCCTCACTTTTAGTCTTTTTTGCACCTTCAATATCATACTCATCAGCAACTGCAGATAATAAAATGTCCTCCTCTTCAAGCTCAATTGCTTCCCTGATTAACCTTTCTGCCAGTTCTTGAGCAGGCTGCTTAGTGAGCTTGGCCAGTTCAGCAAGATGCTGTGAAGTTTCTTTGCTAAGAGCTACATTAGTTCCAAGATTTGCCATATACTTTACTAAAATCCACCACTATGATTATTTTATAATGTTTTTCTAAACTTTTCAATAAAAAAAGCGTTCAAAATATATGCTTTATATTTTAGCATTTTTGTTTAATTTTATCAACCATATCAAATCCCTAAAACCGTTTGTAGAAAGGCCATCTGATCAACACCATTTATCTTTCTAATCATATTTTCAGCATCGATTTCTATTAACTCATTGCCACCTATAGTAAGTTTATAGTAATGAGCAGCGACAGTACACTTCAGCGTTGCTTTTTCAGCAGGTTTCCAGTTACCAAAATCAAACTCTTTAAAAATGCCTCTTAAATTGATTATTACTGCTTCAATATCATTACTTCCACTACCTTGCATTCCACCTCTGAGCGTCAAAGATACCGAATTTCCATTTATCAACCCAAATAGCCGAAAGAGCTCTGTATCGTATTCAGAAAAAGTAAAGTCTGCTTCTAATTTCTCCATGCCCATGTCAATATTTATTGGAATATCCATACCACCAGCTCTATATTCATCTGTTTTTATGGTAAGTTTTGGCAAGGTTATTTCATCTATTTTTCCTGCATAACCCCGGCCATCAACAAATACGTTAAAATTTCTCAGTATTTTCGGTAACACTTTACTTTCTCCTAACTTATTACACTATTATTTACAAGATGAGACCTGAATATTATTTGCTCAGCCGGATATGGCGGTGTAAACTCAAAATCAAAATACACTTTTCCGCTTGCAATATTTGCCGGTGTATTGAGTTCGGGAGTTGCATAACATTTTCCGCTGATAATTGCTCCTTGTGCTTTTAAATTGGCCAAATAAGAATTCACCCCCTCAATCACATCATCTATATAAGTTTTAGTGATATTGCGATCAACTGCCCATAAATGAGCCCTAAGTAAACTATCGTTAATTAAATCTGCAGTTCTTCTCACTGATAAAAAAGCCCATTTTGAGTCATTTGAACATGTTCTATTTCCCCAAAGCCTATAGCCATTTTGATGAATTATCGTTGTTACTTCATTTTCATTCAAGTGGTTTGCTCTACAATTTGTATTACCGAGCGTAAAATCAATAGGCCTGCTTGTGCCAATAATACCGTTTATTTCTTTATTTGAAGGTGAGTGCCAGAAGCCTTGCTCGCTGTCTATCTTAGCTATTAAACCAGCTACAAATGGACTCGATGGCAAGATTTTTTCTTTTCCTTCAATAAATAACTTAATCCATGGGTCAACTACGTAAACTCTTGAGCTGCCTACACTTTTTCTCCATTTTATTGCTTCTTTATCATTGGTATTTGGTCCATCTGCAACAATAATTGCTCTTAATTTTTCTGCTATGGAAATTAAAGCACTCACTACTGAATTTACTCCATCTATTTCAGGTAACTGATGAGTAAACTGAGGTGCAATTAATATTCTTGGCGCAACATGAACTATGCTTTCACTGCTGAGAAATGCCTCAATTCCCTGATATTCTCCGGTTTCTTTATCAACTCCACCGATTATACTTTGAATAGTTTCACTTTCTTTGAGCTTTGGATCGCTGTTTTCACTTTCTTTAACTCGAATAACTACTACTGTTGCACCAATCTGGGAAAATATTCCATTTATTGCAGAAGGTAAACTGCCACTCTTTCCGAGCTTTGCTGCTTCCTTTAAGCTTCCTGCAACTAACACTGGTTTATTTAGCGGAAATTTTTGCTCATCTGCTTCAGGTGCAGTACCAATTACACCTATCACTGATGATTTAGCTGTACGTACTGTCTTTGCTCCTGAGGTTACCTCAATAACATTTACGCCATGTAAAAATTCTTCAGCCATTTCTTTGTATTTTTTTCCTGAAATCATCTAGCAAAGTCTGTAGCTCATTTTCACTTTCGGCTTCTTCAATCTTTCTTTTGGCTAAATCTTCAAGCTCTTCACATTTAATTATTGCTTTTACTGCTTTTTTCACTTTTTCCTCAATTATTCTTGCCATTTCAATAACCGTAATACCACGGACTTTTGCTAAAGGTTCTATAATTTCTTTATCCTTTTCATCTATAGATTCTGGTGCTGCTAGAATGCTTTTTGCGGCTTCCGCTTGAATCTCATAAGATTTAGCTTTTTGGTGAGAATGACCTGCATATTGGTGAGTATGATTATCATAATAGAAACGCATACTATCAAATGCACAAAGCTTCGCATTATCCAGTAACTCCTTTTGTATATCTTCTTTAGTACGCTGAGCAATTTTTCCTCCTTCTGTTAAACAATAGCTTTTTTGCCAATCAAAATCTTCTGGTGCTTCATACCAATCATTTTCAGTTGGCTTACTTTCAAGCGTTGTTGTTTCTACTTGTTTATCATTCTCAAATCTAATGTAGATAGACATTCTTTGTTACCTCCAGAGTTCATAAGTTTCAGATAACCCAGGACATTGCCAAGCTTTTAGCGTTCTCTCTACATCTATTTCAAGCCCCGTGGTTAGAAAATTGCTACGTATGTTATATATTCCCCACTGGATAAATTGACCATAGTTGTATACATAATTTGATGCAAGCATACCTTGACTGACTTGTGTTCTGGAACATAGGTAAGATGATGTGTAAAGTAATATTGCAACTGTTTTTCCTGCTGGAATTTCTACATTGCCAGATCCAGCTAACTTGCTATCAGAACTTGTGTATTGGTAAACATTTTTCCATATTATTCTTGAAATACTTGATTTATTGGTATTATCTGGTGTTCCCACAAATAATCCTGCACCCCCATACTCCGTACTTGAGTACGATGATCCAACAAATTCTATTGTTTTATTTATGTTCACATTGGTTGTATTTTTTACAAATACTACTCCAAGTGCAGCATATGGGTAATAGTATATCTCATCATAACTACCAGAAAAACTATTTGTGCATAACTCTCCGTAAATAAATGTTCCTTTATTTCCCTCTATAAAATAGAGTTGTCTTGGCCGATAAAAACTAACGTAATCTGTATCGTATGTATGGCTACCTGCTAGTAGTTGCAGCATATAGTCTGTTTTTGTTATATCACTGCTCCACTTTCCAAGCTCTGTTGTAAAAGTTCCGTGGCCAAAGTAATTATTTTTTCTGCCAAGTACACCAAACAAGAAAGGTAATGACCCTGGTTCAACCATATTCCTCTTTTTCACTTCTCTCATAATTGATGAACTGCTAGGCACATCATTGATGGAGTTAAATTTGGTTGTCAGTGTTTTTAGTTGGTCTTCCCTGGTTTTTATTTCCTTCATGATCGATGAACCACCTGGCACATCATTAACAGCACGAAAGTTATCCACTAAACCTTTAAGACCATCTTTATGATCATTGCCAACACTATTTATTGCCGCAATATTGGTATTTTTACGAGTATCAAGTAGCGATATATGTGAATCTGATGATGCTTTTAAAGTGTTTAAGGAACTATCCCTAAGCTTGTTGATTTCACTTACAGATTCTGTTTTTGCTACAGTTATCGCCGATATAGAGCTTGCTTTATTGCTGTTTATGTCACTTAAGTGTTTTTTTGCACTATCAAGAAGTTCTTTTAGCTTACCATCTGTCATCTGTACAATTTCAGAAACCGAACTTTTGTCGACTATCAATTCCAATGCTTTAGCAAGATATGCTAATTGATCTGGTGTACTATTTGCTGCTAAATCCTTAAGCCTTCCTTGTAGTACATCAATTATTTCTTTTATTGTGGTCATTTGCACAACGTTGGAAATAGTTTTTTTATCTATTATTAATTCCAGCGATTTTGCAAGATATGCCAATTGATCAGGTGTACTATTTGCTGCTAAATCCTTTATCCTTTGGTATATTGCTTCCTTCATTCCCAAAAATTCAAAAAAGTTTCAAATCTAAATCGTTCAAAATTATTTTTAAGTTCATCTTCTCTTTCACTCATATCTTCATCTATCTTTTCTATGGCTCTGCGTATACGTACTACATCTTCTACAGCTATGTTCTCTGGATGCGGCAAAGGATATCCGTGCCTCGTTTCATCATTTGGCATTTTTTTTATGTTATAACAATCCGCAAGTTTTTTACCTTTGGACGATAGGCAACCGTTCCACTTAAAACCAATTTTATCCTTGTCTCATTACCATTAAAATTTGATAGCACGTGAGTTCTTTCCACCCAGTTGTCTCCAATAGGTTTTCCTACTGTTAAATCTACTAATTGCCATTCTCCCACGTTTTTCTCTACATAAGTTTTAACATCTGCAGTACCAGGTATTAGCGCATCATAGGTAATTGTTATCTTAGTGTTAGCTCCTGCTGTAATGCTTCTTGTAACATAATCTCCAGACTCTGAAAGATTACCCAGAACTAGCTGTAATCCAGGATATAGCACTGGACTTTTTTCTCGCCCTCCTTTTAGGCTTGCTTTTACCGTTAATTCCCCACTTATTCTTTCACGCAGTGCAAGTGGCAAATTATCAGACAAAAAGTTTTCTCTTCCCTCTTCATCTGTTAAGATAAATTCTACATTGGTATCAAATGCTACTTTTTCGACGTTCGTCAAAACAATTAAATCTGATACATTATTTACAGTAACTTTGCCCAGATCAACAACATGAGAAACTTCACTAAATTTTGCAGCTAGTAGTCGAAACGTTAAATCTAAATTCTGATGCGGTGTCCACGTACTTGCATTGCTAGATGACAGTAATACTCCTACTTGATATGGCTGACTTGTTACCCAACGGCTATTTACTGCATCATATTTGCCAAGTTCTGCTACTTTGACCGCATTTTCCCCGTCATCGGTAAGTAAAACTATTGCATATTCCTGCCCAGCATGACAAAACACTGGCGACCAAGTAATACGTGTTGCTGTGCCATCTATCTTTATATCTTTTGGCTCAATATAGCTTTCAGCAATGACAGTCTGCGAGGGCATTCCCACTGCTGTTTCTCTAATCTGCACAACAACACGTTTTTTGCCTTTATTTATAAACCATAGCTCCACGCCTCCTATGTGTCTGCTCTCATTTAGCGTAAATGTTTGGGCTAAAGGATCAACTCGTCTTGCTGCGATCACTCTTCTTCTTTCTTCTATGGTAATAGTTTTTTTACCAGTATACGTTGTTTCTCCATAGCTTCCTTTATCCCCGTAAAACTGTACTAATTTAGTACCTGCTGGAATATTTGCTGGGATTTTTATTTTTCCACTTATTTGTCCTTGATTTTCCACTTTTTTTCTTTTTATTTTTACATAGGTTGGATAATGATGCCGTCAAATTTTACTTCTTTAAGCCTTTCACCTAGCTCAAAACCTTCAATTTCAAAATTCTGTACTGCTTCTCTCATAAATTCAGCTTCGTATGAAGTACTTGACAGCAATTCTGTTGTTTCTTTAACATTAAATACTCTGGTTACTGGACTTTTCCAATTAGTGGTAACCTCTGTCCAGTGGTCAATGTTTTTATTTAGAGTAATTTGTGCCGGGACTGGATCAAAAGCTTGATATGGATTAATCTTTTCTCCTTTAGTCTGTAAAAGCTGCTCCAGTACCGGTTCAAGTTCATATGGCAAAAGATATCTTTCCCCACCTTTTTCAATATCTGCAACTTCTACATCTATTGGCAGAACTAGCTCTCTATTTACTATTGCTGCAGACTGCGAAATTCCTTGATCGCGCATATCATCATCAAAGAACGGATCTACAAATACCCCTTTTTTTGTGGTAGGCTCTCTTGAATTTGCATCACTGCGTAAACGCTCCTCTGCAACTAATGCATAAAGATCATTTATTCCTTTTTTCATTGCTTCAAGTTCATTCATCGGTACAGCATGAATAGCATTATTCATTACTTTCACCCCTTCTTTTTCCCCATCTTTCCACGTCTGATGAATGTAGCAGAGTAAAAGTTGTCCGCTAGGTGCTTTTGGCATTGATGGTTTCCAAGGGTGGGCAATTCCTTTTATTCTCCTTACTACCCCTTTGCTATCTATAGTAATTAAATCAAAGCGTGGCATCTTCCAGGTGTAATCAATCAGAACCAAGCTGTTATCAACTGCTCCCCTTACTTTACATCCCTCTTCATTTATATCTTCAGGGCTTACATGAGTGCGACAGCGATAGGTTATCGAGTAACTACTTCCAGGAGCTGGTTCTTTGCCGGGTAATGACCAATCAACGTTTCCTGCGTTTAACTTATAGTCTATACTGTTTTCATAAATAACATCACCTTGTTTAATTTGAATAATCTCAAGTACCGCAGAGTCAGGTATCGGATCAATAGCTCCAGAGTATGAACCGTGAGTAACGGTAACTGTTTTTTGAACAGTGATATCAACCTTTTTGATTTCGCTGATTGGAAAATCATTAACCTTCAGTTCCATTACTCTTTCGCTGTTTGGCTGAAAAGTATGGGGTTCTGATTCAACTGATTTTATATCTGGATCTTCATCAAAAGAAACACGAATACTGTGAGGCAACTCAATTTCATAACCATCAACATGAGCTTTGCCCTCATTAATCACAAAAATTTCTTTTTTACCCTTTTTTACCCCTTCTTCTCCCTTTTCTTCTTTGTGGAGGAACATCACTTCTAGCCCATTTACGACGTAGGAACCATTTGCCTCCTTGTCATAACGAGCAAGCACTGTGGTTACTATGTTTGCTTGTGGTGGCGGTGAATGCTCTATTAATACTCCGTTTTCAATGTTGTAAATTGGATAAAATTCTCCATCAGTAGAAAAAGTGGGAGAAACATTCTCTGCTTGATAACCCCAAATGGTGGAAACTTTAAGTCTTGCTGCCCCTACTTCTTGATAATTACGTGTACCAACGGCAGGATCACGAAGATTCTCATCCTCAAGTTCTGTAATAGTGGATAGGGCGAAAAAAACACCGATGCGAACTGTGGTATTCAGTGGAATAATAAATCTTTTTCCCCCTACTTTTCTCACCGCTCCACGAAGATAGATTTTTCCCGATTCAAGTGTGACTTCGCCGGTTTCCCCATCTATGATACAGTTGCTTCCTGTTATAACATCACCATCACGAAATATCGCATCTCCTATGCCTTTGAGCTTGAAAAGAGCATACTCTTGAGTCTCGTTTAATTCTGCTGACTGTAAACCCCTTCCTGCCAGGAATAAGCTTTTTTCGTACTCTTTGTCAGGATCAAAGCGATTGTAATAGCCGTTTAAACTCATGTTACTTCCAATTGACTTCAGCCTTATAAGGGATTATCACCGTAATCTCCTCTATTTTATTCGCATTAGTTGCTTTAATGACCCAATCATTCTCCAGCTCAGTTACAGTTACTTTATGAGTATCCTTATCCCAAACATTATTACCCAGTTTTATATTTACCTCACTCCCATCTGCTATTTTTGGTACGAGATAAACACCGTTATAACTTAAATCAATTTCTGGATTTTTAATTCGAGTCGAAAAAGAAGGTTTAAACTTAAACTCTCCTGATTGTTTAAATCTTTGCCACTTTTCTTGATCTACCTCACTTAACTTCACTGCCAACATGTCATAATAGTATTTTAGCTTCGGCAGAGCTTTTACTTTGTTACTTAACTCTTTTCCTCCGTTAAATGCAGTATAATCAAGATGTATAATCACATCAGAAACTTTTTCAGTATTTTGTAGCTCTAAAATCCAATCAGATACCGCCCCTGTACCTTCAAATGGTAGATAACGTTCATCATTGAAGTTTAATTCGAATAATCCACTATCTTCTTGGTTTCCTTTTGATATTGCTATCTGCTGATTTGTATTACAGTTTACTCTTAATGATTGATTATCACTGAGTTCATTATTTTCATCGAGTAATGACCTTATTGCCTCAATCTCAGGTTTCAGTACTACTCTGTTGGCTGTTTGTTGCAATGTAGCATGAATATCCTGATAAGGAGCAACTTCTGCTTTAATAGTAATTCTTATACTTTTAATCTTACGACAATAATGACCTGGAAAATCAAGATCAAACATTTTTTCTGTTAATGCAAACTTACAGCTTCCTTGAGTTTTTAACTCATTGATTGCAATAGGACTTAGAGGTATTGTTTTAGTAATCTCCAGAGCTCTTTCATTATTATCAAGATACTCTTTGGCCATTTGCTCAAGAGCAAACTTCAAGCTATGACCTGCAAGTAATCCTTCTTTTAAGCTGTTCCAAGAGCTTGCTGTAACAAATACTCTATCGTTATTCAACTCATACTGATAAGTTTTTTCCACCTGTTTTACCATCTCTAAAGCCATCTTATAAGCTTGGAAATATATTATTGCTATTTGCCCTTTCATCCAGTCATAGAGCTCTTTACTTGTAAACTTACTTTCAAAGAATTCCCTTTTTTCCTGGTTTTGCTTGATTGACTCTTTATGTACTTTTAATTCTTGCTCAGCAATGGTTTGATTAATTTGATTTGCCTCTATTGTGTGGTTGATCTGCTTCACATCACAGGCAGCTAATTTTTTCTGTAGATCCCAATCTTCAGCACGTCTTTGATAACTTGCTATGATATTGGATAATTCTGCACCTTCTTTCTTAATATCTGCTAGAGTAGTCAGAAAATCTGCTCCTGTTTGTGTAGAAAAGCCAGGTTTAGCACCACCAAAAGAAAAACCAAATACTGTAGGTATCCAATGTGCTAATGCTGCAGCTCCAAATATACCACAAGCTCCAAGTCTTGTTGAAGTTGCTTCAGAATATGATAAGATTCCTTTCACTTCATGGTATGAACGTCCAGCATTGATTAAACTTTCATAATGCGATTCACGCTCCTCAGCATTATTTAAACTTGCACTCAGTGCATCTTTTTCTTTCTTTAAGGCTTCTATGGTCTTTTCTTTAACCGATGAGATTAAATTACTGATTATTCCTTCTTGTTTGTTGTAAAGAATAGTCAGTGACTCAGCGTCTCTCTTTTCCAGAACATCAAGTAATTCTGAGCCAAATTCTATCACCGTTTCAACTATCGATTTTGCATAACTTACCATTTTACTGAAGCGATAATGTGGTATTAGCTTCACCTCTGGTAGTGCTAGAGAATAACTGCCAGTTGCTGCTGCTAATTGCTTAGGATTAAGTGGTGGTTGAAATAAAGGTAATACTGCTTTTTTTCCTCTAACATCTAAACAATGTCTTATTTTATATAAGCGATCTTCAACTTTATCCCATAGACCAATAAAGCTCTTATTTTCAGGTGTGCAGAAGTAATTGCTGTATTTGATAAGATCATGAGCTTCATCAGATTGAACTGCGAGTTGTGAACCAGCTGGTAGTTCTGTTTCCATTTTCAATAAATCATGGTCTTTTAATTCACTGAAGGATTGAGGTTGAACTGAAAAATTTCCTTTTTTAATAGGTTTTGGGCCAAGTAAATCCCAAGCTCTGATATACAGCATCGTAGCTTGATTTAATGCTTCCCAAGATCCCTTAGCAAAGAGCATATCTCCCCAATCAATGAGGTTATCTATGTAGGAGATGATGATATACTTTTCAAATGCAGTGGTACGTTGTTTTGCAATGGTGTATGGGTCAAATGGATCAATTGCCAGTTCTTCAGCAGTTTGAGTATCATTTATCGACTCAACGATATTATCACTGTTATGCTTTTCAAAAGGCAAAAACTGCCATTCTTTATTATTATTGGTAGGGTTAAAGATATATTGATACCATTTCCTTGCTGTAGCAAAGTCCTGTTCTTTGTGCAAGTGCCAAGCAACCAGCATTGGAATATGGAAAAATATTTCCCATAGATAAAGGCCATAAGCGCCACTGAAGTCCAAAGTATCACTTGGACGATGAGAGATACTATCTGTTGGATTAAATCTTGAAAATGGAAGTTGTTCTATTTTCTGTGACTTTAGAGTTAAAATACTTTTTGGCCCACCAGCATAAGCTTTTTGACGTAAATGGCGAACATTGCCGGTGATGTTTAACCTCGTAAAAGAGAATTTTATATCTTGAAAGTTAGATTTTTGGCTTTTACCATCATATTCAAACTCAAGCTTATTTTCACTTTTGTTTATCTTGTAAGTTGATTTCTCACTAATTGCAGGTAGATCGTAATCTTTAGGTAAAAGCAAGAAAGACTCACGAATATTTTCACGCTCGAGGTTACCTTCAACGATGAACCAACCAGGTTTATTGATTACTTGCTGGGATAAGGACTTTTTAAAATTACTTAGCAATGTTAACCACTTTTTATCATCATCTTTATGTAGAAGTTCAGCATTATCCTTTTTATTAGTAACGTTAGTTTCAAAGATATTTTTAGTTTTCCCTAAATGAAGTTTATCATCACGGTTAATTACATCATAAGAAGGGTATGAAATGCTTATTTGTATTTCTTGTTTGAATACGTTATTATTTTCATCAGTACCGAAAAATGATACTTTATCACCTCGAATGATAGAGCAGGCATCGCTTTTAATATTTGAAGTTATGGTTGTCCAATAATCAGCCTCATTGTTGTAAACATATACTTTTTCACAATACTTACCATCTAATTTGCTACGAAAGAAAATAACGTTATCGCCAACTACTGCAACTTTGTCTTTACCTAGTTCTCCACTTAAGGTGTGTGAAGTCCATTTTTTATTTTCATCAACTTCATCGTCATTATAGATATCTACCTGCGAAGAGTATATAAAATTACCATTTCTCAAACCTTTATTTCCTCCAAGGAAAATAGCCTTTTTGCCAATTACTGCTACTGCTGCAAAAGCCCTCGCTTCACTAGCAGCATGTACTGTCCATTCTCCAGTTTCATCATCATAAATATCTATCTGTGAGGATTCGTAACCTCCAAAGAAAATAGCTCTCTTATCTACTACTGCTACCGATATCCATTCCCGTGCTTCACTAGTGGTGTGAGTAGTCCAACTTCCTGTTTCACTGTCATAAATATCTATTTTTGAAGAATTACCTATAGTTTTTATATCTCCAAAAAAAATAGCTTTTTTGCCGACTACACCTACTCTTGCACTATACCTTCCTTCACTAGCAGTATGAGTAGTCCAACTTCCTGTTTCACTATCATAGATATCTACTTGCGAAGAACATATTACATGATTACTACTATCATAACCTTTATTTCCTGCGAAAAAAATAGCTTTCTTTCCTACTACCGCTACTGTTACACTCATTCTTGCTTCACTAGTAGTGCATGTTGTCCAACTTCTTGTTTCATCGTCATAAATATCTATTCGTGCTGAGCATTCACCATTAATCTTCTTACCTCCAAAGAAAACGGCTTTGTGATTTACTACTGCCACTGCTACATCCCACCGTCCTTCACTAGCAGTATGAGTAGTCCAGCTTCCTGTTTCACTGTCATAAATATCTATTTTTGAGGAAAATAGCTCCTTTGAGAACCGATTATTTGTAGTACCCCCAAAGAAAATAGCTTTGTTGCTTACTATTCCTACTGTTGGTTGATATCGTGCTTCGCTAGAAGTATGAGTTGTCCAATTTCCTGTGTTATCATCGTAAACATTTACTTGTGAAAAGTATTGATAATTTGGATAATTGCCACTCCTGCCACCAAAAAAAATGACCTTATTGCCAACTCCTGTAATCGTTATACTCTTTCGATTAAGGAAACTTTTGTTTAGGTCGATAATACGATATTTATAAGGAAGATTATTAATAAACTTTCCTTTCTGATTCTTACTAGCAACTAAATCTTCATCAAGAGTAAATAGATTAGATAAACTTACACTATCAAACTTTGTTTTGCCGATAACAATTACTATCCGTTTTTCTTTTCCGTTCTCTTCTTGAAGGTAAAAAGCTGCCACTTTCTTCCAGTATAATTTTTTTGCTTCATCAACTGGATCTATTTTAATATCACTTGCAAGCTTCTGTGGTGCTGTCCAACTGCCACTTGGTTTTTGAAATATGTAATTAATCGTTGCATCGATTCTTTTTTCGTTATTTTCACTTTTTTCAATTTGTTGCACCCAAAATATAAATAATCTGTTGAATGCATGTATTGGGGTTATTGTTTCAACTGGAATCGATGCCTCTATTTTCTCCCACGCAGTCCAGTAAAGTATATTTTGATTTTTCTGATCAAATACTGCTGCGCGGTAATAATAATCGTATGGTTGCGCAAGAGTTCTGCCAATAACGTACAGTGTGTTTTTTCCTTCTACTTTTTCATAACAACTATCAACTATTTTTAAACTAGTTACTTGTTCAAAATCTTCAAAATACTTCATGTATGCATCACTTACTCCTTCGTCGGTGATATTTCCTTGCATGAGCGTGTTTTGTAGTTTCTTATACTCTGGAGTAACAATTTTACGTAATGTTGGATTTAAGTAGTTTTCTGGATATAATTTTATCTTATTGCTTGCTTCCCATTCACGATAACTGGACAGCCATTTCCATTCTTCTTCCGTCAGGCCTTTAATCTCCACATCCTTATCTTTATCTTTTTCTATCTTCATCATAGCGCGATGAATGTATAGCTGAACACTATTTAGTGCTGCTTTAATCGGCGAAATCTTTGAACATTCACTCATTTCAACATCGATCAACAAAAATCCATAAAGATCTCTCATGTTTTTCAGACCTGGATTAGTATGTATCATGTACCTTGCTAGAATATCTCGCTTTTCTCTTGCTAAATATCCTTCGTCTTTTTCAGTGATCAGTTCTAAATCTTTTTCAGTATCGGTATATTTTTTCCATCCTTCACTTGCTTTTAAATTGTATAAATCCTGAAGCTTCAGTAGAACTTTGACATTGATTTCAGCTATATCCATGAGAGACTTAATCTTCATTAAAGAATTCACCGAATCTTGCTTGCCAAAACATTGCTTAAATATTTCGACTTTTTTAATAGCTTCGAGTGTATCTTTACTCCAACCAGTAAGCTGAACCATTTTCTCCGTTACTTTATCACTGCTGTAGTCATTGCCAAATAACCAGTTAATGTATTCAGGTAGTGTAGAATATGATGCTTTAAGTGTTTTATAGTTTAACAGAGTCCGAATCTGCTCAATTGACCATTTTCCCTCTACTCCATAGACACTTTTGTAACTTGTAATACCCTCTACTTCAAACTTTAGCGTTGTAAATACATCTATGTTATGAATGAGCTTTTCTAAAAATCCTTTGTCTGAAAATGACTGTGGTTTATTGGGATCAACAGTAAATGCATAAATAGCATCGAGTATTTCAGGTTGAATGTTGCCTACACACTTATATACTTCGTTATAGAAACTCTGCGAATCTTTTACTTCTTTTGTTGATTCATATAATTGTTTCGCAAGTTGCTTACTTGAAGCAGGATCAATCAATCTGCGTATTTGCTCTGTCGTAATTGCATGTTTTGTGAGCCAATCATTAAATTCAACCACATTTTCCAGATTTATTCCTTCTACGCTTAATTGTAATAAGAGCTCTGCTATTGGTATGTTTACTAATCTTGCAAGCAGAACTTGTTTATATACTTTTAAAATTTTTTCTCCGAATACCTCTTGATCATTGTGGTAGTTAATCAAAGCAGTTAATTCATTACTGTTTACTTCTAAAATATTTTGCAATGCGCTATAATTACTTGCTGTAGCAGCTAGATCTTTGAGGCTTTTTTGACTTAAAAGTGCTTTAAATTCTGGTAGACTGTCAATTTTACTTGATACACTCTCTGGTAAACTATCAGCATACAATGCAAATATCTTAGCTAAAGGTTGCTTAAATCTTTCTTGTAGATTTTTAATCTTTGCTATTTTTTTCTGATCAATTTTACTCCCATTTAGTGCTTGAGTTAATTCAGCAAATGACCAATTAAGTTTGTTTGCTAAACGAATGAAGCGATGTAGAAAGCTCAGTGCTTGATTATCAAGATTATTTATAGTTTGTTCTGTAATAGTAAGTTTTTTTGCACCTTTATAGCTATCAAGTAATGGTTGAAGCTTATCATGCTCTATACCTGTTTGTGCAATGAATTTATCAACATTTTTCAATTGATCTATTTTTCCATCTTTTATTCCATATACCTCTTTTAAATAAGCTTCTGTTTCATTATCAGACGTAATTACTTCATATTCCTCCGGAGAAAGACTCAAAAATTCTGCATCAGTGTCAGCATTTTCAATCAGTATTTTATATATCTCTGCTAAGCTTGTCTTATGCTTCTTAAGGTAAGCACGTATACTCATTAGCGGAAAATTTGCTGGAAGATTAAAAGGATATTTGGCAGTTGCAAGCTTACATAGGACATCATCTTCTTTAAGCGTAAGTTTTAGATTTTTCTCCATTATTTCATTGACAATTTCAAGATATAGCTTTTCCTTGTTGGTATTGTCACAATCGAGTTTAATATCGTAGAGATCAGGACGACGTTTTTTAAGTAATTTAGGTGGCTGCTCATATTTATCAACTATTTCCAATAATTTAACCAGATAAGCTGCAGGACTAAGTACCGATTGGCAACTTTCACATTGATTGTAATCGTCGGTATTAAAGATTTTTGGTATTTGCATTTTTTCTCCTGTAAATTTTAATGTATGTTACAACAACGTTGAGCTCGATAATGAGGCTCAGAGATGTTCCTAGCGTTTGCCATGTAAATTGAGATAAACTTTTTCCTGGCCACAGCTTTTTGATAGATATCCCGTGCTGTGCTTTCTAAAAATATATCTTTTACCGCTTCGACAAATCTATCTTCGAATAAGTCGGTAATTTTAAATGCTGAGTCGTATAAGAAGTTTTCATTATCTTTAAAACTAAGCAGCTGCTTTGCAGTTAAATCATCAAGTCCCATCTTCTGAAGACGGACAATAGCATCATTTATCATTTTTTTCTCCCTTTAAGTTTTTTAAAATGTGACAACAAAGGAAAAAGTTTCCCGAGTTGCTGCAGTTCGAATAAGTGGTACCGTATGTTCAAGTACCAACAAAATTCCTGAATCTTCAATGTCTTTTGGCTCAAAATATCTCTGTCCTGTAGGTAATCCTTTTTTTACTTTAGTACCAACCATAACCCCAAGTTCCCTGATAACTTGATTTGCTGCGTCCGTGAAATCGAAAGTAAATTTAAGATAGAGATTATTAGTTGGTACATTTGAGGGCCTAAACCTTCCGGAGGGAGTAACAAGCTCTCCATTCTCATCACCTGTGCAGAAGAGCACTTCGTTCGCAGTACGTCTGCCAAGCTCATTGAGCAGTTTTTCAGAAGTTATCAGCTCTGGTGGTGTGCTTTCACTATATTCTACAGTAACTGCACTATTTGCCCTGATAGAGCTATTTTCCGTACGTTTTATTACACCACTACTGCTATCAACTATATAATCTATACTTGACTGATAAGTTGTTTGTCCTGTAAAAACCCTTACATCTTTAATAGTGTGGTGATCTAGAGCTATTTCACCCTCAACAAAAACTTTTTCGACCTGATGGCTACTTCCAGAGCTTGAATCACCTGTTCCCCAAGCAAGATGTATAACTTGCTCTTTTATGCTGGCTGCTATTGCTGCTCTTCCTGATTGTGTAAGAATTGACACCTGTGATGAGTTTGAAAGGCTTATATAATATATATTCAGGATTTGGAAAATTTTTGTCCAAAAAAAATGAATTTTTGCCTAATTTTTTGTTGCAGTATTATTTAAAAATCGAACTGTATTATTCTCGAAAAAAAACAATAGAATATCAATAGGTTAAAAATTGCATCTGTATTATTTATTTTTGCTCCTGTCCTACAAAGTGCACCTATAAGTTCTCATCCTTAAAGCATTAATTGTTTTAGGGAAAAGTTATGAAACTAAAAACTGCCATAGTTGTTCAAAATATACGGTATCAAGCTAAGAGATTAAAACTTTTTGAATGCTTTGCTCATGAAACTCATGAAGATCTTGAGCAAGAACTTTTCTGTGAAATTTGGACTTATCTTGATAGATATGATGAAAGTAAAGGTAGCTTTAACACTTTTGTAGCAAGATTAACTGAACGTCGTGCCAATAACTTATTGGAGAAACAACTATGTATTAAACGCAACATTAATAACTACGTCAATATTGAGAAAACAGAAGCTTTTGAAGATGAAGTAGCAAAACGTACTGATGTAGATTACATGATTTCAACGCTACCAAGAAAGATGCAAAAGATATGCGAACAACTCAAGTACTTTAACTTATATGAAGTTGCTAAGATGAACAACATATCAAGAACTACTTTAAATACTATGGTAAGAAAAATACGTATAAAACTCTCTTCCATCTACTACAAGAGCAAAAAGAAAAATTGAACATAAATTCTACCTTTCCTGAATATATAACATATACCATTGAGGTGAATAAATGACTTTTAAAATTTTAAACAATAATGAAAGATTGAAAACAACTACAGGCATAAAAGTAGTAATTTTTGGTCCTTACGGTATTGGTAAAACCAGCCTCTTAAAGACTATAAGTGAACCAACACTATGTCTTGACTTTGAAGCAGGTCTGCTTGCTGTTCAAGATTGGCAGGGAGATTCAATTAGTGTTCGTACTTGGAATCAAGCTCGGGATATTGCCTGCCTAATTGGTGGTCCAAACCCTGCGCTGAAATCTGACCAAGCATACAGTCAAAAACACCATGAACATGTATCTGGCAAGTATAAAGATCTTCTTTCTGAGACTTCTAAATACCGATGCATCTTTGTAGATAGTATAACCGTTGCTTCACGTTTATGTCTTTTATGGGCAAGGATGCAACCTGAGTGTTTTTCTGATAGATCGGGAAAAGAAGACAAAAGAGCTGCTTATGGGTTACTTGCTCAAGAGATGATGGCTTGGCTCAATCAGTTTCAACATATCAGAGATAAAGACATCATCATAGTTGGCACATTAGGTCAATATCTCGATGACTGCAATCGTCCAACTTGGCTACCTCAATGTGAAGGAGCTAAAACTGCTAGTGAGATTCCAGGTATTGTTGATGAGGTAATCAGCATGGTTGGAATTAAGAAAGATAATGGCACAGAAGTACGTTCATTTATCTGTCAGACTATTAATACTTGGGGATACCCAGCTAAAGATCGAAGTGGCTGCCTGAATATGGTTGAAGAACCACATTTGGGTAAATTACTTGCGAAAATTAAAGCCAAAACTTTGGCTCCTATTGCTTAATTAAAAATTGGAGAATAATTATTATGGAACAAAGCTTTTTCAATATCGGTCAAAAAATTCCCTTTTTCAGTGTGAAAGAATATTTGAATGATCAATCGCCAATACCAGAAGATATAATCGCACCAAGGATTCTAACTAAAAGAGGTCTATTGGTACTGGGTGGCCCACCTAAGATTGGCAAGAGTGATTTTCTTATTTCCTGGTTGATTCACATGGCTGCCGGAGTTTCATTTCTCAGTATGACTCCTAGTCGTCCTATGAAAATTTTCTACATGCAAACTGAAATTGAGTATGAATACATGAAAGAGCGTTTACAGCAACTGACATTCGACCAAGAACTTTTGGATATAGCTGCCAATAACTTAATTATCACGCCAAGAGTGCAATTATCTTTCAGCAGTGAAGAAATAGATGAGATCAAAAGCACCGTTAAAGAGCGTTTCAAACCTGATATTATTGCAATTGATCCTCTTCGTAACATTTTTAACTCAAGTGAATATGGTAATGAAAATGACAACAGCGCTATGCTATTCTTTTTGCAAAAAACGCTTGAAAGGCTGAGGAACATTATTAATCCAGATGCAGGTATAATCCTTACCCACCACACAAAAAAACTATCCAAAAAGATGCTGGAAGAAGATCCATTTCAAGGCCTAAGCGGTGCTGGATCTTTACGTGGATTTTATAGCACTGGCATGGTGATGTTTGCTCATGATGAAGAAAGCACTACCCGTCAAATAGTGTTTGAGCTGCGAAATGGTGAACGTGTGGCAAGCAAGCTTGTCGATAAGATAAATGGTCGTTGGAAACTTGTAGACCAATGGAGTTGATTCTTTTTTTTACTTAATTTATAGGGAACAATATGCTAACAGATTTTTTAACTGATTTTAATACTGCAAAATTACAGAGTAATTTAATACCAAAAGGTACAATAGTCAAGGTAAAAATGGCAATTAAACCAGGAGGTTATGAAAATTGGTTCACGAAAAGCTACACTACTGGCAGCATCTATTTAAACGTTGAATTTACTGTCACTGAAGGTCCATATGCAAAACGCAAGATTTTTCAAGTAATTGGTATTAAAAGTGGCAAAGCAAGAGTTGAAGGAGAAGATACTTGGGGAGAATCTGGTCGTTCTATGCTTAGAAGTATTTTGGAGTCAGCACGGAACATTCATTCAAATGACACTTCAGAAAAAGCAGCTATTGCTAGAAAAGTCAACTCTATAGCTGACTTTAACGGGGTAGAGTTTACTGCAAAAGTTGGCATTGAAGCTGATCGGTATGGAGAAAAGAACAAGATTGCTACGGTTATTACTCCAGAACAATCTGAAGTTGATTGGTTGCCATTTTGAAGTACGACGAAGAGAAGCTCTGGATTGCTGTAATTGAGAGAGCTATCAAAGATGCAGCAGGAAAAAATCTAGAGCTAAAGAAAGAAGCAATTAAATGGTTTGATTCAGAGTCTTTTGAAACTGTTTGTGAGCTAGCTAATCTCAGCTCTAAACGTATGAAAAGTATGTATGGGGGTTTTATGCAGAGAAAGGAAATAAAAGGATTATTGATTGATAATATTAAGGAGTGTGTACCTTACCTAATTCCAAACGGTAATTTTTATCGAGAGAGGACTTATGTTGGCAACTGTGACGGGGATATGATTACAGTTAAAATAGTGGGTAAAGAAGCTGGAAATTGGCATAATTTTACTAAAGGAATTAGTGGTGATATCATTGATCTTTGGACTTTAGTGAAAGGTGATATAAATTCCGCTAAGAAGTGGTTAAATACTAAAGAAAACACAACAAAACATAAAATTACATCGTTTTCAGCAAGGCATTACTTGAATGATAAATCACCAATGCCAAAAGATATAATAGGCCCAAGAATTCTAACTCCAAGTGGTCTTTTGGTCATAGGTGGAACTCCAAAAATAGGAAAAAGTAATTTTCTACTTTCCATGTTAGTACATTTAGCTGCTGGAGTATCATTTCTTGGTATGAAGCCTGCAAAGCCACTTAAGATATTCTATCTACAGAATGAAATGGAATATGATTACATAAGAGAGCGCTTACAGAAGCTAAGAATCAGCAAGAAAATCCTTGATGAAGGAACAGAAAACTTAGTTATTACTAAAAAAGTACAGTTAACTTTGAATGTGGAAAAAATAAAGGAAATTATGTCGGAAAATCTCGATGTAAAAACAGTTGATCTTATAGTAATAGACTCTGTTTTTGATTATAGGAGTATGATCTCTTTTCTGCAAAATAGTATTGATGAACTACGCTCTATAACTAATCCTACGGCTGGAGTAATAGTTACACATTACACAAAAAAAGTGTCAACAACCACGTTAAAAAAGAATCCATTTCAAGCATTGAGTGGTGCTAATGTTTTAAGAAGTTTATATACATCTGGAGTAATGATATTTAGGCCAGAAAGGAATACTCTGCAATTGATGTACGAACTTAAAAACGGCAAACCAATACCAACAAAATTCATAAACATGGTTAACGGACGCTGGATAGCCACAGCTTAACCAAATTTCTAAACTTTAAATATATTGGAGATTTTATGGGTATCTATTGTGATTTTAATACTGCAGCTCCACGAAAAAATGCACCGTTAGTAGAAAAAGAACAACTTAAAGCTCAGCTTCTGTTAAATATCAGATCATGCCTTTCATATCTATTACCAAGAGGAACTTTTCGTGGTGATAAGTTTTATGTAGGCAATGTACAAGGTGATAAAGGAAAGAGTCTAGTAGTAGAATTAAGTGGTAGTGAAGCTGGCCTATGGCATGATTTTGCAACAGGAGAAGGTGGTGACATTATCGACCTTTGGGCGGGAGTAAATAGAAAAAGTACAAGAATAGAGTTTCCTGAAGTAATGGCTTCTATAGCTGAGTGGCTTGGTCATTTCAAAACTTCAAGTAGTCCAACTGCATATTGGGATTATTACGGTGAAAACGGCCAAGCTATTGTTAGAATCTATCGTTACGATGATGATAATGGGAAGCGATATCTTCCTTTTGATATAAAAAAGTCCGACTTTGGTGCACCGAAGATAAGGCCACTCTATAATATTCCAGGTATTTTGAAGTCCGATAAAGTTATTCTTGTTGAAGGAGAAAAATGTGCAGAAGCGCTGATAGAGAAAGGAATAACTGCAACAACAGCAATGTCTGGAGCAAATGCACCTATTGAAAAAACAGATTGGACTCCACTTAAAGGTAAACACATTATTATATGGCCAGATAATGATGAAGCAGGTAAGAAATACGCTGAAAAATCTGCTATGAAACTTACTTGTCTTGGAGTTGAAGAACTTTGCATTTTGGAAATACCTAAAGATAAACCAAAGGGTTGGGACGCTGCTGATTGCGTGAAAGAAGGTGTAAATGTTAAAGAGTTCATCCTTAGTACAAAAAAGGCTCCTTCAAAAAAATCGTTGAGAATAGATACCAGAGCTTGGGCTAATATTGCTCCAGAAAGAGAATGGATTGTTAAAGATTGGCTTCCTATTGGAAGTGTTACGGCTCTCTACGGTGATGGTGGTATGGGAAAGTCTCTACTTGCTCAACAACTAATGACAGCAGCGAGCACAGGTAAATCTTGGTTGGGAATGGAAATTGAGCAGATGAAGACATATGGTGTATTTTGTGAAGATGATACAGAAGAGCTGTGGCGAAGACAGTGTGCTATAAATAGATTATATCAGTTAGATATGGAATCCTGTGACTTTCATGATAATATTGGCTTTTTATCGAGAGTGTGGAAAGATAATCTACTCATGATATTTGATAACAAAGATATAGGTAAATTAACTCATTGCTTTGAAGAATTACTTGAAGATATTAAATTGTTTCAACCAAAGCTAGTAGTTTTAGATACAGCAGCAGACTTATTTGGTGGCAATGAAAACAATCGCTCTCATGTGAGACAATTTATTCAAAGTTGTTGTGGAAAAATAGTGAAAGTAATAAAAGGAGCTGTATTATTATGTGCTCATCCTTCTGATTCAGGAATAATACGTAAAACAGGTACAGGTGGTTCAACTGCGTGGAATAATACAGTAAGATCTCGTTGGTACTTGTCAAAGCCAGATAAAGCTGATGCTTCTGGTAATGAACGAGTACTTTGCCGTAAGAAGTCAAATTATTCTGCATCTAACGAAGAAAAGATTTCATTTTATTGGCATAACGGTGCGTTTGTACAATCTGATGATACATTAAATTCAGAAAGAATAGTAAGGTCTAGCTATAATACTAAATTGGATTTAGAACGTCTAAGAAGATGTGATATAATTTTAGAGTTAATCTCTAATGAAGCGTATAGAGGAGAAGTATATACTGCAGCTAGCTTTGCAAAGTGTTTTGAAGGAAAGTTCGGACTTGGTAGTGATCGTAGCATTCGTGAAAGAATTAGTAATCTTGCAATGATAGGTCATATAAAATTTTTCAAGAAGTGTGATGAATATGGATTATCAAACACAAGATCGAAGCATGGTTACCTATGTGTAAAAGACATGGAGCTAAAAATTGCTGAAAATCAGTATGTATTGGTAAAACCAGATTACTATCTTGTACCAAACAATGGAGCGACTCTACCTGTGGAAAATAGGGATGTATGGGTCTTACATAACTCTGAGAAATAATATGGGAAAGATAATATACAATGTTAATTATTATTAGTATAATGAAAATATAATGTTACTCAATCTTCATTATAGATAACATCTATAGGAAAGCTAAAGAAGCAAATAGCCTCTTTATAGATAGCAAACGAATTAGGGGTCTGAAACAAAAATTTTTTGGAAGTAAATACCCATTCAACAAAATAGCAAAGTAAATACAAATGCTAAAAAGATAATTATAGAACAGATATAAACATGTCTGGCAAGCCTTTTAAAAATATCTGAAAATTTGAATATAGTAGGACTAAGGAATTAAAGAGAGGAGAGAAAATACTATTTCAATGAGCTGCTTGAGAAAGATCAGGACCTAGGAGCACAGATTATACCAAAAATTTCCAAATTATTATCTTTTACCAAATGCAGTTAACAGCTAAAAACCAAGAAATGTATAACATTGCAAAAGGAGATAGTAGAATTATATATTAAGTTGGCAAGATGGCAAGTTGGCAAACTGAAGAATCTGCCATTCTACCAACTTAAAATTGATAAAAATATAAGAAAATCAGTAGCTTAGAAAAAGTAATAAGTTGGTAGAATGGCAGAAAGTTGCCAACTTGAAATATGTTCCAAAGTTCCCTTCTATGGCTGATTTGAGCAAGTTGGCAGAATGGCAGATTCCTTTATATATATAATATATTACATATTAGTAGTATGTAATATATCTATTGTGATTATTAGCACAGAAGCAGTTGAAGAAAAATTCATCTTGATAACAGTCTATTTTTTTAATTCCTATTTTTAATGCTTTTTAGAGTAATTATACCACTTGGTGGACCCAAATTTATAGGTTTAACCCAAAGAACTCTTGTAAACTACATTAAAAACCCAATGAGGGGCATGTGTAGCTTAACTCAATAGAAAACCTTGTGCAGCCATATCACGTTTTATTTTAGCTGTAAAGACTTAAGAAAAAACAAAAGCCTGAAAGAGACAAAAAACATACCTTATCTACAATAGGTGAATACTGTTTTTAGCAGGCTTGCATGGTGCCATTTTGGAAATCTCAACGAGTGAATCTTCTTTGAAGGAAAAAATTTGTCAATGCAAGGCAATATGAAGAGCAGTTAAAGCACCTATGCTGCAGGTGATATAAAACCAAAAGCTACTAGCCCTGCTCCAACTGTAAAATGGGAACTGGGAAACTATTTATAGGTGATTTGAACCGGAGAGACTTTAATCTACTAAAAACTTAACGAACTACTTTTATCAGCACAGTGAAAGGGTTAATACGGTAGCCATAATCTTTACGCGATGATCCAGGCCAACCAACTGTTTGAATCACATCATTACGTTCGATGTTTAATCCTAACTTTTTAGCTAAGGTGGTTTTTATTGTTCTTTGGATTGTGTTTAGTGGTTTTCTGATGTGATGTTCTGGATCTGCTTCTGGATCAAGATTTAGGCGCTTTTCTATTTCAGTTATGCTAAGCAACATGTGTTTTTCAGGAGGTAATTCTTTTTTACAATCATGCAAAAATTGTTCAAATAATATGCGAAAAACCTTCATACATGCTACAGCTTTCTTATTTAGAATCTCTATATTGTTTACGTAAAGTGAGCCCTCTATCAATTGCAACTTTAGCAATTCCTTCTCTTTAGGAGGTTCAATTAGATTAAGTGCAGTATGTAAGATTTGCATTGAAGTATTTGGTATGAACTCTAGTATTCCTCTTTGTGCTGCTTCTTGGAATACTTCAATTAACGTCTTATGCTGAAAGAAAAGGTCAACCATTTTTACTATGGGCAAATCAAGAGGTATGTTTGATGGATTTTTTCTCAGTATTATTAATACAGTTGGATTAGCTTTAAGCTTATCTATCGTTAAGAATGTTGGATTGGTGCAAAAATCAAGTATGATTAAACTTACAATCTTACCTTGTCCACCAACATGATAAACTCCACTTTCCACTTTTTGCCACATGAAATGCGTATTACTTAGCTGACCTTCAAACCAATTCATAAATTTCTCTGGGTTTAAATATGCAGATAAGCGGTGAAATCTTTGCTTCTTGTAGGTATTAGGTAAAATATCACGGTTGCAATTTTCACAAATTATATTATCGCATGCTTCGTTAAAGTTCTCATCAATGAAAATCTCATTGTTACAGTATGGATCAACTATATTTGGCCAATCTAATTTATCTTGTCTATGAGAGCAGATAATATAGGCCCTCTCTTGCATCTTAATTAATTCAAGATTCGACAAATACCTTGCTGCTTCGATATAATTTTGATTTGGATTAACCCAAGAGCTGCCAGAATTAAGAAGATCAGAGATTTGCTCTTGGCAAGATTGTAAGACCATAAAATTGTTTTATGTATGCTTTAAAATCCTCTCTTTCCCTTTTATTCAGAGGATGTTCAGAGTAGTAAATTGCTATATACTCATCACTTCGCTTGAAAAATAAGCCTATCTTTTTGCCTTGAAATATTACTTTAATCGACTCTATAAATGGCACTATGTCTCCTACAAATGGCTTTAAAACATGCAATTCCGGTGCAATAGGATCATATGGAGCAACAGTCAAAGTGATATTAGTATAGCTGTAATTGAAACGATTTGACTGAAATTTTAACTCAAAAGTGAATATATTTGAATCAGAGCCATCAACACAAACTTTAATGAATTTATATACTTGCTCTGCAAAGTTTTTATCCTGCGCGTTTACAAAAACACATTCAGAGCTAAAATAACGACTCGCAATGCTATTTGCTATCTCTGTAGCTTGATCAATATTTTTGGCAGTAAGATCTACTTGAGTACCATTAACTAGAAAATCCAAAATCATCCAATCTGGCTTATGACCATGAATAACCTTATTTGAGTTTAGTAGTAAATCTATACCACTAGCTCTACGAACTAATACATATAAACGATTTTGATGGTAGAAGAAACCTTGTAATTGATTTTCAAAACCGTCATTGCGTTTAATGTCGTCTTCTTTCAGTATCTGCACTATGGTTTCCTGAGAGATGAAGTCTTTAAATGGAACATTTGGTTGTCGTGGTGTCTTTTGAAGAGCAAATGATACAGAACCTTTTCTTTGTATTTTTTCAAAGTGATAGACAGACTTTAAAAGGTTGTGATCTACATGAAACAATAGAAATAACAAAGACTTTTTGTCGTATTTATTGTTACCTTTTAGAAGGTAGGATTTCATGAGTTCCTCAGTCAATGCAGATCTTGCAATTTCACTGACAGTAGCTTCAAGCTTTGCACGTTCAAAACAGCTAATCAGGTAATAAATAACTAGAGAGTCTAAATGTTTAGCAATCACTTTACGTTTATATTGTATGGATGTGTTATCGTAGTCTTGATCATCAAAGAGTTGACCATTTAGCTTGTCTTTAAAGCAGTGTTGAAAGATAACACTTAACTGCCTACCAGAAAGTGAATTCATCCAAGAATGACGGACTTCTGTATTGTGAAAACGCTCAAGTAAGTAGTTAACTGGTACTTCTAAATCATCTTCCCAGAATTTACGGTTTGGGTAAACGTTCATAAGAAATTAGCTAAGCTACGTTAGCATAATAGATTAATTACACTGTTAAGATAGAAATCTGAAAGCCTTGACCAATAATTATACAATGCTTGTTTACTGATTTTTAACCAAGTTTTTTTCTAAAAAGTTTATTTATGAAGAAGATTTTTTGGACAAAAATTTTTCAAATCCTGAATATATATTATATAGCACTCTAGCGAAACAAATTCTGAATATAAGTGTCAATCCTAACACTCGATCTCGGCAAACAAACAGGCTGGGCAATTCTAACAGATGGAATAATTGAAAGTGGAAGCAAAAGCTTTCATGGTAGTCGTTTCAGTGGAGGTGGCATGTGTTTTTTAAGTTTTCGCAATTGGCTTAATTCTTTGAAAGAGATTTCTGCAGTGTACTTTGAGGGGGTGAGAAGACATCTAGGAACTGATGCAGCTCATTGCTATGGTGGTTTTCTTGCAGTGCTGTCTGCTTGGTGTGAAGAACATCACGTACCATACAAAGGTGTTAATGTTAAAACTATAAAACGCTTTATAGCAGGCAAAGGCAATGCAAGTAAGAGTGAAGTTATTGAAGCTGTAAAGGAAAAAGGGTTTTTGCCTAAAGATGATAATGAATCTGATGCTTTAGCATTAATGTTCTATGTTATGGATTTCAGTAAAAATGTTAATAAGACGAAAAATCCATAAAAAGTGGGTCCTTTCAGCCAGAATGGCGGGTTTGGTGGTGCTGACCCCAGGCCTTCTTTAGCGTCAGAGATATTTTGAATATTAACTTTTTAATTATTAAGATATGAATTTAGCAATCCACTACTATCCTGTTGAAAACCTCGTCGAATATAAGCGTAATCCTCGTAAAAATGATGATGTAGTAAATAGAATGTGTGCTTCAATCAGGGAATTTGGCTTTCGTATACCAATAGTTGCAAAAAGCAATGGAACTGTGGTTGATGGTCATTTAAGACTTAAAGCAGCAAGAAAACTTGGTATGGAAAGTATTCCAGTGGTCTTAAGTGATAATCTAAATGAACCACAAACCAAAGCTTTTCGATTACTGGCAAATCAATCAGCTAATTGGGCAAAGTGGGATGATGAGCTTTTGAAAGTAGAAATTCAAGAGTTAGAAGATTTACAGTTTGATCTTAAAATGACTGGATTTGAATTAGAAAAAGTTCAAAACTTTCTTGATGATTTAGATGGTGAAGAAGAAGATCTTTCTGACTTAGTTGTTGATGACAAAAAAGTAGAAATAACAAAACCAGCTGATCTATGGATTTTAGGTGATCATCGAATCTATTGTGGTGATAGCTCTTTAGTTGAATCATATAAAGCGGTATTAGATAATAAAATGGCAGATATTACCGTATGTGATCCTCCATATAACGTTGATTACGGTAGCAGTCAGGAAAGAGAAGAGAAAAAAATATTAAACGATAATCAAGGTGAAAAGTACGAACTTTTTCTCTACGACATCTGTTCCCATATTTTAGCATATACGAAAGGTGCAATTTACATCTGCATATCATCATCAGAGTTTTCAACGTTACAAAAAGTATTTGAGGAAGCGGGAGGGAAATGGTCAACATTTATCATTTGGGCAAAGAATCACTTTACGCTAGGAAGATCAGATTATCAAAGACAATACGAAGCAATGCTCTATGGATGGAAAAGCGGCAATAAACGTGAGTGGCATGGGGGTAGAAATCAAAGTGATCTGTGGTTTTATGACAAACCAGTGCATAACTCATTACATCCAACAATGAAGCCAGTAGAGCTAATGGAAAGAGCAATAGTTAATAGCAGTAGATCAGGAGATATCGTACTTGATCCATTTAGCGGCTCTGGAAGTACACTGATTGCATGCGAGAGAACAGGAAGAATTTGTAGGACAATAGAGCTAGATTCAAAATTTGTAGATGTAACCATAAAACGTTGGCAAGTGTACACAGGTAGGGAAGCAATTCTTTCTGGTACTGGTAAAACTTTTTCAGAGATTCAAGAAGAAAAACAGTAAGAAAAAAGTGGAAAAGATAACGCAAACAGAAATTTAGTAAGCCTTGGTAGTTGTAATATTAATACTGGTATATACCGTATTTTAATGAGTTTAGCGTAACAAATAACTTTGGATTAAATGTGATGTACTCAATGAATCAAGAAAAGATGTTAGCTGGAGTAGTAACTTCGCAAACAAATAATGAAGCATCGTTTTCTGAAGAAGTAGAAAATAATGTTTCAAATTCTACACTATCTGTTAAGGAGAGAATTGAATTGTTTGAAAAAGGTACGAAGCAAGAACCTGACCTGAACACTGAATGCAAACTAGCTTCTTTAAATGTGATTAGCAATAGTAGCGATAGCAGTATTACAGCAAAAATAGACGAAGCAGGTGCTGATTTTTCAGTGAGTTGTTCTTCTTTAGTATTGGATGATGGTAAAGACATAGAGGACGAATTTAATGCAGTTTGTGAGGCAAATGGAATAGAATATAACCGTCCGTATTCTCTTGATCAGTTTGAGGCAGCATCCAACACATCTTCCAACCCCAAAATAGACAATACAAAAGAAATGCAAAAAGAGGAAGAGGATAAAGAATTAGGAGATAAACCAAAGCCGTTACCTAGGAATGGAATGTTGGAGAAGGACAATATTAGAAATGTAGCTCCACCTTCACCTAGAACAGCAGAAAATCATCGGTTGAGTATTATTCAGGATATTGCACCACCAAAGCTACCACATTCTTCTTTCCAATTAAATGGAGAAAAATGTGATGAGCAAGAAGCTATAGGAGAACCTATGTATGCAACTATAGACCAAAGTAAAAGATTCTCGAAAAGAGGTTTAGATGGTGAAATAAATGATCAAAGTCCAGAGATAGAAAAGTCAAATTCTGAAGAAACATCAATTAAGAAAGAATCAGAAGATATAACTGATGAACCTGTAGATCTGAATACGAAATTTTTAAAAAAGAGTTTGGAAGGAAGCGATAGTGGGATAGACAATAGAAGTGCAGAGGTGACAAGATCAAATTCTCAAGTAACAGAAATGAGTGAGTTTTGTGGCAGGCAAGGATGGGAGAATATGTCATTAAATCATGATAGTCCAGTTACACTTTCAACTAGCCCATCAGAAAAAAGTGATAATGAAGAAACCCCGTTAATTAAAAAAGAAAAGAAAACAAATAGAATTTTGCCAAGAGTAAAATATGCAATGCAGCAGAAGGAATTTGTAATTTTCGGTATAGCTGCTGTTGCACTTAGCGCTTCTGCAGCTTTGGTATATCTACAGGATAAAGGACAATTTATTGCATTTTTTGCAAACAGCCCTCTCTATATTACTATGCCAATGATAGCAATTACTTCATTGCTTGCAATTAGCACAATATTTTGTGGAATAAAGCAATTTAGAGATACTGAGGAGTGTCAAATAGGGGGAAAGAATGCGAATGAAACTTTGAATCAGGTGCTAAAGTATCAACCAAAAGATAAAGTAATAAAATCAGTCAAACTGGAATACAGCAATGGTACTCATTCACATTTTACACTTAACGCTTGGAAGGGTAAGAACAACTTCATTAATATTGACGACAAAGTCATTAGTAGAAGAAATAAAGTAGAATCAGTAATCAAAGATAGGCCATTATTTACAGCATTATTAAGCAGTTTGGTTGCTGCAAATATAGTATTGCCTTTATTACTGTATGTAGAAGGTGGTATTAATAGTGTACAGAAGTTTTACCAGAACGCTTTGATTAATAACGTAGGGTTATCACTACTTATAGGCTCGAGTATACTTGCACTATCAGTGATATTCCTTGGAGTACATTACTACAGAAAAACAAATTGCACAAATCTTGTATATTGTGAGGAAAGAATTGAACCAGAAAAAGTTAATGGAAAGTTCATTGAGGAAATAAAGGAAGCAAGGACAAAAGTGCTTGAAGAAAACCATAGTAAAGATGCCAAATGCAGCAGTTTAACGCTAGAGCAAGTAGTGGTTGAATCTCATAACTACAAAGATGCAATTTATAGTATTAGTTGAAAATAGCCAAATTTCACTATGTAAAAAGAAAGCAGCTATAAACCGGAGTACTTCGCTCTATATTAGTAAAATATCTCTAAGACGCCGGCAAGTATAAACAGGTAGGGAATTGCTGATACTGGCAAAACCTTTTCAGAGATTCAAGAAGAAAATTCGTAGAAACAAGAGAGAGGAGAAAAAAAAGTGAAAATCACACAAACAGAATGGGCAAGAGAGATAGGAGTATCAAAGCAATATGTCTGTTATTTAGTAAAAAAAGGAATAGTTGAGTTGGAGGATGGACTCATTGACCGAGAACAAGCAAACAGGGCTATAGAAACAATCAGAGATCCAAGTCAACCACTGAGAAGAAAAAACTATTCAGAAAGCGGAGAAAAACTTTCCACGATGTTGCTTAAAACGCGAATAAAAAATGAAATGGAACGAGGTAAACTTCTTGAGGCAAAAGCTAGGGCTGAGATAGGAGAACTTGTAGCAGTAGAAGAAGTAAAGCGCGATGCATTTAATGTAGCAAGAGTTGTCCGTAATAATTTACTTAATATTCCAAATAGAGTTTCAGCATTGCTTGCATCACTGAGTGACACTGAAAAGATTCATATGGCGCTAACTGAAGAGATTACAAACTCACTTGAAGAATTATCTAATACTAAATTTCAAATATAAAAAAGATTTTGAATATAAAATGGCTGATAACTTAAGTTTAGAGTTAATAAAATGTCTCATCAATCAACCAGGAGTAGATGTAAATGTTAGAGGATTAAACGGAAAAACCCCACTACATTGCGCTATAGAGTTTGATGAATTAAGTATGGTAGATCTGTTACTCACGAAAAAGAACATTAATCCTTTTATAGAAGATAATGATGGTAAAACATCTCTTGATTACGCCAAAGAAGGGAAAAAAGCAGAAATATTACAAGCGCTAATTAATAACAAATACGGGTCAGAACAAGATAGCTTACTTCATTTAGCTGCAATGATAGGTGAAGTTAATGCAGTTAGATATTTGATAGGAAAAGGCATTGATGTTAATGTACGAAATACTCTGCATCATACTCCATTACATCTAGCAGCAGGCATAGGACATGAAAATATTGTCAAAATTTTAGTGAAAGAAGGAAATGCTGAAATAGATGTCTTTGATGCACGAAATCAGACACCAATGCACTATGCAGTTAATAACAAAAAGTTGGAAATAGTAAAGTTACTGCTAAAGCTTGGAGCAGATGTGAATAGTGCACGCATGGGACAAAACTCAATGAAATTGTCACCTGTGCATATAGCTGTAAGTAATACTAATTACGATGAAAGAGACTTATGTCTTGATATCCTCAAATCCTTAATAAAGGAGCCTAATGCTCAAGTCAATTTGCAAGACTACGAAAGTAAAACACCACTACATTACGCTGAAAGACTTAAAACAATAGAAGTTTTACTAACACGAGAAGATATAGACCCTCTGGTAAAAGACGATAGCGGCAAGACACCATTTGATTACGCTAAACCTGAGATAAAGAAGGCTTTGATGAGTAATAAATACGGTTCTGAAAAGAATAGTCTACTCCATTTAGCTGCACAAAGAGGAGAAATTGAGATTGTAGATGCAATTTTAAAAGAAGAAATCAATATTGATATTGTAAATAATAAAGGTCTATCACCAATTTATCTTGCTGCAGAAAAAAGGCATTTACATGTAGTAAAGTTATTGCTGAAAAAAGGAGCAAACTATACACCTGTTTTGCACTTAGCAATCAAGTCAAATAATTTAGAATTGCTAAAAACTTTATTTAAAGAAAAGAGCATCAAATTACCAGACGAGATAGGCAAGTCTGTACCAGTTTATTATAGGTGTATAGAACATAGAGATGCAAAAGTAAGAAAATACAACAATGTGATCTGTGTTTTTACCTCAGTAAGTGCAGTAGCAATAGCGGTATGTATAGGGTTAACAGCAACAACAATAAGCAATGCAATCATTTTTGCAACAATAACAGGGATATTTGCACTTATTATAGCAATAATGATAAGTGAGGTGAGCAAAAGATATATAGAAAACGAATTTCAGAAAAAGATGTTTATGGAACTGGAGGAGTGTAGTTCTACTGTTAATGACGTTGAGTTAGAACCAATTACTAGTAGATGCAGACAATGATATACGCTAGAGCTTTTTCTGAAGGTTTAAGACCAGATCCCCAGCTTAAAGTGTCAGAGTGGGCAAATGAGTATCGAGTTTTAGCACCAACTGCAGCATCAGAGCCAGGAAAATGGAGAACAGAGAGAACTCCTTATTTAAAAGAGATCATGGATTCACTTTCTCCGTCCTCACCAGCAGAAAAAGTAGTATTCATGAAAGGAGCGCAGATTGGTGGAACAGAAGCTGGTAACAATTGGATTGGCTACATCATAGATCAGACTCCTGGTCCAATGCTGGTAGTACAGCCAACAGTTGAAATGGGAAAACGTTGGTCGAAGGGAAGATTTGCACCGTTAATAGAGAGTACGCCATGTTTAAAAAGTAAAGTAAAAGACCCAAGGTCAAGAGATTCAGGGAATACTGTACAGAGTAAGGAATTTCCAGGTGGAATAGTAGTAATAACTGGAGCAAATAGCAGTGTAGGACTTCGTTCTATGCCAGTAAAATATCTCTTTCTTGATGAGATTGATGCCTATCCAGGAGATTCAGGAGGTGAAGGAGATCCAGTTTTACTCAGCATAGCCCGTACTAATACATTTGCACGGCGAAAGATTTTTTTAGTATCAACACCAACGATTCATGGAATAAGCAGAATTGAGAAAGAATTTGAAGCAACAGATAAGCAGTACTTTTTTGTACCATGTCCGTATTGTAATTACTATCAAGTTCTAAAATGGTCACAAATTAAATGGGAAAACAACGACTCAAGAACAGCACATTATGTCTGCACTGAATGTAGCAGCAAAATAGAAAATCATCAAAAGACAGAGATGCTAGACCGTGGAGAATGGAGAGCTACAAATCAAGTACACAATAGCAAAGTAATAGGATTTCACCTTTCAAGTCTTTATAGTCCAGTTGGCTGGTATAGTTGGCAACAAGCAGTAGAAGATTTTCTCCATGCCAAAGAAAGTGAACAATTACTGAAAGTTTGGATAAACACAACGCTTGGAGAAACTTGGGTAGATAAAGGAGAAGTACCAGACTGGAAGCAATTATTTAACAGGAGAGAATTTTTTCAGATTGGCACAGTACCTAGGAGAGAAGTAGTACTTACTGCAGGAGTAGATGTCCAAAAAGATCGTCTAGAGGTGGAAGTTGTAGCCTGGGGAAAAAGCCGTGAAAATTGGTCAATAGACTACCGAGTATTTGAAGGAGATACAGGAGGTGGAGAAGTATGGAAAAAGCTTTCGGAGCTCCTCAATCATCATTTTATCGGTGAAAATGGGCTTGAATATATGATAAGTATGATGGCAGTTGATGCAGGATATGCAACACAGGAAGTATACAATTGGGTAAGAGGTCATCAAGGCTCTGGAAGAGTAATGGCAGTGAAAGGTGTAAATAAAGCGCTAGTGCCGCTGAGTAGCCCAAGTAGAGTAGATATAACAGTTGGTGGTCAAAAGCTAAAAAGAGGAATAAAGCTATGGCCAGTAGGAGTATCGATATTAAAGTCAGAGCTTTTTCAATTACTTAATATTTTGAAAGAAGAAGAGAAAGTGCCAGCAGGATATTGTCATTTTCCGGAGTATGCACCTGAATATTTTAAGCAGCTAACGGCAGAGCAATTAGTCAGCAAGGTAGTAAAAGGATACACTAAACAAGAGTGGCAGAAGGTAAGAGAAAGAAATGAAGTACTAGATTGCCGAATTTACGCAAGAGCAGCATCGATAGCACTGGGAATAGACAGATGGCCAGAGAGTAAATGGAATAGTTTAAGTGAAAAACCAGAAAGTAAAAAATCAAAGAAAATAGTGAAAAGTAAATGGATCAGCAAGTAGTAAATGTATAACGAAGATTATTTAATTCAAGTCGAAGAAGCGATAAAGAAGCTGCAAAGCGGAGAAAGAGTTGTCTCAATTGCATATGGTGACCATGTTGTGCGGTACGGAGAAGTTCAAATAAATGATTTATTGAATTTAAGACAACGAATTAAGGCTGAGTTAAAAGTTGCAGGCATGAGGCCAAAGAGGAAAATTGTTTTTTCAACGAGTAAAGGAATTTTATAAATGCTGCTAAAAACCTTCAAGCAATTATTTAACAAACCAAAGATAAAAAGCTCAGCGTGGGATGCAGCAGGCTCAGGAAGAAGATTTTTTCACTTTCAACCAGAGTTAGGAAGTATAAACAATTTGCTGTCTCAAAGCCTTGAGCACTTGCGTAGCCGCTCTCGTGATATGGTGAGAAAAAATCCATATGCAGCAAATATTATTGATACAATAGTAAGTAACTCTATTGGAACAGGAATAAAGCCGCAATCAAAAGCAAAGAATGCAGAATTTCGAAAGAAAGTACAAGAATTATGGCTGAAATGGACAGATGAAGCAGACAGTAGTGGAGTAAGTGATTTTTATGGATTACAAGCTCTAGTATGCAGAAGTATGATAGAAGGTGGAGAGTGTTTTGTACGCCTCCGACATCGTAAACTCGAAGATGGATTTTCTGTACCATTGCAACTTCAAGTATTGGAATCAGAACATTTAGATAACAAGAGCAATCAAACACTAGCCAATAGTAATGTAATAAGAAACGGGATTGAGTTCAATAGACTTGGGCAAAGAGAAGCATATTACCTATTTAAAGAACACCCTGGTGAAGGTTCGTTTGGCGAATCAGTGAGAGTGCCAGCAAATGATGTTTTACATATCTATAGACCATTAAGACCTGGGCAAATCAGAGGGGAGCCATGGCTTTCGAGTATACTTCTGAAACTTTATGAGCTTGATCAATACGATGATGCAGAATTAGTGAGAAAAAAGACAGCAGCAATGTTTGCGGGATTTATTACAAGACTTGATCCTGAAGCAAATATTTTAGGTGAGGCGCAAGCAAATGAGCAAGGAGTAGCACTATCTGGCCTGGAACCTGGAACAATGCAGCTTTTAGACCCAGGAGAGGACATAAAATTTTCAGAGCCATCAGATGTAGGAGGAAGCTATGAAGCATTCATGAGACAGCAACTGAGGGCAATAGCAATAGGCACAGGGATAACATACGAACAACTAACAGGAGATTTAACCGGTGTTAATTATTCATCAATCAGAGCAGGATTAATAGAGTTTCGTCGTAGATGCGCTATGCTGCAACATAACATTATGGTATTCCAATTTTGCAGACCAGTATGGAGTAGATGGCTAGAACTTGCCACTTTATCTGGAGAGCTTTCTACAACAGACAATCAAATATTTAAAGATGTGAAATGGATACCACAGGGATTTGATTGGGTAGATCCGCTTAAAGACCAGCAAGCACAACAAATGTCGGTAAGAAATGGCTTCAAAAGTCGAGCAGAAGTAGTATCAGAAATGGGTTACGATGTAGAAGAAATTGACCAAGAAATAGCAGAAGATCAAAAGCGAGCTAATTCTTTTGGACTTTGTTTCGATTCTGATGTTAATCATAAAAGGGAAGGAAGGTGATGTGGATAAATAAACCAGTAATGGTAGAGAGAAGAAGCTTTGAACTACTATCATTATATAACAGCAAACAACCTATCTTTAAGAACTTAAAGCATTTTCATATAAACCCAAAAGGAATAGCAATAATACGTATTTATGGAGTTTTGACAAAAAAAACAGAAGCTTTTGATCATATTTTAGATATGACTTCGTATGAAAATATTCATGAAGAGATAGAGAGTGCTTTAGGAGATAAAAGCATAGAGACGATTCTACTTGACATAGATAGTCCAGGAGGGGAAGTAAACGGTGTCTTTGACCTAGCTGATTTTATTTATGAATCAAGAACAAAAAAGAGAATTATTGCAATAGCAAATGATGATGCATATTCTGCTGCATATGCTATAGCTTCTAGCGCTGAGAAGGTATTTGTGAGCAGAACTTCTGGTGTTGGCAGTATTGGAGTAATAGCAAGTCATATCGATCAAAGTAGGTTTGATGAAAAGCAAGGTATTAAGTACACCACAATCTTTGCTGGTAGTCGAAAGAATGATTTAAACCCACATGAGCCAATGACGTCTGAAAGTCTGGGAAGCTTACAAAAAGAAGTAGACCGACTATATGAAATGTTTGTGCAGCTGATAGCAAGGAACAGAGGTCTTTCAATTGAAAAGATTCGATCAACAGAGGCAGGGCTATATTTTGGGGAGAAAGCAATAGAAATAGGTCTTGCAGATGGAGTTACAACATTTTTTGAATTTATCAACAATCATAAAAGTAGGAGTGTTAGTATGACAACTATTGAGGAAAGCTACGAGAACTGTCGTAGAGAAATTTTAGAGATAATAAGATTATGTAATGTATCAAAGATGCCAGAAAAGATAGGAGAATTTATTGAGCAAAGCGTAAGTGTTGAGCAAGCACGGGAAGTTTTAATGGAGTTACTTGCAGAGCGAACGAAAAAGACAGAGATACTGAGTGCAATACCACAGAATTCAGGAGAAGAATTGATGATGCAGGTAGCTAAAGCTAGAGCACAATCAAGTATTTAAGTTTTTTTATAACCGCCGCGTACAATAACTACAAACATGGCGGTAAAACTAAAGGAAAAAAAGGAGAAAAGAAAATATGACATGTATAACCGAACAAAATAATCTAGGTGACTTATTAAAGTATGAGGCATCAAGTCTATATTCAAGAGATCAGATAACAGTAGCAAAAGGGCAGAACCTAAAGCTTGGTACAGTAGTGGCTCTCGATAAAGATAGCATGGTTAAGATAATAAATCCAACTGCCACAGATGGTACACAAACAGCGATAGGTGCAGTAGTAAGTGATGTAAATGCGACAGAAAATGCTAAAGCAGTAATTATTACTCGTGGTGCAATACTAGCAGATCATGCGGTTGTGTGGCCAGCAAATATCACTGAAGAGCAGAAAGCTGCAGCAATAAAGCAACTTGAAGCACGAGGGATCATTGTCCGCAAGGGAATTTAACTAAAATTAATAGGAAAAAAGGGAGAAAAAAAATGCAAAATCCATTTACAAATCCAGCATTTAGTATGACGGCACTAACAAATGCGATGAATATATTGCCGATAAATTATGGACGAGTTGAAAATCTAAATTTGTTTCCAAGTAGGTCAGTAAGATTTAGACATATTACCATAGAAGAACACAACGGAGTATTAAGTTTATTACCAACGCAAGTACCAGGGGCGCCAGCAACAGTAGGAAAAAGAGGAAAAAGAAAGGTAAGAACATTTACGATTCCACATATTCCGCATGATGATGTAGTGTTACCAGAGGAAGTACAGGGAATAAGGGCATTTGGATCAGAAAGTGAACTTAAAGCGCTAGCAGACGTAATAACTGACCATTTACAGCTAATGAGAAACAAACATGCAATAACATTAGAGCATTTGCGAATGGGAGCGCTGAAGGGAATAATTTTAGATGCTGATGGGTCAGAATTATTAAATCTGTACAACGAATTTGAAATAACACCAAAAGTAGTAAATTTTGCCCTTGGAACAGCAACAACAGATGTCAAGCGTAAGTGTCTGGAAGTACTCCGGCATATAGAAGATAATCTAAGTGGTGAATATATGACCGGAATTCATGCCTTGGTAAGCCCTGAGTTTTTTGATGCATTAACTTCGCATAGTAAAGTGAAAGAAGCATATGAAAGATGGCAAGAAGGAGCAGCGCTAAGGAATGATATGAGATCAGGATTTACGTTTTGTGGAATCACGTTTGAGGAATATAGAGGGCAAGCAACTGATCCTGAAGGAACCGTAAGAAGGTTTATAGAAAGGGATACAGGACACTGTTTTCCAGTAGGAACAGCGAGCACATTTACAACATATTTTGCACCAGCAGATTTTAATGAAACAGTAAATACACTAGGACAGCCACTCTATGCAAAACAAGAGCCAAGAAGATTTGATAGAGGGACTGATTTGCATACGCAGTCAAACCCTCTGCCAATGTGCCACCGTCCAGCGATACTAGTCAAGATCGTTGCAACATAGGTAGAGCAAATATAAAGCGGTGTGAGGCAGAAGAATGCTTTACCTCTTCTTAGCATATAAATGTTAGTATATAGCGGAGAAACGTGCAAGAGAATATTAAGAGATTATTTAAAGATTGTTTTGCCCATTTAGGAGAAGTGGCTTTATATAAATCAAAGGATAAGTCATATATGGTACAGGTATTAAAGCAACAGCCAGATAAATTATACGAGATTGGTGAAGGACAATTTGTGGGAGAGATGCTTTTTCTTGAGGTAAGCATTTTTGATATACTGAGGCCAATTGTAGGAGATATTTTTGTTATAGGTGATTGCAAATACAAAATACACACACCACCACTTAGAGATAAATCTGGAATGGTCTGGCGAATCGAAGCGTATGGGGTGTAAAATGTCTGTTCATATAGAAGTTGAGGTAATAGAAAGTGTAAATGCTAAAAGAAAAAAAATAGAATTAGCAATAGTGAGAGCGTTAAACAGAACAGCACTATGGCTAAAATTGAAGACAGCAAAAGAAATTAGTGAGGAAAAGAAGATAAAATTAAGTTTGATAAGAAAGAGATTAAGAATTTTTAAGGCGAAAACTAGCAGATTAGAAGTGTTAATTAGAGCAAATCTCTATGACATTAGAGCATCGACAATTGGCAAGATACAAAAAACAAGAAGAGGATCGAAAGTAGGAAAGCATGAGTTTATAGGAGGATTTGCAGCAGTTATGCCAAAAGGAAATAGCGGTATGTTTAAACGTGAAGGAAGGGCAGCATTGCCAATAAAGGAAGTTAAGTTGCCACTGAAACCTGAGGCTTCAAGGATAATAGGGAATCTTGTTAATTATGAAGTTGAAAAGGTATTTGAAAAATATTTTATACATTACATGAGTTAAATTATATGCATGACAAAGTTCTGGAAAGATTTACATCAAGCAATTTGCAGCACACTGAAGGAAGAAATACCGTCTATACAGACATGTGAAATTTATCCAGCAATAAGGAAAGAATTATTAGCGCCAGCGTTATTTGTAGAGCTTGTGAGTTTAGAATCGGGAAAAGATCCTGGAACAGAGGAATTAGCGCTGAAAGCAAGATTTGAAGCGAGAATTGTAGTTGATGGAACAGTCGAGTATTCCTCGTTAGTTGTAAGGTCATTAGCAGCAGAAGTAGCAAGAGTAGTAAATAAAAATACTTGGAACGTGAAAAATGTTTCACCAGGAGAATTTATATCAGGAGGAGGAGATGATTTTAGGCCAGAGCTCGATGCATATTTAGTGTGGTTGGTTGAATGGGTTCACTATCTGCATTTTGGAGAATCAGTCTGGTTAGAGGGGAAAATTAAGCCACATAAAATAGCAGTGGGAGAAATGCATGTTGGAAAATAATTTTGCCATTGCAGAGTTACAGAGAAAAGTAGCGAATATTATTCGTATCGGAATTATTAAAGAAATAGATTATGAAAAAGCAAAAGTAAGAGTGAAAATAGGAGAATTTTTAACAGATTATCTGCCATGGGTAACGAGCAAAGCAGGAAAAGATAGAGATTGGTCTCCACCAGATATCGGTGAACAGGTTATGATATTTTCTCCTTTTGGTGAACTATCATTAGGAGTGGTATTAGGAGGAATATATCAGGAAAAATACCCTGCACCAGAGAATAAAAAAGAAATAAATAGTATAAAATTTCAAGATGGAACAAGATTGTTATATGATAAAGGGAAGCATCATTTAGAGATTGAAGTAGTGGACAAAATAACACTGAAGGCTGGGAAATCAAGTATAGAAATGACAAAAAGTGGAATAAAACTGAAAGCAGAAAGGATTGACTTAAATTGAACAAAGGAATAGTAAGGTTAGGAGACTACTGTGGAGAAGCTATACCACATTTCTGCATTAGCGGAAGTAATAATGTTTTTGTAAACGGTAAGTCAATATGTAGACAAGGAGACAGTTTTAGTGAAGGAAAAGTAATGATTTAAGTATCAAAAACAGTGTTTGCAAATGGTCTTAGTGTAGGAAGAGTAGGAGATATAGTTTCATGTGGGTTTAAAGTAATAAAAGGCAGTGAAAGCGTCTTTGCAAAATAGAAATGAAGGGTATGGATGGTAAAACAGGAAAAACATTAGAAGGAATAGAGCACTTAAAGCAATCGATAATTGATATACTGACCACTCCTATTAACAGTAGGATAATGAGGAGAGATTATGGGTCAAGATTATTTGAATTAGTGGATAAACCAATTAGTAGAGATTTTACTTTGGAGATCTATGCAGCAACAGCAGAAGCACTGGGGAAATTTGAGAAGAGATTTAAGTTAGAAAAAGTAAAAATTACAGAAGTAAAAGAAGGAAAAGTGATTCTTGTACTTCAAGGTATTTATCTTCCAGAAGGCAAATTCATAGATATTAGAGGAATAGTTGTTTAGAAATGCAGACACCTAATATTATTGAAAAGCTGAGTTATGAAGAAATCTTTTCGAGAATGAAGGAAGAATTGGTCCGTAGAGGTGAAACCTTTTCAGCATTAGTTGAAAGTGATCCAGCGGTAAAGATTATGGAGGTAGCAGCATGGAGAGAACTTTTGCTCAGAGAAAGAATAAATGAAGCAGTAGAGAGTAATTTACTGAAATTTGCAGTAGGAGAAGATCTTGATAATTTGGCTGAGTTTTACGGAGTGGAGAGGCAGAAAGAAGAAGAGGATGAAAGATTTAGAAAGAAGGTAAAAGCAAAAATAAAAGGCTGGAGCACATGTGGGAGCAAGGAGTATTATAGGTATCATGCACTGTCAGCAGATAGTAGAGTAAAAGATGCATTAGTAGAATCACCTATACCAGGGAAAGTACAAATTTCAATCTTATCAACACAATTATCCACAACTGGCATAGCGTTAGAAGAGCTACTAGAAATTGTAAAAAAGCAGGTTACTAGAGATGATATAAGGGTTTTAACAGATACAGTAACAGTAATTGGTTGCAATATTACGGAAATAGATATTCACAGCAGAATGAGCATAAGTCCTGTAATATCGAAGGAGGAAATCAAGAAGCAGTTCATTAAGAAGTTTGAAGCAAATAGAAGGCTGGGATGGAATGTTACAAGATCTTGGATAATAGCAAATTTGTTTGTAGAGGGTGTAGAAAACGTAGAATTAATCGAGCCAAGAGAGGATGTTGTGGTTCTGGGGAATGAGTGTGCGGTGCTTAGCTACGTCAAGTTAGATAGGATTTAAAACGTATTTTTTGCTTTGTGGAATCATACCAGTGAGAGGATTACGTGCAATAAGTGGTTTAAGGTTTACTGGATAAAAATGACCAATGTTATGCAGACGAAAAGATTCTCCTTCTCCTAGCTGTTGCAACTTATTTTTTAAGGTATTAACAATATAGTCAAATATCAAAGAAAGTATTTTTAATACCGAGAATATCTTTGTTTTTTATCAGTTCTGCAATGATCTCTTGCTTACTCATAAGCTACCTAAATAAAGGAAATTAAAGCAACTTGAAAGAAAAGACAAATGAAAAGTTTATTACCGCCAAACGCAACAAAGCAAGAAAAAGCGCTAGTAGAAACAATCGACTATAAAGTTAATCCAAGTTGCATAAGAGGGTTTAAATTTAGATTAGAAGAAGAAACATTGCCGTGGTTGATTGAGGAATATGGTTTAGAAGAGATACTGCGTTGGGTAAAAGATAGAAGAAAAGCCGTAGTAGAAGGAGTAAAATTTCAAAGACTGAGAGGAACTCCAGCATCACTAAAAATAGCACTAAAATGGGCAAATATAGAAGATATTACAATTATTGAGGAGCCACCTGGTAAACATTTTTTCGAGTTGCAAATAGGAATAAGAGATGTTCCAAATGACTTTTTTGTAGATGCAGTAGTAGAGCTGACAAAACTATCATTACCTGCAAGATCCAGATTGATGAGAATTTTTAACGATTATTATAATGCACAGAGATTTATATTGGATGAGAGTTTATTTGGAGATCTTCTTTCTGACTATTCAGGGGTAAAAATAGAAAAAGATGGACCGGTGTTATCATTTGGAAGAGTGAACTTTTTCAGATCTAGCAATCCATTAATTGAGGTTATAGAGAGTTATCTACGCGATCATCATGAACAAGCTTTAAGCAATGATATATATCGCTTGGATGTAGCAATACTTGGAGAAACCGAGCCTCACACAAAGAATTATAACGGTATTTATGAAAGAAATCATGTGTGGTATAACTTCAAAGCACTATATCCGCTACCACAGAGCTTATTACCTGAGATTAAGTTTGCTAAAGCGCAGATAGTATTATCAGATAGCTGGAATTTAGGGAAAGTAAATGCATGTTTTCCAGTAAGTAGCGTAGAAGAAGAAGGAAATAAATTTGTATTGGGAAGTAGTAAACTGTCTGAAGAACTGTGGAATTTAAAATACAAGCCAATTTTAGAAAGGTTTAGCGTTACTCACCACTACAAAGTAGAAGATTTTACCAATCAAAAAGTTATAAGATATGGTTTAGCAAAGCACTATGTTCATTTTGAAAGCGAATTAAATTCAGAGCAAAAGGATTCAATACATGAACCGGAAAATTACATTTTAGTGTTGTACCCAGGTGTACTAACATGGCACGAACATCGACATTTGCACAGAAGTTGGAAAAATAGTCAAGTAATATCTATAATAAGTTAAGTACTTATATTTATATCCTCATATATTATATTAATAATAGGTTAAAATATATGAAATAAAAAGAAAAAGACTTGCTTTCTTATGCTAAAACGGACATGACTTGAATAGCGGCAGGTAAATATAAGAAATTTGTCTGGCGCTAGAAAAGCTAATTTTGTGAGGTATGCAATGGGGTTCAACGAAGAAAAGAGAGAATCTTTTAGTAAGTTTTTTAAAGAAGTATCAAGTAACGGGTTTGAAAACATTAATAAAAGAAATGAAGAAGGAGAGACGATATTACACCAAGCAGTGGAAATCTCTGATTACAAAACAGTAAGGTTATTAATAAATAAGGGAGCAAATGTGAATGCAAGAGATAAAAAGGGTTATGCACCACTGCACTGCGCAGTATTTGCGAGAAGTTTAGAAAATGTAAAAGTGCTGATCAGGGGAGGAGGAGAAGTAAATGCTACTCAATATATCAACGGATGTACGCCACTGCACTCTGCATGTAGGCTAGGGGCAGGAATTGCAATAATAAAAGAGCTAGTAAAAGCAGGAGCTGCAGTTAATCAACTGGATAAATATGGTGCAACACCAATGTACTATATCTGGGAAAGTGAAAGGTATGGCCTATGGGATAATGGAGAGAATGAAAAGGCGAGGAAATTTCTGGGAAAGCAAGGCGGAATAACAAAAAGTAGAGAACTGACGTGCTATGGAATAGAGAGGCTAGTGGGAGAAATAGCAGACATGTTGAATAGGAGTTATTTGCCTGAGTTAAAAATAATAGAGATAGGAGAAATAAGGAAGAAAGATAAGTCACTAATAAAGGAAGAATGTAAAAATTTAGCAAGCAAAATAATGAGCCAAGTGAACGAAATGATAGATGAGGTGGTGGAGGCAGACTTAAGCAAGATGTGGTGAGGAGGGAGCTCAAAAAGATGAGCAAAGAGTTTGGTTGCGAAAATTTCAAAGGGAAAGTGAGGTATGTTATGTCAAGGAAAGAAGCAAGGAATGTTTTTGATAGGTTATTGAAAGCATTATCAGAAAACAGGTTTCAACAAATAAATGAAAAAGACGCAGCAGGTTGCACAATATTGCACCGAGCAGCACAGGTGTCAGAGCCAGAAGTAATAAAGTTATTAATAGAAAAAGGTGCAGGTACAAACGATAGAAACAATAGAGGCGAGACACCGTTGCACCTAGCAGCGTTTTTAGGAAGAAGAAAAAATGTGAAAGTGCTGATAGAAGGAGGAGCTACAGTAAATGCAAAATCAAACAATAAAGCAGTACCACTACACTTAGCCTGTTTAGCAAGAAGAATAGGAACAATAGAAGAGCTGATAAATGCAGGAGGAGATCTTGATACAGTAGATAAATTTGGATGTAGCCCACTAAACTATGCAAAAATTTACCCGAAAGTGACAAGTTATCTAGAAAAGAAGGGAGTGAATATGAGAGATGTAGAAGTGATGTATGGAGAAGCAAACAAGGCAATAGAGGAGATAATGGAGAAACGAAACGTAAATGAATTACAACAGCAGGAGGTAGATTTAACAGATTAAACATATAGATTTATATCTTAATATAATATGCTGAAAAAATGTGTATATTTTGTAAAAAAAAACTTGCTTTTTATGCCAAAACAGCCATAAGTGAAAAAGTAGCTAGTAAATAAACAAGATTTGCTAAGCGCTAAAGTGAGCCAAATTGGAGGCACTTTATATTGCATTAATAGCTGAGGAAAGTTATGGTAAAATTTAGTAAGAAAGAAAGAGAAGAATTTAATAAGTCGTGGAAAGAAGTATTAGATAACTCAATAGAAAATATTAATAAAAAAGACACAAAAGGGAGGACGATACTACATTACGCGGTAGGAATGCCAGATCCAAAAAAAGTGAGGTTATTAATCAAAAAAGGAGCAGATATAAATGTGGCGGATGCAGGACAATATAGACCACTGCACTTAGCAGTCATGGGGCAACGTGTAGAAAATACAAAGGAGCTGATAAAGGCAGGAGCAGATATAAACGCAGTGGAACGAAGTAGCAAATTTGCCGCGTTACACCTTGCCTGCATGGTAAGTGAAATAAAAATAGTAGAAGAGCTAGTAAAAGCGGGAGGGAATGTGGAACAAAAGGATAAATTTGGCAAGACCCCAATGGATTATGCGAGAAATAATAAAGAGATAAAAGAAGTGTTAGAGAACGTAAAAATGGCAAATAAACAGAGGGAGTTTATAGAAAGAATAAGGGTTGTATCGGAAAGTACAGCAGCAGGTGTGATAGTAGCAAAGGAAGAGCTAGAAACTGTGGATGAGAAAGTGCTATAGCGTTTTAAAAATTCAGAAGGGCTGTGTTTGAAAAGGTGATTATATGGAAAAAAAAGTAGAAAAAGAGGTAAAATGTTTAGAGAAAAAACCACTAGCAGAACTGAAAAAAATATGGAAGAAGGTATTTGGGGAAGAGGCACCTAGACACTCAAAGAAATACCTGATACCAAGATTGGCGTATAGGTTGCAGGAGAAAGCGTATGGAGAAATATCAAGAAAAGGGGCAAAAAGACTAGAATATCTAGCAGATCGACTAGAGAAGGGAAAAAGGATAAGTAGCGATAAACTGCCAGCAGTAGGAACGGAGTTGATATTAGAAAGAGGTGAAGAAACGCATGCAGTGATGGTAACAGATAAGGGTTTAATCTACAGAGAAGAATTTTTTACGTCATTATCAGCGGTAGCCGGAAAAATAATGGGAATGAGCTACAACGGTCCTTTATTATTTGGGATGCGTGATAAAAAGGTAAGTTGAGGGGGAGAAAATGCTAAAAGAGGTGAGGTGTGCGATATATACGAGAAAATCAAATGAAGATGGACTAGAACAAAAGTTTAATAGCTTGGACGCACAAAGGGTAGCATGTGAAAAATATATAAAAAGCCGAGAAGGGTGGGTAGCATTAGCCAAAAGGTATGATGATGGAGGCTATTCAGGAAGTAATTTAAATAGACCAGCGATAAAGGAATTATTTGAAGATGTAAAAGCCGGAGAGGTAGACTGCGTGGTAGTATACACGTTGGACAGGTTATCAAGGGAAACGAAGGATTGCATAGAAGTAACGTCATTTTTTAGAAGGCACCGGATAAGTTTTGTAGCAGTGACGCAAATATTTGATAACAACACACCAATGGGAAAATTTGTGCAAACAGTGCTATCAGGGGCAGCACAACTAGAAAGAGAAATGATAGTAGAGAGAGTAAAAAATAAAATAGCAACATCGAAGGAAGAGGGTCTATGGATGGGAGGGAATCCACCACTTGGTTATGATGCAAAAGATAAGGAATTAATAATAAATGAAAAAGAAGCAAAAGTAATAAAGCATATATTTGAGAGGTATATGGAGCTGAAATCAATGGCAGAATTGGCAAGAGAGTTAAACAGAGAAGGATATCGAACGAAAGCAAAATCAGATATCTTTAAAAAGGCCACAGTGAGGAGAATAATAACAAATCCGATATATATGGGAAAAATACGGCATTATGAGAAGCAGTATAAAGGAAAGCATGAGGCAATAATAGAAAAAGAAAAATGGCAAAAAGCGCAAGAATTGATAAAGAATCAGCCGTATCGAGGCAAAAAATATGAAGAGGCGCTACTAAAGGGGATGATAAGATGCAGATGCTGCAAAGTAAACATGACGCTGACATATTCAAAAAAAGAAAATAAAAGGTATCGATATTATGTGTGCAACAATCATTTAAGGGGAAAGGGTTGTGAATCAGGAAACCGAACAATAGTCGCCGGAGAAGTGGAAAAAGAAGTAATGAAGAGAGCGGAATGCTTATATGAGAATTGGGAAAAAGGGGCAAAAAAAGAAAAATGGGAAAATTTAAGTTTCAGAGAACAGAAAGAAGCAGTGAAAAAATTAATAAAGGAAGTAATGGTAAAAGAAGATGGAATAGAGGTGCGTTCTGAATCAGAGGAGACATTTATAGCAATGAATTTGAAGAAGAAAGGAAACAAATGCACAGTAGTGGAACCAGAGGGGAAAACAAACAATGCACTACTGAGAGCAGTGGTGAGAGCTCACCTATGGAAACGGCAGCTAGAAGAAGGAAAATATAGAAGTGTGAAAGAGCTGAGCGTTAAAATTAATATAGGTACAAGACGTATACAACAAATTTTAAGATTAAATTATTTAGCACCAAAGATCAAAGAAGACATAGTAAATGGGAGACAACCAAGTAGCTTGAGGCTAGCTGATTTAAGGGAAATACCGATGCTGTGGAGTGAGCAGTTTGAAAAGTTTTACAAGTTAGCGTCTTAAATTACACACATTAAATACAACAAATTTTAATAAAAAGGAGAGAACATCATGAAAATACTGAAAAAAATATGGGAAAGTATTACTGAAAAACTTAGAAATAAAAAAGGTACCACTACCGCAAAAGTAACTGATATGGAGAAGTCAAGAACCTCTGATACGCCGGCAGATGTTGAGGAAGTTAAAGTTGAAATAAAAAAGCAAACCAATACAGTTGATAAAGCTACAGAAACTGACACCAAATTATGTAATATAAATAGTGAAAAAGCGCAAATAGAAACTACTGTAGAGCCAACCTCCGAACCGTGTTTTGATAGAGAAACTAATGAGCAAACTCCTGACAGCCCATCTTCCGCTGAACCATGTTTTGATGCTACAGACGAAAAAAACAAACCGTTAACGCAACAAAGGCAAGCAATCCTGGCTGGTGTTGTTGGTGCGGTGTTATTGGCAAGCGGTGTTGCATTGTATATCATGAAAATGCCTGTAGTAGCAGTGGTTGTGGGAATTGTTGGATTAGCTTGTGTGAGTTATGCGTTGTATGATGTCCTAAAGCCGAATACGACGCTAGAGAAAGTAGAAAGTGTGGAGCAGCCTATTCAGTCTTCTTTGAATCTAACATAAAAGGCTATGCTCAAAAAACTATAAGCGTCAAGTAAATTTCAAATAAGGTAATTTCTTTAGAAGAATCTATAAGTTATTAAACTTTCTGCAATTCTTTTATCTCACTTATAGAAAGACCAGTAAACTTGATAATAGTGTCAATATCAACATTATTAGCCAGCATTGTTTTTGCTACTTCAACTTTTCCTTCAATTTTTCCTTCCTCTTTACCAATTTTTTTGCCTTGTTCAGTAGCATCATCGAGTCTTTGAGCGAGGACAGCCTGTTCATCAAGAATACGTTTTATTTCCTGTTCGTAGGCAATAAATTCTTTCTCTGACCAGTTAAATCTATTTAGCTCTTCATAGGCTTTTTTGATTATAAAATCACTCCCTATTATTTTTTCCAGCTCCTCTTCACTGGTTTCCTCTGCATACCTAAAGAAATAGACCCACTTTTCAACTATATTCTCCAACTGATCTTCCTTAGTTTTTGGAAATTTTGGCAATTCAATAAATATAAAGTAGAAATCTTTTAAATCATGTTCATTAGTGTCTTCATCCCGAATAGTATGCTTTGATTTATACTCAGACTTATCGGGAAACAAGATACAATCTGCTATAGCAATAAAGATAATTTCCTTAAGGTCATGGTATTGATCACCCTTGTCAGCTTGTCTTGAATAAGCTTTAGCAGCATAGTACTGAGCACGTTTCTCGAAGCCTTTAGTTTTAGCGACCTGCATTTCGACGATCACTTGCAGTCCATTTTCATCTCTGCAGAGAACATCAACAATACTTTGCTTTTTAGCGGCGATATCAGGGTCTTGAATAGTACTTAAAAACTCTATATCCTTTATTTCATTTTTACCAGTGAAGCCAAGGATATCATTGAGGAAGTGAATAAGAATATCCTTATTTTTTTCAGTACCAAAGATACGCTTGAACGATATATCATTTTTGGGGTCAAGAAATTTAGAAAGAGCCATAATAAGTAAACCTATAGGACGTTAACAATTATACACAATTCTGAAGAAATGTTCAACTTCTTTATGCTAAAGTCTATTAAAGTTAGCTGAATTTCAAGAGTTGGTGAAGAATCTACTTGAGGTAGGTGTTCCTATTAATATAGGCGACTGACCTAAAAAATCTTAAAGCTAGTGGTATGCTTGAAAGATCATAAATATCAAGTAATTTTTTTAGAAGAATATCTAAATTATTAACTCAATATCTAAACAGTTATTCTACTTCTGCTATCCTTTCTCAACTTGGGCTATTTTAAACTTCCACAGCTATAGGATCAACACCATTTTTAACTTCAACATTACTAAGCGCTGTATTTGCCTTATATGAACAGTAAAATCCTACTGCAAGAAAAGTTAATGCAGCTACAGCAAGTGAAATACATATTACTAAATGAAACATTGTTAAACTTGCACCAACAGCAAATACTCCTGACAACACAAAAGAAACAGAGGCATAATTACTTTGCCTTTTACTATGAGTGCTTGCCTTCGACAGCTTTTGATTTTTACAACTTAGCTCCTTAATCTGATTTTCCAGCTTGCTTTTGTTTTCAAGTTGTCCATGTGTATTATTTAACTCTTTACTTTTAAGTTTATTGTTTAACTCTTTGACTCGAACATCATTACTTTTTAGTTGATCATTTAGGCCTTCAATGTGACTGTCTTTATTTCTTAGTTGCTCATTTAGTTCTATGATGTTACTGTTTAGGTTCCCAATTTGACTGTCTTTTTCATTCACGATTTTTCGTGTAACCTCTAGATCATTCTGCAGTTTAGTATCTTCTTCAGTTGTAGTCTTTAGGGTATTTTTTATAGCATCAAAATTGCTCTGTAGTTTAGTATTTTTTTCAGTTGTAGTTTTTAAATTGTCCTTTAATTGAGTATTTTCTGCAGTAAGTTGAGTTACTTCGCTAATTCTTATACCCAATTCTTTCTGTACACTATCCAACTGCTCATCTAGTTGATTTTTTTCTTGAGTAAGTTGATCTATTTGACCATTTAGCTTGTTAATCTCTTCTTCAGCTTGAGCTTTTGTATTCTTAAGTTGTTCAGTAAGGTTAGTTACTTCATTAGCTTTTCCAACTGATTCTTGCTGTAGCTTTTCAAGCTGAGCTTGTGTCCTCTCAAGAGCTTGAGTTCTTGCATTCAAAGCTTGATTTGCAGCATCCATCTCTTTATCTTTACTTGCAAGCTGTTCTTGTAGCTCTTCGATTCGACTCTCTAGTCCTTTACTTTTGTTTTCAGATTCCTGCAGCTTTGTCTTCAGGTCGTTATTTTCATTTTTAGGCTTTTTCAGCTTTAGCTCATTCTTTAGTTCGGTGTTTTCTTCAGTTGTAGTCTTTAGGTTATCCTTTAATTGAGTATTTTCTTCAGTAAGGTGAGTTACTTCACTAGTTTTTGTATCCAGAGCTTGATTTGTATCATCAATACTTGCTTGTTGATTTAATGTCTCGTGCTCTAACTTTGAAACCTTTTCATTCACATTATCCAGCTCTTTCTTGCCGTTTTTAAGATCAGCCTCTTTCCTCTTAAGCTCCTCAGTTGTTTTATCCAATTCTTGCTTTACACTATCCCGCTCCCGTTCTAACTGAGCTTTTGTACCCTCGAATTCTTTAGTTTTTGCATCTGAGTCTTTCTGTAGCTTTTCAAGCTGAGCTTGTGTGCTATTAAGTGCCTTAGTTTTTTCAACCAAGTCTTGCTGTATACTATTTCGCTTTTTCTCTAGTTGACTTTTTTCTTCAGTAAGCTCAGTTACTTCCCTAGTTTTGCTATTCAGCTCTTTCTCTTTCTTCTTGAGCTCATCTTGCAGTTTTGTTTTCTCTTGCTCTAATTGAACTTGTACACCCTTCAGCTCTTCCTCTTTCTCTGCAAGCTGAGTTTTCATGCTTTCAAGTGCCTGAGTTTTTTCATTCAATTCTTTTTGTAGCTTTTCAAGCTGATTTCTTGTATTCTCAGATTTCTCTTGTCCTAATGAGCTTTTGACTTGCTGTTCTGTATTTGTAGGCATTTTACCCTCCCTGGAATTATGGCTTATAAGGTTCTGTATTGAACTCCCCATTCTATTTAAGGTATCATTTTTTTCTTCTTTTGCAAAAGTCTTTCTGTCTTTAAGTTCTGCAATTTTCCCATCCAAGCTTTTCTGTGCACTATTTGGTTCTTTTCCTAGTTGATTTTTTTCTTGAATAAGGTCATCAGTCTTTGCTTGTTGACTTGGTTCTTCTTGTTCTAATTGTAAAGCATTTTGCCCTGTAATGTCTAAGTTCTCTTTTCTATCTTGTGAAGTATGACCTTGAAACCTAATAGATGAGGCTACTGTTTTTTTATTTTCACCTTCACTACTGTTGCTTTCAGTTACTATAACTTCAGAATGTGCTTTACTACTATCACCTTGCGCATTCGACCCAGTTGTATTGTCTAAAGAGTTACAACCTAAACTCAAATCTTTCATTTTAAGATCTTTATTCTTCTTGCTCAACTCTTCTGAAAACTCTTTTGCTTTTTTAACTTGATCATACAATATTTCCTTGAAATACTTACTAAGCTCATCACCTTGATCAGTAACGAATACACGATGTTTAGCATTATACGAAAAAGTCTCATTGAGAATGGAAAATTTTATACCGTGATGTGCACTTAGAGCCTTGTTTAAATCTCCTACTTGTTTGTCTATTAATTGCTCAATCAGTGCTTTACTTTCTTCTAAGAATTTGCACATATTACCCAATTCTTCTGACAATTTACCATCATCTACTAACTCTGCTAAAACTTCTTTCAACAAGCCATCTACTGCTGGATGCCCGTGCTGTTTTCTTTCTTGCAAATAAAACTTCAAAATCCCTAGACAATCACTTGATGAACACTCCTGATCAAAGCGCTGATATTCAAATGACAAGCCATGATCAATTTTTGCCCATTTTCTTTCTGCTATGCCTGTGTCATTTGTTTCCGTCATTCCAAAATTTCCTAAATGAAAATCAAATTCCCTAAATATTAAACATGCAGCTAAAAACTTAGCGAAGTATTTGGAATTTTCTACGCTTTTTTGCAACTCCTCTTAGAATTTATGTTGAGCTTCATCTGAATATTTTTCTTGTTTGATATTGCTTTTGTCACGTGCTTCTATATATAGATGGTTAAATGCATTAAAGTTAGGCAGAAATTCCGAACCCAAAAAGATTTGATCCTGATCGTCTTCAATTAGCCAAATTTTTGGTGATTTGCCAAACAGTGCTAGTCTATATAGCGGACCAGCAATAACTTCTGTTATAAATGATCGTACAGAGTCGTCATTGTCAACATTCAATGGCTTAATAAAAAAATCTACTCCTTTGCGCATAGCAAACCACCCACGAGAAGAAGCCTTAATATCTCTGCTTTCGATTGCTTCGAACTCTGAGTATTTGTGAGGGATTCTACTTTCTAAACATTTTTCTAAGGCCTTTTGTATTTCCTCTCTAGGTTCAACGTCACGTGGCACTTCTGTAAACTTAGTCATATCTTTATACTTTTGTAATTGCTCAACAGTTGTAGGAGAAGCATTTTCTGAAATAGTAGCAAAACTTTCACGAAAAGGCTTTGTATTACCTTTAACTAAATTCAATACTTTTCCTAAAAATATAATGTTATCAGCACTCGATGCAGTTTTCAACATTAAATCGTAAATTTCCCTTCTACCGCGAGTTCCTATGCTTTTCAGGATTTGTTTCTTTAACGTCTCAATAATCTTATCATCTGTAAATGCTTCTTTGTAGATTGTTTGAATTGCTTCATTTTTGTCCTCAATACATTTTTTGCATAAGTATTCAACAATCGGGAAACACTCTTGACTTATTGCAGCTTCTAATAAAGTAATACAACTCTCCTTCAACAGAGTTTTGGTAGCTGGATCATTGATATTCTGTTTAGCATCTCTTTCAAACACATCTAATACTTTCTTGATAAATTCCTCATTTTGTACTAATGACGCTGCTTCAAGTACACCATACGTAGGATCAGAAGTATTATTTTTCAAAATTTCTTTTAGATTTTGAAGAGTATCTTCATTAGCAAAAACTTTATCCAGTAATTCTTGTTCTTCCCTTAGCACTATAACTGAGAAAAACCCAACTTCACCATTTTCAAGTCGGATTGCTTGATTTTTTAAACTTTGATAAAGATCGGGAAATTTCCCTATAAAGGTTTCAATATACTTTTCACCACCAACAAGCAGATGTAAAAGATTCAAGTTTCCTTTAGCAAAAAGCATATCATGGTATTTCTTTGTTAGCTCATCATTAGCTGCGATTGCCAGCAGTAACAATTCTTTTACTGAGTACCTGCTACCATTTTCTTGAGATTGAAGCACCATTAATATACGGCTTAGTACATATTGGTCTCTAACTTGCGATTGTAAATTCAAAACCTTCTTAGAGAATCCCACGAAAAGCCCTGCTTCTTCTGGATCATCAAAATTGCAAATCACCTGACTTTCGTAATCCTGAATATTATTTACAACCTCAGTCAATTTTGCATCATCATTTTCATTTGCTGCTTTATCTAGAATGTCCTGTATTTTATTCAAAGTTAAATTGTCAGGAATAATGACAAATGAATCCTCTAAACTTTTAGACTCTCTTCCCAATTTTTGATTAAATAAATTCATAAGCTCAATATTACCTTTATCGGTAGCAATTTGCATTGCATCAGGTTCTCCTATATTAGGATCAGCCCCTTTATCTAAAAGCAACTTTACAATTTCAGTACTTTCCAGGGTTACATTGCTTGAAAAATGTTTTAGCATCTCGGTATTTTGTTCAGGAGAAGTATGCTGCAACAGAATCCCCATCGTCTCCTTTTCATATTCGCTGTAGCTATCAGCAATAATTGCTTGTTCTAATTCAGGGGTAACATCAATTTTTGCTCCATATCGAAAAAGCAAACTTGCTAGATTGTGGTCATTGTTTTTTAGAGCAATAAGAATTGGTGTTTTACCCGACAGGGCACTCACTTTATTAATATCAGTTCCATGCTTTAATAGTAATTCTGCAACATCTTTGTTCTTTTCTCTGCATGCATAACTTAAAGCTGTACCACTAGAACAAATATCGGCATTAAGATCAATTTTACCACCTTCTGACAAGACATCTTTGTAAAATTCGAACCAGCCAGCATCTTTACATGCGTTTGTAACAAACAATCTTAATAAGAGTAGTAGTTTGACACCCTGTACCCGATAAGATATATTAAGGTTCTTCATCTCCCTTACTAGCTCTTTTGCTGATACCAAATCTTCACCTTCAAAAGCTTTTAGTAATTTAAAGTACAAATCTTTTTGCCCTGTATTAGCTTGCCTAAGCTGTTTCTCTATTTTGGTGAATTTCCTTGCATCTTTACACGCTCTTCTTTTTCCTGTAGATGGAATGTCTTTAACTTGAACTTTTGGCTCAAATTTTAGCTTTCTTTTTTGTTCTAATTCCTCATGAATAGAACCCTTTAATTCTTCATAGCGCACAGGCAAACTAGTATTAACTTGTTGATTTTCACTATTAGTACCAAGAACCATATTTCTCACTCATTGCAATTAATTTAGTCTATCACTAAAAAAAGATTATGTCAAACAAATTACGAATTTTGGTAAAATGCTAATACCAACCTTCGTTATTGGTTTTGCCCTATTACCTACGAGATTTGGTATTACATGTCCATTTTTCCATATCCTACAATACAGGCAACATTTTTTAGGCAAAACATTGCAATAACTAGTAGCAGCAACAATTTAATTGTTTACTCTTTATGAAAAATCGTAAAGAAGGTACGTATCTTTGTGAGAACTTTTTACGTAAAAGCGGTGTTTCAAAAATAAAAACGCAAAATTATTACAACAAAGTTAGGCAAATTAGTTCATATGTAAATTTAGTTAAAGTAGGCTAAAATAGCTGCTTTTACAATATAGTAGAATTATTATAAAGAAAAGTTCGAACAGGTTATTTGGTAGACCATGCGATTCCAAGAAAAAATCTTCTCACGCTAGCTGGTTTTTGTTGCTGGAAATGGTTGCATCGTTTAAATTTATTAATGTTATATACTACCAAATTAATAGTTGCTCATTTAAGAACCTCCTTCAACTTTACCCAACTCGACACATATACTTTTTGAAACATTGCTGCAAGTAGAAAAAAACAGGTTACCCACCTTAACTTCTTTAAATTTGCTCACAATCTCTACTTGATGCATAAGGTTTTTGTTACACTCCTTTCATCTACCGATTACCTCTACCTACCGCCTTTACCTTTGCTAAGGTCAGAAACACGACTAGCTTCAGGACTTTCTAAGCTCGACTGTGGCAGGTCACCAAAATTACTGGAATCACTAACACCAAGCGATATAGGTGCTTCTACTAATCCATACCCTCCTCCTACTCTGTGATATCCTAATTCTAGATAAGTACGCAGTAATGGATCAATTTGTTCTCTATTTTGAATGTATGCTTGCAATTGCACATCTTGAAATCCCGGATCATTCCTGAATAATTGTGAAATGCCCACTCTTATGTTCTGAAAGTAATTTCTATCTCTGTTTGGGAGGCCTCTTCCAAGAAAATCGCGTATTATATTTATGATATTCTGCACTTGCCCAATATGATTTTCGTTTAGAACTCGATTAATATCACTAGCATTTTCTAATGTCCATAAACCACAATTCCAACCATCTGTTTGCTGACGAACAGAAACATTATTAATCCTGATATTATTTCCTAAGTTATTTTGAATGATATCGGTAATACCACCTGGAACAGCAGTAGCAGTTGAATCAGCATAGTACCCAACATAGTTCCCATTTTGACGTTCAATCACTAGTGTAACCCAATGAGTATTATTTAAAGTAATTATTAAAGTTAAACGCTGTTGTTCTTCATTTTCCCTAAATTGATTTAATACTCTAACAATGTGCTCGTTACCGTCATTCCTTGCCAAATTAGCTACTTCAAAAGTGTGATTACCTTCAGTACGAAGCTGATATCGCAATCTTCCAGCGTGAGCTATATCAATTTGTTGAAGCCAGTAATCATAATGTCCATTTCTCGTCGCAAATTCTAGTGTAAGCAGATCGTTGACATTTTGTATTTGATTACCATCTCCAAGAAGATTGTTTATTTGTCGTAATATTTGTTCTTGTGATAAATGAGTAGTTGTAGTTCCTTGTGATCCATTATGTGCAATATTATCTGTACCTGACCCTATTCTCCTTAAAACCTCTTCTCTTGTACCCTTGAAGTGACGTATAACATGTACCTCAACCCATTCATCATTACCTCGACTATATAAGAAAGTTGATGGCTGTCTTTCACCTTCATTAACATTTTCCTGAAAATTTCTAAATCTTTCATCTAGATTCCCTATTCCCTCCACTATTTCAGGTCTTCCAGTCTGTTCTGCCCCTAAAACACGACTATGACGATCAATTATATGTACATACAGTTCTTGTGGAATAGTTATAAGTTCTTCCTCTCTTCGTGCATCTCTATTAAATAGAGCATAAGACAAAACCACCTCATTTCCAGAAGTAATAAGCAAATATCCTCTTTGCTTGTTCATAAGTTCTTTTATTCGATCTTTTGCGTTATTCTCCTTTTGTGCTACTTCTTCTGCATTACCAGCAAATCTTAATATATATCCAATTGGATGAGTATCTAGATCATTCTCTGTAGGTTGTCTTAATAATAAAAGGTCTAATCTCTGTTCTGTAATTCTTGTGAGTATTACCCTTTCTCCTTCTTCTTCCTGACCCCTTTTCAAACTATATGTTTGACCAATTTTATACATAGTAATCACTTTATAAGGATTATCACTAGCATAAAATGTACCATGTAGTATAGAACGAAATTTATCCTCACTATTAACATTTATTGCATCCATAAGTGGCATCAATGCTCCAGAGATCTCTTGAAATAGTTCTCTATGCTGACCTACATTTTGCCAGCCATCATTCATAACTTGATTCAAAGTGTTATGTACATTTTCAGCATTAGGCACTTGTACAAGATCACCAGCAAGAAAATTATTTGCATTATTATTTTGGTAATCGTGATACAAACCAAGGTCATTTGGTTGATCAATATCTAGCTCAAATTGGTCATTAAGTGTGAATGAAACTTTCCATACATGAACATCATTCCCATCAATATTGAGAGTTTGTAAATTGATAGCTTCTTGTTGTACATCATCATTAATTCTGATATTAAATATAACTATATCAGAACCTTGAGCATGAAAGACCATGGTTAAAGCATGATCCCCATCATCATATCTAAGTATATACTTTGCTATAGGTACCTCTACTTCTTCTTCACCTTCTAGTTGTAAATGATGTATATCAAAAGCACTACTCCCAAAAGCAAAACCAGTTATACAATCAAATATTCTGTTATAATTCTCTGCATTCCTTGGTATTTCATTAGGAAGGTGTTGAAGCAAGAAATCTCTAATATTTTCTCTAATTCCTTCATTCTCCAAACACTCAAATAATCTTTGTACTAAAGGAAATCTATCCTGTTGAAGTTCTACTATATCAACACTAAAGGGATCTAGATTTAAATTAAAATTTAATCCAACACAGACAGTATTTCTTGATTCAGTATGAATAGGTATAAATGAAGAAGTGTGTAACCTTCCAGCGTAGCCTATGGCACAGTTTAATGCAACATCTGACGGTGTATCAAATATAGCAAGATTAATAACAATAGGAATATTTTCTCTTTCTGCTTGATGACGTACAAGAAATGCAACATGTGAGTTTCTAGGAGATAAGTCAAGGTCAATGCCTATTGCGTAGTGATGACTAAAATTTGCTAAGAAACCTAATAAAAACCCGTGACTCTCAAACTTTTGACTGCGATTTTCAATATTATTTTCTATCTGCGCTCTATAATTATTATAGGTATCAGTTATATATTCTAAAATATCTTCTCGGAGAGAATCTCTTACATCTTGTCTTTGGTTGCTTGCTAGCATTTCTATAAAATCGCCAATTCTTTGTTGACTAGGTTCGACTCGTGCAAAATTGATCAACCTATCAAGCTGTTCACACTGATTTCGATTGAGTTGTCTCCTTTCTATTTACTTAATTGTTAATCTGTGATCTTCTAAGAGCTGTCTAATAAGATTAATTTCAGATGCTGAATATTTGCCAAATTTATCTCTACCTCTAAGATCTTTTTCACGAATCACCTCGAATACTGTTGCAATTGCTTCTCCCTGACTCTTGCCCTTTCCATGCATGCATACTTTGTATTGCTCAAAATTTAGGTCTTCTTCCCTTAAATTTGGATTTTGCCCTCTAATCTCTCGCACTAGAGCATTTCTTTCCCTTGTACTGAACCTTAACCCATCACTATTAGGACGATCAGAAATACTGTAGCATCTGACAACTTGCTGTCCGTCACGATAAACAGCAACTTTTAGGTTTCCCGTATCTCGATTTTCACCATTACGTGGATTAACACCATGGTTATCAAAACGAAAATAGACTTTTTCACTTGGATCTAAAATACCTTCATCATGCGCAGTAGCAAACATACTAAAAAGAATACAGGAAGGAAACAACCTGCACTTACATGATACAAGAAAGATGGACATTGATCTAAAAAAGATTCAAACCTTTGTCTGAAGCCTTCAAGATCTCCATCCACTAAACTCCTAATAAGTCCATCACCATTATTCATATAAGATACCCTTCTATTTTCTACGGCTAGAGACACCACTCATACTAGGAGCTTCAAACTTGGACTGCGGACCATCACCAGAACCATCAAGTGGCAAAGATGTTTTCTTACTACCATGAGCTTGAGATTGCGTCCGTAAATCATACCTAGGGCCATCACCTACAGGACCAGGTGGTAAAATTGTTTTCTCTAACTCAGAGAATAATTCTTCTGCAAACAGACCGTAATCTACATTTACTCTTTTACCTTCTCTACCACACAATCTAAGGTTTTTTATTATCTTTTCCTTAAAGAACTCAAATCTCTCAGGAAAGCTATTTTTAGCAAATAACATCATATCTAGTATTTCTTTTTTCTCTATTTCTTTTTCCTCATCAGACTTATAAATGTCTTCTCGTTTCCAGTTAACTATCAATTCTGCAAGTACACCCTTTATAGGAATTCTACCATTCGAAGTATCAATAATAGCAGTCTTTTTGTATTCATCCAAGCTGTCACACTCCCAAATTTTCATAATAACAGACCTAGCTTGAGCACTTGACTCAGGATTTTTCAACATCACATCTGAAAGTGAGGAAAGAAGAAGCTCATAGTCTCGCTGTGAGAATATTTTGTCCGAACAGTCTCCTCCTGCTGGAACGCCTTTATAACACCAGCACTGTACCAAATCATGAACCGTATCAAAAAAACATGACTCTATTAATTCAGCAAGAAGGGAATATACTCCCTTATCTTTCTGCAATAATTTCTGTAAAAGAGTATCTTTGTCAGCTATATTCCTTACACAAAAATCTAAAATAGGAGCGTCTTTCTCAACAGATTGAGGACGAGAAAGAGCAATAACAGCTTCTGTAAGCTTCTTTTCTTTATCTTCTTCTTTTAGATGATTATAAAAATACTCTACTCCTTCACTCCATTTAAGTTTTACAGCACTGTCAAAACCTTCTACTGCATCATACTCCTTTAATTCCCCAGACTCTCTATTGATCCAGAAATCAAAAATACGACCATTCCTCTTTATCGTATCTAGCAGGGAGTTTCGTACGTATTTGTCAATTTCAGTTTCAGTTTTGCCATCAAATTTACCAGGAGGAAATTTGCTCTTGAGAAATTCGAATCTTTTTTGAAAGAACGGAAGAATTTTTTCTACCACACAGTAACTAGAAGCCATCTCATTCTGCGAAGTGGATTATCGATTTCTCCTATTTTCTCTTCAGTCAATCTTGTACCTAAAACATCATTATTTAACCTTGTACCTCACCAACAACCTTCATCTTGGAATACATTGTGCAAAAACTGCAGCTTATCATCCTTAAAAAATTTAATATTCTCTATATAGGTTTCCGCCCACCTTTTAATAGCTAACTTCCTTCCAGAAGCAATTTCAGAATCTGTATGTTTTATAACATCTTGTAGCTTTTTAAGTACTGCAGCATGACGATCTGTCTTCCTTGGCATTTTACCCTCCCATTAAATATTAATAGTATTATGTAAAAGGGGCATTATACAGACATTAGAATGGATTGCAATATTAAAATTACTAGAATAGAGGGTTTAATAAAAAAACGTTATGGCTAAAACTTCTTTTCTTGAATTTTCTCAATATAATCAACAGAGAGGCCAGTATCTTCAGCGATAACATCTGTTCACCTTTTTTTCGCCGATTAGGATTGTATATTAAATCAAAGTCGCAAGACTATAATGAGCAAGGAGTGATACTGTCAATTGGATTGATTGATAGAAATCGTAGGCATCTCAGTACACTCCTAGCTTTAAAAAATGGAGTACGAACGGTAGGAGGATCTAAAAGATCGAATCACAATCCTGTACAGCATTTACATTATTATTTGATTATATTTATAGGTACAAAAATGGCTAGAACAGTTTTTGTGGGTATTGATGTTTCAAAAGAAACACTTGATATCTCAATCAACAATAAACATCAGCGTATAGAAAATGCAGAGAGAGCTATATCTGAGTTTATAAAGTCGAAAATGGCTAACGTATTTGTTAAGTTATGTGTAGTAGAATCCACAGGAGGTTATGAGAAACTTGTAATAAAATTGTTACAAGAACATAACATAGCTGTTCACAGAGCTCACCCAAATCGGGTATGCATTTGCAAAAGCCTGCAACCACTTTGCAAAAACAGATAA
>NZ_CAMXBT010000002.1:0-619208 GCF_947179565.1 Wolbachia endosymbiont (group A) of Andrena hattorfiana
TGCTAAGGTCAGAAACACGACTAGCTTCAGGACTTTCTAAGCTCGACTGTGGCAGGTCACCAAAATTACTGGAATCACTAACACCAAGCGATATAGGTGCTTCTACTAATCCATACCCTCCTCCTACTCTGTGATATCCTAATTCTAGATAAGTACGCAGTAATGGATCAATTTGTTCTCTATTTTGAATGTATGCTTGCAATTGCACATCTTGAAATCCCGGATCATTCCTGAATAATTGTGAAATGCCCACTCTTATGTTCTGAAAGTAATTTCTATCTCTGTTTGGGAGGCCTCTTCCAAGAAAATCGCGTATTATATTTATGATATTCTGCACTTGCCCAATATGATTTTCGTTTAGAACTCGATTAATATCACTAGCATTTTCTAATGTCCATAAACCACAATTCCAACCATCTGTTTGCTGACGAACAGAAACATTATTAATCCTGATATTATTTCCTAAGTTATTTTGAATGATATCGGTAATACCACCTGGAACAGCAGTAGCAGTTGAATCAGCATAGTACCCAACATAGTTCCCATTTTGACGTTCAATCACTAGTGTAACCCAATGAGTATTATTTAAAGTAATTATTAAAGTTAAACGCTGTTGTTCTTCATTTTCCCTAAATTGATTTAATACTCTAACAATGTGCTCGTTACCGTCATTCCTTGCCAAATTAGCTACTTCAAAAGTGTGATTACCTTCAGTACGAAGCTGATATCGCAATCTTCCAGCGTGAGCTATATCAATTTGTTGAAGCCAGTAATCATAATGTCCATTTCTCGTCGCAAATTCTAGTGTAAGCAGATCGTTGACATTTTGTATTTGATTACCATCTCCAAGAAGATTGTTTATTTGTCGTAATATTTGTTCTTGTGATAAATGAGTAGTTGTAGTTCCTTGTGATCCATTATGTGCAATATTATCTGTACCTGACCCTATTCTCCTTAAAACCTCTTCTCTTGTACCCTTGAAGTGACGTATAACATGTACCTCAACCCATTCATCATTACCTCGACTATATAAGAAAGTTGATGGCTGTCTTTCACCTTCATTAACATTTTCCTGAAAATTTCTAAATCTTTCATCTAGATTCCCTATTCCCTCCACTATTTCAGGTCTTCCAGTCTGTTCTGCCCCTAAAACACGACTATGACGATCAATTATATGTACATACAGTTCTTGTGGAATAGTTATAAGTTCTTCCTCTCTTCGTGCATCTCTATTAAATAGAGCATAAGACAAAACCACCTCATTTCCAGAAGTAATAAGCAAATATCCTCTTTGCTTGTTCATAAGTTCTTTTATTCGATCTTTTGCGTTATTCTCCTTTTGTGCTACTTCTTCTGCATTACCAGCAAATCTTAATATATATCCAATTGGATGAGTATCTAGATCATTCTCTGTAGGTTGTCTTAATAATAAAAGGTCTAATCTCTGTTCTGTAATTCTTGTGAGTATTACCCTTTCTCCTTCTTCTTCCTGACCCCTTTTCAAACTATATGTTTGACCAATTTTATACATAGTAATCACTTTATAAGGATTATCACTAGCATAAAATGTACCATGTAGTATAGAACGAAATTTATCCTCACTATTAACATTTATTGCATCCATAAGTGGCATCAATGCTCCAGAGATCTCTTGAAATAGTTCTCTATGCTGACCTACATTTTGCCAGCCATCATTCATAACTTGATTCAAAGTGTTATGTACATTTTCAGCATTAGGCACTTGTACAAGATCACCAGCAAGAAAATTATTTGCATTATTATTTTGGTAATCGTGATACAAACCAAGGTCATTTGGTTGATCAATATCTAGCTCAAATTGGTCATTAAGTGTGAATGAAACTTTCCATACATGAACATCATTCCCATCAATATTGAGAGTTTGTAAATTGATAGCTTCTTGTTGTACATCATCATTAATTCTGATATTAAATATAACTATATCAGAACCTTGAGCATGAAAGACCATGGTTAAAGCATGATCCCCATCATCATATCTAAGTATATACTTTGCTATAGGTACCTCTACTTCTTCTTCACCTTCTAGTTGTAAATGATGTATATCAAAAGCACTACTCCCAAAAGCAAAACCAGTTATACAATCAAATATTCTGTTATAATTCTCTGCATTCCTTGGTATTTCATTAGGAAGGTGTTGAAGCAAGAAATCTCTAATATTTTCTCTAATTCCTTCATTCTCCAAACACTCAAATAATCTTTGTACTAAAGGAAATCTATCCTGTTGAAGTTCTACTATATCAACACTAAAGGGATCTAGATTTAAATTAAAATTTAATCCAACACAGACAGTATTTCTTGATTCAGTATGAATAGGTATAAATGAAGAAGTGTGTAACCTTCCAGCGTAGCCTATGGCACAGTTTAATGCAACATCTGACGGTGTATCAAATATAGCAAGATTAATAACAATAGGAATATTTTCTCTTTCTGCTTGATGACGTACAAGAAATGCAACATGTGAGTTTCTAGGAGATAAGTCAAGGTCAATGCCTATTGCGTAGTGATGACTAAAATTTGCTAAGAAACCTAATAAAAACCCGTGACTCTCAAACTTTTGACTGCGATTTTCAATATTATTTTCTATCTGCGCTCTATAATTATTATAGGTATCAGTTATATATTCTAAAATATCTTCTCGGAGAGAATCTCTTACATCTTGTCTTTGGTTGCTTGCTAGCATTTCTATAAAATCGCCAATTCTTTGTTGACTAGGTTCGACTCGTGCAAAATTGATCAACCTATCAAGCTGTTCACACTGATTTCGATTGAGTTGTCTCCTTTCTATTTACTTAATTGTTAATCTGTGATCTTCTAAGAGCTGTCTAATAAGATTAATTTCAGATGCTGAATATTTGCCAAATTTATCTCTACCTCTAAGATCTTTTTCACGAATCACCTCGAATACTGTTGCAATTGCTTCTCCCTGACTCTTGCCCTTTCCATGCATGCATACTTTGTATTGCTCAAAATTTAGGTCTTCTTCCCTTAAATTTGGATTTTGCCCTCTAATCTCTCGCACTAGAGCATTTCTTTCCCTTGTACTGAACCTTAACCCATCACTATTAGGACGATCAGAAATACTGTAGCATCTGACAACTTGCTGTCCGTCACGATAAACAGCAACTTTTAGGTTTCCCGTATCTCGATTTTCACCATTACGTGGATTAACACCATGGTTATCAAAACGAAAATAGACTTTTTCACTTGGATCTAAAATACCTTCATCATGCGCAGTAGCAAACATACTAAAAAGAATACAGGAAGGAAACAACCTGCACTTACATGATACAAGAAAGATGGACATTGATCTAAAAAAGATTCAAACCTTTGTCTGAAGCCTTCAAGATCTCCATCCACTAAACTCCTAATAAGTCCATCACCATTATTCATATAAGATACCCTTCTATTTTCTACGGCTAGAGACACCACTCATACTAGGAGCTTCAAACTTGGACTGCGGACCATCACCAGAACCATCAAGTGGCAAAGATGTTTTCTTACTACCATGAGCTTGAGATTGCGTCCGTAAATCATACCTAGGGCCATCACCTACAGGACCAGGTGGTAAAATTGTTTTCTCTAACTCAGAGAATAATTCTTCTGCAAACAGACCGTAATCTACATTTACTCTTTTACCTTCTCTACCACACAATCTAAGGTTTTTTATTATCTTTTCCTTAAAGAACTCAAATCTCTCAGGAAAGCTATTTTTAGCAAATAACATCATATCTAGTATTTCTTTTTTCTCTATTTCTTTTTCCTCATCAGACTTATAAATGTCTTCTCGTTTCCAGTTAACTATCAATTCTGCAAGTACACCCTTTATAGGAATTCTACCATTCGAAGTATCAATAATAGCAGTCTTTTTGTATTCATCCAAGCTGTCACACTCCCAAATTTTCATAATAACAGACCTAGCTTGAGCACTTGACTCAGGATTTTTCAACATCACATCTGAAAGTGAGGAAAGAAGAAGCTCATAGTCTCGCTGTGAGAATATTTTGTCCGAACAGTCTCCTCCTGCTGGAACGCCTTTATAACACCAGCACTGTACCAAATCATGAACCGTATCAAAAAAACATGACTCTATTAATTCAGCAAGAAGGGAATATACTCCCTTATCTTTCTGCAATAATTTCTGTAAAAGAGTATCTTTGTCAGCTATATTCCTTACACAAAAATCTAAAATAGGAGCGTCTTTCTCAACAGATTGAGGACGAGAAAGAGCAATAACAGCTTCTGTAAGCTTCTTTTCTTTATCTTCTTCTTTTAGATGATTATAAAAATACTCTACTCCTTCACTCCATTTAAGTTTTACAGCACTGTCAAAACCTTCTACTGCATCATACTCCTTTAATTCCCCAGACTCTCTATTGATCCAGAAATCAAAAATACGACCATTCCTCTTTATCGTATCTAGCAGGGAGTTTCGTACGTATTTGTCAATTTCAGTTTCAGTTTTGCCATCAAATTTACCAGGAGGAAATTTGCTCTTGAGAAATTCGAATCTTTTTTGAAAGAACGGAAGAATTTTTTCTACCACACAGTAACTAGAAGCCATCTCATTCTGCGAAGTGGATTATCGATTTCTCCTATTTTCTCTTCAGTCAATCTTGTACCTAAAACATCATTATTTAACCTTGTACCTCACCAACAACCTTCATCTTGGAATACATTGTGCAAAAACTGCAGCTTATCATCCTTAAAAAATTTAATATTCTCTATATAGGTTTCCGCCCACCTTTTAATAGCTAACTTCCTTCCAGAAGCAATTTCAGAATCTGTATGTTTTATAACATCTTGTAGCTTTTTAAGTACTGCAGCATGACGATCTGTCTTCCTTGGCATTTTACCCTCCCATTAAATATTAATAGTATTATGTAAAAGGGGCATTATACAGACATTAGAATGGATTGCAATATTAAAATTACTAGAATAGAGGGTTTAATAAAAAAACGTTATGGCTAAAACTTCTTTTCTTGAATTTTCTCAATATAATCAACAGAGAGGCCAGTATCTTCAGCGATAACATCTGTTCACCTTTTTTTCGCCGATTAGGATTGTATATTAAATCAAAGTCGCAAGACTATAATGAGCAAGGAGTGATACTGTCAATTGGATTGATTGATAGAAATCGTAGGCATCTCAGTACACTCCTAGCTTTAAAAAATGGAGTACGAACGGTAGGAGGATCTAAAAGATCGAATCACAATCCTGTACAGCATTTACATTATTATTTGATTATATTTATAGGTACAAAAATGGCTAGAACAGTTTTTGTGGGTATTGATGTTTCAAAAGAAACACTTGATATCTCAATCAACAATAAACATCAGCGTATAGAAAATGCAGAGAGAGCTATATCTGAGTTTATAAAGTCGAAAATGGCTAACGTATTTGTTAAGTTATGTGTAGTAGAATCCACAGGAGGTTATGAGAAACTTGTAATAAAATTGTTACAAGAACATAACATAGCTGTTCACAGAGCTCACCCAAATCGGGTATGCATTTGCAAAAGCCTGCAACCACTTTGCAAAAACAGATAAATTAGATGCAAAATTACTAGAAAAATATGCTGAATTTATCACAAAAAATGACGAAGTAATAGAATACATAGTTTCACAAAAGCAAGAAGAACTAAAAGAGCTAAGAGCAGTTGAGCGCAATCTAAACGATGAAGTTCATGCAAATAAGTGTCGTTTGCATAAGGTTACAGGAAAAGCCAGGGAATATATAGAAAAACAGATAGAATTTGCAAAAAAACAATTAGAGCAAATTAGGCAAGACATAGAAGATATAATAAACTCTGATCCTGATTTGAAGGAAAAAAGCAAACTGCTAACTAGCTATAAAGGTGTTGGACGGAAAACCGCAAGTATCCTACTCATAGAGGTACCTGAACTTGGTAGGTTAGATAATAAGGAAATAGCTTGTCTAGTTGGAGTTGCACCAAAAACTAGTGAAAGCGGAAGGAAAGTGAGCAAGGCCCAAGTCATAGGTGGCAGATTTTATGCTCGAAAAGCATTATACATGTCTGCTGTGGTTGCAATGCGTCATAATAAAAAAATGAAAGTATTTTACCAGCGTTTAGTTGACTCTGGCAAAGTCGCTTTAGTTGCTGTAATGAGAAAAATCATCATTTGTTTAAATGCTATGATAAAAAACAATAATTTTTATCTTGATGTTTAAGACGGTAGATTCCTTACATCATAGAGGCACTGCCATTATAGAGTGAACCAGTGTCTGGGCACTGGGATGACAAAAAAAGGAGCACTGGGATGACATCATAGGGGCGCTGGAATGACACCATCACAGAGTGAACCAGCGTCATACACACATCCCTTTGGTGACAATGTTTGTTGATGCAAGATTATACCTTGAAACAATTAAGTTTTAATGCTATTAAATCGTTGTAAATTTTGTCTCTGTGGTAGCTTTATGAATGTTGAAAGTAAGAAAATACATGATACTAAAATAAAATTACCAATATTTCTTGATTATCAATCTACTACTAAAGTGGATCCCCGTGTTTTGGAGGTAATGATACCTTATTTTGGTGAGTTCAGTAATGCACACTCTCGCAGCCATTCATTTGGTTGGACTGCTGAAGAAGCAGTGGAAAAAGCAAGGAAACACATCGCTGATCTGGTGAACGCAGATAGCAAAGAAATTATCTTTACCTCAGGTGCAACTGAGTCAAATAATACAGCAATCAAGGGCATTGCTCACTTTTACAAAAATAAAGGAAATCATATAATAACTGTCTGCACGGAGCATAAGTGTGTTCTGGATTCTTGTCGGCATCTGGAAAATGAAGGCTTTAAAGTTACATATTTGCCTGTTAAGCAAAACGGAATTATAGATTTATCAAAGCTTGAGGAAGCAATTACTGATAAAACAATCCTGGTTTCAGTGATGATGGTAAATAATGAAATCGGGGTAATTCAGCCTGTAAAGGAGATTGGTAAAATATGCAGAAAGCATAATATATTTTTCCATACAGATGCAGCTCAAAGCTTTGGGAAAGTTCCAATTGATGTTAATGAGATGTGCATTGATCTTATGAGTCTCTCTAGCCACAAAATTTATGGACCTATGGGAATAGGCGCATTATATGTCCGTAGAAAGAATCCTCGTGTTAGGCTGATACCATTGATTAGTGGTGGTGGACAAGAAAGAGGTATGCGTTCTGGAACAGTTCCAACACCTCTTGCAGTTGGTTTTGGTGAAGCGGCACGTATTGCTAAAGAAGAAATGGAAACAGAAGCAAGCAAATTGGAAGGACTGAGAGATATTTTGTACAATAAGATAAAAGAAGCATTTCCTGATATCGTTTTAAATGGTGATTATGAAAATAGAATTCCTGGCAACCTAAACTTGAGCTTTCCCTATGTTGAGGGTGAGTCTCTCATCATGGCAATCAAGGATTTAGCAGTAAGTTCTGGTTCTGCGTGCACGTCTGCGTCTCTTGAGCCTTCCTATGTCATACGGTCGCTAAATAATGGCCACGACCTTGAGCATTCATCAATTAGATTTGGCCTAGGCCGATTTACAACTAAAGAAGAAGTTTTGTACGCAGCAGATCTTGTTGCTAAAAATATTGGCCGACTGAGAGAAATGAGCCCACTTTGGGAGATGGTACAAGAAGGAGTAGATTTGAACACCGTGAAATGGGACTTTCATTAAATATATCCATTCAGCCAGTCCAACTGCAAATGCACTTTGAAATTACTCTGTAGTCATTCACACTTAATTCTGCAATTCTTTGATCTCATTCATGGAGAGGCCAGTAAACTTAACAATAGTGTTGATATCAACATTATTAGCCAGCATTGCTTTTGCGACTTCAATTTTCCCTTCCTCTTTACCAATTTTTTTACCTTTTTCAGTAGCAAGATCAAGTCTGTATTCAAGAATGGCTTCTTCTTTGCGTAGATCCATTATTCTTTTTTCGTAAGCTACTAAATCTTTTTCGTTCCAACGAAACTTATCAACATATACATTAACTATAATCTGTATACCGCTACACAGTTAGAAGTATTTTTTGATTTTACAATACAGCTTGAGATTCAATTTTTATAATTTTCTTGTTGACTAGCCAGAAGGTTGTAAGTTGGAAATGTGATATAAAAAGAAGCAAGAAGAAAGATAACTCTATAAAAATGTGGTTATCGCCAGGCTTGAGCAACCGTAAGACGGTAGTATTATAACATACGTAGATATCAAGGTACTCAAGCCTATCCTTCGAGACGTTTGAATAGTTGTTTGGGACATATATATGCACCCGTTTACAATCTTAAATTTTAACTTAAACTCTCGAGGTTCTTTATGGTTACATCTTATCAAAATTTTATTGGCATTGATATCGGAAAACTTGAATTTTTTACTGCAGTTAATGAACAAAAAGGTGTCATCAAATTTGACAATAGTTGTGTTGGTTGGAAACAACTCTACCAAAAATTTTCAAATATCTTGCCCAACTCCATGGTAATTTTAGAAGCTACAGGAGGTTATGAGCTTGGCTTATTGTATTTTCTTATTGATAGAAACATTGCTGTGCATCGTGCTAATACTCGTCAAGTTAAAAACTTCATTCTATCTCATGGAACTTTGGCAAAGACCGACAGTCTTGATGCAAAAGCGCTTGCCCAATATGGTTCTGAGCGTTGTGGACATTTGCAGCTATTTACACCTATCTCAAAAGAACAAACCACCTTGTTTGCACTTTGTCAGCGTCGTGACGATATTACGAAAATGCTTGTTCAAGAGAAGAATAGGCTAAAAACTCCTGGAAATGATTACATTAAGGAAAGTTGTCAACAAGCTATTGAATTCCTCAACAACCAGGTAGAAAAGCTTGATCAAGCTATACAAAAAATAGTCAATGAAAATCCTGAATTGCAACGATGCCAAAAAATTCTTGAAACAGTCCCTGGAATAGGTAGAAAAACCTCTCAATGTTTATTGTGTCTCATACCGGAACTTGGTTCTTTAAATAAAAGGCAAATTGCAAGCCTTGCAGGTGTTGCGCCTCATCCTAAGGAAAGTGGTAAAGCTATTGGCTACCGAAGGATTATAGGTGGAAGAAGTAACGTTCGTTCAAAGCTTTTTACAGCTGCCATGGCTGCTACAAGGTCCAAATCTGCACTTAGTGCCTTTTATTCTAAGCTTATTGAAAGTGGTAAGAAGAAGATGGTGGCTATAACAGCTCTAATGCGTAAAATAATAGTGATTGCTAATGCAAGGCTTAAAGAAGCAGTTAATTTGCATATTTAAAAATTTACATAGCAATAACTGAAATTGGTTAATGAATATGCGCTTTTAATGTGTGTGGACGCGCATATTCATTAACCAATTTCAGTTATTGCTGTGGTGGCTGTTTGATACAAAATTCTGTTTCTATAACAAATGGGTTTTTATTGCCCATATGAAGTTGCAAAATTACAAATAAAAAATTTTTAAAAAAACATAGTTGATATCAGGCTTTTTAGATGGCTCCATTGCAACTACTTTCCTTGAAACACTAGATGTTGGCTGATCTGCAGTCTGCTTTTGTTGTAGAAATACAGTTTCCTTTTTAGCCAAAAACTCTTCTAGATGGCTTTTCACATGAACTAGAAACTCACCAGTTTGTTCAAACTCTGGACAAGCTTCTTTTGCAGATGAGTATAAGGTTTTTGATATTTCAGAGAATTTACCACTTCTTATTTGCCCGGCCACCTTTAAGAATACTTCTACAGGATTAAATTTTAGATTTGTAACTGGTATCCCTGACTCAATAGCAGCACTCTCTAATGCTTGTTCAAATTCTTTTGCAATAGGTAATGCATAAATTTGCGCTTCCTGTTCAGAAATACTCCTTATATCGTTAGAAATATACTTTTGGCCTGTAACTTTTCTTATAAATACATCTAATAAAAGAAGTGTACCATTTGTATCAATACCTTGAGCTGTAATAGCTTTAGAAGGTTGGGAATGCTTCATATCTATAGCTGGCTTGAAAGGAGAAAAGATAAACTTAGAAACACCTTTAACAGCATCCACAATAGTATTAGCAAAAACATTTATCCATGAAGATTTCTGATTCGCACTATTTGCTGCTATCTCAGGTTGATTACTTAAATCTGTAGCAAGAAGCTTACGCAATGAGTGATGATGAGGGTGATCTCCATGGTGATGACGACGCTTACGTTGTACAGGCCTCTTGTTTTGTTTTTCCCTTAAAAAATCCGCTATTTCTGGATTACCAGCTTTATTTGCTATCTCTGGAAGTTTCTCACATCTATAATTTTCAGGACAAATATTAACTCCTTTACTTACAAGTTCTTTTACTAAATTTAGGTACCCAATATAAATAGCCAATTCTAAAGGCCACATATTATTCTTACCTCTATTATTAACATCAGCGCCCATCTCAAGAAGAAAGTAAACAATATAATCTTTTTCGCAATAAAGAGAATAGGTTAAAGCTGTAAAACCACTTTTTTCAGCTTCAATTTCAGCACCCTTGTCGAGAAGATCTTTCACATCATTAAGATTTCCATTCTTTATAGCTTCAAATAAAAGGCTATTATAGTTCTCTCGCTCTCCAGCACTAATACCAGTACTATTATTAAGAATAAGTTTAATTTGATTTATATTATTAACAGCATAGTGCAGTGTTATATCACCTTTAATTAACTCTATTTGAGATACTATAATACCTAAGTTACCACTACTCTCTGCAATTTTTTTTGCAAATACGTAAACCGTGGTATTTCCTGAACCTGTAATATCTGCGGTTATCACTGCTTTTGATCTTTTTTTACTGTTTTCTAAAATTTTCCTATCAATATCGGTTCCTGAGTGATTTAGCTTCATTTGATATGCCATATCTCCTATTATATCAGGCAGAGATTCATCCTGTACTATAATTGTTTTTGTTATTCCATAATGTTCTACTTGAATTACTAAATTTTCAAAACTATCTATTTTAGTGCTTGTAACTGTGCTTCGTTTATCATCAGTTAAAAGCTCTAAGCTGTAATCAGCTTGATGCTCATTTATTTTTAATTGTGCAATATCAGCATCTTTTAGAAATATTATATCTAAATTTTTTTTAGTTCCAAAATATATATTGTTGACTATCTTAGTATCATTACTATCTTTACTAACAACAAATATTGTTTGTTTCAAACCCCTATAATGTATATCCTTTTGATTTACTACCCTAATCTCATAATCTTGATCTTTGCAATGTAAACCGCCTTGAACTACTGAATTACCCTTTGTACTGTTCACATTAATTAACCTTGTACCACAATCGGTATGAACCTCTTGACTGTTGTGAGAATTAGATATATAGTTATAAACATTTGCTAAATGAAGAACGATATCTAAGTCTCCGCTATCACTTGTTTTCCGGCTTATCATCCCGGTATGTAGGTTCGCAAGGATTCGGCCATGTTTTGCATTTATTATTATAGTATTTTTTTTCTCTATTCCACCTGTAAGGTTGCCAAACGTGCTGTGATTAATAACAAAGATGGTTTCATGGTTTTTCGAACCTTTATCATCTACCCTACCTTTTGGAACATGCATCACCGCTGGATAGTTTTCCGCTGCTGTTAACTGATTAGGCCCTGATAGATATAGTATTGGAGAAAGACTACCTCTTTTTATATTAGTAAAAATGAAGGGTTGATCTGGAAGAGTAAAAACTTTTGTGCATTTTCTGTATACCTTGTCAACATTACACTTATATTCGGTTCCTAATAATCCATACCTAGTCTTATAATATTTATCATTCACAATATCAGAACAAGTAGTTTTTTCCTTATAATCCTGTGGTATGCTTACAACTCTTAAACCATCATTTTCGTATTCATACCAAGAGAGGTGAGGAAGATGTTTTTTTGATAAATCAATGAAGTACGCTCGTTTATCATTCAATGACGCTTCACAACTTCTACCTTGATCAATAGAAAAAATTCTAATAAAGTCACAACCAAATTGTGCCAGATCTCGATTCAAAACTAAAGTGTGAGATGTTAAAGGAAGAATTTGACTTACATTTAATGTGGATGAATTAAGTTCTAATCCATAATCGAATTTAAAATCAGGAGAATAGACTTTTTCGAATGCACAAACTTGTTCTACAATAGCTAGTTCTTTAACTTCATTCTTATTACCTGTAAACTTAATTATCTCATCATATTCCATTTCAATTTTATTCACATGCAGCACAACTGCACCTATATCTTGGTTTTTGCTAAGTAGGTCATTTGCTATGATCTTGATGGATAGAAGCTGCTCTTTTAGTATAATGCTATCTTCATATTCTTTTTCTATATTTCTTCCTGTAAAATCTTTGATCACTTTTGCAAAAAATACTTCTGCCTGCTCATCACCAGGTAGCAAGGGTACTTGTTCTGTTATTGCCTTGGTATACTCCATTCTTTCATGAATTTCTACACCAATTGTCATCAATACATCAGCAACCATAGTAACTGATGATATCTTGCCTAAAACTTTGCTTGCAGCAGATAACCCTCTCAAAACCTTAGTAGTAGCACTTATACCCTTCATTGCAGAACTAACTCCTATACTTATAGGCTTTATACTCATGCTTGCTAGCTTTATACCGCTACTAGCTGTCCAATAATAGTTTAATGGGTGATGGTTACCTTTTGCTATTTCATTTATGCTATATCCAAATTGATAAGCAATGGTTGCAAATGTAATGCCTTGAACTACAGGATTATTAATAATTTTAACAAAAGTTTTACGTATATGATCTGGTACTTTACCAATTACCTTCCCCATTGTGCTATCACGAGAAATCTTTGTTATCACCTTGCCATCAGAACGTATATAGCTAGCACTAAGGCTTTCTCTTATGTCATTTATAGCATCCAGTATACTGTTTATACCAAATATTTTTTTCAGAGCATCATTATCATGTCGCCCAAGTGTTGGTACATCACTTATACTGTCAAACAGATCATATATAGCCATGAAGGAGAAAAATTTTCCACTTTTAGCCCCCTTTACTTTTGCTGAATCAAACTTATTGCGATCAAATTCAATTCCATGGCCCTCAAGTTTTTTTTCTACATCGCTAATGTACTCTACAAAAACCTTTTTACCCAGACTGTCAAGATGATTTTTTAATTGGTTAAAAGTATCTTCTCTTACCCCTTTTTGTAACAAACTTTGTTTAACTTCATCTACAACATTATTGTAATCCTGGTCAGTGATTTCAGCATTGCTTATCTCTTCAACATCTTTTTTACTTGCTGATAACTCTAGGCTATGTAATTTACTATGAATCGCTTTTTTTATATTTTCAGCAAAGCTGCTAATTATATTACCAACCTTTACTTTATACCCTCCAGGAATATTCAAATAATGTTTAACGTGCCCTTCTTCTAATTCTTGTGTTGTAGTATACTCTTTATCATCATCTATTCTGAGTTTGATCTCAGAAATTTCCCTATCTAATACATAATTTTCTATGTTTTGTATGCTTGCAATGTCACCTATCACTAATTTTTGATGATTACCGTTATTATCCTTCACTTCCACATATATTTCAACCCCATCAGCAAATACCTGAGTAGAATGTATAGTTATTACTTCTTTATCATAGGCCTCAGCTTCCGTATAAAAGTCTTTAACATCACTATCACTAAAGTAACCCTTTATGTCTATGATATTGAATTCACTATATATATCATCTAGTCTATTTTCGCCTTCCATATAGGAACTAATTTTACTCTTTACTTGGTCAGAATACAATTTATCTTGATCAACATTACCTCCGCTTTTCGATAAGTAATATAAGTCATACGCTACACTAAATAACTGATTACCCTGAACCCTACTTTCTAATGCGCTTAAATGATCCCCATGGACATGATCTTTGTGATCATGAATGAGTGCGCCAATATCAATCAATGCGTTGTAATATGCTTTTTCTTGTAATTCTGTAGATACTTCATTTTTTTGACTCATCAACAATAGCATTTTACTTAGTTTTAAAGACTGCGATGCGTTACTTAACATATCACTCTTATTTACATTGTAAGCAGCAACATTTTCTATTTCTTCATGTCTACTTGGAACCTCATCATTTATTTTACTTTCTAATCCTTTGAGCTTGATCTTCATTATCATTTCATCACTACGTGAGTCTGTGCATGATCCTTTTGTACTTCTTTTCTTTCTATTACCTTGTCCTAAACAACCATCTAAATCTAGCATCTCGATATCATCTAAATCACCTGATAATGATGCATCAATCTCAATATCATCTAAATCACTTGGTTGTAATTCCTTTATATAGTAATCGATAAGATCCTCTACACCAGGATTCTGTCTATTTGTCTGCGCTAAGACTAATTGATGGTCAATAATAGGTTCAATATTCCGATTCCCAGCTACTCTATCGATATTATTTAGTACAACTTGTTGTACTTCCATACTTGATAGACCTTGTTGTAGTGTATCATCTATTGGGTGTAATATTTGATTGGATGACCACATAAGACTGCGTGCACTCCCTTCTGAATTAAGCCATTGCTTTTGCTGTTCTCCGATTTCCTGCAGTCATCTCTTCTGCTCATCATTAAACAATGCTATTCTTTTTTCTTCGCTCTTAGAGAAATCCTTTCTATATATTGGACATAAATACTCGCCAGTTTTTTTTGGCCATAAACTCAGATTTATCATCGCAGCTCTTGAACTAATACTCTTATCAGGATGATTGGGAGTAGCGTGCACTAATTTCCTGTCTTTCACAACGTATACCACTCCTGGCGGTAAGGATCTAGCTACGTTAATTGAAATAACATTAACCCTTGCAGAATAATGATAGATCTGCTTTAAAACTTGATTAATGTTATTATCAGACACTAGATATCTTCCACTTTCATCAAAAGTGGCACGATCTCTTCCTCCATATACATGTATGTCTATCTTATTTTGAGAAGGAAATTGTTCCAGTATTTGCTCAATAAATTTAAGCGGTCCTGAATATCTATCAAAATGAGACAGAACAACTTTCTCTGTTTTTGTATCGTGAGCAACTACCGCTACACATTGCTGAATATTGTATGTGCCAATATTTTCATTGTAAGCTATTCCCATTTCACGTTGTAACACTACATGAGCACTATTATCCAGATCACCTTGAGTAAGTTTATATGCCTCACTATAATGAAAAGATTGTTTCCACTTGACATGTTCTGGATTTAATCCGAGGCTTGATTCTAATTGTCGTTCTGTTACTACTGAGTAAATTCCAGCTAACGCCAAATGAGAACACAGCTTGTTTATACTACGTGCATTACTATCCTCTATGGTTCGTATATGATTATTCATATAGCCCTTCACAATATCATCTAAATCTAGATATATCCTTGCTAATTGCCGATAAGGACGCTCTAGAAAATTATACCTCTCTGCTGATTTATACCATTCAATACTTCTCTCTATATTGAGTACTGCTTGTTTAAGTTTAGAAGATCTCATATATACTAAGCCTAATGACCAATAGGTATTACCTAGTTCAACTTTTTCACCAGGTGAGTTCAATCTATCTGCTTGATAATGCAAAATAAAACGTTTCAGTGATGTGATAGCATACAAATATCTTCCTCCTTCGTTCAAGGACAATCCTTCTTGATAAAATCTTCTTGCTTCATCTAGATGTACATGTATATTTCCATAGTCTTGAAGCACATCAGGAGGGATTGGAAAACTAGATTTTGAACCTAATTCTCCTGTCTTCCAATCTTGATAGGCTGATTGTCTTAAAATAGACAGTGTTCTTTCATACTCAAGATTTGTCCCTAATCCTTGTACTGCTTCCTCAATGAATTCAATCGCTGTTCTTCCACCTCCATCTCGAATATCTAAATCCTTTTGTGTAGCAACACGGACTAAAAGCTCTAAAATCTCGTGTTCATTTCTAGCAGCAGCTTCGTGAATAGCAGTCCTACCTTTCAAATTCTGTATGGATAAAATTTTCATTTGAGGAAACAAGTAATCCCTTTTAAGGAAAAGCTTAACTATATACCTATTACGATTTATTACCGCTTCGTGCAGCGGAGTATTCCCTAGATAATTTTTTTTACTGATATCACCCATAGCTCGAGCAAGAACTTCAGCTAAATCGCGTTCTTGTCGCATCTCTTCATTTGTTTTTCCTTCATCACCTATACCTATACTTTTAGCAATGTAGTGTAATGGTGTATTTGTACGACTAAAATTCAATCGCTCTAAACCCACTTTATTAATCATGTCTAAAAGCACAGATATTCTTCTGTGAAGAACAGCAAAAGTAAAAGGGGTGTCAGGATTAAAATTTTTTACATATTCTGGAAGAATTTCACCTGGAATTGGTTCACCTGGAGATAGTTCATCATAATTTCCTACTGAACCCAGAGTTGGTTTATTAGGATCTGCTCCTTTAGCAATAAGCTCTTTTGCAATTCTATCCATTGAATAATTGATTTCTCTTACGATCTCAGGCTCCGAATGAATAAGCTTTACTAAAATATTCCTTTCAGCTAGAGCAAGTTCTCCATTAATGTACCTTTCTATAGGATTAAGGATTTCGATAAAAAAACTTCTAGTAATACTTGATTGTCCACCAAGAGAAGCAAAATGCAGCGGTGTCCAACCTTAACCAGTAATAGCAGCGCTAATATCGATTCCTTTATAAAGGTAGTAATTTATTAGAGCAATAGCATAATCAGCTCTATTTTCGATAATTGCTCGACCTAAAAATGAAATTCCTTGCTCTGGATCACGAGAAGTAATGTCAATTTTATTGTGATCTAAGAATTCTTTAATCTCTTGATTAATTTCATCGGGATCTTGATTACCCCTTATAATGTTTAGTAGACTCTCATACAACCTTCTTGAATTGTTGTCTCCTAACCCACCCATAATTTTATCCCTAGTGGATAGCTTTTTATATAGATCTATATCATCAAATAAACCTCAAAGCGCTTCTTTTTCTTCACCAGAAAACTCATCGATTCCACTATTATGATATAGTCCAAGTTTATCTAGCAAATTCGCTCCATCAGATGGTATAGACATATCAAGTAATTCCTGCAATCCATTTAAAATTCGTCCCTCCTTCTCATTATCTATATTTTCCACCTCCTTCATACCTTCTTCTTTAGCCTGTGCAATCGCTTTCCTACATCGATCTATAATAGATTCAGAATCTCCTTCTCGACTCTGTCCATAACCAAGATAATATCTTAATACTATCATAAAATCTTCTCTTATTTCTTGTAGCTTTTCTCTACTTGGACGATAATCCTCCACCTGAAAAACTTGTTCATCATCATCAGATCGTATAACGTCACTTATTATTCTTATGTTTTCTAAAGCAAAGATTCCACAGTTAAATGAATCTTCTTGCTGTCTTATACGAGAACTATCAATACTATGGACCTCTCCCATCACTACCTCATTAATCCAACTAGGAGCGTTATTTCCAAGAGAATCAATATAATAAGCTGAAAGAGATTGTTGATTGTCGGAAGTAACAACCAATGTTACCCAGTGACTTCTTCCTAAGTTGATAATAAGCGCCAGTAGTCGTCTATCATGTCCCAATCTATCTTTGTATTGTTGTAATTGTTGCCTCAGTTGTTCTGCTGATCCAACTACTTCAAATATCATGTTGCCATCATCTCCATACCATCCATATCGAAACTTTGCTATATTAGCAATGTCTTCTTGACTTAACCAATAAGTGTAATCTCCTCTCTCAGTTGCGCTGATGAAAGCACTAGATCTAAGATCAGAGTTTTCATTCCTAGAATCTGCCTGCCCAGGAGAACGACGAGATCTACGTCCTTGTAATAAAAGCTTACGAAAATCTTGAGTATGATTTCTTGGACTTACTGTTGTTTCAACGTTTAAATCAGTTTTGTTACCTACATCGGAAACATTATTCAGAATATCGTGCATTGGCCTTATTAAAAATATAAATGGACTTGCTTATTACCATAGACTAAGTCCATTTTCAACAAGAATATTCTCTTGCAATATATATTTTCACTTTTTTACCACAGTTAGATCAAATAAAGCATTAATAGCAATACTCAAAGGATAATCTTATTAAGAAAAAATGGTCTTATTGCATAGCAAGTTGATAAATAAGATAATGCTTTGATTTTTGAGAAAGTTTTAATTTTAAATTAGATAATTCTTCCTTCTTTTTACTCCATTAACTTGAGCATATAGATTTTTTAACATCTTCTACTAAAAATTATCGTGCTCTCAAAACAAAAAAATTGATTACTACTTCTTCTGCAATAAATCCATATGGTTATTCAGAAAGAACGTGATAACCAGCTGCTAAATGTTGCTCAACGTTTGGATTATCAAGTCTTCTGCTTTGTTTTATAGCTTTTACAAATGCTTGCAACTCCAATCTAGGAACACGCCTCTTTTTAACATCCTTAAAATCCACAAATTCAATCAGAGATTTTTCTATTTTTAGGAAATCTACTACAATATCATTCTTGTAAATTTCAAAAAAAAGCTTTTATACGAGTAGATGTCATGCTTTTAATATCATGCCCACACTTTGTCAACAAAATATCAACTAATGGTTTGTGATTATATAGAAAAATTTCTTTTTTTACTTCATTAGCTTTGTGAATTAAAATATGAGCATACTCTGGATATCGCTCTTTTATGTCTGTATCTCTTTCATCGTTAAATTTGCTGGATATATTTTCATTTGCTTCCCATATGCTAACTAGTTTATTGATGTTGCTCTCCTTCAAAAACTCATATAATGACTTGTCTTCTTTTGCAAGTTTTTCAACATCTTTCTTACACTTTTGCAAACTTGCTTCATAGCTATTAGCTATAGTCCTATTATACCCTGGTTGAACACGATTTATAAGTTTATTTTTTAATTGCAAATTCGCTTGATTAATATGTAAGCCAGCAACTTCTAGTTTCGCTATGTGACTTACTATGCACTGACAAGCAGCTATTTCGTTTGTTCTTATGGCAGGATGTAATGCAACGAATCCTACTCTATCTCCTTTATTAATATCTGCACCTTTATCTATTAGAGCTTGTACTATTTCTACATAGCCAACTTCAGCAGCTAACATCAAAGGAGTATGCCCATCTTCAGTTGGTTCATCAACATCTACTCCTCCGTCTATTAGAACTTTCGCTATTTCTAGATGATGATCGACAATAGCCAAAATTAATAAGGGAAATCTAGTGCGTTCGAATGCTTTAATAATAGTTTTTCCTTTGTCTATTAAAACTCTTAACATTTCTAAATTGCCACTTTCAATAGCTAACAGTAATGGAGTCCATGTATGCTGATATACTTTGTTGATATCTGGGCCTATACTTATTAGAACATTTACTACATTTGTACAGCTACTTTTAATGGCTAAGTTGAATAATGTATGATCATCAACATTATTACCGTCAGTAACTTTAAACAGATGACCTACATCGAAATTGGTGTCTTTCCACTCACAATATTCCTTCAAGCTCCCCAATCTTAACTTTTCTTTTATCCTTTCAACTATGTTACCTTTATCTAGATCATTGTCAGCATTTATAGCACTTAATATCTCTTTCCATATTCCGTATTTCATATTCCCTCAAAAGAAAATGCTACTTATATCATATATTAGCAAAATAGTCAGATCTTTTCTTCTAGAGGTAAGCTTTGTCAATACTCTTATAAAACGTTACTGTAGTAAATATGTAATGGGGTTATCATAACGCTAACTATATCTCAAATGAATTATCATTACAGAATATTAATAAATTAATAATATAGTCATTTTCAGCAACCAAAACCAGCTAGCATGAGAACAATTTTGTTGGTAATGTGTTGGTTTACCGCTTGTTCTGTGTGAACTTTTCTATATGATGATTTTACTATACCGCAAAATCAGCTATATTAGCCTACTTTTGCCACATTTAGATGTGAACTAATTTGCCTAACTTTGTTGCAACAATTTTGCGTTTTTATTTTCACAACCCTATTTTTACGCAACGCGTTCTCACAAAGGTAGGTACTATTTTTGGAGAAAGTAAATAATTAAAATTTTTGTGGTGCTACAGAATCCAGTATTTTCTATAAGTTTTCACATAATTGACAATCACTGAAATACTGGCTAAAATATTTATATGATAATGTTTGGTAGGGAAAAGAATGAATTTTGACGAACATGTTAAGGAAGGTGCCCTTTATTGTCAGTACACTATAGATATAAGTGAACTAGTGAGCTTTTTACAAAATAGAACAGACAAGAATGGGAAAGTTTTTGGTATCATATTAGGAGTATAGCTAGGAACTCATTCAAACTTGAGAATGTAGAACGTGAAGGTTTGAACCACACAAGTTTATGGGCTGATGTAGTGAACAATGTAAGGAGCTTTATTAATAATGTGCCAGAAGAATTTGATAGATTTAGGGTAGGTAGACGTTTTACTGAAAGCTTTCGTGATATAGGGGTTGATAAGCTACCAGGTAATTCTTTCGTTGTTTGGGCAAAGACTACTAAAGCTGAAATGAAGATAATCGATGAAAAAGAAAAAGAGAAGCTAAGAGAGAAAAAGAAACAAGCGGAAGTAAGGACTGAGCAGACTAAGAAAGTAAGTGCGGTTCTTTCAGAAGCGGTATTTGATTCGGATATGGATAAAGATCTAAAGAAAGCAACAATTAAAAGCCTAGTTGATATCACAAGTGCAGTTGTGCAGCATGTTATGAATCACGATTCTTCTCCAGAACAAATACTGAACGCAATAGAGGAAGTAAGTGTCGACTCCGTTGATCAAAATGGTAAAATATTACTGTACTATGCAGTATGGGAAGGCCTGCTAGAAGCTGTAGAGTTCCTAGTTTGTAAGGGAGCTGATGTTCATGCTGAAGGTACTCATGGAGAAAAGCCTATACACATTGCTACGGCAGCAGGTCATAGGAATATCGTAGGGTTTCTACTTAATCGTATAAGTGTTAATGAGGCCGACAAATCCGGTTATACACCTCTACACTATGCAGCATATAATGGTCAGTTAGAAATGGTGCAGTTTTTGATTGCTAGTGAGGCCAACATTCATGCTCAAGCCCAGGATGGTGTAACACCTTTGCACTTTGCTGCTTTTTATGGTCACTTAGATACAGCCAAGTTTCTTGTGGAAAAAGGGGCTAATATTAATGTTGAAGATAATTATAAAAATACCCCTATAGGTTTAGCTATTGCACAAAACAGGCAAGATATTATAGAATTTTTTAATGTACTATTACCTACTCCTAACTCTAGTCTTGAAGGAGTTTCTACCTGTAGTGGCAATACTAGGTTGCAGAAGTGATTTTTGGGAGCTATTCAAAACCTCATACGCTCAAGGTAAGGAGAAATAGCAGGGAAATAAATATTGAGTTAATAATTTAGAGATTCTTCTTAAGAAATTATTTTCTTGATGATTATGATTTTTTGAATATACACTTTTATGTTGGATTCAAAGAAGACTCAACAATTAGCTGTTCTATATCTTCCACTTTCTCGAGCTTGGTGTTGGGGTTTATGATATTGTACAGCGCAAAGCTCATACACACCAATCCAACTACTCCCACAGCTACTGCTACTGTGACATCGATTTTCAAAACATAAAATACAACACCGCTCACCAATAACGCTGTGCCAACAATACCTGCTACGATTGCCTGTCTTTGCCGTGTTGAGGGTCACAGTGTTGCCAGATCCACTACATGGCTCAGCGAAAGATGGGCTGTCAGCTCTATCAACGGAAGTTGGCTCTACAGTAGTTGAATCATTTTGCACTTCTTCGCTGCTTTCACATATAGGTTGAAGATCTTCACTATTAATATTACATAATTTAGTGTCAGTTTCTGTAGCTTTATCAATTACGTGAGTAGCATCTTTATGCTCTATATTTATTACACTATATTTACATACTTCATGCACTTCCTTACTATTTTCATCTTTAGCTGTAGTAGTTTTGGCTGTTACAACAGTGGGCTTCTGGGTTGCTCTCCTATTAACAAGTTCTCCGGAGAATTTTAAGATTTCTTCTACAGCCTCACTATTTTTACGTGCTTCAGCATAGGTAAATGGGGTGTAAGTCATTTCCTTGCCATTTGAATGTTTTATAATTATTCTCTTTTTTAGAATATCTTTCAAAATACCATTTTCCTCAGAGATCTTTAACACTGCTCTCATAATGTCATTGTCTCTACGTGATATAGCATCTGTAAGTATTGTATGAGTTTCTTCCCGACCATCTGAATGTTTTGTGGTCATTTCTTCATTCAGAACTTCCTTTAATAGTTTTTGTTTTTTGGCTTCTTCCAAAAGATCTTTTACAGCTTGATTATTCTTATGACTTATAGCATAATGTAGTAGTGACAACGTCTCCTCTCTACCCTGATATTTGTAAGCTATTTTCGCTAAAAGAATCGTGCTTGCGTTATAGCTGGATTTTTTAAATATTCCATTTCTGAACCTTCCAGCAATACTTTTCCCTTCCTCTATTTCTCTTGCTAGCTTTTGAATATTCTTTCCATCTTTATTTGTTAACTCATATATATCACATACTAATTCACCAGTCAGTTTTGACGTTTCCATAGTGCTTGTTCCTCCTATTATAGATTTATTGATTTAGTGGTAGTAGTTGAAATAGCGCAGTTGCTCACCCCATAAATTTGGTGCTCTCTTTTGATCAAAGGTGTCTTGCTGCTTGAAATGTTTTCTTTGTAAAAATTTAGCTTATCTTTTACATTGAAACAGCATTAAGACGATTTGCCTTTTTTTGGATGTAGAAATTTTCTAGGAATTGTCTTCTTGAGTTCTATGGTATTTTGTTTAACATTGAAACAAGAGTCTGTTGTCGGTTAATCTGCACAGATTGAAGATAAATGAATACCTTCAATACCATGACAAGGGGGCTGGTGGAGTTTGTCAAGTAGGTTTTTTCGTCTCTATTCCCAATAAAAGTTTGTTATTGGTTATGCAGGAAGTCTAATACTGTCGTAAAAGGAAGTTTTCTTGTGCGTGTGAAACTTTTTTTCCAACACAATGGATCTTCTGAAAAGTTTTCGAGTATATTATATTTTTAATTTGTAGAATAAGATTTTTTCCTTTTTGCATGTTTCACCTAAAAAGGACACATTTTAAACTTTTTTACAGAAACAACAGCGTTTTTTCTTCACTCTTTAGATAATTTAATGCGAAAAAATTTAGAGAGAAATTTTACACACAATCGCAGACATTTTTCCTTAAGTTGACGCCATTGAGTGAACGGTTACCTTAATTAGAAGTCTAGCTTTAACTTTAAATGGACTACTCAACCGTGACAGACTTAGCTAAATTTCTTGGACAATCGGCATCTAACCCTTTTTTTGCTGCAGTATAGTAAGCAAGGAATTGCATAGCAACACTATAGATGATAGGAGAGATAAAATTATCAGTGTCTGGAAGTTGCACCACATCTGCGCAAACTCCCCTTAGGAATGGCGCTCCTTGCTTATCACTGAAGGCAATTACTTTGCCTTTTCTTGCAATAATCTCTTGTATATTAGATAGCGTTTTAAAGAATAAACTATCATAAGGGATAATTGCTATAACAAGCACAGCAGAGTCTATTAAAGCAATAGAACCGTGCTTCATTTCTCCCGCTGCAATGCCAATGGTATTAATGTATGAAAGCTCTTTTATCTTCAATGCGCCTTCCATTGCAACTCCGTATGAACTTCCTCTGCCGATTAAAATAACGTTATTGTGTTCTAATATACTGCCCGATATATGTTGTATTTGCATCACATTCAAAACGTGCTCAACATACTCGGGAATAGAATTGATAGCACTGCTTAGCTGTTTTATTCTCTCTCCACCCAGTATACCTTTTATTTTTCCAAGCTCCACGGCAAAGCATGCTAAAGTCGCAAGTTGCGCAGAAAAGGTTTTTGTTGAAGCAACACCAATTTCTGGCCCAGCAAGAGTATGTAACACAATATCTGAGATCTTTTCAATGCTGCTGTTAAATGTGTTAGTTATACTAATGATTGTTTGCTTCTGTGATTTCGCATAACGCAGCGCTTCTATGGTATCTGCAGTTTCGCCAGATTGAGAGATGAATAACCCAATGCTGCCTTCTTCTAGCTTGACGTTGCTATACCTAAATTCTGATGAGATTTCTAGATATACTCGAACTTGAGCGACACTTTCCAGCCAATATTTTGCTATTAGCCCGGCAAAATAAGATGACCCGCATCCAACTATAGTAATGTAACTCCGCTCAGAAAACAATTTTTTGTTGACCTCTTTATATTGCTTGTAAAATTGATTTATTGTTTTGTTTAATGCACGCGGTTGCTCAAAAATCTCTTTTAACATGAAGCTAGGATACCCATTTTTGCTAATTAGAAAATCACTTGGACTACTATTTTCTATACTACGTTTAACTTGTGTACCATTGTTGTATATACTAACTCCACTAGATTTTATCACTGCAATGTCGCCATCTTCCAAATACGATATTCTTTCCACAAATGCACTTAAAGCATTAGAGTCAGATGCAGCAAACACTGTGTTACAGTTATAGCCTATTGCTAAAGGCAAATTTCTCTTCGCAACAAATAAGGCATCTGGATATTCTGCAAATAATAAGACCAAGGCAAATGAGCCATGTAAGTTGTTTAAACACTTAAATAGAGAATCAACTGGCGACAATCCTTCATCAAGATATAAGGTTAGCATATTTGGTATGATCTCTGTGTCAGTATCAGTATGGAATAACATTCCCCTTTCTTCTAGACCCTTTTTTAGCAGATTGTAATTCTCAATTATGCCGTTATGAGCAACAACAACATTATTTGTATGAATGGGATGAGCATTTTTAAGGCCTGGAACTCCATGTGTAGCCCAACGAGTATGTGCTATACCAACTGTACTGTGAGACATCTTACTTTCATCAACAACTTCATACAATCTTTTAACTTTACCTTCTGATTTTTTGACTTCTATCTCGCCTTCGTTATTTATGATTGCTATACCTGAGGAATCATATCCCCTATATTCCAATTTTTGCAACCCAGTTAGTAAAGTTGGTATTACTGAATCACTGCTACTTACTACACCAAATATTCCGCACACAAATGGATCACCAAATGAACTTTCTTTTTAAGTTATGCAGCATTTTTGCCCTTATCATCTTTTCCCTTTTTACTTTCCTCTGTTGGTTGATTTTTATTCTTTTTATCACTCTTTTCGATTTTGCCTTTTTCAATTGGTTTAGCTGCCACTTTTTGAGTTTCTTTGTTTAAAACTTCAGATATAGCGGACTTTAGGACTTTCACCTCAACTTTTGGTGCTATTTCTATTATAAATTGTGCATTTGCTTCATCAACTTTATTAACTTCACCTATTATCCCGCCAGAAGTAATGACTGTATCACCACGTTTTATTTGATCTATAATTTTTCTATGTTCTTTTAGTTTTTTGTGGTTTGGGCGAATAATAAGAAAATAAAATACCACAAATATTAAAATCAATGGAATAAAACTAGCAAAAGATGCGCCGATACTTGATGCATTGCTAGTTGCATCTGCTGCAAAAACTTCAGAAATGAGCATATTTAATCCTAATTGTTAATGATAAAAACAAACCTACTTAAGTATTAATTACAATACCATGCCATGTCAAGTCTGGTGAAAACGTTTCTAAATACCGGCAATAATATTGCGGATTTTAGATTATGCTAAAACCAGTATGGCGGGAGTGATGAGACTTGAACTCACGACCTCATGCGTGACAGGCATGCGCTCTAACCAGCTGAGCTACACCCCCCTTTTTTAGCGTTTTCGGGCTTCGACTTTAAAGCTAATAAACATGTTGCCCTTTGTCAATATTTTTTGTTTGCGCTTTGCTGTCTTTTCTATTACTATGTAAATAATTTAATTTCACACATGGCTTGTACAAGTAGTCCCATTAGGGTTATGCCATGGAAGATAAACTATTTGGAGGAATGATATATGACAAATTTGCCTGAAGTCACTGTGCGTGATTTAGCCGAATCTGGTGTACACTTTGGTCACAAAATTAGTCGCTGGAACGCAAAAATGGCTCCATACATATATGGAGTGCATCAAGAAAATCGTATACATATAATTGACTTGCGAAAAACATTACCATTGCTACAGGTGGCCATGAAGGCTTTATATGACGTTGCATCTCAAGGTGGTCGCATTCTATTTGTTGGTACAAAGTTTCAAGCTTTTGATATTATTGCAAGTGAAGCGATTCGTTGTGGTCAATATTATGTGAATCATCGATGGCTTGGTGGTATGCTTACTAATTGGGGCACTGTTTCTTTTTCGATAAAAACCTTGATGCAATATGAGAAAATATTAAATGACGAGGATAGCATTTTAACAAAGAAAGAATTGGGGAACATTGAAAAGAAAAAGCAAAAGCTTGATAAGGCGCTTGGTGGTATTAGAGAAATGGGAGCAATTCCTGATATCTTATTCATCATTGATACTAATAAAGAGCATATTGCGGTTAAGGAGGCTAAAAAGTTAGGAATTCCAATAGTTGCAATACTTGATACTAATTCTGATCCAGATGATATTACTTATCTAATACCTGGAAATGATGACTCAAGAAAATCAATAGAGCTCTATTGTAAATTAGCTACCGACTCTATATTAGCTGGAATAGAGTCTAGTCTAGCAAGATCTGGAGTTAAGATTGATAATATAAAAGGTGATGAGTTTATTCAAGAAAAAGAAGATAGTATTGTGCAAACTAAAAGGAAACGTAGTAAAGTTTACAAAGAAGAAGAAAGGGAGGTAGTAACAAATGAAGATGAATCCAGATAATATAAGGGAATTACGTGATAGGACAGGGCTTGGCTTAAGTGACTGTAAAAAAGCATTAGAAGAATGTGATGGTGACATCAAGAAAGCCGTTGATAAGTTGCGTACAATAGGTCTTGCTAAAGCTGACAAAAAATCTGATAGAGTAGCTTCAGATGGGCTCGTTGCTATGTGTTTGACTGAAAATTATGGTGCATTGGTTGAACTCAATTGCGAAACCGATTTTGTTGCAAGGAATGAGAAATTTATAGAGTTAGTTTCAAATTTAGCATCAATTGCTCATCAAGAACGCTGTATCAGCGTTGATGAGTTAAAAAATGCCAAGTATGAAAGCATTGGCAAAGTGCAGGAAGCTATTATGAATGGTACGTCAGTTCTTTGTGAAAAGTTAGAGTTGAGCAAGCTTTGTTACCTAGAGACTAAGGATGGAGTTGTTGCTGGTTATGTACACGGTGATGTACGTGGTTTAGGTAAAACTGGCGCTTTAGTTGCATTGCAATCACCCGGTGATAAGGCAAAGTTACAGGAAATTGGAAAACAAATAGCGATGCACATAGTTGCTATGAAGCCTGAAGCTTTGTCTATAGATGATTTAGATCAAATGAAGTTGAAAAATGAACGTTCTATAATTGAAGAGCAAGTAAGGAGCTTAAATAAACCTGAAGAAGTAGCAAAAAAAATAGTAGATGGACGAATGGCTAAGTACTATGAAGAAGTTGTTTTACTAGAACAAAAGTTCATAAAAGATGATAAAATGAAGGTTTCTGATTTTATAAAATCAAGCGAGGTGAGTGCTATTAAATTATCTGATTACAAGTTACTTGTTTTGGGCAGTGCAAACTAAATGGTAAGAAATGTCTTCCTTAGCAGATAAAGTAAAATACTCTAGAGTGTTATTGAAGATCTCTGGTGAAGCTTTGATGGGGTCACAGTCTTTTGGCCATGATATGGGAATAATAAGCCAATTATGCAAAGATATAGCTGATGTTAACAGGCTTGGAGTTCAGGTATGTATTGTTGTTGGTGGTGGTAATATCTTTCGTGGCTCATCTGCGTCTTTAAGTGGCTGTGAAAGAGCAAGCAGTGATTATATTGGAATGCTTGCAACTATAATCAATGCTTTAATTTTACAAAACTTTTTAGAAAAAAATTTAGTAGCTTCTAGGGTATTATCTGCAATACCCATGGCCACTGTATGTGAACCTTACATAAGAAGGAAAGCTATTCGTCATTTAGAAAAGGGTAGAGTGGTAATTTTTGCAGCAGGCACAGGCAACCCATTTTTTACTACAGATACAGCTGCAGCCTTACGTGCTGTTGAAATGAATTGTGATGTTATTCTAAAGGGTACACAAGTAAATGGTGTATACTCCGCTGATCCGAAAAAAAATGAGGATGCTGTAATGTATGATAGGCTTTCTTACACGGATTTATTGACTCATGACTTAAAAGTTATGGATGCATCAGCAATTTCACTTGCTCGTGAGAATTCTATTCCAATTATAGTTTTTTCTTTGAAGGGAGAAAAAATAGTTAATATTATTAAGGGTCAAGGTACTTATACTATAGTTTCAGATTGTAAACAGTAGGTAATTTATGTTAAATGAAATAAAAGCTAAAACAAAAGAAAGAATGCTAAAAACTATTCAGTCCTTTCATGATGATATTAAAGGCGTACGCACTGGTAGAGCTAGCGCATCGTTGCTTGATGGTATAGTTGTAAATATCTATGGTGGACATCAAAAGTTAAATCAGGTTGCAGGCGTTTCAGTTATAGATAACAAAACCCTATCAATTAAAGTTTGGGATATTAATGTTGTAGGTGAAGTGAAAAATGCTATATTAAATGCCAACTTGAATTTAAATCCTGTTGTTGAGGGCAATACCATACGTATAGCTCTTCCGGATTTAACACAAGAAACCCGTGAAAAATTAGTAAAATTATTGCATCAGTTTTCTGAAAATGCGCGGATTGCCATCAGAAATATACGCAGAGATGTTATGGAAGAAATAGAGAAAATGAAGGGAAATAAGGAGATCTCAGAAGATGATTTTCATGGTGCTAAGAAGGAAATACAAAATATTACTGATGATAATATAAAAAAGATTGATGGTGAATTGTCCATCAAAGAAAAGGATATATTGCATCACTAAGGTAATATGAAAGAAACCTTCAGTAGTGAATATGAACGTTGTGATTTGAGAGCAAATTCCACCAAGAAGGGCGTTATCCGAGTAGCTGACACTGGGATCCAACTTCTTATCCAACCTAATCAAAAACGTTTATTTAGTACAAGATTAGCTACTTTCTGTGCTAGTTTGCTCGTCTACAAGCAAACTTTTCTGGATCCCAGTGTCAGCTACTCGGATGACAGAAGAGAGTACTGGGGTTACAGAAGAGAGTGTTGGAGGGTGGTTTAGGTGAACTTTAAATGTTGAATCAAGAATCTTTACCGAAACATTTAGCAATTATTATGGATGGTAATGGTAGATGGGCGAACAATCAAGGAAAGGTAAAAATTGATGGTTATAAAAAGGGCAGTGAAGTTGCATACGATATTGCCAAGTATTGTACGGACCTAACCATACCCTACTTAACTTTGTATGCATTCTCTATGGAGAATTGGCTTAGACCCAAAAACGAAACTGACTGTCTATTTGATTTATTTTACTCCGTTTTAACTAATGAAGATAAAGTCAATTTCATTTGCAACTGTAACATTAAGTTGAATTTTATTGGCAATTTAAGTCTGTTATCCAGTAAAATATTGGATCAAATTAAAAAAGCAGAAGAAATGACACATAAGAACGATGGTTTATTACTCACTGTGGCAGTCAGTTACGGAGCAAAGCAAGAAATTACACAAGCTATAAGCAATATTATAAAAGAAAATATTGCTTATGTATCAGAAGAGGAATTTGAAAAATTTCTATGTACTAAAGATCTGCCAAAATTGGATTTATTAATTCGCACTGGCGGCGAAAAAAGGTTAAGCAACTTTTTATTATGGCAAGCAGCTTATGCTGAATTATATTTTTGTGATACTTTATGGCCTGATTTTTCTTGTCAAGATTTGAGCAAAGCATTAGAAGATTATACAAAAAGAGAGAAAAAATATGGTAGATAATAATTTTATAATTAGAACATTGTCCTCAATAGTAATATTATTCATATTTTCTTTTGCTACATATTTCAGTGATTTATTGTTTTACCTATTGATTTTTTCAATAGCAGTTTTATCTTCTTTTGAATGGTATAATTTAACCCAAGGAAACAAAATTTTATACGTTTTCGCATTATTATTGATTGCACTACCAAGCGCCTCATTAATATATTTATATAACCTACCACAAGGAAAATACGCATTAGTATGGTTCGTCTTAACCATTTGGGGAATTGACATTACTGCCTACCTATTTGGTAAGAATTTTGGTGGATCTAAAATTTGCCCAATTCTTAGCCCTGGAAAAACTTGGACAGGACTTCTTGGTGCGATTTTAGCTGGAATAGTGTGCACAGTTTTTGGATCAATATTTTTTGGTCTATTTTCAATTTTTTATTCTCCAATCATTGGCCTTGCAATCGCTATTCTAGCGCAACTTGGCGATTTCACTGAGTCGCTTGTTAAAAGAGCTTACGGTGTTAAAGATAGTGGAAGTATGATACCTGGCCATGGAGGAGTGCTCGATCGTATGGATAGTTTCATTTTTACTGCCCCTCTTCTTGCTATTTACATAAGCTAAGTCTGCAGAAGAAATAAAGTGCCATTAGAGTTCATCCCTAGTCAGCTCCCCAACCTCTTCTACAGTACAGTCATGGACAAACGTCTTTTCACAATAAGGGCAGGCTATTTCCTCTTCTTCTCCCATATCTAAATATATTAATGGATGGCCGGAACCCTCATTATTCTCATCACCATGACAACAAACTTTTCTATTATTAACCCTCACTTTTGACATGCTACTCCTTTAGCTTATAACATTTTATATATTGAATATACCCATTCAGAAATAAAAAACAACAAGCACTATTCTCCATTTTTTATCCTATTCAGGTTAATCAATTCGTTTTGAACGCCTTTTGATACAAATTTGCTAACATCTTCTCCTAATCTTGCTATTTCCTTTACAAAACTTGATGAGATAAATTGAGTATCTTCAGAAGCAGGAAGAAATATGGTTTCGATTTCAGGAAGAAGTTTATAATTTACCCAACTCATTTGAAACTCGTAATCAAAATCCGATACTGCTCTTAATCCTCTAATAATAACAGAAGCATTCTGCTCTTTGGCAAACTTCACTAGCAACCCATTAAAAGATATAACATCTGCATCAATTCCTAGCCCTTTGATTTCACTTTCAGCCATGCTTGTGCGTAGCTTTGTATCAAAGACAGTATGCTTATTAACGTTTTCTGCAACCCCTATTATTAATTTATCGACTAGTTTACACGCTCTTTTGATTATGTCAATATGCCCAAAAGTTATAGGGTCAAATGTACCAGGGTAGATTCCTATTTTGTTATTAATGTCCATTCTTTATTTTTATATAAACTACTTTAAAAACTTTTGATAGACATGATAACATTTTTTATCTAAAAATGAAAGTATGCAGCTGGCCTGATAGCTCAGTTGGTAGAGCAAAGGACTGAAAATCCTTGTGTCGCTGGTTCGATTCCTGCTCAGGCCACTTCTCTTTCTTACTAAATTTACCTTTTTGTTATAAAACGTTCTATAATATGTTATGATATTGATATAAGTATTGAGAAGATAAACTATATGTATAAATGTTATAGTAGAATATTTAATATCTTATTAATTATAGTTCTATTATTAAGCAATATTACTTATGCTGATGTTAGCGAAAAACCGGCATCTCAACATGTAACCAGAAAAGAAGAACCAGCGTCAACTGCCTTGACGGCAGAAAATACAGTAAATAATGACATAGTTGTTGGTTTGTTGAAAACGGAAGAAGAGACATACCCATATGAGCTTGGGCTATCTCAAAATATCTACGAGATGTTTAATAACTTTGGAGTTAAGACTGTACTAATTGATTATAACAAGATAATTAGCCTTAAAAAAATTCAGACAGAGTCACTTAATCTCGCAAAACAAGATGAAACATTGGCAAAGAAGCTGACATTAGACCGAATAAAAATTGAAGTTGCACAATTTATTGAAGAGCACAAAATAAATAGAATATTTATTCCAGACAATTTTCATTCAGAACCTTTTCCACCCACTCCTTGTCGCCAGCTTGTTACTGAAGCAATTGCAAAAATAGTGGATGATAACCCTGCAATTCATTTACTTGGCATATGTGAAGGCATAATGAATGCAAAGGGAATTGAAGTAGTGAGTGTTGTGAGTGATGAAGAGAAGCGAAGATCTCATTTAAAATCAGCACCTAATCCACATAAAGAGGATGCACCTCTCCAGCAGATAAAGATCGTTCCAAACAGTCGTTTAGCGGAATTAGTAGCTAAATTCTTAATACCTAATGAAAATGGCTGGTTTTCAACATATTTTCCAGATGCTCATTCAGGGGCAGTAAGTAATACACCAGAAAATAGAAGAAAATTGGAGTTACTTGGATATAAAGTTGCAGCATTTTCCAGTGATGGGGTAATAGAGGCTATTGAAGATAAGCACGGTAATATTTACTTTCAATGTCATCCAGAAGCCCTTGTTGTAAAATCATATAAAAACCTCTATTTATCAAATCACAAGGAACGTCAAGTGTCTACACTAGTTGCTATAGCGATTATAAATGATTTTCTTTATCGTGCTTAATGGCTATAGCTTTAGATTTACCAACGATTTGATAAACGACAAATTCGTCATGTATCCGTTCAGGATAGCGGCAAGGTAGTATAACCATAGAGTAAATGTAAGGTAAGTCCTTACAATAAATGGTGTCATCCCAGTGCTTGACACTGGGATCCAGCTTTTGATCGAAAATGTTGTATAGTGCGTTTGTTTACAATCAATTTTTCTGGATCCCAGTGTCTGGGCACTGCCTTTGTGTTTGAGGCAAAATCGGCTATAACACTTAACATACTGCCTTTGCAAACAAACGTTCGTACAGCTGTGTGTCACGCACTTTGCTTCAATATTTGTACATTAGCCATGCATCTGAACAGATACCGACAAATTCGTCATCCCGCTGCTTGTTAGCGGGATCTAGAGATACCGCGGCGGTATGACGTACTGACTTGCATTAGCTATAAAATAGTAGTTTATATAAATCCCATAGCATGCCGAATGAAGCTTTTTTTGAGAAAATTTGAATTTTCAACTGCAATCAAGCCAAGATTTCTTAGTGCTTTAGCGCAGAATATTCTGTTGGAGAACATCCTATTTAATCCATCAGTTGCAAGCGCCATTGTAAAATTATCAAAGTATCTGTTACATGAAATTTTCTTTAATAAATAACTACTGCCAACATCAATACCAGATGCTTTTGCAGTAACTATGTGCTTTATAACACTTTCTACATCTCTAATTCCAAGATTAAGCCCTTGACCTGCAACTGGATGAATTGAATGTGCTGCATCGCCGATAAGCAAAACTCTACCCTTATATAACTTTTTTGCGAAAACAAAACTTAAAGGATAAAGTTTTCTTTCACCCTCTAATTTTATCTCTCCTAAATAAGAACCAAATCTTTTTTTGAGCTCTATAATAAATTCTTCTTCAGACAGATCCATTAGCATTTTTGAAATTCCAGATTTTTCTGTCCAAACTATCGAAGAAGTATAGCCACCCTTCATCGGTAGAATTGCAAATGGACCGCCAGGAAAAAAACGCTCTACAGCTAAGTTTTGGTGATGCAGTTCATGCTTTACATTAAATACTATGCTACTTTGTTTATAATCAAATTTCACTGTCGGTATAGAAAATAACTCTGGTAGTTTAGAGTTTTTGCCTTCAGCGCAGATAAGTAGCGATGATATTAATTCCTGGTTATTATTAAGAATAACTTCCACATATCCTGAATCACAAGCAATTGTTTTATAGGAATGTGGAGAGTATATATTTAGTTTATTCAGAAAATTATTGTTGATTGCATTCCATATAGTAGCATTGTTAATAACATAACCCATTGGTTCTCCACCAACCATTTTATGATTGTAATGCACAGTAACCGCATCTAATATGCATATATCAAGTATTGGCTCAGCTTCGCTTTCTATAAACTGCCAAATCCCTAATTTTTCCAATATTTTTTTCGAGCCTTGAGAAATAGCAAATGCTCGGTTGTCATCTACTACACGTGGTAGACTATTTTTTTCAATCACAGCTACAGACACAGAGTCACAACTGAGGCCAATGGCAGTAATAAGACCAAGCAACCCACCACCTGAAATGATTACATCATAATTCATTTTATTCACCTAAAATTACATTTTATTCGTTTTGAGGATAGTTTAAATAAGTGTTAGAGTTATTCATAAAAAAATATAGACTTTTTGTTAAAAGTGACATAAAACTACTTATTAAATATGAATGGGGTTAATCAAAATGAACACACAAAGAAAAGCAGATCTGAGCGAACATGAAGATGATAGTTTTCAAGAAAACGAAAGGCACAGTAAAACTAAAAAATCATCAGTCAGGTTCTCTCAATTGACAGATGCATCTTTGGCAGGTGCTTTAGCAGTTTATTTCTCATATAGTTCATCTCCTTGGCGTTATGTACTAATAGTGGCGTTCGCTTCTACTGCAGTTCTTCTGATTGCAGGTGCTATTATGGCGCGTTCTGTGGAAATAGAAGAGTCTAATACGCACAAGAAAATAGATTTGACATTACTAACAGATTCGATCAATAAATCAATAGAAGAGTCTTGTACACACAAGAAAATAGATTTGACATTACTAACAGATTCGATCAATAAATCGAGTGAGCGTATGTGCCGTAAGACGTATGAAGAAAGCGCAAAGATGATGGATGAAGAAAGAGCAAGAAGATTTGAGCGTGAGAAGACATTTAGTGAATTTGATCGCTATAATCCAATATTAGACTCACACATAAGACCAGTACTTCGTGAGGAAATGATATACAAGCACGAGAATGAGTTACATAGACTCACTTCTGAACCAGGAATGGGGATGTTTTTAAGAAGTGATAATAGGCTAATACGAATGGAGAAAATTTTAAGCGGTAATAATAGGTCCTATACGCATGACATGGTCAAGTGTATGGTTAATGAACGTGATCATGATGGTAATACACCTTTACATAATGCTGTGAATCAGAATTTTTACCTGCTATAAGATTATTATTTGAGCATGGTGCAGATTGTTTTATTCAGAACAAGAAAGGTCAGACTCCTTATGAATTATCCTCTAAGAGTTACTTAGTCCAGGATTTATTTCAAGGCTATCCGTTTATAAAAGAAAAAATCAGGGAACAAAAGTATAGCCATAATATAAATAAGTTACTTAATATACCACAAATAAGATCTAGACTGTGTAATAATCCAAGCTCTTTTCAAAAGGTGCCAAATTGTGAAGGAGCTTGCAGTACTTTAAAAGAATTAAGCGTAAATAAGGTTTTAGATTCATGCCGTTTTACTGTTTCTTAAGTGGTAGACTATTTTTACAGCTACAGAGTTATTAATGAGGCCAATAGGAGCTACCACCTGATTCATTTTATTCACGCTAATTGTAAAATTATATTTTATCTATTTTGAAAATAGTTTAAACAAGCTTTATAGACAAAGACCTAACATCTTTAGCAATACCTTCATAAATCTCTGCCAAATCTTCACTTATCATTAAAGGATTTCCACAATCAGAAGCATGACATATTTGTGGATCCAGAGGAATCCTGCCTAGGAGTTTGATGCCCAGCTCCTCAGACATTCTTTTTGCGCCGTCTTTTCCAAATATGTATATTTCTGAGTCATTTTGAATGAAATAACTCATATTTTCCACAATTCCAATAACCGGCACGCTGAGCTTTTTAAGCATATCATAAATTTTGCGAGCATCGATTAAAGAGAGCTCCTGTGGAGTTGAAACTATTATCGCCCCGGTTAAGTTAAAATTTTCCATAAGACTTAAATGCACATCGCCAGTTCCAGGTGGTGTATCAACTATCAAATACTCTATATCGGACCATTTTGTTCCCATGAGCAGATTATAAAGTGCTTTTGTGATCATAGGTCCGCGCCATATTGCTGCACGATCCTTGTCAACAAAATAGCCGATTGAAATAGTATGCAGTCCATACCTTTCTATAGGTATTGCTTTTCCACCCTGTATTTCTGGCTTTAATTTTTCAGTGCTAAGCATTTTAGGAATTGAAGGACCATATATATCTGCATCAACCAGCGCAACTTTATGTTTCAACTTTGCTAATGAGAGAGCAAGATTTAGCGCAACTGTGGACTTGCCCACACCGCCTTTACCAGAGGCCACAACGATTATATTTTTCACTCCTTCGATATGTAATTTAGCTTTTTGTTGCCCAGTTTGTTTTTGACCAGTAGCAACCACGATCACTTTTGTAACCCCCGGTATAGCTTTAACAGCTTGCTCACAATTTCTTCTTAATTCTTCGTTTGCTTGCGTGTTACCGGCAACTTCAAGCGCAAAACCAATGTCCCCGCCTTTAATAATGATTGAGGATATTATGCCAAGAGCGATCACATCTTTACCGCTTTTTTGCTCTATGACTTTTTTTAAGTTCTCTCTTACAATTTCTTCGTTGATCATTAGACCTCTTACATAGCAGATCCCAGTGCGGAACATTTGTTTCGGAAACAGTATGTTAAATGTTATAGCAGGTTTTGCCTAGAACACAAGCCAAGTAGCTTGACACTGGTTCACTTTATGACAGTATCATGAAAGTAGCCTCTTTCTTGTCATCCAAGTAGCCCCTTCTCCTGTCATCCGAGTAGCCTCCTTCTCCTGTCATCCCAGTGCCCAGACTACTTGGATCCAGAAAACTTAACTTTAAATAAGTGGCTGCATAATAAAGACTAGATTCCAGCTTCACGCGCTGGAATGACACCATTTTCGGTCTCTTAAATTGCTTTAGCTACAAACATTAAGAAATTTACCAAATAAAAAAAAGGCAAAAGAAAACCCGTGGTGCGAGTTTTGACTCTCTAATACTTTAAATTGGCGCTGTAATAATGTCCTGACGCTTAGTTTAAGCGCGGTTTGGCTGAATGTAGAAAAAATTTAAAAGACATGCAGCCGCTATAATTTTATGTAATCCGCCAAAAAATACCCTAAGTTTTTTACTGAATTTTGTCATTGAGCCTGCAGGTCAAAAACAAGTTTTGAGTCATAAATACCCTTATTATCATAATAAGGGGGCTGGCGGAGTTTGTAAAGCAAGTTTTTTCGTTTCTGCGGGCTACTTGAATAACGGCTACAATGTTTGTAGAATTGTGCGTCATGCGCTGACCCATTTGTTGTGCTTAACAAAAGCAAATGTTCGTACAGTACGCACTGGAATCTGTTACCCTGCAAAAAGAAACCTCTACTCCTTATTTTTTGCCCTTCCTGCACGCTTACGTTCATTTGGATCAAGGAATTTCTTGCGTAAACGTATAGATTTTGGAGTTACTTCCACCAATTCATCATCATCTATATACGCTATCATATCCTCCAGTGTCATTATCTTTGGAGGAGTGAGTTTTATGGATTCATCACTACCTGAAGCTCTTACGTTTGTTAATTGCTTACCTTTTAGCACGTTTATCTCCAAATCATTGTCACGGCTATGCTGGCCGACAACCATGCCACAATATACCTTATCCTGTGGCTTGATAAACATAATTCCCCTGTCTTGCAAATTGAAAATTGCATACGCCACAGCCTCACCCTTATCTGTAGAAATTAAAACTCCATTGCGCCTTCCAGAAATTGGACCTTTATGTGGAGCATAACTATGAAATAAACGGTTAATTATGCCTGTGCCCCGAGAATCAGTTAAAAACTCTCCTTGATAACCAATTAATCCTCTTGATGGCACTAAAAACGTTAATCTTGTCCTGCCATTACCAGAAGGTCTCATGTCAGTCACTTCACCTTTTCGGAAGCTGAGTTTTTCCATGATGATTCCACTATATTCATCATCTACATCAATTACTACTTCCTCTATAGGTTCAAGTTTTTTGCCATCTTCTTCCTTAAATAGTATGCGAGGGCGTGATACTGAAAGCTCAAAACCTTCTCTCCTCATATTTTCAATTAACACTCCAAGCTGTAGCTCACCACGTCCACCTACTTCAAACGCTTCACCACTTGATGCCAAAGTTACGGTAATTGCAACATTTGTTTCTGCTTCTGCATATAAACGATCCTTTATAACGGTTGAGGTAAGCTTTGTTCCCTCTTGTCCGGCAAAAGGTGAATCATTAACACTCAGAGTAATCGCCATCGTCGGCGGATCAACTGGAGTTGAGCTTACTGCAGTTGTAACCTCTGGTACTGCTATAGTGTCAGAAACTGAAGCTTTCTCAAGTCCTGCAATTGCAATTATGTCTCCCGCCACAGCTTGTTCTACTGGAATACGTTTCAAGCCAGAAAATGAGAGCAACTTAGTTAATCTCCCTCGTTCAATTACTTTACCGTCCAGATCAAGTACCTTAAGATCTGAATTGACTTTTGCAACGCCCTGATAAACCTTTCCTATCAATATTCTGCCAAGAAACTTATCAGACTCAAGTAGAGTGACCAACATAGCAAAAGGGGCATTTTGATCATAAACAGAAGGTTTTATATAATCTATAACCGTTGAAAATAATGGGCTTAAATCTTTTCTTTCATCAGAAAGCTCCTTAGCACACCAACCATTTCTACCTGAAGCATACAACACTGGAAAATCTAGCTGCTCGTTGGTTGCATCAAGGTTAAAAAATAACTCATATATTTCATTTAATACTTCATCAATTCTGCTGTCTGGTCGGTCGACCTTATTGATTATCACAATTGGCTTCAAATTTGCTTTTAGTGCTTTTGACAACACAAATTTAGTTTGTGGCATGGGACCTTCCGCAGCATCAACCAGCAGCAACACACCATCTGCCATGCACAATACCCTTTCTACTTCTCCACCAAAGTCTGCGTGCCCTGGCGTATCAATAATATTGATTTTTTCATCACCCCACATTATTGATGTGCATTTTGCAAGTATTGTAATTCCGCGCTCACGTTCTTGGTCACCACTATCCATCACTCGTTCTTGAACTTCTTGATTCTCGCGGAACGTGCCACTTTGTTTTAACATGTTATCAAGTAAAGTAGTTTTACCGTGGTCAACGTGTGCGATTATTGCTATATTACGGATCGATTTAAATTCGTTCATTTTCTATCATTTCAAAATTAATTTAGTAATAAGTATACATAAAATACACTTGGAGTAAATAACTAAAGCTGTGTATAAGTGCTGTGTTTCCAAGATATTATAGGATTACTTTGTTAAATATTCTCTACTCCCAGGTTTTGTTATGGGTAGTTGTTTTAATTCACTTGGAAGTTCTTCCTCGCTGCAGTTTTGGATGTTCAGTTCAATCAAAGATATGACAGGAAAAGGCAGTTTCGTTTCACTATTCCTCTTTATTAGAGAAGCTTCAGCAATGACTTTACCTCCCTCCCCTTCTGCACATTTCACTGCTTCAAGTGAAGATTTGCCTGTGGTTATCACATCCTCGATAAGTAATATTTTCTCACCCTTTTTGATCTTAAATCCACGGCGTAATTCAAACTTGCCATTAACGCGCTCGCAAAACATTGTCTTTATTCCAAGCTGCCTGCCAATCTCATAACCTACAACTATTCCGCCAATTGCAGGAGATAATATTAAATCTATGGAGCTATTTAATTCTTTTTTTATTTTATCTGTTAATAATGTGCAAACTTTCATGGCTCTGCTTGGATTTTCAAAAATCTTCGCACACTGTATGTATGTGTCACTATGCAGTCCGGATGATAAAACAAAATGCCCATGCAAAATTGCTTCTGCTTCTTTAAATTCTTTTATTATTAGGTTGTTTTCGTCTAATATCATTTTTTAAGTTTCACTATTACATTCTTTATTAATTATTTGAGTGATACAAATATCAGACCACACGTTTATTGCAGTTTCAAACATATCGATGATTGTATAAATAGGCAAAATCAGTCCCATAATATGCAGAGGAACATTCATCGACATGAGATAACTGGTTGCCATAAAATAGCACCCCATCGGCACTCCAGCGTTACCAATTGCTGCACTAGTTGCTAAAAAAATCCATATAAACATTTCGCTTAAGGAAAATGCGCATCCATTCATCTCTGCAACAAACATTACAGTGATTAGTATAAATGCAGCACATGCATTCATATTAATTGTTGTGCATATTGGTAAAATAAAGGACGACAATTTCTTTGGCACCTTTAGCTTATTTTGCACACAGTCTATAGTTGTTGGCAATGTTGCACTGGATGATTTAGAAAAAAACGCAAGTGTGAGTGCCGGCATAACCCCTTTCAGCGTTTGAATTGGTGATATGCCTTTATACCACATAAGTAGCGGTAAAATCAGAAATGCCTGCACAAAATTTGCAGACATTATGCAAACAAAATACCATAAAAGACTGTAGAACTCGCTACCACCTTTTAATTCGTGCAAAAAACATGTAATAAAAGACCCCACAGCAAGTGGAACAAGCTTTAGTAACCCCTGAGCAATTTTAAGTAACGTATCGAAAAGTGCAGAGAATATTTGATGTAATATGTCCTGCTTTTCTTTTGAAAGTGAAACAATAGCTCCACCCATCAAAAAAGCGATCAATATGCTACCAATAACGTTATTTTCAAGAAAAACTTGCACAAAATTCGAAGGAATGAGTGATTTTAAGTATGAAAAGTAACTGTAATTGTTATTATCCAAACTTCCTATCGTGTTACATATGAAATTTTTTTTCACTGGGTCTATTAGCAGGTAAAACAATAATGCAACAAACGCAGCTATAATAGTTGTAAGCAGCGTATAAAATAGTGTTTTCTTAACTAAGGTTTTAATTTCGATTGAGTCTTTAAGTCCTGAAATTGTGGAAACTATTGATAGAAAAACTAAAGGTAAACTTATTAATTTCAACAAACTAACAAATATGTCACTAAACAGCTTTGCTATTTCAAATATAATCTCACTGTTTAAATAGTAAGCAACTATTGCAAACAGTATAGAAAAGAGTATTGCAAACTTGTGCATTGAAAATAAAACTTCAAAGTAACATTATACAACAATTTTGCTGTTTTGGAATCAGATTGATAGACAAAATAACTTTATAGATTAGGGAAAGATAAGTAACATTTCATTATTAATTAAGTGTTAAAAATATGTCATGCGATGTACTTTAAATTCAGGTGCACTTAGCCCATTCTGGTGATAACAAATTGGAATAGATAAGGTATGATAACTAACTTTTCTGTGAGTATATAGTTTTGCCAGACACAACAGTACGTACCACGTGCCCTTTTACTTTGCGCCCATCAAAAGGGGAATTCTTTGATTTACTAGCAAAGTTGTCAGTTTTAATTTCCCATTCATGATTGAGGTCAACTAAAATTAAGTCTGCAGCAAGGTTTTTTTGTATACGACCACGTGATACGTGTATTATATCTGCAGGCTTATATGTCAATTTTGCAAGCACATCAAGTAGACCCATTTGCCCACTGTGGTAAAGTTCAAGTGAAAGGGGCAGCATTGTTTCAAGGCCAACAATACCAAATGCAGCATTTTCAAGTGGAAGATCTTTAGAATTACGATCATGCGGAGCGTGATCGGTTGCAATGCAATCAATCACACCTGTCTTTAAACCTTCAACCATAGCTAAACGATCTTCTTCAGTGCGAAGCGGCGGGTTCATTTTTGCAATTGCTCCATGTTGTTTTACTATATTTTCAGTCAAAGTGAAGTGATGAGGGGTTACTTCACATGTAACATTTAATCCCAAATCTTTCGCACGTTTAATAGCATCAAGTGAATCTTTTGAAGAGACATGTAGAATATGGTAGTGCACATTTTCTATATCTTTTATGAGCAGTATATCACGATTTACCATAACCGATTCTGACGCACTCAAGATTCCCTTTACTCCCAATTCTTCAGAAATTTTACCTTCGTTGATTGCACCACCTGCTGATAAATTTAAATCTTCTGCATGTTGAGCAATAGGAACACCCAGCATACTTGAATAAAGCAGCGCCTGTCTCATAATCATTGGGTTCATAACTGGCATGCCATCATCAGTGAACCCAACCGCACCTGCTTCCTTTAAAAGTGCCATTTCAGTCAACTTTTCTTCCGAAGTGGTGATTTTAGCGTAAAATTCAACGTTTACATGTGAAGTTTCAAGTGCTCTATATTTCAAATATTTAGCCAAAACAACGCTATCAATTGCTGGAACAGTGTTCGGCTGACAAACTACAGTTGTAACGCCTCCCGCAGCTGCAGATTTGCTGCCTGTATATATAGTTTCTTTATGTTCTTGGCCTGGTTCACGAAAATGTACGTGAATGTCAATAAGGCCTGGCATTAGAACAAGCCCTTTACAGTCTATTGTTTCATCGACCCCACTTGTTGAAAATAATGATTCACCAAAGTCAACAATTTTATCCCCTTCAGTCAATAATGAACCTTTTATATCAAGTTTAGTTTCCGGGTCGATAATACGAGCATTAGTATACGCAATTTTATAGCCTTCCTTTTGCCCTGTTTGCAACAAATTCCAAGTTTGAGTCATTATATTTGAGTATCGATTATGCAATAAATCTAAAGTTTTTTTAATAAAACACAAACAAATTAAAACACAGACTAAGAGCTGTCTTGAATTAAAGTGCTTTTATTGTCTCAAAAATTTGGCTCTTATAACCTAGTTAGCTTAGTTTTAACGTTAATGTGTGAAACTCTTAGCTCTGTTGGAGGACTTTCTAGCTGAACATCTAACTTATTCTGTATGTTAAATAAACAAATCAAAGCTGAATCAAAATTTTCATCACACTGCTTTGCTTCATGCATACCATCGATTATTTCCTCTAATTCTTCCACATCATCCATTTCTTGCGGCGCACTTTTTAATATCGCTTTTATTTGGCTTAAGTTTTGACAAATTTTCTCCTGATATCCAGCAATTCTCTCTTGATATATATCAATCATTTTTTGACATGCGTTGCCTCTAAATGGATGTTCTTTTTTCTCTTTTATGTAAGAACTTTGAAAGTCTTTACAGTTAAGGATTGCTTCTCTATGTTTTTTTATGTCATTAATTGCACTGACTATCGACTTATCTATTTTCTTCAAATTTTCTTCCCGTCCTTCTCTTTTAATTATACTTTTGGATTCATTTTTCATTTGGTTCATTTTGTCATACAGGTTTCTGCATTCTTTGTAAGATACCATTGGTTGTAATATTCCTTCTTCTACACCTTTATTGTAAAAATTCTTCAACTCATCACTTGATAGTATTGTTATAGCATCTTCCCTTTTGCCTTGTGATTTAGGATACTTTTTATTCAATGAACTAACATGATTTAACAAGAAATCTTTAACTAGCTCTTCCTTTTTAACTTCAGCTAATTTTTCTAGTGTTTCTATATATTTCAGAACTTCCGCAAAGAGCTGTCCACCAGATGGAGCAAATCCTTGAAGTGGTTTACTCTGAGCTTTATAAAAATCGGTTTGTAAAAAATCTTCAGCTTGTTTTTTTATTACTGAAAGTTCATTGAAGGCTTTTTCTGGATTGATTTTTCTCAAAATACCAACAGTTTTTCTAATCGCTTTTTCTCTCTTTTTATTATCTTGCTTTTCATTTAATATCAGATGTTCAGTTTTGGTAAAAGCATTACCTTGATCACTCTTTGCAATGTTACAAACGATGTTTTTTACAACTTTTTCAGTTGCTGCATAATCTATTTCTTTTGCAAAGCAGTCAACAAATGATTGCCAAACTTTTTTATTAATAAGCTTACTTGTCTTATTTTCAAAATCTTCTCTACTTTTGAATCCTAAAATAGTATAGAGATTTTTTTCAACTATTGGTTCGGCATGTTGTTTTGCCACTTTACCTTTTATATTGAATGGAAATTTACTAATCTTAGTTGTACCCACAATGTTACCTCAATATTAACGCTATCTATAAAAGTATAAAGATTTAATATTTAATTTTTAATTAATACTAGCACAGCTAACTACGGGGGCATTATGCTAGCATCAATAGCAAGCGTCAATTAACACTTTAACTTCTAACTTGTCATCAGTAATATTGTTTATATAAAAACTATAATTTTTTATGCCTGAACTTGGGAATATATTGCTATTGGTAGCCTGCTTATTGTCTTTGACATATTTGTTTTTACCGCTTAGTTCTTGTCGGTTTATTACCACTGCCATATTTTTTTGTGTATCAACATCAATGGCTATTTTGATCTACTGCCACATTACAAATGATTTCTCACTCGAAAACGTATATTACCACTCACACACAACAAAACCTTTGATCTATAAGATTTGTGGAGTTTGGGGAAATAAAGAAGGGTCTATGTTGCTTTGGACATTAGTGCTTACCTTTTACCTATTTCTGATGGATATTTTTGCTGATAACGACAGTAAATTGAAGAAAGTATCCTTGATCACCCAAGGCTTGATTTGCTTTTGTTTTTTACTGTTCACTTTACTTGAATTCAGCCCCTTCACTAAAATGCCAAGCGTTGAAAAAGATGGATTGGGTTTTAATCCGATATTGCAAGATATAGGCCTTGCTATTCATCCACCGATATTATATTTGGGGTACCTTGGATTTAGCGTTCCTTTTTCGCTCTCTATAGCTGGATTAATTGCAAATACTGAAGGAAATGTTTGGGCTAAAATTGTCAGGCCTTGGGTACTTATTTCTTGGTCGCTGCTCACTTTGGGCATCAGCTTGGGTAGCTGGTGGGCATATCGCGAACTTGGGTGGGGTGGATTTTGGTTTTGGGATCCAGTGGAAAACGTTTCTTTGATGCCGTGGCTAATTGCAGTGGCGCTGACACATTTGTTGCTCGTTGTACGAAATTTCAATACTTTAAGGAATTTCGCTATTTTACTTACGCTTACAACTTTTATATTGAGTGTAACTGGAACATTTCTAGTCCGCTCAGGAATACTCACCTCAGTGCACACGTTTGCAGATGACTCAAGGTATGGACTATATATATTAGCTCTACTTGGTGTAATTACAGTCAGTAGCTTAGTAATATTTGTAGTGTTTACGAGAAAAAATCGCACATCTTTCCAGTGCTCAACATTGGAATCCAGAAAGAAATCTGCTACTCAAGTGACAGAGGGTAGAAGATTCTTTTCACGCCTTACGATGATGCTGATGAACAATTTATTATTTATTACTGCCTTTTTCATTGTGTTCGTTGGCACTTTATACCCTACAGTGCTTGAGTATTTAACCGGTGAATTAATTTCAGTTGGAGCACCATATTACAATTCTTTATTTAATCCTATTGCACTGGCTATTCTAGTGCTCACCATGATCGGGCAATACTGCCGTTGGCAGGGAAATAGTCTATTGCCAATATTTCGTGAATACAGATTTTCATTCTGTAGTGCTGCAGCTATTTTGCCGTTTATCTTTCACATGGAGCTAATAATTGTGCTATCAATTACTAGCTCCATAGCATTATTAATCTTTGTTTTAGAAGCATATAGTAAAAGAATTTGTTTATTTAAGGTAGCATTTGGTGAATCAATTTTATTAGCAAGAAAAGTTTCTAAATCCTACTATGCAATGATGGCAGCTCATGCTGGAGTGGCAATTTTAGTGCTTGGTATAGCTTATTCAGTTGGTTGGCAGGAGAAAAAAGAAAATTACTTAAAAATAGGGGATAGCATAACAGTCAATAAATTTAAAGTTACTTTGCAAAATATTGAGCTAATAAAAGAAAAAAATTTCCATGCAGTGAGAGGTACAATGGATATCAGGAATTTGCTGAATAACAAGATATTGGGTGAAGTAACTCCTGAATATAGATTTTACCTTGCGGAAGGTCAGAAAAATGTTGAAAGCAGTATCTACCACAATTTGCTTTCTGATATTTATGTTGTAATTGGAGAGATTGATAAGAGTAAGAGCAAAATCGCAGCTAAAGTGCACTATAAACCTGGAATGTCTATAATCTGGCTTGGATCCTTTCTCATCGCTTTTGGTTCGCTCCTTGCTGCTTTGCCTTCTAGTGGACGAACAAGGGTTGTTTAGCTGTGGGTTATACGGTATTTAGGAAGGATTATATTAAATCTCATTAAGAAAGAGAGGCATCTTATAAAAGCTCGCAACAAAAATTTCATATAGTTATTACTATAGATAGCTATCTTATGAATATATGAAAAAAAAGTTATAAAAAATAATATACTATCATAAAACCTTATGGTAAAGCATATGTTTGTTTATATAAAGAAAGTAATATGAGCGACTCCAACGATAGCAATGACAAAAAGCACACTGACTCTATAAATTACAAAATAGGGCAAAAGATAAAATACTGGAGGTTAAAGCTAAAATATACTCAGGAGAATTTGGCAAATAAAATTGGAGTACCAAAACAGCAAATACTGAGACAAGAACAAGGGGTAGATGACATTTATCCACACGAACTCTATGCCATAGCAAAAGCGTTATCAGTTAATATCGGAGCTCTACTCCCTAAAAGTGAACATAGTTGTTGGGATAAAGATAGGATGAAAGTGTTGAAAAATCTTGTCGGAGTACATGAAGAAATTGAAAATCATGGATTAGACGAGGCATTTTATTTACTAGCCAGGTCTATCAAGGTTAACGAAAAGAGTACTGTAAAAGCAACCAAAGTAGAATTGGCAAAGAGTCTAGCTAAAGCAGAAGTTTCTGTTGATATTATCTCTCAAGCAACAGGCTTATCTACCGATGAATATAATAATACAGAAGGAGAAATTCGTACTGATTCTGTAGATTGTACAACAGGACAAAGGATAAAACGCTGGAGGGTAAAGCGAAAATATACTCAGGCAGATTTAGCAAGTAAAGTCGGGATATCACAACAGCAAATACAAAGATATGAAAAAGGGGACAATGTTCCACACAAAATGTTATGTGCTTTAGCGGAGGAATTAACAGTTGATGCTATAGCTCTACAGCCTAGACCAAAAAGAGGTAAAAACAAGAATAGTGAAGCAGGGATATTAAGTTGATGGGAGAATGTAACGAGATTAATAATCAAGAATTATTGGATGTATTGGATTTGTTATCCTGTGTTTTATGTGGAGGCATGTGGGCTGGCAAAAAAGAGGTTATAAAAAGAGTTAAGGTTGAAGTTGCATGGAATCTACTTAGGTTAGACGTCTCTATTGATGTTATTCTCCAAATAACTGGCTTATCAACTGATGAAATTGTATGACTCCAATCACAGAATAAACTAGTGAATTTTTTAAAAAGTATATAAAATTCAAGTGATTACTTTAAGTAAATAGCATGGCACTTAGACTCATTCCAGATAACCCCAATATCAAGTTTAGTAAATATAGGGATTTGACTGCACTCGTTAGCATTATTTTTATCATCTTTTCAATGCTCATTGTTGTGTTACGTGGAGTGAACTTAGGCATAGACTTTGCAGGCGGAATTTTGATAGAGATACAATCTTCAGATGAGAATCACTCTATTCTCGATGCATTAAAAGAAAATGGTTTTACAGTGCAGAGTTCAAAAGCGGGTGATAATTTAGTCATGCGTTTTAAAGATGAAGGAGATGAAGATAAAATCAAAAAGATAAAAAGCATACTAGAAGAAAAGCTAGGTAGCTCAATAAGCTATCGTAAAATAGACTATGTTGGCCCACAAATAAGCTCAACACAAATATTTGAAGGAATGTTATCCATGTTGATCACAATTGTTGGAATATTTTTTTACGTTTGGTTTAGATTTAATTGGCAATGTGGATTCAGTGGAATAACAGCACTGATTCATGACGTGATTTTAACTGTTGGTTTTATTAGCCTAACTGGCATTGAGTTTAATATTTCATCAGTTGCAGCTCTCCTCACTGTCATTGGTTATTCAATCAATAACTCAGTAATTATATACGATCGGATTCGAGAGTATTGCAAGAGTGGTAAAAGTGGGCGGATGAGTGAGATAGTAGATGCAAGTATCAACGCTACATTATTTCGCACTATATTAACCTCGGGTACAACCCTTCTTGCTGCTCTTCCTTTGACATTAATCTGCACAGATGCAGTGAGAGACTTCAGCTTGATCATTTTTTTTGGTATTTTGATTGGCACTTGTTCTGCAATATTTATTTCTGCTCCTATATTAACCTACAGAGCTTTGATAAGTAGATTGTAGAAGTGTTTAGTCGCGGTATAATATCAACTTATTATCTCTTATAGTGAAATGAAAATACCTTAAAAAGCTCATTCCAAGTAGTGAATGAGACATAGAATGAGTGTTAACGCTCGCCTGTACATCATTAACTAAAAAATTCCCTATTTTAACCTGAGGGATGTGAACAACACCAGCTTTTATTTGACCTTTCGCAGTTTCATATATTTTAAAATCCTGAACGTTTTGTAAGTTAATACCAACATGTAATGCGTCTTTTTGTGATAGAACAATATCGGTTGCTCCGGTATCAAGCAAAAACGTTATATTGCGATCATTGACCTGAGCCTGAATATAAAAGTGTCCATCGTATGATTTCGTAAATTCGATACTTCCACTATTCTGAATTCTCCCTTTATATGGTAAAAAAGTACTGAGAAATCTGTCGCTTAGTTTGTCCCTTTGTAAATCAATAAGCATTGAAGTGGCAGCTATTATTAGTAACCAAATAACTAGACTTTTCACCGCGTTCATATTGTTAAAATTTGAAGCTATTAAAATAAATTTTAAAGATTAGCGTTAAAAGTTATTATTAAAAATAAGCAAATTTTATTGTTTTAGTACAATATTTAATATACACTTTAAGAAGATATGTTTGATTTAATTTCATGTCAGAAGCAAAAAGTTTAATTTTAGCAGCTATCCTTTCCATGTTGATCATGGTATCTTGGCACATTATTTATGATAATTTTTTTAGTGCAAACCAAAACCAGCCATTGATTGAACATATCGAATCTTTTAACGACCTTGCTCCTATAATACACCAAAATCGTTCTGAAATTATTAATTCCACTCGAGAACAGAGGGTTAGTTTAACCAATAACATGATTAAAGGATCAATTTCTTTGAAAGGTGCAAGGTTTGATGACTTAATCTTAACTAACTACTACTTAGAACCGAGTTCTTCTTCTCCACAAGTGGTGTTACTGTCACCTGCAGAATCAAAAGATGTATATTTCGCAGAATTTGGGTGGCTCGATCCGAATGAAAAGATTAAAGTTCCAGATTCTAAAACAGTCTGGCAAGCAGATAAACTCAATCAAAAAGAGGTCAATTTATTTTGGGATAATGAAAATGGCATTTTATTTAGAATGAAAATTAGCCTTGACGATAACTACATGTTTAAAGTTGAGCAAATTATTGAAAACAATACAAAAGATAATGTAGTTTTGGTTCCTTATGGTAGAATTAACCGTAAACGTGACAATATCAACGAATCTTATTGGATATCCCATGAAGGAGTACTGGGTGCATTTGATAATAAACTGGAGGAGTGGACATATAAGGATATCTCTAAGAAACATTTAATAAAAGCAAGCTCAAGTGAAAAAAATTGGTTTGGTTTTGCTGATAAATACTGGCTCACAGCCATCATACCTGAAAAATCTGATAAAATAAATGTAAGCATTAAGCATACTAATGCTAATGATATTGATAAATTTCAAGTAGATTTTGTCAAGCCTTATAAGAGCATACTTCCTGGCGCAAGTGTTTCTAATGTGAATTATTTTTTTGCTGGAGCAAAAAAGTTGAATTTACTGGATTCTTATAAGGATACTCTCAATATACCTTTGTTTGATAAAGCTGTAGATTTTGGTGTTCTTTATTTTATAACCAAGCCGGTGTTTTTATTACTTGAATATTTTAACTTCGTTTTAAGAAATTTTGGCTTAGCAATATTACTGCTCACTTTGGTGACCAAGCTTTTGATGCTTCCTTTAGCGAATAAATCATATGTTTCGATGTTTAAAATGAAAAGCCTGCAGCCTGAATTAACTCGTATAAAAGAGCTGTATAAAAATGATAGTCTGAAACAGCATAAAGAGACGATTGCATTATTCAAAAAAAACAATATAAACCCAATATCGAGCATTTTTCCCATGCTAATACAAATCCCAGTGTTTGTTGCTCTATATAAAGTATTGTTTGTTACTATAGAAATGAGACATGCACCTTTTTATTTATGGATTAAGGACCTTTCAGCTCCTGATCCAACAAACATTTTCACATTATTTGGGCTATTTAATTACAATTTTCCTGTTTCTATAGGTATTTTACCTATAATTTATGGAATTACTATGTTAATTCAACAAAAATTGAGCGGGAACGATCATGCCAAAAAAGATGACGTTCAAATGAATGTTATGAAATTTTTACCTTATATTTCTGTCTTTATTGTTTCTTCCCTTCCCGCTGGTCTAGTAATATATTGGATATTTAGTAATATAATCACCTTAGTCCAACAATCATTAATAAAATTATTTTTAACGAGAAAAGTAGGAGTAAATGTCGAAAATACTAATAGTTAATTCAATTTACCACACTGAAATAGCGAACCTTTTGCTTGAAGGTGCAGTCGATAGATTAAAAGAAAGTCATGCAAGCTATGACATAATTGAAGTTCCTGGTGCATTTGAGATACCAGCTATAATTCTTTTTGCGGTCAAAAGCAAGAATGCTAATTATGACGGTTATTTAGCTCTTGGGTGCGTGATTCGCGGTGAAACCGATCACTATCAATATGTTTGTAAAGGAGTAATCGAAGGCTTAAATGAAGTTATTATGCATTATGTTATGCCCCTTGGTATGGGCATAATTACCGCTGACAGCAAAGATAAAGCACTAGTTAGAGCTGACAAAAACAAAAAGAACGTTGGTGGCCATGCAGCCTCAACTGTTTTGCATATGATAGATTTACACAATAAATTAAAATAATGGAGGAAAAACCAGTAGATAAAAAGTGGCGCATAAAAAGAAGTACGGCAAGATTTCTTGCTGTACAAGTTGCTTATTCAAATATTTTTGTAGGTTACAACAAAAGCACTTTTAAATTGGAAAATTGTGAACTTAAGGACTACATAAGTAAGTTGAAAGATATATTTGAATGTAAAGAATTTGAACATCAGTTCTTAGAAAACTTGTTATATAAGGTTATAAAAAACAGTGAAGAATATGATAAAATAATAGAGTCTTACTTACACCCAAGCTGGTCCCTTTCACGGTTAAATCTTATAAGCTTATCTATTTTGCGTGTTGCAATATGTGAGTTAGCTAATTGTGATACGCCAGTTCCAGTTGTCATTAATGAATATACTAACATTGCATCTGATTTACTTGATAAACCAAGCGAAATTGGTTTTATTAATGGGTTATTGGATAAGGCAAAAGATGCAGTTAAATTAAATAAAAATCCTTAGCAGCTTCTCACAACTATATAAAAGTTAAGGAAATTTCCATAATAAATTTAAGTAACTGACACTAAAAAATAAAGAGGCAGACTTAGCCTGCCTCTTTTATTTCACTTGGCCATACTGTCTATTTTCCTTGTTGTTGAGAAGCAACTTGTTCAACAACAGCTTCTTGTAAATAGAAGTTGAACACTTTAGCATCATTTTCTTTTAGTACGTAAGCCTAACTCGTTCACTAGCTTACTGTTACCTATTGGAACGTATTCACCACCCTCATCGTTTTTCATTGCTCGTGACTTTATAAGTAAAAGCGTAATATCAGGTACCATATCACTGATTGCTTCTTGCACAATAACATAGCCTTCTTTGCCCTTTTGGTTAACAAAATCTATACGATATTCATCGTCTATAAGATTACCGTCTTTATCCTTATTTTTATTATTTTCTTCGATATACTTAAGCTCTCCTTTTGTTATTTGTAACACTGATTGTGTATCACTGACACTAACAATCTTCCAAGCTTTCAACTCAGATATTTCGTTACTTTTGCTGATGGCATATACTGCTAAACAAATCAGTGCAACAGCAACAAATGCTAAAACACTCATTCCAAGTGGTGTAGCTGCAAAAGCTGCAAGTGGAGCTAGCATGGAAGTTGAAGACACCCAATATGGTGCTGAAAGTGCTACTGCTGCGCCTATGACATACAAAGAAGTAAGTGCAACAAGTGCAGTGTTTGTTTTGTGGAACTGACCTCGATGATTTTTGAAAGTTAGCATAAACGAACTCATTTAATAAAATATTAATATGCTTAAATTGTATATAAAAGAACTGGCATAGTCAAGCTTTTTCGCAAATTACCTACCACTTGAGCCAAAGCCCCCTGCATTGCGACAGGTTTCTTCTGTGCAGAATTCTTCTCTGTCATCCAAAATTACCTGAGACACAGGAGAAATAAGGATTTGTGCAATTCTATCTCCTCTTTTTATCTCATACGACTGATTACTTAGATTAATTAGGCAAATCTTCACCTCACCTCGATAATCAGAGTCTATAGTGCCCGGAGAATTTAAGACAGTGATTCCATGTTTTGCAGCAAGACCAGAACGTGAGCGGATTTGCCCCTCAAAACCGTTTGGTATTGCAATCACAATTCCAGTTGGAACAAGTAATCTCTCAAGTGGATTTAAAACAGCAGAGTCATTCAATGCAGCATAAAGATCCATACCAGCACTCTGCGTAGTTGCATAACATGGAAGAGACAAGTCTTCTCCGTGTGATAATCTTTTTATTTCTACTTTAATTTTACTTCTTTGCACTCCAATTTACCAACTATGAAGATTCAATTATAGCATGTAAATTGTATCTGCAAAAGTAATAAATGTTACATCGTAAATGATGTCATTCTAGTGCGTGACGCCAGGCCATAAAATAAGTTTTTCGTTTCTATATGTGCTACCTTAAGACTTTAATTATACAACGTCTTAACGCACTTAACCCCATCGACATATAAATTTGCATGACTTTTTTGAGTATTAAGCAATGCAAGTCCAATGTTGTCTACACTAGAGCGCAGTTCCCCTATTTCCTCATTATTTTCATTTGTCACTTTAGTGCCAATATCTGGAAGTGCGTTATCCCCCTCAACAAGATAAAGTTTTCTTCTGAATATTTCTTGTCTGCTCATTCGATTTACGACTTCCTGACCTACGTAACACCCCTTATTAAAGCTTATACCGTTTGCCTTATCGACTAAATATTGCAATGGGAACGATGAATTTTGTACCATATCTTTTGCTCCATCTGGAACAAGGTTTTTAATTCTAACTTTTTCATACTGAATAAAATCTCCAACCGGTTCTTTTATTTCATCTTTATGTATGATCCTCATTCCTAGCAGCTTGTGCCTTGGATCTTGAAAAATAACTTGTGACTTACTACTACACTCTGCCAACTTAGTATCAAACAAAACTCCAACCTTATATAGTGCACTAATGTCTTTAATTTTCACTCTCAAATAAGTTTTAAGTAAATCTAGTTTCTCGATTATTTGCTGTAAGTGCACATTTTCGCACTCTAAGAAAATATATCTACCATATTCAATAAGAAAAAAATCATATAGGTATTTTCCCTGAGGGCTAAGCAATAAAGAGTAAATAGCTTTTTGGCTATCTAGCTTATTAATATCATTGGTTATAATGCCCTGCAGAAAATCTCTAGTGTCAGGCCCATATAGCACTATCACACCACGACTTAAGAATGGTATATAACTCATGAAATCTCTATAAATAAACCTAAATTTTATTATATAACATTAGGCTCTTTTAGAAACTGCTTTTGGCGTGCATATTTTATATGGTGTGCATATTTTACAAGCTCCAGCCCTTGAAATCTAACTTACGAGTATATATATAAAGTTATAGGTTAATTTGTTGAAAGGAAAAGCAAATGTCAAGTATAAGTTTAAATGTATTGGATGATAGCGTGCTGATCAAGCCTATTAGCGAGGAAAAGCAGGGTGGAATTATGCTTCCATCAAGTGCTGAAAAGAAACCTACTAAAGGTGAAATTGTAGCAACTGGTGAAGGTTCACGCAACTCAAATGGCGAACGCATAGCTTTAACTGTAAAGGCTGGTGATAAAGTGTTCTATCGTCAATGGGCTGGTACAGAAATAGAACATAATGATGAAAAGCTTATCGTGATGAAAGAGTCCGATATACTTGCTGTCATTAAATAGCAGTCTTTATTTTACTAAACTGAAACAAAGCGCAACATGGCGCATTGTAAATGGTTTTATTATAGTTTTCTAAATTTTTTATTAACAAGAGGTGATAAAAATGACTAATGTAGTAGTATCAGGTGAGCAGTTACAAGAAGCCTTTCGTGAAGTCGCAGCAATAGTGGATTCAACGGTAGCAATAACTGCGGGACCTAGAGGAAAAACAGTAGGGATTAATAAGCCCTATGGAGCACCAGAAATTACAAAAGATGGTTATAAGGTGATGAAGGGTATCAAGCCTGAAAAACCACTAAATGCTGCAATAGCAAGCATCTTTGCCCAAAGTTGTTCTCAATGTAACGACAAAGTTGGTGATGGTACAACAACGTGCTCAATATTAACTAGCAGCATGATCATGGAAGCTTCAAAATCAATTGCTGCTGGAAACGATCGTGTTGGTATTAAAAACGGAATACAGAAGGCAAAAGATGTAATATTAAAGGAAATTGCATCAATGTCTCGTACAATTTCTCTAGAGAAAATGGATGAAGTAGCGCAAGTTGCGATAATCTCTGCAAATGGTGATAAGGATATAGGTAACAGTATCGCTGATTCCGTGAAAAAAGTTGGAAAAGAGGGTGTAATCACTGTTGAAGAAAGTAAAGGTTCAAAAGAGTTAGAAGTTGAGCTGACTACTGGCATGCAATTTGATCGCGGTTATCTCTCTCCGTATTTTATTACAAATAATGAAAAAATGATCGTGGAGCTTGATCATCCTTATCTATTAATTACAGAGAAAAAATTAAATATTATTCAACCTTTACTTCCTATTCTTGAAGCTGTTGTTAAATCTGGTAAACCTTTGGTTATTATTGCAGAGGATATCGAAGGTGAAGCATTAAGCACTTTAGTTATCAATAAATTACGTGGTGGTTTAAAAGTTGCTGCAGTAAAAGCTCCAGGTTTTGGTGACAGAAGAAAGGAAATGCTCGAAGATATAGCAACTTTGACTGGTGCTAAGTACGTCATAAAAGATGAACTTGGAATCAAGATGGAAGATCTGACACTTGATGATCTTGGTACTGCTAAAAATGTTAAAATTACCAAAGATAATACCACAGTTGTCAGCGAAAATAGCGATTCTGACAGTGTGAAAGCTAGAATCGAGCAGATCAAATCTCAAATTGAAACTTCAACTTCTGATTATGATAAAGAAAAGCTAAGAGAACGTTTAGCGAAATTATCAGGTGGTGTTGCTGTGCTAAAAGTTGGTGGAGCAACTGAAGTGGAAGTTAAAGAACGTAGAGATAGAGTTGAAGATGCGCTGCATGCAACAAGAGCTGCAGTTGAAGAAGGCATAGTTCCAGGTGGTGGAGTTGCACTTCTTTATGCTTCATCTGTTCTCGACAAATTAAAAGGTGCAAGTGACGAAGAGCAAATAGGCATAAACATTATCAAGAAAGTTCTCAGTGCTCCAATTAGAAGGTTAGTTAAAAATGCTGGTCTTGAATCTGCTGTTATCATTGACTATTTGATTAAGCAGAATGATAAAGAGCTTATATACAACGTTGAGGCTATGAATTACGCTAATGCATTTACAGCTGGTGTGATTGATCCAGCAAAAGTGGTGCGTATTGCTTTTGAAACAGCGATATCTGTTGCGAGTGTGCTGATTACTACTGAATCTATGATAGTTGATGTACCAAGCAAAGAAAATGCTTCATCTCCTATGGGCGCAGGAGAAATGGGTGGCATGGGTGGATTCTGAGTAGAGTGAAGCCGTGGAGCAACTGCTCCACGGTAGTTCCAAAAAATCTCACATTTTACTATTCGTTAAAGGTAATACGTTTGTTGCAGAAAGGCACTACTGTTTGCATCCGTTTCACCCCCTTATATTGTGGTTGTCTAATAACAAAAAGGCAGCATAAGAAAACTATAACCCCTGGTGTATTTATACTAGCATAATGCTAAATTAATAAATAATCCATATAATGCTATTAAATATAACACTTAAAATCTAAATCACTTTCTCTATAAAAGGAGAAATTTGCCTTAATGAAAATACATATATATTTAATATTGTTTTTATTTTTTTCTTGCACCCAACTATATGATGACGAGGAAATTGCAAAATTTGATTTACTTATTGGCGAGATAAATGAAGCAAACCTCACTCTTAAAGGTGCAATAAAGGTTACAGTAGAACCAGGCTGGCACATATATTATAAAGATCCTGGAGATTTCGGTCTTCCCACTTCTTTTGATTGTAAGGGTAACACATTAAACATAGATATTTACTGGCCTACTCCAAAGGAACATAGAGATAAAGTAGGAAGAGAGATATTTATCAGTAACGTATATAAGGATATGATATTATTTCCCTTTAAGATGAATGTATTTTCAAATCAAGGGTATATTGACCTTAACTTCCATATAAATTATGCGATATGTAAAGATAGGTGCATCCCTAAAAATGTTGAGATAAAAACCAGGCAACCACTAAAGGATTTTATAGATTCTGATATCAATAAACTTATAAATGAGTGGTATGAAAAATAGGGTTTTATAGCTAACACGTCATACCGCCGCGGATAGATTCCGCTAACAAGTAGCGGAATGACGAATTTGTCGTTTTTCAAATTGTCGGTAAATCTAAGTCAGTTTAGCTATAGCAGGCTATTAGCTTACTATAGCTTTTGTAGTGTGACTCTCATAAACAATAAATTAGGTATTTTCAATTTTTGTTGTATACTTAAATAAAAATCTCACTTTTACAGATGGATACAGTAAAGTTTGTTTTATTACTGCCAACAATATTACTCATGCTAGTTGCTGGTGTTTACCTATCGGTTAAACTAAAATGGCTACAGATATTTAGATTGCCGTACGCCCTTTCACTCATTGGAGTTAAAAGAGGGGAAAATAAATTTTCTTCTATAGCCGCCCTGTTTACAATCTTAGGGGGAAATTTAGGAGTAGGAAACATTTCAGGAACTGCTGTTGCTCTAAAAACCGGAGGACCGGGCTCTATTTTATGGATGGCAATAATTATTGTTATCACTTCTGTGATAAAATATGTCACTTGTTATCTAAGTATAAAAACCAGAAAGGAAAAGAACGGACGGTTTATAGGTGGCCCTGTAGCCTACATGGCTGATACATTTAATTCTAGAAAAGCTACAATTGTGTTTCTGGTTGTTATGATGATGGTTTCAATAACAGCTGGTAACCTTGTTCAGGTAAATTCTCTATCAATACCACTTAACATGATAGATGTGCCTGTAGTCATTGGTGGCATTATAATGGCCATAATATTTTTTGTTGTTGCAGTTCTCAGCTTAAAAAAAATTAAAATTTTTATATCGGCTATGATACCGATAATGACGGTAAGTTACCTCACACTTTGCGGTATCATATTATTTAAGTTTAGTGAAAATATCCCTCCTTCTCTAAAATTAATAACAAGCAATTTTTTGACAGCTAGTAGCTTTAACTCTGGTTTATCCCTAGGTTTGATTTTAGAAATGTTGACTATTATTCAAGTCGGAACTTTGCGAGGTATTTTTGCAACAGATATAGGGCTTGGCCTCGAAGGAATCGTACATTCTTCAATTGTTCCTAAGAAAAATAATAATAAATTTATTATTGAGCAGAGTCTAATTACAATAATATCGCCTTTTATAGTTGCATTTATAGTGTTTATTACAACAATGGTACTGCTTGTCACAGATTCTTGGGTCACTGATTTAGAGAGTACTAACATGTGCATATTTGCTTTTAGAAAAGCTATGAATTGGCCCTATATTGACTATTTAATTATGGCCATAATGTTTTGTTTTGCCTTTACTACTATTTTTACTTGGTTTTTTTGCTCAAAACAGACAATACGCTATGTGTCTATGGATAATAAATACACTAAAATCTGGATTGTAATTTTTACCATGATCATTCCGCTTGGTGCGATGGGTAAAGTCCGATTGCTATGGGATGTCGCTGATATCTCGATTGCTGCTTTGTTATTTATCAACATACTCGCTATACTCAAGCTAACTTCTCAAGATCCAGAAGTATTCACTATGAGCAACAGATATTTAAAATTAGGCGCCAACTAAAAGTTGCCATCTGAGTAACAACACAACCTTCCTTAATAAAAATTCAACCAATGCTCGTGATAATTATATTAGCTAGTATTAGCTAGAACTAAAGGCAGAGGGTTATTAGTGAGGGGTATATGAACACTAACAATATACAACAAAAACACATTTATAATGAGCGCGTTCAAGAATTTTTTTCTTTATTTGATGAAATAAAAAAGGAAGACGACCTAATTTATAATGTTAGAGTTGATTTTAACACAGTAAAGTTTTTAACAGAACACGCCGACTGGAATTGGGACGAAGATAAAGACAAAAATAAAGCTTATGAAGTTATTCTTCAGGAATGCGACAAGACAGCTAGACAAGAGCTTGAAGATAAAGCTAAAGAAGAGTTGAATAAATATATTACTAATGCTAATAACATTAATGATGATGTTAAAGATAAAAAAGTTTCAATATACGGTAATCATGCCAGTATTACACTGGAGGATAACAAGAAAGAGTTCAAAATCAGCGAATTTTTAAACAGTGATTTTTGTCAGAAGAATGGAATCTCGGGATTTTCAACGTTGCATAGTGATGGAAAGAGCGGAATGCATGGTTTTGTTGCCGAGGAAGGAGGGAAAAAAATAAGACATTATGTTGTAACCGATGGTTCATATGAAATGACGCTAAATTGGTATGTGAATGGGGAAAAGTGTACTATTAAAGTCAATATTGATAAAGAAGGTGTAGACCTTATTGAACCTAACAGTGTTACGGAGCAATTAAAGAAGCAATTAGAAGTAAACAAAGACGTAAAAATAGGTGGTTTATTCTTGCATGAAATAAAATTCAGGGAAAAAGGAAAAGTGAATGAGGTGCAACATGACGGAAAAGACAATCAAGTCCTTAACAAATCATCTGAAATCGCAATAAAAAGTAACAGTAGAGATATTGAGCAAGAGGTCAAAAAACCTGTTCAAAAACACCAAGCTACTCATATGAATCGAGAAATTGGGTCTCAGACCCCTCCGCTGCCACCACTTAGAACTAGTTCACTTCCACCTAAAGAAAATGTTGTCAATGAGCAAGGGAGGAATGCCTCTGCCAAGCCTGTGAGCCAAGATGGTGGGCAAAGAGATAAACAGAATAATCCAACACCTAATAATCAGCAAAAAGGTGCAACTTCTGATCCTTCGGACAGTTCTACTTTCAACAAGTCTGTAAGCCACAATCAAGATAATAGGCAAAAAGATGAACGGTATGACAATCCTACATTTGGACATGCTGTACCTGGAAGCCAAAAACCAGATAGAAGTGAGCAAACACCTAATAATCAGCAACAACCTAAAACCCAGCAACAAGAAGGAAATAGCAAAGGCGATCTATTACAAGACATCAGAAATTTCAAGAGAAACAGCTTACGGCGCACTGGTGTTGTTGATGGTAGCGGAGCATCAATGGAAGGAGGCAGGAAAAATGAATCAACGTCTTCTATATTAGAAACATTAAAGGACAAAGTTCCTTACTTGCCTTATTCAAATATACATGAACATGACAGTGATAACCGTGGTGCTAGTGATGCTGAGTGGGAAGAAAGTAAACAGCCACTTTCTGTTCCAAAACCCAATAGCAAAAGTGACCCGGGCTATTCACCTCAAATTCATGCTCAACCTCAAGTAGATCCTGAGCAGCCAAAGAGGAGCTTAGAGAACATTGAACAAAGTGACCAAACTCCACCTGAAAATCTTCTTAAAGAAATCAGAGATAGATCACAGCAAGATAATAGAGGATTAAGGCAAGTTGATCCTACTGATAAACTGTCACAAGATAAAGAAGATGGGTTGCTAAAAGACAGTTCAACAGATGTAAAAACAAACGATTCGGGCTATTCATCTCCAACTCATGCCAATCATGGACAATCTCAAGTAAATCCTGGACAGTTAAAAGCGAGCCTAATGAATGTTGAACAAAGGGATGACACTCTACTTACGGAATTTACCAGTAAGTTGGATAAAGAAACTCAGAAGTTCCCACTAAAACCGGTGGATCAAAAAGGAATTAGTGAACAAACCAAAGAACATTTATTAGCAGCAGGATTGTTAAAAGACAGTTCAACAGACATAAAAACAGTGGCAGAACAAGAAAACAATGACACTAATTCAATTGTAGATAAAAATAGTAATCTATATAAATTACTAGAGAAAGATGAAGCACAACTGAAAATTGGAGTAATAGAAGAAGAAAGAAAAGATACTTTAACGGAACACACTGATAGTTATGATCGCAATAGAATTGCATTAGGTAACAGAAATAAAAGGCCACTGGATTGGGCTAAACGTATTGCTGAGTCACAAGAAAAAGATACTAATAAAAGTATTTTAATGTAAATTGAGGTTAGGGAATGTTCAAAAAAGTGTGTCAAACCGCATTTTTAACTCAACTCAATTTTCAATCTACCAGGAAAGAAAATATCAAGTTGAGATATAGTTAAAGCCCAATTAGGTATAGCCATAGTGGGAGTGTTAAATAAACCATACGCGTCAAGTTAAGGCCCAATATAGCACCATTTAAAGTGGGTATCTTGTTTGTTACATTTATTTTTTGGGAAATTTTGATCTAAAATAAGATAATTCTTTTAGAAGAGTCTATAAATCACTAGCTTTATTACTTAATATCTAAAATAATTTTTACCACTTTTCTTTTTCCTTATGCTACTTTCCCTTAACTTGACGCATATGGTTTATTTAACACTCCCGATAATCTCGTTATACCTGACTTGGAAACAAAAGAATCTTAATCCCTTTCAAAACCTTCTATCTATTGTCTCTTAAGCTACACCTCTGAACGGATACATATATTTCTAGACTCCTGATACAATGTTGAACATTTTTTTTTGCATTTTGAATTCTATGGTATTTTGTTTAACATTGAAGCAAGAGTCCAGGCACTGCCTTTGTGTTTGAGGCAAAACCGGCTATAACACTTAACACACTGCCTTTGCAAACAAATGTTCGTACAGCTATATGCTGCACACTAGAATAACAGAAAGCAGAAACCTTACTTAATTGGTTTAAAGTGATTCGTATCCCTTCCCTTTTGAAGAAAAAAACTCAACTATAGGTGATATAATATATTCATTCACTTTTTCAGATGCAAGTGATATAGCTCCAACCGCAAATGCCCCTGCTATCAGCGCTATCATTTCTATTGTTGCACCTGCTAAAGCTGCAGAGCCCATTCCAAGCATTGCACCAGGAAAAATAGCAGTTGCGGCTGCAGCAAGGCCAACTCCAATTGCAGCGCTTGCAACGCATAAAACGGCCATCATGAAAAGATCTTTCTTGGAGAATTCTCCTTTGCATATATAATATGCAGCAAATAATATTACAGGAACGACAGCAACAATTCCACCTATAACCAAAGGTGACAAAGCTGTGAAACTCAATCCCAAACCTGTAAGTGCACCTGTTACTGATGCTGCACCGCACAATATTAAAAAAACTTTAGTGTTGTAATCCATATACTCTCCCTAATTAATTAATATATTACCATTTGTTCATATCTCCATCAAGCAGAAAATTTTAGTGGGGCGAGCGACCAGGATCGAACTGGCGACATTCAGTACCACAAACTGACGCTCTACCAACTGAGCTACGCCCGCCAAGATATAAAATATCTAACATACGAGTGCAAATAGTCAATTGATTATTTAACTCTCCTTTTGTAGAGGGTTTTAAGTTTAGCCAATAAATATTTTCATTGATACTTTTACTATTATAGTTAATTGTATTGATACTAATGAAGTAGTGGTATGTTTAAAAGTATTTTCATATTTAGTTTTTTTACGGCTATTTCAAGGATCTCAGGGTTAATAAGAGATGTATTGATTGCTACGGTTATTGGTGCAAACTCTCTTGCAGACATATTTTTTTCTTCGTTTCGTTTTGCCAATCTATTTCGCGCATTTTTTGCAGAGGGAGCATTTACCACGTCCTTTATACCGTTATATTCAACAGAATCACACGATGATAAAAAGGCATTTAATTTTGCGAGTAGTGTAATATCCATTACGTTTATTATCTTAGTAATTTTTTGCCTTATCATGCAAACTTTCTCCCCTTATATGATTCAAATTTTTGCTCCTGGATTTGACCAAAGTAAGTTTACCCTTACTGTTACTTTATCAAGAATTATGATGCCCTACATAATCTTTGTTTCAATTGCATCACTTATTGGTGGAATGCTGCAAGTAAAGCAGCATTTTGCTTCAACAGCTATTGCACCAATCGTTTTGAATCTCTGTTTAATCATCAGTTTGTTTGTGCCTTACGTAAAAACTCCAGCGCACAACCTTTCTATAGCTGCCCTTATAGGAGGAATTTTCCAGCTACTTTTGATACTATTTAGCGCATACAAGTTAAAGGCAGCTTTTTCTTTTAGCCTTGAATTAAGCAATGAAGTAAGGTTGTTTTTTAAGCGTGTGATACCTGCAATTATCAACAATTGTGTAACTCAAATAAGTGTATGGATTGACACAATCATGGCGAGTTTTATACCAAATGCGGTGTCCTATATATATTATGCCGATAGACTAAATCAACTACCGCAGGGAATAATCGGTACTACAATCGGTACAGTGCTTCTTCCTTTAATTTCAAAACAGGTAAATAATACTGAAAATATAGTCAAAATACAGAACAAGGCTCTCAACATAGGATTAATGTTAATTATGCCAACAACTGCTGCCTTTATTATTATTCCCGACATAATTTTACTTACGCTTTTTTCTTACGGCCGGTTTGATCATTATGCAGTGCAGCAAACTGCTCCCACGTTAATAGCATTTTCTCTTTCTTTACCTGCATTTATTATAAATAAAGTATTGCTACCCACGTTTTTTGCTAAAGGAAATCTAAAAATACCAACTATGTTCTCACTAATGTGCCTTGGAATTAATGTAGTGCTAAACCTTTTGTTAATGAACGAGTATCAGCACACGGGGATTGCTATCGCTACTTTCGTTTCCACTTGGATAAACTCCATTCTATTAATTAGTTATTTAACAATAAATAAAATGTATAAGGTTAGCCAAGCGTTATTATTAAATATCATGAAAATTTTTGTAGCAACGGTAGTCATGTCAATAGCCCTTTATATTTTTAATTCTTTGTTGGCAGGATTATTTTTTGATAAAATATTGGCTCGTATTGTTTATTTAACGACTTTAATAGCTTTGAGTGTTATTGTTTATTTTGGTATTCTTTACCTAACTTTTAGAGGAAGTTTGGATAATTTAAAACATGTATAAACTATGAAGCTCTCGATATATGCCATATTATCAATCTCGCTGCTATTAATTCTCATGCACGTTGCTGCAACTTTTAAGGATTGGAGTGGCTACAGGAAATATATCATAAAAGAGTTGGAGAGGACGTATGATGCTAAAGTGCATATTGGAGGAAAAATTAAAGTTTCACTCATTACTCCAAAGCTCACTATTCATAATGTATATATACAATACAACGAAAATAAAGAGCAAAAGCTATCAGATTTAATTAGTGTAAGAAAAATTGAAATAAGGCCATCGTTCCTATCGTTGCTTTTATTCTCGTTGCAACCAAAGTCAATCACATTGTTTGGCATGAAAAGCAATAAAGAAAATTTAATTAATATTATAAATACAAAAGCCAGTGGTAACACAGTCGATATAGTAATAAAAGACAGCCAAGTAAGTTTTAAGAATGATTTCGCTAATTATAGCAGCATTGTTAATATAAAGGAAGTTGCTGTAAAAAAAAATAGGCAATTCTCTGGTAAAGTAAAGGTAGGTGATAATAATTACGATTTTTCAGGAAAGGTTAATATCACAAAAAAGAATGCATACATTAGTGTTGAATCAAATTTTGTAAATTTGCTATTTACAGGTAATAGAAATCAAGAAGAACTCCAGGGTAATTTAACACTAACGATTAATAATAGTTCCGGTTCTGTGAGTGATTTAGCAAAAATCATTAATCTTAGCTTTCTCTCCTGTGTTATTCCTAGTGAAAATATTGAGATATCATCTAATATCAACCTCGATGAAAATGAGTTTACGGTAACTGACTTGAAAATTGATTCCAAAAGCATGCAAGCCAGTGGTACAATACAAAATGATAGAAAAGGCGATCACACTAATCTCAATATTAGCTTCAGCAAAGTTAACTTAGATTCCATACAAAATGATTCACAAAGAACAACGAATATGAAAGACCTTCTGGAATGCTTTAGAGCAGTTGTGCCAAAGAACTTGAGCTTAAATTTTAATATGGAAGCTTCTAACATTCAATATCAAAACAAGATATTGGACAATTTCCGTGCTGTACTAAAATCCACTGATGGCAAAGTAAAAGTTAATACGCTTCTTAAATTTCCTGGAATCAATAATATATCTTACTTATCAGGAGAGATCTCAAACAATAATGTCCTATCTGAATTCAACGGTGATTTGTTAGTAGAAGGAAATGATTTTGAGTCATTCATTTTATGGTTTTTTCCTTCTATAAAGATGAAAGAAAACCAGAAAAATCAATTTATACTAAGTTCTAAACTGCACCTTGCACCAAGAATATTATCTATCTCAGACATTAGACTGCTAAATAATAAGGAATCCTTGCAAGGGTCAATTAGAGTAAGCCACACAAAAAAACGCAGTGTGATTGATGGTGAATTTAGCATGCATAATCTTGATGCAGATAAATATGATCATTCATTATTTAGCAGTTTATCTAAAATGCAACGGCTGAAAAATTTTCAGTATGATGCAAATATAAAGGCCAGTGTTTAATAACCTTACATTGAATGATACGAAAATTAAAAATTTGGATTTTTTGCTGAAAATGGAAAAAGGTAAGCTAGTTGCAGATAAAATAAAACTATCTGGAGAAGATTTCGATATTACCGGTAATGCAAAAATATTAGTAGATCAAAAATACGCCAAACCTTTATTAGATGTGAACCTTACGGGCAATAAATTTAATGGAAATATCTTTAAATTACCAAATTTAGTAGAGGTAAAAAGAAATTCAAGAAATGAGATAGATCAAAATTCAATGGTCAACAAAGCAGCTTGATTTTTTGGATGACAAAGAAGGCTTTGATGCAAATGTGCAAATCAATACTGCAGAATTTAAAACCGAGCAGAATGTTTTGAAAGATTTTAATTTGGATGCGGTAATGAGAAGCAACACTATCACTATCAGGCAGGTAAGTTACGTATTAGAACACGGGCAAGTGTTTTTTTCAGGGTTATTTAAGATCAGACTCAATGAATACAAGATTTTCTGTTGTAAATTTGGACACTAAAAAGATTGGTAAGGTTATAGGAATTGACAATGTAAAATGGTCAGGTAAGCTTAAATGGTGAAATCAAAACTCAAGGAAAAAGTTTTCATGATTGGGCTAGTAACTTATCAGGAGATGTAAATTTACAAGCGCAGAGAATAGAAGTTACTAATGTAGATTTTAATTCATTTATCGCTAATTTATTAAGCAGTAAGAATAAGTCTGAAATTTCCACATTTGCTTATGTTGATATATATAATGGCAGTACATTTTTTGAAAATATTAGCGGAAAAGCAAGTATTAAGAGTGGTATATGTTCAACTAGTTTACAATTCGGGATTGATCAAGCATCAGGGTCGATCTCTTCTAATTTAACCTTATCTAACTTCGCTTTAGCTTCTATATTCAGGTTCTTTTTCATACCACCAAACTATAGTAATCCAATCTATATCGATATGCATTTGGATGGCCCTATTTGGCTTCCTAAGATGAGTTTTGATGTAGACCAAATCTTCATCGCTCTGGTTGGCAAGAGGAATAGTTAATTTACTAACATCTGTTTATAAGAGTCATATGTGCTTGACACCTGGCTAATATTAGGTTAATATATTGATATGAGCGTTAAGTTGTAGGTAAAAAAAAATGTTTAGCATGTTTTCGAATCTTTTTGGCAGAAGTTCTAATAATCCAAGTATTATTGGAAGTAATGTAGAAGTTAGCCCTATAAAAGAAACAGTGACTCCTGTAGATATTGGTGAGGGTTTTGAAGAGATTGATCTTGCAGAAATCGATGAGGAAGAATTTTTCGAATGTACAGCAACACAAGAAGAACTAAATTCGCTGCTTGAATCTGAATCACAAGGTAAAACTATTTCTTATGCCCTTAAGCCATTGCTTTATACTGCAAAATATGGAGCCAAAGCACTATCAGCAACAACGGTAGTTGTATCGTACGCCTTAAATGGGGCTTCATATGGTATAGCTGGTATGTCTTATATTCCCTATAGTGCATCAAAGATACTTGAGGAGATTAAAGAAAAAGATAAAAATACAGTAGGATACAAGATGATCACTGCTTCTCAGAATTTGCTAGATCTTACGTCAGGTGCTATATATACTGTGTCATATGTACCATATGGTGCTGGAGTAGTTTTAAATGGAGTGTCTGGTATAGCGAATCAATTAGATTCCTCTTTATCTCCTGAAAAAATAGAGCAGATCTGCACTAAATCAGATTTGTTTGTAGACAACTTATCCAGTAAATTAAAGGGAATAAAAATAGAGAATTTTTCACAAGCTCTAGCGGTAGCTTGTTAGGCGTGTACGGTTTAGGAGACAATAAACTCATCTGAACGGATATCTTCAAGCATATCTGTTCAATGGTGCAGCAGAAAATGGTTGCGCAGGCAAAGTTGCTATGGCTAGTGCAACCCTACTTCATACCGCCGCGGATAGATTCCGCTAACATGTAGCAGAATGACGAACCCTCGGTAAAACCCAAAACTATAGGATAAAATAGACTAAATATGGTGTAATTTGGCTGATTTTTTTAATATTTTACAAAGCACAAAGCAAAAACTTAAACTCTTTTAAGTTGTCTTTTAGCCAGCACAGCTGAACGGATCAAACTTAACCTAACTCATCACCACCTGGCAGTGGTGGCAAGCCAAATGCTTCCCTTTTTTCATTGAGTGTCATAAAGCTTGCGTTTTCTACGTATTTCCACAACTTTTGCCTCTTTTCCGTGAGAATTTCTATTGCATCTTTGTCGTACGACAAGCACAGATCCTCGCCAAATTTTGGTGTTAGCCAAGAATTCAGGTGACAGATAATATTTTCTAGCGTTGGTAAAACCGTCTGTTCCCAGAGGGATAAGCCGTGCTTCGACTAATTTGCTATAAGTGTTATCACCTGGTATGCCAAGCAACTGCGGCGGGACGCCAAAAGCCAGGGCAATATCACGAGCTGAACTGTGTTTGGACTCAATAAAATCCATATCCCTTGGTGATAAGCTCATTTCTTTCCACTCCAAGCCTCCTTCAAGCAATATCGGTCTTCCAGCATTGACAGAACCTGAATAATGATCATTTATTTGCTCTTTTAAGCGTTGGTACTGCTCTTGACTTAAACTTCCACCACTCCCGTCCTTCGCTGATTTCACAACTATTGCACCACTTGGTCTTGCCCCATTTTGCAACATCGCTTGATTCCAAGCACCCGCCTGATTATACTGATCTATACTGTATGCAGCTGCCTCAATTGGTGATAATCCATACCAATCATTCAAAGGGGTTAAAGGTCTTTAGGTCAACACTGCTGAACGTCCGGTTAGTTTATCAACTTTAAAGTCATAACCGTTGTTATTTATGGTATAACGATAGATATAAGGAACGTTATTTCTCCCTGGAACAATTTCAACCCTATCAGGGCGCAGAAGATAAAGCTCTGTGGTGATTTTCTATTGTTCTGTGACTCAACCATCAATTAATAAGAATTGCCGTTAACTAACCGATAAGTTACAATCCCCTCAATAAATTCCGATTTTGATGTCATTGGATTAGGAGAATAAAGTAATTTCAGTAATGGATGGGCTTTTAGTTGCGATTTTCCCTGTTCAGTAAGCTGGCAGAGAGTAAAAGGTACCGAAGATGTAGCACTTGCAATCATATTAATTGCTCGAAAGGCAATAACATTTTTTATGTAACCTTCCTCAGCAAAACTTACATAATCACGCTTACTCCAACTTGGTTCCATCATTAGCTGCAAAGCAGAATATTCACTGCTTTTCTTTCTTTGAAAAATGTTGAAATTCATATGTGCCTCATGAAAGATGTTTAAAAGTTAAAAGTGTTTTAGATTCTGTAGTTAAACTAAGACATAGATCCCAGTGTCACGCACTGGAATGACAAGAAGAGGGCGCTTGGATGACAGGAAAAGAATGCACTGCTATACTAAAAAGAAAAGAAATTGAACATGACAGAATGGCTAATATCTAATCAGCTTATTGATTATAACTGTGCCGTAAAATCTATGGAAGAAAAAATTCAACAAATTTTACAATAATTCAGCAGACGAATTGGTATGGCTACTCCAGCACCCTCCACTTTATACTGCAGGAATCAGTGCAACAGATGATGATATTGTTGAAAAACTATTTCCTATATATAAAACAGGAAGGGGTGGTAAACACACATATCATGGTCCAGGACAGCGCATCATATATTTAATGTTAAACCTTAAAAAAAGAAATAAATGCGACATAAAGCTATATATTAGAGACCTAAGTAAGTGGATAATAAATGTTTTAAAGCAATTTAATATACTTGGAGAATTTAAAGAGGATAGAATAGGTGTTTGGGTGAATAACAATGGAGTAGAAAAAAAAAATTGCAGCTTTTGGTATTCGCTTAAGAAAATGGGTAACTTATCATGGCATAGCGCTTAACGTCTTTCCAGATCTCTCTCACTATAAGGGTATTATTCCTTGTGGACTGCAAGGTTATGGCGTCACATCAATGGAAGAACTAGGAGTGAAAGTTCCACTCTCTGAATTGGATGATATACTAAAAAAAGAGTTTTATAAGATATTTTAATGATCATTTACCTTTTATATTTTATTTTCACTTTATGTGCTAACACAGGTATTCATGCAATCGACCGAGTTGATATTATTGCTCCTTCTTCCAAGGGGAAAAGAATCAGATCTGACTACTATAAAAGGAATATGTAGAAGCTTCGGATTTTAATCCCCATATTTCGGAAAAAATATATAGTAATGACAATCCATTTTATTCCAACTCTGATGAATTCAGAGCAAATGATTTGGTTAGTGCACTAACTAATGATAGTAAAATAATTTGGTGTATCAGAGGAGGAGAAGGGGCTTCTCGGTTAATTCCCTATCTAGAAAAGTTACCCAATGATAAAAAAGAAAGGGATTGCTCAAAACAAAAAAATCCTCATAGGCTATAGCGATATAACTGCCTTGCACATCTATCTACAAGCTAAATATGATTGGCAAACTCTTCACGGCACCATGTTGGAAATGATAGTAAATAGCTCCGTTTCCTGAAAGCTCTGTTGAAAAATTGAAAGAGTTAATTCTTAACAAGCGGGATTCTATCAGATTTGATAACCTAAAGATGATAAACAATGGCATTAGACTAAAAGATGGCAGATTAGAGTCTAAAGTCATCGGTGGTAATATGACTTTAATTGAAAATAGTATAGGAACCGCTTGGCAAATAAATGCGAAAGGTAAAATTCTATTTTTAGAGGACATAAGAGTTTACCCATACGCAATAGAGCGCAGTTTAGATCACCTAAAACAAGCTCACATTTTTGATGGAGTGCATGCAGTAATCTTTGGGGATTTCGTTAACTGTTATAATGATAATCTTGTTGAAGTTGTAAAAGAAAGGCTTGCAAAAAGTGTTAACTTTCCTGTATTTACAATGAAAGGGGTAGGCCATTGGACATACAAATGACCCTTTACCTCTTAACACTCATGCTTATTATTAGCGTTCAAGACGAAAAAGAAGGTTTGTTTTTTATGGATGTGCAGAATGTTAGCTAATCTTATAGCTAATGCGAGCTCTACGTCATGCCGCCGCGGTATCTCTTAGCCGCTAACACGTAGTGGGATACTTAACCGTCATACCGCGATTCATTCGCGATATCTCTAGATCCCGCTAACACGTAGCGGGATGACGATTGTCATTTAGCCATAAATATTTAAGAAATTCACCAAACGAAAAAAAGATATCAACTATGTTTTTTTAAAAATTTTTTTATTTGTAATTTTGCAACTTCATATGGGCAATAAAAACCCATTTGTTATAGAAACAGAATTTTGTATCAAACAGCCACCACAGCAATAACTGAAATTGGTTAATGAATATGCGCGTCCACACACATTAAAAGCGCATATTCATTAACCAATTTCAGTTATTGCTATGTAAATTTTTAAATATGCAAATTAACTGCTTCTTTAAGCCTTGCATTAGCAATCACTATTATTTTTACGCATTAGAGCTGTTATAGCCACCATCTTCTTCTTACCACTTTCAATAAGCTTAGAATAAAAGGCACTAAGTGCAGATTTGGACCTTGTAGCAGCCATGGCAGCTGTAAAAAGCTTTGAACGAACGTTACTTCTTCCACCTATAATCCTTCGGTAGCCAATAGCTTTACCACTTTCCTTAGGATGAGGCGCAACACCTGCAAGGCTTGCAATTTGCCTTTTATTTAAAGAACCAAGTTCCGGTATGAGACACAATAAACATTGAGAGGTTTTTCTACCTATTCCAGGGACTGTTTCAAGAATTTTTTGGCATCGTTGCAATTCAGGATTTTCATTGACTATTTTTTTGTATAGCTTGATCAAGCTTTTCTACCTGGTTGTTGAGGAATTCAATAGCTTGTTGACAACTTTCCTTAATGTAATCATTTCCAGGAGTTTTTAGCCTATTCTTCTCTTGAACAAGCATTTTCGTAATATCGTCACGACGCTGACAAAGTGCAAACAAGGTGGTTTGTTCTTTTGAGATAGGTGTAAATAGCTGCAAATGTCCACAACGCTCAGAACCATATTGGGCAAGCGCTTTTGCATCAAGACTGTCGGTCTTTGCCAAAGTTCCATGAGATAGAATGAAGTTTTTAACTTGACGAGTATTAGCACGATGCACAGCAATGTTTCTATCAATAAGAAAATACAATAAGCCAAGCTCATAACCTCCTGTAGCTTCTAAAATTACCATGGAGTTGGGCAAGATATTTGAAAATTTTTGGTAGAGTTGTTTCCAACCAACACAACTATTGTCAAATTTGATGACACCTTTTTGTTCATTAACTGCAGTAAAAAATTCAAGTTTTCCGATATCAATGCCAATAAAATTTTGATAAGATGTAACCATAAAGAACCTCGAGAGTTTAAGTTAAAATTTAAGATTGTAAACGGGTGCATATATATGTCCCAAACAACTATTCAAACGTCTCGAAGGATAGGCTTGAGTACCTTGATATCTACGTATGTTTATAATACTACCGTCTTACGGTTGCTCAAGCCTGGCGATAACCACATTTTTATAGAGTTATCTTTCTTCTTGCTTCTTTTTATATCACATTTCCAACTTACAACCTTCTTAAGCGATACATCAGTAGTTAAAGGCATAAAGCATGTTTTAGGGCTATGAAATCCCTCTTTTGTGAAGAGCTTAACAAAAATGGTTAAAAAGTATTTTCTTCCTGAAGTTGTTTTATTTCAGCTTTAGGAAGACCGGTTGTTTGGGAAATGACGTCAATCGAGATACCAGCCTTAAGTAGGTTTTTTGCGACTTCAATATCCCTATCTTTTCGACCTTCCGCTCTGCCTTTTTCATGACCGATTAGGATTGTATATTAAATCAAAGTCGCAAGACTATAATGAGCAAGGAGTGATACTGTCAATTGGATTGATTGATAGAAATCGTAGGCATCTCAGTACACTCCTAGCTTTAAAAAATGGAGTACGAACGGTAGGAGGATCTAAAAGATCGAATCACAATCCTGTACAGCATTTACATTATTATTTGATTATATTTATAGGTACAAAAATGGCTAGAACAGTTTTTGTGGGTATTGATGTTTCAAAAGAAACACTTGATATCTCAATCAACAATAAACATCAGCGTATAGAAAATGCAGAGAGAGCTATATCTGAGTTTATAAAGTCGAAAATGGCTAACGTATTTGTTAAGTTATGTGTAGTAGAATCCACAGGAGGTTATGAGAAACTTGTAATAAAATTGTTACAAGAACATAACATAGCTGTTCACAGAGCTCACCCAAATCGGGTATGCATTTGCAAAAGCCTGCAACCACTTTGCAAAAACAGATAAATTAGATGCAAAATTACTAGAAAAATATGCTGAATTTATCACAAAAAATGACGAAGTAATAGAATACATAGTTTCACAAAAGCAAGAAGAACTAAAAGAGCTAAGAGCAGTTGAGCGCAATCTAAACGATGAAGTTCATGCAAATAAGTGTCGTTTGCATAAGGTTACAGGAAAAGCCAGGGAATATATAGAAAAACAGATAGAATTTGCAAAAAAACAATTAGAGCAAATTAGGCAAGACATAGAAGATATAATAAACTCTGATCCTGATTTGAAGGAAAAAAGCAAACTGCTAACTAGCTATAAAGGTGTTGGACGGAAAACCGCAAGTATCCTACTCATAGAGGTACCTGAACTTGGTAGGTTAGATAATAAGGAAATAGCTTGTCTAGTTGGAGTTGCACCAAAAAACTAGTGAAAGCGGAAGGAAAGTGAGCAAGGCCCAAGTCATAGGTGGCAGATTTTATGCTCGAAAAGCATTATACATGTCTGCTGTGGTTGCAATGCGTCATAATAAAAAAATGAAAGTATTTTACCAGCGTTTAGTTGACTCTGGCAAAAGTCGCTTTAGTTGCTGTAATGAGAAAAATCATCATTTGTTTAAATGCTATGATAAAAAACAATAATTTTTATCTTGATGTTTAAGACGGTAGATGCCGTATTGCGCGGATTTGAAAATTGATTATCCTTATTTAATTTTAAAAAATCGTCATTTCTTATGTATACTTCCCCTCTTATTTCCAACTTACCTTTTACGTCAGGTAATACTTTAGGCAATCCTGCTATAGTCGCAACATTTTTTGTTACATCTTCACCGTGATGGCCATCACCTCGAGTTAAACCTTTAATGAACATACCATCCTCATAAATTGCAGAAAACGACAATCCATCAATTTTTGGCTCACATATGATTTCCAACTCATGCACATTCAGAAGTTTTTTAAGAAACTCTTCAACTTCATCTCGTCCATGAGCCTTGTCCAACGAGAGCATTGGTACAATATGTTCCACCTCTAAAAATCTTCTATCAGGCGCAGTACCAACGGTTTGAATATCTGCTTTTTTCACCAGCTCATCGTATTCTGCATCAGTGATTTCTGGTTTGTTTTTCCGATAGTATAGCTCGTTGTGGCGTTTTATTTCCTTTTGTAGTTTTAATGTATTTTCAGTCATAATTTTTACCTCAACCACTGTTTCAGTATACAGCGTCAATCGTGAATCAATTATTAACTTGCGCACTCGTTTTTACTAGAGCTTTACAAGTAAAACTTTTAATTTACCGCTACTTTGTATTTTAATATATAATATTTAAATAGAAAAAGAAAAATATTTAATTAGTAGAGATCTCTGCTCGCTTCAACATCAGCTACCCAAGAATGCGAATTGGTTAGTAGTAAAGTTTTAATAAAACTCAATAATACTGTATTATATATTTGTCCTGCAATTGTGTGAAAAATGACCACTACCGAAAAGAAAGTTGCTGCTGGCTCTCTAGGTTACCAAATAATTCAAGAGATAAAAAAATTGAGGGTATTAAGAGGATACTCTCAGGCAGAGCTAGCAAAGAAAGTTGGTATATCAAAGTCACAAATGGCAAAGTATGAGCAAGGGATATACAACATTTCACCTGAAAAGGCAGAAGAGATGGCAAGAGTATTATCGGTTGAATTTGAGGATTTACTTCCTAATTCAACAGATTATGTAAGTAGCGAAGATGAGAAGATGTTAAGCATAGTGCAAAACTTCAAAAAAATTAGGGACCAAGAATTTCGCAGTGTGTTTTGTTCATTAGTAAAACTTTTGTCAGAAGGAATTGAAATGGGCAAAACTGATACAAAGTCTATAAAATACAAAATGGGACAAAAGGCAAAAAGATTGGCGGTTAGTAAGAGCATATACTCAGTTGGAGTTAGCAAACAAAGCCGAGCTATCAATTCAACAAATAAACAGGTATGAACGAGGTATAGATTATATGTCGTTTGAAAGGGTACCTGAAATGGCAAAAGCATTATCAGTAAACTATGGAGTGCTACTGCCAAAATCAAAAGAAGAGACTTATTATGAAGATGAAGATAGTAAAGGGGAAATGAAGGTATTAAATCTAATGAGAGAATGTAAAAAAATTGAAGATCAAAGATTAAAGGACTTATTGTGTGGGTTTTTGTCCGAGGTGGTAAAAAATTAACGAAGAAGGTTGAGATAAAATTTTTATAGACAGGGTATATCTTTATAGACATTTGTATATAATATTTTTTTTACGTATGGCTTTAATATCTAGGCTCTGTGGACAAAAAATATGAAAAGAGAGAAAAAGATGGTAGTTTAGCCTAATAGGTAAAAAAATGGAGAAACTACCATATGCAATATTACATCAAAGAGGAAAATTGGAAACAAATTTTAGAGTTCATAAAAAGCGTAAAAGGAATGCACAGCAAAGATGAAAAACGTTTAAGAATATTCATAGAGGCAGTGTGGTACATAGTGCGAAGTGGTTGCCAATGGAGACTTTTACCAAAAACTTATGGTAATTACAGGAGTATACATAAGCGATTTAAAAGATGGTGTGAAAAGAGATGTCTGGAAAAAATTGCTTGAATATACTAAACAAGAGCCTGATTTAGAAGTTGCTATAATCGACGATACGATCATCCGAGCCCATCCATGTTCATCTGGATATACAAAAAACTCCAAGGATCAAGAAGCTTTAGGGAGGAGCAAAGGTGGCTTTACAACTAAAATACATGCGCTTGTCGATGCACTTGGAAATCCACTTAAATTTACTCTGACTCCTGGTCAAAGAAATGAAATTACGCAGGCACAAGTGTTAACCGAAAGTATCTATAACTCTACTGTAGTAGCTGACAAGGGCTACGATAGCAATGCCTTTGTTATAAGTCTTGAAGACAAGGGATGTACAGTAGTTATTCCGCCAAAACGGAATCGAAAAGTGCAAAGGTATTACGATGAGCATATCTACAAAGAACGTCATTTGATTGAGTATTTTTTTGGTAAAATTAAAAATTTTAGGCGCATTTTTTTCCAGATTTGATAAAACTGCTGAGGTTTTTATGGGTTTTCTCAATTTTGTTGGAGCTCTTGTATGGCTTCTCTAAAATTTTGTCCACAGAGCCTAGGACATTTCTAACTAATTATCAGCAGGGCGCTATTTTTGATGAAGTACAGCACGTACCTGAGTTGTTATCATATCTTCAAGAAATAGCTTCCTGTAAAGGGGTCGATATGTACTAATAGGGTCTCAAAATTTTGCTCTATATCTCTTTCAAGGCATACTACCCCTCAGTTTATCTGAATTTGGATTCAGCTATTTTTAAGCCCTGATATATCCACTGGCTAGAAACCTATATTGAGTGAGACGTTCAAATGCTTAAGATTGTGGCATTTCTCATACAACTATGCGGCAGTGGCTGAATATTTTAGAAGCTAGTTACTTAATATTTTTTCTTCAGCCATTTCACCAAAATTTCAACAAGCGTTTAATCAAGATGCCAAAGTTATACTTCTATGACTTGCTTGTTGGCCTTGAAAAGGAGTACTACCTTAAAGGAGCTCTGTTTGAAAATTTGATTGTTTTGGAGATTTTCAAGAGACAGGGGTTACCTACTAATCTGTACTTTTGGCGTGACCGATAAGGTAGATCTACTAGCAGAATGGGGTGGATGCTATTGAAATTAAGCACGCTTCAGAGTGATTTTTTTTAAAATATACGATATTTCTGTGAACTCTCTCAAACAGCTAAGCATACACGCAAAAGTTAAATTTATGCCAATAAATGACCTTACCCAGGTTGCTCGGTTGGAAGCAAGAGAAGATAAGGAGCACAAACAACCAACTCTACTATTATTTAACTTCTAGTATGGTATATTAGGTAATTATGTGAGGTATAAAAATGAATACACAAGTAAATTATGTAGGAATAACTAGGCGTATTATAGCAAGTGTGATTGACTATGTTATCATGTCAGGAATTTTTCCAATCTTGTATTTTTCATTAGCTGGTATACTAGTAATGGTATTTAAGAGTAATGAGCTAGGCAACAGTGACATAAGCTTGGTTTTTGATTTTCTTCGATCCAACAGACTACTAGTTATACTCATTGTTTCCATATTCTTTATGATACTAGAAATAATAATGGTAACAAGATTTAGTGGTACTCCAGGACAGTTATTATGTGGTATTCATATAAATGATGCAAACACATTTAAAAATATTACTATAACGCAAGCAATAATTAGATGTGTTTCTAGAGAGGTTGTTACAGGTATAGTTTACTTCCCGACAAGATATACTTCTATTTGGTTTGCAGCTCTAACAATTGTAATAATACTTGCAATACTTGACAAATGAAAGCAGTTTTTTCACGATAAAATTGCAAAACAGTGGCAATAGACTATAAACCTTCAAGCTAACTTTCTTCCTGATTGCGGGTTCATTAATATATGCTGACTTTAATTAATGTAGCTCTTCATAGTAATACAAAGTTACTATTATTTAACTGCTAGTCTGGTATGTTAGGCAATCGTGTTGGATACAAAAATGGATAACTATGCGGGAATTACTAAACGCGTTGCAGCATATGCAGTTGACCAAACAATATTCCTAGTCTTCTGTTCATCGTTTCTTTCATTAATTTTATTTATATTACCAGAAGAATTCCTTGCCGACTTTTTTAATTATGTCTTTCCTGGTATCGACACTGATAATGACCTTATATCAGAGCGACATGAAATATTAGAAAACTTAGGAGAAAGCTTAGTATATATAGCATTAGAAGTATTAATGATAACAAGACTTGGTTGGACTCCAGGAAAATTACTACTTGGTATATACATAAAAGATGCAAACACGCTTAAAAACGCTGCTTTAATGCAAATAGTGATGAGAAGCACTCTCAAGGCACTTTTGTTTGTACCTCTTTATATTTCTGAGTGGTTTTTTAATTTTACCAATATTGATCCTAATACCTGCAATATTTGATCAGCACAAACAGACTTTTTACGATAAAATTGCAAACACGGTAGTGATAGACTATAAACCTGAAGAATGTCACTTAAATTTAAACTATGTAGGAATAACTAGACGCATTATAGCGGACATTATTGACTATTTTATTCTTAAGGGAATTTCCTTAGTCTATGTGATTTTTGTATGGGTAATTTTGCGCACTACTATACCTCAATCATTAATTATACATACTTGCTCATCTTTTTTGCTATCAGTGATATTTGGAGTATTCATGGTAAAAAAAATCTGGTGGTACTCCAGGACAATTATTATGTGGTATTCATATAAAAGATGCAAATACACTTGAAAAATGTTACCCTAGTGCAAGCAAAAATTAGGTATATTTTGATTGAAGTTATTCACTTCCCTATACTTATTACGAGAAGGGGAATTTTTTAATAAGTATACTTCTGAGTGGTGGATTGACCCTTCGTCAGGCTTAATCTTTGTGGGCATAATACTAATTTTCATATGTGCAATATTTGACCGACGCAAGCAATTTCTTCATGATAAAATTGCAAAAAACAGTAGCTGTAAAAAAAGAAAGCAGAAGTAATAGTGATAAATAAACCTACAGGCTAATTTACGTGTTTTGTTTTTTTCTATTCAATTTCTGATCTGTATAAAATTTACTTAAAAAGTTGTTGACACTAAAAATATTCGTGTTACAGGTAAGGTCATATTTGGTATTTACATAAATTGTCTACGACCATTTAGTTTTACAGTGAGGGTAATTTCTAATTACACTTAAGGGGGGTGAAATGGTTATAGGTCAGCAACAGTTAACTGGTAAAATAGCTACAAGATATAATACCATTCAGTTGTTACGGTCTAGCACTTTAAAGCAAAAAAGTCTTAGTGATAAAATTAGTGATGTAGGGGTAAGTGGGCTAATAGATGATACAGTTAAACTTAGTCGTTCAAAGCGAGATATGGGAAAAGGTATATATTACTCAGTAATCTTTATGTATCGTGCATATCGGCTGGTAGATAAATTGGGTTGGAAGCGTGGTTTACAGGTAGTTAATCGGTACTTAGGTATAAAACGTGGACGTGAGATAGTTGTGGATTTAATCGATAAGGCTTTAGAGGGTAAAGATATTATGGATACTATAGAGGATCTTAGACGAACTGGGCTTTTTAAAACAAATGGAAGAGCAATTTACAGAAGTACCGCAAGTCACAGAAGGGCAACAAGTTACCAGAAATACCACAGACTACAGAGGGACGGCAAGTTACAACAGAAATTTCACAGACTACAGAAAGACAGCAGGTTACAGAGGATTATAGCAATACATCTTTACACGGTGCTGCTATACAAGGTAATTTAAAATGCAGCGAAATATTTTGTAGAAAAAGGGGCTGATATTAGTGCTAAGACCAATGGTGATGATACTCCTCTCTACAAGGCTGCATTTGTGGTCGAAATGCAGCTCGCTCGCGACAAGGGCTTTGAAAAACGCGCACAAGCATATGCTGGTAAAGTTTACTCAAGACAGTCTGGCAGATACACTAATTTAAAGAAGGTCTTCTTTATTGCGATTTCAAATTGTATTTTGTTTCCTAAGAAATCCAATTATATATCTAGCCATACTATAAGAGATGAGGAAACTAATGAGCATGACTTACAATGCTTAAGCTTAAAGCATTAGATGCTTTTTACAAGATACAAGGCAGAAACTTATCAATAAGCCCCCATCAAGAATCTTATCTGTTAGCTATATATAAAATTTGATACTCTGACTACAATATACTACTATAGATAAAAGTGTTATCAATGGAGCAAAGTATGGAATTAGCAGTAGAAAATAATGCACCATATTACTATAATACCATAAAAGTGTTATTAATGGAGCAAGGTATGGAATTAGCAGTAGGAAATAATGCACCTGATTTTAGCTTACCAACAGATTCTGGTGAAAATTTATCATTGAGTGAATTTTTTGATAAAAAAAATGTAGTTCTTTATTTTTATCCTAAAGACGATACTCCGGGTTGTAGGATGGAGGCAAAAGGCTTTAGAGATAAAATAGATTATTTTTCTTCCCTTAACACAGTGATAATTGGTGTATCAAAAGATAGTGTTAAGTACCACGCTAACTTCAAAGCAAAATATTCTCTGCCATTTTCCTTAGTTTCTGATGAGAATGCTGAAATGTTGGAAAAATATGGTGTTTGGGTAGAGAAAAGTATGTTTGGCAAAAAGTATATGGGAATAGAGCGCACTACTTTTTTAATAGATAAAAAAGGTAAAGTAGTGAAGATCTGGAAAAATGTAAAAGTTAGTGGGCATGTTGATGAGGTTCTGGAAGAAGTAAGGAGAATGTAAACTAAAGAATAGGTTAATGGCTACCCATTGCTACATAAAAAAGCTGAAATTACATAATTTTCGTAGCCACTCAAACTTTGAACTGGATTCAGATGATAGCTCAGTTGTAATAACTGGCGAAAATGGTATTGGTAAAACTAATATACTTGAAGCAATCTCGTTGCTTGCTAAAAGCAATGGAATGAAAAAAGCAAAAGCAAGTGAGATACAAAATAGATTCAGTAATGAAGATTGGGTAGTGCACTATGATTTTTTTAATGGAACGGATTTTAATTCAATTGGTATTGCAAAGAGTTTTGATAAGAAACTAATACAAATTGATGGAAAAACGCAATCAAGTTATTCATCTCTGTATAAGATATCCAATGTAATATGGCTGATTCCACAAATGGACTATGTTCTTCTTAATTCTCCAAGTGACAGATTAAAATTTTTAGACCGTATAGTTTCACTGTTTGAAGAAAATTACACTTGCTGCTACATGAAATATAGAAAAGCTAAACATGAGCGAAGTAAACTATTGAGGGAGAACATTTTGAACAAAAACTGGTTCTCTAGTCTTGAAAACATAATGGCCGTTAATGCAGTTAGTATTTTACATATGCGATCGTCTGTTTTAAAAATATTACAAGATACAATTGATAACCATTCCAGTAAGCTTTTTCCGAAGGCAAGTTTGAAATTCAGCAGCCAGCTAACTTTGGACGATACTGCAGAATATTTTCAGAATCGTCTAAAGGAAAACAGAGAAAAAGATTCATTGACTGGTAGAGTAACCCTTGGTGTGCATAACGATAATTTTCGGGTTTTTTGTCAAAAAAGAAACGTACCAATAAATCTGTGCTCCACTGGAGAACAAAAGTTATTACTGCTTTCTATTATTTTATCCAGTGTAAAAGCAAGGTGTATTCATTACAATAAGGCACCACTTCTTCTACTTGATGATATAATGTCTCATCTAGATAAACATTACAGAAAGGCGTTAATAGAGGAAGTGTTAAGTATTCAATGTCAAACTTGGATAACTGATGTAAATCAAGATAATTTCAATAGCTATCTTTATTCTTTCAAGTTTTTTGAATTGTTAAGTAAATAAGTGACAATATTCTTCTGCAAAAGGAAAGAAATACTTACGTCCTTGGTCTTTTATTATATGACTGTGACCTTACCCAGATGATATGAATAAGTATTGCTTGGTTGAAAGCAAGAGAAGATAATAACTTTTCAGAGTGGATAGGTGGCAGGTTGGTACTTCTTTTGAGGCACTTTCTGCTCTTACATGGAGTGTAGGAAGAAGACCTCGTGACCCAGATTAACCACCCCTGCCACCGGCGAGGCTCACAAAATGTGATGACCTCGTATAGGAGTTTGGAACAACCGGTACTCTGATATATTGAAATATGCAATTGGAGGAAAAAATGCGTCACATTGGAGTTATACTAATAGCTTTACTGCTTGTTATCTGCGAGAAGGGAAGCCAGAGTATATTCAAACGTTTTGCTTAAAAGACTTGGATAATTTTATCGAAAATCTTCAAGAAACAGATAAAGTGGATATAAAAGCAACGGGCAATAGCTGTTTCTTTTATGATGCAGTTTCACCTTACGTTAAGCATGTGGTAATAGTCGCTCCCGGACAGTTTGAAGTTGTGCGCCGCTCTATACACAAAACAGACAAGCATGATGCAAGAGCTATTGCTTTCTTTCTAAGCAAAGATATGTTGCCTGAGGCAAGGCATAAAAGCAAACAATGTTAGCAGTTATAGTATTTTCTAAAACGAATGATAAACGTCTAAAATGGTATTACCAACTAAAAGGTGTAAGTCTGTACATTGATGCATTAGAGGTCTGAGGCGACTTTTGATGGTGTGCCAACAATGCTCTATCGGATTTAGATCAGGTGAATATGTTGGAAGATAAAGCAAATGACAGCCAAAAGACTCTATTAATGACTTTGTTTTGGGAGTTTTATGGAATGTAGCATTATCCATAACTATGGTTGTATTACGCTGCAATTGTGGTTCGCTCTAACCATACATTAAATACATCTTTATTACACCCTCCTGTGAAGGTCATTGGTGCAATAAACTTCTTTTTAATCCATCCACCTATTATACTCACTCTTTCCCGCTTTTTTCCTGGAACATCAGCATATATTTTTTCTCCTCTTGGAGCTTGTGCATATTCTCGGTATAGAATATATTATACCTTTATCATTCGCTTTTGAAAATACTATAAAACAGAAACAAAAGTGCTGTTTATTGCAGCTTTTGGGTAATTTAATGGTAAAAATTTAGAGAGAAATTTTATACACTATCACTGATATTTTCCCTTAAGTTGACGCCATTGCCTGAACAGATACACTCGGATTTTTTATATAACTATATTTACTATCTTATTTGGTACAGCATATACAGTGCGAACTTTGTTTTGACCGATCTTACTGGACACAGAGTCTATCGCTATTTTCTTCAATTCTTCTTGAGGTAAGCTAATTGCTACCTTTATTGTTGTGCGTAATTTTCCATTGATTTGCACTGCTATAGTTACCGTATCGTCAACTAATAATGATTCATCAGCTTTTGGCCAAGGTTGACCTCCTATTTCTTGCCATAGGCTTTCAGCTAGATGTGGTATGAATGGTTCGATTACTCTGATTAATATACATATACCTTCATCAATAAGAGATTTTCCAGTTTTTTACATCTATTTCAGCTATTAAATTCGTCATCTCACGAAATTTTGCCACTACACAGTTTAATCTGCAGTTTTCCAAGTCATCTGTAAGTCCGTGTAAGAGTTTATGAATTTTTTTTCTGTACTCTAGAAGTCCACCCGTAATACTTTCATTATCATAGTGTATATTTACAGGTCTCAGCTGCATGACCATACGCCACAATTTATTTACATAACGAGAACAACCTTCCACGCCATCATCGGACCATTCCATATCTTTTTCTGGAGGAGTGTCGGACAACACAAACAAGCGAGCAGTATCAGCACCATACTTTTCTATGATAAAATTTGGATCAACTGTGTTCTTTTTCGACTTGCTCATTTTTTCAACTTTGCCCACTTGAACCTTAGCTCCTTGTGCAATCAACTCTTTTGCTTCTGCGGGAAATAGCCACTTACCATTTTCATCTTTATAAGTTGCATGGCAGACCATTCCTTGAGTGATTAAAGTAGAGAAAGGCTCTTTAATAGCAAAATAGCCACATTTGGTTAAAGCACGGCAGAAAAATCGTGAATAAAGCAAATGCAGAATTGCATGTTCTATCCCACCTATATAATAATCAACAGGCATAAAACGATTACATGCATCTTTGTCTATTGATTTATCTTCACTACAGAATGCAGCAAAATACCAGGAAGACTCAAAAAAGGTGTCAAATGTATCAGTTTCACGCTCTGCTTGCTTTCCACATTTTGGGCAATCAACGAACTTCCAAGTTGGGTGCTTATCCAGCGGATTGCCACCACTTGTAAATTCTACATCTGCAGGTAGAACCACAGGAAGGTCTTTTTCTGGCACTTGCACAGTTCCACAATCTTTACAATATATTATAGGTATAGGGCATCCCCAATAACGTTGTCTCGAAATTCCCCAATCATGTAAACGATAGTTTGTTGTTTTCTCACCTATCCCTTTTTCTTTGAGCTTTTTAATGATTACTTCCTTTGCTCTACTTACCGTTAATCCGTTTAAGAACTCAGAGTTAAACATTATCCCATCAACGACCTTCAAGGTCTCTATAGTTTGTGCACCCTCTTCACGAACTACGGGAATAATCGGCAAATCATATTTCTGTGCAAATTCAAAATCACGCTGATCATGTGCAGGGCAACCAAAAATCGCGCCTTCCCCATATTCCATCAACACAAAATTCGCTATGTAAAGCTGCAATTCCTTATCAAGAAATGGATGCTTAACGTTTAATCCGGTGTAAACTCCTATTTTTTCATCATTCTCCCCATTTGTTTTTATGTTATCGATAAAGTCCTGTATTTCTTTATTTTTTAAATCCTGCACAATAGGGTGCTCTGCTGCCACTGCACAAAAAGAAGCCCCAAATAAAGTATGAGGATAAGTTGTAAAAACCTTCAATTTCTTATTTAAGCCAACTACTTCAAACTCTATAGTTGCTCCTTCAGATTTTCCTATCCAATGCTCCTGCATTGTTTTGACTTTTTCTGGCCAATTTTTCAAACTTTGCAGGCACTTGAGTAAGTCTTCAGCGAAATCAGTAATCTTAAAAAACCATTGGGACAACTTACGTTTTTCAACAACTGCACCTGATCGCCACCCTTTTCCATCAACCACCTGTTCATTTGCAAGCACTGTTTGGTCCACTGGATCCCAGTTAACCCATGACTCTTTTCGATAGGCAAGCCCATGCTTTAAAAAATCCAGGAAAAATTTTTGTTCGTGTTTGTAGTAATCAGGCTCACATGTGGAGAGTTCACGCTCCCAATTATAAGAAAGACCTATAGATTTCAACTGTGTACGCATATTATCTATATTCTCTTTTGTCCATGTTTCAGGGCTAATATTATTGTCCCTTGCTGCATTTTCAGCTGGTAATCCAAACGCATCCCAGCCAATTGGATGCAAAACCTCAAATCCACGAGCTCTCTTGTAACGTGCTATCACATCCCCTATTGCATAGTTACGTAAGTGCCCCATATGAATTTTACCGGATGGATATGGAAACATCTCCAATACGTAACATTTCTCTTGTTCACTATTCTTGCTTACAGAAAAATCCCATTTATCTTGATAAAATTTTTCAACACTTTTAAAATCATATTTCATATAAATCCAAATTCAATTACAGTTCACATGCATCAAAGGATCAACCGCTTGGCCATTATGCCGTATTGTGAAACACATCTGTGGATCTTTATCTTGTGTGCTTGATTTACCTGCAGATCCAATCACTTGACCTTGCTTTACTTTATCACCAATTTCAACATGTATGTTTTTTAAATAGGAGTACATAGTCATGTAATTATCTTTGTGTTCTACTATAATTAAATTTCCATACCATCTCAGCCCTTTGCCTACATATACCACTTTGCCGGGTGCAGAGGCAACTACATTCGTTCCATTTTGAGCAGCAATTTTTATGCCATCCTTACACATTTCATCAGAAGAGGTAGCTGAAATAACTGTACCTTTAACTGGCATTACAAATTTGCAATTTACCCCCACGTTTTGTGCATTATTGTTATCTTTGTATATCCTGTTTATGATGGCTTTTCTATTTTCTTTTTTTATTAAAGGCTCCCTAATTAAATGGTACTCTCTTGTATATTCCAGCTCTCTTTTTCCGTAAAATTCTTCGCCTTTAAGCAGCACAGGTGCAGGTTTTTGCAGGCCACAGCCTATTAATATTGCTAATAATATAAGAAATGAAGCTATATGCCATATTTTAGATATATCAACTCTCATAAAACTCCAAAATTTTAGCGAGACGTAGTGTTTCACGCCTGTTCGTTACTTTCCTCGTTATTTATTTTACTAGTTAAATAATCCCTCAAATCGGTAAGTTCTTGCAACAAATTCTTTGGATCACGATTGACTTTTATATCATTACCAAATTCTTTTTGCACTCCTTTTATTGTATATCCTTTATCATATAGCATGTATTTTACTTTCTTTATGGCCTCTATACACTTAAGATCATATAGCCTTCTTCCTTTACTCTTTGTAGGCTTAATTTGATGAAACTGACCTTCCCAAAATCTTAAAACATGCTGTTCCAAATGTAGCTCTTCAGCTACTTCCCCAATCGTATAAAATAATTTTTCCTTATTCATTAATTATTGATTAATTTTTTTATAATTTTTGAAGGCCTAAAAGAAATTGAATTTCTTGCCTGAATCATCACTTTCTCTGATGTATTTGGTATATTTCCTGGTCTTTCCTTCTTTTTCTTAACCAAGAATGTCCCAAATGACGATATTTTTACTATTCCATCCTTTGCCAAGCTTGTCTTTATTTCGTTCAATATATCATCTATTACCGAAGCAGAGTCTTCCTTTGATAATCCTATTTCTTGGTTTATATTTTCAGCTATCGTTGCCTTAGTTACTGTTGTGTCTTTTGTTGTAACGTGATCCATTATTGATAAATATTACAATACGTAAATATAATATAGCAATCGACTCGAGATTCAGCTACTTTATTTTTTAGGGTATGTCTCTTCTGTAGCATAATTTAAAATACTAGCAACTGCCAACATTACAAATATTGCAAAAAGCGCCATTTGATGATCTGTAAAAAGTGCTAGCATTGACACTATAATTCCGCTGACAATAAACATAAACCCATTGATAATGGATGATGATGTGCTAATGTATTTTCGTTTCACAATCTCGCTGCCGACAGTAAAATTAAGCATATGTCCTCCCGCAAAAAACCCGAACATTAACATACAAAAGTACACAACGTGGACTGTTAAGTGGCTGCACAACAAAATAATCATTGAAATACCTTGTAACAGAGCAAAAGCAGAGATTACATGCCTTCTATTTTTAAATAGATTTGAGATTCGATCTGCAATTGGAGCACCAACTGCAAGACCAAGCCATAATATTGAGGTTGCTACACCTGATTCCACTGCATCAAGTTCTGAGTTGCTCAGTAACCTTGGAGCCCACAAGGTATTCAGTGCTAAAAATGTTCCAAAAGTAATAGCACCCACCACTGAAGTTATCCAGATATCTCTTAATTTTAGCACTGTGAGTACAGAGCACATTACTGTTCTTATAGAGCTTTTTATTGTGCATTCTTCTGAACTGCTTTCTGGAAGTGTGTTTGGACAAAAAAGCGCAAGTACAAATATCAACACACCAAATAGTATTATGCATACAATCAGATTCTTCCAATCTGCACCTTCGGCAAGCAAGCTAGAGAACAACATTTGAATCACCAAAGCGGAAAGACTTGAAATTGTCTGCACTAGTGAAAACATTAATCCAAATTTGGCAACGGAAAAACATATGCTACTTGTATGAGCAGCACCAATAAAACCAAATGATGCTCCAGTTGCAATCAACACTTGAGATAAAATCAAATGGGAAAAATTGTCACTATTAATAAGGACAAAAGACCCCAAGATCATAGTTGATAATGAGAAAAAATAAATTTTTTTACTGGAAAAAACATTAAACGTTGCCCCACTAAAAAATTGTAAGATAGCAAAAGTCCAAGTATATACTGAGTTAGCTAGCGCAACTTGCGCGATTGTAAGTCCAAGTTCTTTTTCAAGATTCACACTTATAAAAGTATAAACTATCTGAATATTGCTGAATATAACAACCAAGTTACTGATCAGCCAAATGAACCAAGCCTTAGCTCTGCTTTCCATAAGATTTATTTTTATAAGTAATCTATTAGAAATTTAACACTAAGTCTCTTTTTAAGCTATTGTTTCCTGAATAAGTGCTGGACTTGACTTTCTTTAGCTTTATTGTACAATTAAATAATTTTATTCTAGAGGTTGGTAATATGGCACCACAAGATAAATCTCAATTCAAAAAGTTTGACAATATATTAGCAAGAATAAGTGACACCATTGATTCTGGTAAGGGTGATTCTATTGAGATTTATGATGAAATAAAAAATTAGCTGAGAGAAGAACTTAATAATGTATATGAAGAATGGAAAAGTAGTGAATTTAATCCAAACTTCAGATTCAAATTAGATGATGGTTATGAAGTAGAAACAACGCTACTGCACATTGCCATTTAATGCAGGAAAAGTGCTGCATGTGCAACACTAGTCCAATGCTTGTTAGATCAGGGAGCTGATCCCAACGTACAAGATAGTCCTTATAGTAGTTTTACCTTAACCTGTGTCCTAATGCCTTTTTTAAACCACCCATGTCCAATCTTTGAATGTGTGCCAAACCGCGATTCATCGAAGAAAAACAGCTCTTTTTCAGGATGCATGACAATAGTTTCATTAAGATTTTTTTTTAAACTCCTCTTGTTTACTTTTATCTTGTCCGTTATGCACTGGTCTTGGTGTAATATATGAGAATTTCATTCTTTGCATATTACGGTGTACTGTAGACTTGCTAAACCAAACCTTTCCTGAATTCTTATTTTCATTTCTTTTATAGTAATATTGGGGTTTTCCTCTATCCACACCTCAACTTGTTCACGTTGACTTTGATTCAATATAGTTTTTCTACGGCGTTGAGGTGGAGCAAATAATTTTTCTTCTCTTCCAAACTTTAGGTCATGCAGTAAGTGCCTTTCTTGAAATGCAACATATTTTTGCTACGGCTGTTATACTATGCTTTTTTGCTGCAATTACAGCATTTAGTTTTCTTGCAACATATGTGTTATTTCTTACTTTCTTCAGCATTTCTTTTGCTCACTTTTTCATCCAATAATTTTGATCTTAATGCCATTTAAACCTCGCTATTTTACTTACTTCAGTATGGCTTTTTTTTCATTATTGTCTATCCGTTACTTGTATAGCGGGAATTGGTATAACTAATTTACTTATCAACATATCCACTAACTATAATCTGTATACCGCTACACAGTTAGAAGTATTTTTTGATTTTACAATACAGCTTGAGATTCAATTTTTATAATTTTCTTGTTGACTAGCCAGAAGGTTGTAAGTTGGAAATGTGATATAAAAAGAAGCAAGAAGAAAGATAACTCTATAAAAATGTGGTTATCGCCAGGCTTGAGCAACCGTAAGACGGTAGTATTATAACATACGTAGATATCAAGGTACTCAAGCCTATCCTTCGAGACGTTTGAATAGTTGTTTGGGACATATATATGCACCCGTTTACAATCTTAAATTTTAACTTAAACTCTCGAGGTTCTTTATGGTTACATCTTATCAAAATTTTATTGGCATTGATATCGGAAAACTTGAATTTTTTACTGCAGTTAATGAACAAAAAGGTGTCATCAAATTTGACAATAGTTGTGTTGGTTGGAAACAACTCTACCAAAAATTTTCAAATATCTTGCCCAACTCCATGGTAATTTTAGAAGCTACAGGAGGTTATGAGCTTGGCTTATTGTATTTTCTTATTGATAGAAACATTGCTGTGCATCGTGCTAATACTCGTCAAGTTAAAAACTTCATTCTATCTCATGGAACTTTGGCAAAGACCGACAGTCTTGATGCAAAAGCGCTTGCCCAATATGGTTCTGAGCGTTGTGGACATTTGCAGCTATTTACACCTATCTCAAAAGAACAAACCACCTTGTTTGCACTTTGTCAGCGTCGTGACGATATTACGAAAATGCTTGTTCAAGAGAAGAATAGGCTAAAAACTCCTGGAAATGATTACATTAAGGAAAGTTGTCAACAAGCTATTGAATTCCTCAACAACCAGGTAGAAAAGCTTGATCAAGCTATACAAAAAATAGTCAATGAAAATCCTGAATTGCAACGATGCCAAAAAATTCTTGAAACAGTCCCTGGAATAGGTAGAAAAACCTCTCAATGTTTATTGTGTCTCATACCGGAACTTGGTTCTTTAAATAAAAGGCAAATTGCAAGCCTTGCAGGTGTTGCGCCTCATCCTAAGGAAAGTGGTAAAGCTATTGGCTACCGAAGGATTATAGGTGGAAGAAGTAACGTTCGTTCAAAGCTTTTTACAGCTGCCATGGCTGCTACAAGGTCCAAATCTGCACTTAGTGCCTTTTATTCTAAGCTTATTGAAAGTGGTAAGAAGAAGATGGTGGCTATAACAGCTCTAATGCGTAAAATAATAGTGATTGCTAATGCAAGGCTTAAAGAAGCAGTTAATTTGCATATTTAAAAATTTACATAGCAATAACTGAAATTGGTTAATGAATATGCGCTTTTAATGTGTGTGGACGCGCATATTCATTAACCAATTTCAGTTATTGCTGTGGTGGCTGTTTGATACAAAATTCTGTTTCTATAACAAATGGGTTTTTATTGCCCATATGAAGTTGCAAAATTACAAATAAAAAATTTTTAAAAAACATAGTTGATATCTACCTTCTCGGCTTGCTGCTTTTGATAAAGTGTGGTTTTCAAGACCATATCAAATAGATCCTATTAAAAATCAATCGAATCTTCACATGTTTGTTCTTCATAAAAGAAGTTCAATGTTATCGTAGTACCAACTTTTGCTTCACTTTTAATGTCGAAAGTTCCACCCATTAACTCTACTAATTTCTTGCTTAGCGGTAATCCTATGCCCGTACCTTCATTTCTATATCCCGAATCTGCTTGGCCAAAAACAGACATAACTTTATATATATCCTGCTGCATTATTCCTATTCCATTGTCATGAAACTCAATAGTTAATAAGTTTTTTTCTATATTTTCTTTTATCACCATTCTTATTAAACCATCTTTGGGAGTAAACTTGATTGAGTTTGATAATAAATTTATTATAACTTGTTTCATTCTCTTAGGATCTGCAATGACTAATAATTGTTTATTAGTCGTCTCTTTTTTTAAATTAATCCCGGCTTCTTTTAATTTAGGTAATAGCATATTTACGCATGAATCTATTATTTTGTTCAGGTTAAACTTCACTTTTTCTACTGTTAAACTACTTGATTCAGCTTTTGAAAAATCTAACACATCATTAATTAAGATAAGTAAGTGTGTTCCTGCATTATATATATCGTTTGCATACTCCTTGTATTGAGAGTTATCCATTGAACCTAAAGTTTCATTTTTGATCAACTCCGCAAATCCAATAATAGCATTAAGAGGTGTGCGTAATTCATGTGTAACGCTTGCAAAAAATTTTAGCTTATTTGCATTTTCTTGCTCTAATGCCTCTTTTATCTGCTGTAATTCAATGTTAGTTTTATGTTGCTTGGCTAGCATTTGGGTATTAGAAAATTGCAAATAGAACATTATTAATATTAAAATTATTAATAATAAGCCCAAAAATGTTAAAAATAGGCCATATGCTATAACATAAGAATTATTGTAGTTTCGAAGAATCTTCAAAAAAAACGAAGGTTTAACGCTATTTTCATGGAATATAGGAAAAATAGAAGTTAATGTATTTCCTGTAGTATAAAATATTTCTTGGTTACTTAATAGTTCATCAATTTCATCGTTTGTAAGTAACTGTTCATAATCATAATCTTGAGTGTTAAAATTACTGAATATTATTCTGCTGTTTTGATCATACAGTATTAAGCTGAAATCCTTTACTTTGCTCACTGATTGTAATAATTCAGCACGCAGTTTTACCAGTTGGTTTATGTAGTCAAAATTTTTGTATTTAATGTGATGCTTTTCTATTAGTAAATAATGGTATTTTTTTATTATGCCATTTTCCAGTATACTTTTTAAGTTTACACTTGAATCACGGTAAGAAGAAAGGAAATTACTCCTTAGTAAATAATTACAATATATCACACTGAATAAAATCATAAAGATCAATGAGAGTAATGCAATAACTTTTGTGTATTTGTTTTTCTCCAGCGCAGAAAACATTGATTTACCTAGCTTATACATATTCTTCTTATTGTGAAACAACGGTTTTTATGTTATTAATAATAAAATTTAGCATATAATATTTTATGACAATTTCTCCTATTTTGCCAGTTTATTCTCCTGTTAACATAAATTTTTCTTATGGTAAAGGTATTTACTTGTATGATATTGACGGTAAGCGCTACGTAGATTTTCACTCTGGAATAGCCGTTAGTAGCTTAGGTCACACCAATTCGCGATTAATTAGTGCTCTAAAATTGCAAGGAGAAGAATTATGGCATATATCAAATACCTATAATATACCTGCTGCCAATAATTTTGCAGAAAAATTAATAAACAACAGCTTCGCTGACACTGTATTTTTCTCAAATTCTGGATCAGAGGCAGTAGAATGTGGGCTTAAGATTGCTAGGGTCTATCAAAACGGAAAAGGCAATAAAAACCGTCACAGAATTTTAACATTCCATGGTGCATTTCATGGAAGAACCTTCCTAACTTGTGCTGCAAACGATAAACAGAAATTTTCTGAATTACTGAGTCCCTGTATTGATTGGTGTGATAATATCGAGCCCAATATTGAGAGTGCAAAGAAAGCAATTTCAAGTGGTATAGGCGTTATATTAGTAGAACCAATACAAGGGCAAGGTGGTATCAAAGTAATGAATGAAGTCTTTATGAAAGAACTAAGAAAGCTGTGTGATGAAAATGACATATTGTTATTTTTTGATTGTGTACAATGCGGTGCTGGTAGGACAGAAAAATTATTCGCATACGAACATATAGGAGTGGAACCTGATATATGTGCTCTTGCAAAGGGAATAGGAGGAGGCTTTCCGCTAGGGGCTTGTCTTGCAACTGAAAGGGCTGCTAAGTATATGGCGGTCGGTATGCACGGTTCCACTTTTGGTGGCAATCCGCTTGCAACCTCAGTAGGTAATGCTGTGCTCGAAGAATTGCTCAGTCCTGGCTTTTTGAAAAATGTTGAAATTAGAGGTAAGTATTTAAAAAATAAATTAGAAGACTTAGCAAGTAAATTTCCAATAATAGAAGAAGTGAGAGGGAAAGGGTTAATGCTTGGAATAAAGGTGAAAGCAAACAATAAAAAGTTTGCAGAAGAGCTAAGTTATCGCGGCTTGCTTACTGTTGGGGTAACATCAGATAACGTTGTGAGAATTTTACCTCCACTAATTATCACTGAAAAAGAGATTGATGAAGGCATCGAGATTTTGACTCAATATTTATCTGAGAAATCTTCTAGTGAAATCAAGCAAATACACACGTAAGATCTGGCTGTTTACCAACTGTTGTTTGTACCGAAATTATAGTAGTAGCTACTTCATTCATGCATTTTACCTTATTTCGATAATTCCCCTAACAGGATTGGTATTCCAAAAAGAAAAAATGTCCCTTTCACTAAATAGGTCGTTATTCCACATAATAATGCACCACACAAAAATGCTAGCGGTCCAAATGCTATGAAACCGCAAAGTGATGGCAATAGCATAGTATGGCCTAATGATATTTCATATATAAGCTTCGCTGAAACTATAAGTCCGATGAATAGCATAGCTGTACCCAAGACCATCCTTTGTCTAGAATGTTCTTTCCAGTTCTTGCGATACAATTCAGAAAAGTTATTGTTAACTTTTACTTTAAAAATATTATGGTTAGTTTTTAATTTAAGTTCTAAACCAAAATTTTCTTCCAACTCTGGAAAAAAACCTCTCAAAAGATTGTCCCGCTCTGAAATTACTCCATGACGCCATTTATGGCAATCTATAACTTCATCAATTACCATACTAATTTGATTATTGATCTTGTATAAATTGCTCATTTTATATGAACATCCACAATAATGCTTTTTTCTAAAGTCTGCGCAGCTTAAATTCCTTAAATCGTACAAAAAGTCTTTAATTTCTTGTGCTGTTTTATTAGCATCATCTCTGCAACCTACGGCTTTCAAAACTGTTGCTAAATGCTCATTTTCAATGCGAGAAATCGTTTTATCTAATGCATATATATATTGTTTAGATTGAAAGTATGAGATGATTTTTTCTTTACACCTATCTCCATTGTCTTCGTACAAACTATTTTGTGTAAAACTATCGTCATTTTCTTCGGCAATTTTTAATACATGACCTAATACATTTTTAGCCTTCACACTACTTTCAAAGTAGCAGTTTCTGATTATGTGCACATATGCCTTTGCATAAGCATTTTCAGACTTACCTACATTATACGCTTTAGCTAAAAAGACTAAATAGTCAAATCCTGCCCATAGATAATACATGGACTTTACAATAGCACTTCCCACAGAAAATAGAACTGAGCGTGTGTAAGATAATTTACCGTTGTTTTTAATTCTGTCTTCATATGAACAAAGATATTTTTCTGTGCTTTTTAAAATCTTACGTAAATCTTCTTCTGTCTTTCCTACGTCAAAATCATTTATATCATGTACTTTTTCATACACCTCTTTTATCAAATCCTTTGAAAATTTTTTCAGAGCTGCGTCATCGATATTTCCTAGTGCATCCATGTTTTCGCTAATATAGATCTCTATTTTTTCTCCAAGCTCTATTCCCATTCTATTTTTTATTAGTTTATTGTACCTATCAGTGGCTGGAAATAAAACCTTTTGACAAAAATCCTGCGGTGCGCTTTTTAATTTTGCTAAAACTTTATCTACAAATAACTCAATTTTTTCACCTCCAGCAGCAAAAAACCAAGGTTGCCTGTTAGGATTGTGTTCTCTATTTCTTCCCAAATTCTGCAAAGCTTCTGCTGGATTGTTGAACTGACTAGTTGAATCTGTAAATATTGATGCAACGTGATTATACTCACTATCGAAACCACGGCCTTTTGTCTCGTCTATAATTGTTGTCAACGCGTATTTAGCTAATGTACTTAAATCGCCTTGGTCATAATTACAATAGTCAGCTCCATATTTACCTGCGTCATTACGTGTTATTTTAAAAAAAAGGTTTATTTGTCTCAATACCAAGATCATTTTTTCCAAATCCTGCAAAAATACATTTATTTTTTTCGCAGAAGTCGTTTAGGTTATGTAGTACACCCCCCTGTTGTTCTATGAAACTATGTAACTCCTTGCTTAAGTGCCAGTTATCAACTATTAGACTGCGTTGTTTATCATTGCTTTTACTCAATGCTTTAATTACTGTCTTTACCTGTGGTAAAAGCTCATCCTTAGCGAATTTCTCACTAAAACCTTTTTCCTTTAAGAAAGCTATAATGCTGCCATCATTAGCAGTACTAACCTTATTTTTAATATCTTTTATTAATTTATCTAAATCTTCTCTTCTTTGTTTATCCAAAGCGGTGTTATCGCATCCCACTAAATACGAAAGTGTAAGATCAATCATTGAGTGCATTACTCTGTATTCTAGATACTTAGCAGTATCGCTAAAATCTACCTTGTCTTTCAATTTAGATATCTGTTCTTCCGTTAGACCAGGGTGTTGCTTTTTAACGCAGTTTATAAAGTTTGATTGACGTAATTTGAGTCTGTAATCTTGGTACGACATCCCTTCAGGCTGAAATTTATTATAAACTTCATAACGCGTACCATCTTCATATACCAAATTATTCTTACCTTGCAATGCAAAGCTAAGGTTAATTATGCTATTCACATCATCAACTAGAATAAGAGCATTTTCCCCAATTGGGCTTTGTACGTTCCACCTTACAGATTCCAGCAGATTATCAGAGTCAACAAGTTTATTGTAATTAAAAATTTCTTCACATTCTTCAACATATTCATGAGCTGGACTAGACTTTTCCCTAGTAAATAAGCTGCGCACGTTAGCAGCAAACCTAAGGAGCAGTTCTTTTGATTCTACTCCAGTTATTTTGGTCAACACCCACCAAATTGGCAACATTACTATACTAAATATAAACATAGAAACTATACAATATAGATTCTCAATTAAAGCGGAATACAGCCAATGATCTGAAGTTAGACCAATTATTGCAGCAACATTACTATTTATAATAGGGAATAATGTAATTAAAGGTATTATGGCAGCAGCAACATTCACCACGAATGCTCGATTGAATTTTTCTCTTTCATTAGTTTTTGCAATAACATTTACTGTTTTGATAGTGTCTGCAATGCAGCGTCTACTTGATCTTGTAGGACTGATAATTTTTCCACATCTGTTTAAGATCCTTTTCTTTGGTGTTGCGGTTAGGTAAGTCGTAGGATATTCCTCATCAAGTTTGCACATATTTTCAAAGGCCTGCTGCTTGTTAATGCTATCTGCTTCATCAACACTAACCCAAAATTTAGGCTTTTCACCGTTTTGCTCTTCAAATTTTCGATCATTCTCTTGCTGTAAAAGCAGATCATGTGTTACTATAATTGTTGTAGGTTCAGTGACTTTCAGCGCATCCTTAATTTCTTGCACAGTTTTAGGTGTTTTAATGTTTGCAGAAAATACACCATCTATCATTTTCTTAGCCTGTTCAACTAAATTACCATTTGGCACTGCAACTAAATGGTGATATCCTGCTTGAGCTAGCGCATGACTCCACAATCCAATATCATAAGTCTTGCCAAACCCAGTTTCTGCATCAATCATAGTATTACAGTTAGTGATGGAAGAACTTTCTAGATGCTTTAGCATCTCTTCAACAACAGGTTTACGACGTTCTACTATTATAGATTGTCACTGAAGAGCTTTATAGATTCACCTTGTAGCTTACTATTAACTTCCTTTAAATGAGGGATAAGCTCTTTTATTTGATTAGTAATACATTGACTCATATCTTCCCACTATCAACACAATGTATTCTATAATACATTGTGTTGATAGAATTACAACAAACATTTTTAGGTATTTTATGCCTTATAGACAAAAAATCCAACATTAGTTATCATCTTAATATGAACGACAATCTGGTATGCCTCGGAATGATTACTTCTCCTCACGGAATTAAAGGAGCTGTTAAATTAAAAACTTTTACCGAAAAACCTGAAAATATCTCCTTATATGGTGAGCTAATAAGTGGTGATGAGAATTATAAAATAGACTTAGTATCCGTCATAGGTGATAATCTAGTAATAGCTACAATCAGCGGAGTAAATTCCCGTAATGAAGCAGAGCTTTTAAGGAATAAGAAGCTGTATATAGAAAGAAGCAAGCTACCGAAGCTAAATGATGAGGATAAATTTTATCAAAGTGACCTTGTAGATATGGAAGTAAGGCTGGAAAGTAATGAATTATATGGCAATGTAAAATCTGTGTATAATTTCGGCTCAGGGGATATATTAGAAATTTTAGTTATCAGCACAAAAAGATGCATTATGCTATCTTTCACTAAAGAGATATTTCCACATATAAATATAAAGGGGAGGTATATAGTATTAAATATGCCAGAATTTATTGACTAATAAAGACTTTGATATTTATATAAAGCTATTTATAATTGTAAGATCAAACTGAAAATGTAATTATGGCAGAAAGAGCTAACGATATCAGACCAGGTCAGGTGTTGGAACATAACGGCGGATTATTTTTGGTTGTAGGTATTATGCATACTCAACCTGGTAAAGGTGGTGCATACATACAAGCCGAAATGAAAAACATCAAAACCGGAGCAAAACACTATGAAAGATTTCGCTCTGATGCAACAATCAGAAGGGCAATTTTAGATGAAGAGGAGTATGTTTACCTTTTCACTGAAGGAAACATTGTAAATCTTATGCATCCAAGTAATTACGAGCAAATCACTATAAATTTGGACTTATTGGGAGAAAAAAAGATTTATCTACAGGATAATATGAAAGTTAAAATAGTAACTTATCAAGACAAAATAATTTCTGCGCATGTGCTTGATTATGTTACACTTGCTGTGAAAGAAACAGAGTCTGTTATTAAAGGACAAACTGCTACTGCTTCTTATAAGCCTGCAATTTTAGAAAACGGAATGCGCGTTAACGTGCCTCAGTTTATAAAAGAAGAGGATAAAATTGTAGTATATACTCCAGATGACAGCTATTATGAAAGAGTGAAAGAGTAAAAGGAAGAATGTCGATCTCATCACCACGAATTAATGTGATGCTTGATTCTGTGCGTAGTGCTTCCAGGCAGCTTATGCGCGATTTTAATGAATTGCAAATTTCTAATGTTAAATCAGCAGACTTCATTAATAAAACTTATTCAAAATCCAAGCAAACCATATACGATTGCTTGCACGACTACAAACGAGACTATGGGTTTATTTCCGAAGATGATACTGACCAAGAAATAAAAGATAACGGTTACACTTGGTTTATTATGCCTATAGAGGGCAGGGAGAACTTTTCTAGTTGCATGGTTTATTTTGCAGTATCAGTCTGTCTCATTCATAAAAATAAAGTTGTGGCAGCTGTAATTGATGCCCCGGCTCTTAGAGAAACTTTTTGGGCAGAAGAAAAGAAAGGTGCTTTTCTTGAGGATTTTAGATCTCGTCATATAAAAATGCGGGTGAAAAGCCGTGAAGGGGGGCTAATAGATGTAAGTGGTAATTTATTAAATAAATTGCTGCCTGGCAATAGTAATGTACGCTCCATCGGTTCAACAATTTTAGGCTTTGCGTACCTTGCAGCAGGAAGGCACAGAGGAGCAGTTTACTCTGGAGTTAACAAATATAAAGCCTTGCTCGGTAGACTTTTTCTGCAAGAAAGCGGTGGAAGGCTAACGGAAGACAACGGATTGATTATTGCTGGCGATATTAAATTAGGATAAACAGGCTACAGAGATAGACAACTTTTCGAAAACTTTTATAAGAGATTCTGTTAAATGTTCTATCATTTCATCAGTATGATAAGGTGTAGGGGTAATACGGAAACGCTCAGTTCCTCTTGGCACTGTTGGATAATTTATATGTTGAACGTATATTCCATGCTCATCAAATAATAATTTTGATGCTCCTTTGGATAACTCTGGGTCGCCAATTATTATTGGAATTATATGAGTTTCTGTTGGAATGAAGTTAATTCCTGTATTTCTCAGTGAGTTTTTTACTTTTTCAACGACTTGCTTTTGCTTTTCCCTTTCAATGTTGCTCGATTTTAGGTGTTCAACGCTTGCCTTTGCTGCCGCTGCTAAAACAGGCGACATAGCAGTGGTGAAAATAAATCCTGGAGCGGAACTTCTTATTACATCTACCAAGCTCTTTGAAGACGCTATATACCCACCCATCACTCCAAAAGCCTTCGATAGTGTACCTTGAATGACGGTTATTCTATCCACCAGGCCTTCTCTTTCTGCAATTCCGCCACCATGTGAACCATACATGCCAACTGCGTGCACCTCGTCCAAATAGGTGATTGCATTATGTTGATCTGCAAGATCGCATATCGCTTCAAGCGGCGCTGTATCGCCATCCATTGAATATACGGATTCAAGTGCTATTATCTTTGGTGTTTTTGTGTCTACGGACTTTAACAACTGCTCTAAGTGATCAACATCATTGTGTTTAAATATATGTTTTGGTCTTTTTCCTGATTTTATGCCTTCTATCATTGAAGAATGGTTCTTCTCGTCTGAAAAAATTACTACATTTGGGATAATAGACGATAAAGTGCTAAGTGTTGTCTGGTTAGCAAGGTAGCCACAAGCAAAAGTTAAAGCAGCCTCTTTTTTATGCAAACAAGCTAAGGATTTTTCCAGTTCGACAACCTCTTTTGTTGTACCAGATATATTTCTTGTTCCCCCCGCACCAATTGATGAATTTTGAATAGCGGCAATAACTTTCTCATTTTGTGACATTCCTAAATAGTTATTACTGCACCAGACTATTACTTCCCTATTTCTTTCATAGTCCATAATGTGGGGGAGCCTACCTGGCAATGACGCGAAGTGCGTAAATTCACGGTAGCACCCCTCATCTTTTATATCTTTGATTTTGTTTAAGAATATTTCTTCGTAGTTTACCAAGTTTTTATTCACTAATAATTAATACAATTATAATAAATTATTAAATGGTAAACTACAATATTTATTCCTTAGTTTACTGTTTGTTGTGCAGCAAACTCATCACCTGTAAGCTTAGTAACATTCTTACTTTCAACCGAGCTTTTAGGTGTGCAGCAGTATATAACTGCAGCAGCAACCAGACAACAAGCTCCAACTGCTATTTCCACTGCTAACATCTCTAGGCAAACTACAATAGCCGCTCCCGAAGCAACTCCAGCTAGTGCTAGTGCAGAAGCAGCTATAACAGGCAGCTTACTACTTTTTATCTGCGGACCTTGTGAATCACCTTTACCTGTAGGTTGATCATTACCCTCTTTACTATCTGTTGTAGTTACCACAGGCTCTTCATTGTCAGTAATATCTTCAGTTGTAGACACATCGCCAGCATTTGAAGAGGTGCTACTATGCTCATCACTGCTTGAGAGACTAGCATTATCATCCAAGGTGTTTGTATCGTTAGCTAAAGCTTCTGGTTGTGGATTATCTTCACTTTCAAGCTGGTGATTATCCTCCTCATCACTTGAGGAATCTGGCGTATCACTTGTTTGTAGTGTTATGTATTCAGTAGACTGATTAGCAAGAGTACCTGTAGTATCATTAACATCTTTACTTGAAGAATCTAGCTCATCACTACCAAAAGGTATTATTTGATCACTTGTAGTAGAGTTAACATCTTCCTCACTAATGTTATTATTTACTGATTGTACATGATCAAGATACAGATCTTGTACTGATGCAAGTTTTTCGAATTTAGCTTCTGACTCAACTTTCTCTAGTTCAGTTGATGCTGCTACAATTTTTTCGGATTCAGCTTTCTCTAGCTCAGCTCTGTCTAAACCATTTACTGATGGTGCATGATCATTTTGAATTACATAAAGCCATTCACTAAGAAGTTTCACAATCTCTCTGAGTTTGCCTCCTTGTTTACTTTTCTCCTCGCCCTCTAAACTAGCAACTTTTGTCTTGGCTTTGCTTAATGCTTCCCGTAAAGCAAATTCAGCAGATGCAGTCATATAAATTTCTTTCTGTCCCACTATAAGTTTTACTGTCTCAAGATCAACACTCTCAAGAACATTACAAAGAATTTCTTCTATGGCCTTTCCTTGGTTAGTTTGAATCCCAGAAAACGGAAACAATTCCTTAGTTTCTTTAAGTTTGCTTTCTTGTTGATTCTTTTCCTCGCCCTGCAAACCATTAATTTCTGCCTCGGCCTCATTTATCGTTTCTCGAAGAGTAAAAAGTTCTCTCAAACTGGTCGACCTTTCATTACTTTGTGTCTTTTTTTTAGGACGGAAAAGATTAGAAAGTCTTTTCCGAACCGACCCCTTTTTACTTTGTCTCTCCTCTTTAGAGTTGGTCGACTTGTCAGCATCAGGAGTTTCTATTCCCGAATTGGTCAAAATATTAACATCGGGAAGTCCTTCTGCCAAACTGACTGACTTCTTTTTACTTTGTTTTAAATGGACCTGATTGACACCCATAGTAGGTACTCCTAGACGGGTGTGCTTACTAGGTTGAGGATTGCTCAAATACTTGTTAAAATATTCTACACGTTCAACCACAGTCTTTTCACCTTCTTCAAGATTATTCGGACTGCCAATATCAAAAATTTCCCCCGAATTGGACCAGTTTTCAAACGATTCTACCAAACTAGTCTCATCCCTTTTGTTTTGTTCCCTCAAATTGATCGTCGATCCTCCTTTAGAATTAGTCAAATTGTCAATATTAGGAAGTCCTCCTCCCAAACTGACTGACTTTTCACTTTGTTCTTTAAATTTGCTCATTACACCCTCCTTATTATAATTGCCTCTGGGCTTCTTTATTGAAGCCCTTATGTCACCCATAATACCATTTCTTCTATCTTCGTCAAGAAATTTATCATTTCTATTGCTGAGCTCAGAATATCTATTAATTATTTCAGAGAATGAAGCATTCTTATGTTGATCTTTCACTCGTTCAAAATATTGTTTATCGCTACTTGAATGGGTGCTTGGAATAAGACAACTGGGTACAGTTAGTACATCATACACTTCCCTAGCAGTCCGGGAAAGGATGTAGCATGTTGCAGATGTATTATTATCCGACTTAAAATTTTTTGGCTTTATTTTTAAAATAAGATCATGATAAACTTCCAATTTGTGGTCATGTAGCGCCGGCACGGAATGTCTTCCTATTTTTAATTGTTTGCCTACATGTTTATAGCCCATAAAATTAGGTGGTAATGAAGGTATGGAATCTGATCGATTAACTACTCTAATAGTCTTTCTTCCAAAGAGCTCGTTACAGACTTTAGCAGCATTACGGTTAAAAACCCTTGGTGCACCAAAAGTTGCAATATGTAAATCTTTTGCATCCTCTGTTACACTTAAACATAGAGCAGCTATGTTAGCGACAGCACCTCCCATGCTGTGACCTGTAAGATTAATTTTTAAATCTCTGATTTCTAATCCTTGATCGTTAGCATATCCTTTTAATATCCCGTAAAGGCTCTCCCAGGAATTTTCAAATACGGAGTAGAAGCCTAAGTGAATTTTACCACCTTTGGGCAGAAGTTCATATTGACGAATTAAAGGTATTTCAACATCTCTCTTGAAGTCATAAGAATTACAAGTACCGCGGTATGCTATAGTTACTTCCTTACCCCTTATGAAAACATAACCAGTATGTCGAACTTCTTGGTCAGAAATAATGCCATGAAATTGAACAACTTTGTAACCCTCTTTCCCAAGTTGAGCAGGAGTTTTATATCCTCCTTTCTTTAGCTTAACAAACTCATTGTTTTTACAACCACAATCACTAACATAATAGCCTACCATAGCGAAGTTGATCATCTCTAATAACTTCTTTTGGTTAAATCCTGCAATTTTAGTTAGATTCCTAGAATTATTCCTGCTTTTACCTTTTCCTGTAACACCTGCTGTTTGTGGAATAGGTTTTCTAAGTAAATTAATTATATATTACCTCATATAAATAACTAATCTAGTATAGTATTAGACAACAATTTTGCCAAGCAAATTATTAACTCTCTTAGCAAACAGACTTACATCATCCATCTCTTCACCTTCCACGATGCAAGCTTGATAAAATAATAAATGAATCATGTCTTCCAATGTTGGGTTTTCACCATTTTCAGCATGAGATTTCATTATGCTTTTTATTATAGGATGATTAGTGTTAATTTCCAGTACCTTTGGCGTGCGGTAATTTAGCTGCTTTTGTTCACGCAAAAAACGCTCCATGCGAAGATCCATAGCACCTTCATCAACTGCTAGACATACAGGGCTGTCAGTCAGTTTTTTTGAGATTTTCACGCTTTTCACTGAATTGCCAAGAACCTTGGTGAAATATTGCAGTATAGAGTCCGTATTTTCTTCAGTCTTTTCTTCATCTTGCTTATTTTCTTCATCTTTTTTATCTTCTTCTGAAGAGAATTTTTCCAGATCAACATCAGCGCAAGTCACAGACTTGAATTTTTGATCTTTATATTCATGAATTACACTGGTCCAGAAATCATCAACTGGATCAACAAATAGGAGCACTTCTAGTCCTTTACTGACGAATCCTTCAAGTTGCGGACTGTTTTTCACTGAATCGAGGCTATTTCCGGTGAGATAATAGATATGTTCCTGCTCAGGCTTCATTCTGCTTATGTAGTCATCAATGCTAACTAATTTCTCATCACCAGTACTATGAAATCTGCAAATTGAGAGTAGCGCTTCTCTCTCATCAGTTGGCATAGCTTCACAAAGACCCTCTTTTAATACTGCACCAAAATTGGTCCAGAATTTTGTATATTCCTCTAAATTCTCTTTTGCCTTTTTACCAAGCTCTGATATCGCGCGTTTAGTTAAGGATTTTCTGATTTGCCCGACAACACGATTATTCTGCAGCGTTTCTCTGCTGATATTAAGAGGCAAGTCCGGTGAATCAACAATACCTTTCAAGAAACGTAAATACTGCGGTATGATCTGTACGTTATCTTCAGTGATAAATACTTTATTTACATATAACTTAACAGAGCAACGTCTATTTGGATGAAATAAATCAAAAGGTTTAATAGAGGGAACATAAAGCAAATTTGTATATTCTATTGTACCTTCATTTTTATTATGCAATATCATCCAAGGCTCCCCGCCAACGTGAGCAACACTGCGGAAAAAATCATTGTGTTCCTCTTGAGTAACATCATTTTTTGGCTTAGTCCAAATTGCAGCCTTACTGTTTAACTTTTCACTTTTTCCTTCTTCATTTATGAATTCAACAGGAAAATTTATGTGATCAGAGTAAGTAGTGACAATGTTTTCAACACGAAATTTATCTAAAAACTCATTCTCTTCAGGACGCATAATGAGTGTAATTTTAGTTCCACGAGAAATTTGATTATCTAGTTTACTTATCGAATACTCTCCATCTCCCTTGGATTTCCAGACCCAAGACTCCTCCTCTCCAGCTTTTCTTGATTCTACTATTACTTCTGATGCAACCATAAAGCTTGAGTAAAAACCAACACCAAACTTCCCAATCAGCTCCACAGCTTGGCTTGAATCCTTGCTATTTTTAATCGCATCTAAGAACTTTTGCGTACCAGAGCTTGCAATTGTACCAAGGTTATCTATTAAATCTTGTCTGTTCATTCCGATGCCATTATCAGTGATATATAGCTCGTTCTTATCTTTATTGGAGCTAATAGTGATTTTTAACTCATCACTTGAATCTAGCAAATTTGAATTAGATTGAGATTCATAGCGCAATTTATCACATGCATCCGATGCATTTGATATTAACTCACGCAGAAAAATGTTCTTATTAGTATAAAGTGAATGAATCACTATATTCAGTACTTTCCCTACTTCAGCGTCAAATTTTAAATTTTCAGTTTCTTGTACGTTATGCATTTTGAGCTCCATTATTTGCCTACTACCCTAATAATCTAAGTATTGCACTGCAATCTTTCAAGGTCACGCACGCCAAAATTAATGTAGCCGCCATATTATGACACCCAATTTATGGGATCTCTTGCATAAAAATTCCTTTACAAACTCTGCCAGCCCCCTTATCATGAAGCTGAAGCTATTTATTTATCTTCGCAATCTCTGCAGTGGATTAATGACAAAAAAACTTAATGTATTTGGCGTAAATCATGCTTAATTTTTTGCACTATGTGCACCTCATGTCTTTATAAAAACTTTAGGTTTCTACCTATACAAGCCGAAACGCACTTATAAAGCGTTTAAGACAGTAAAAGACGTCAAATAGACAAGGGAGAATTTGAATACTAGCTATCCTGGGGTTTCTTTGCCTTTTTTTCCGCTCAGTAAATTTCTTAACGTTTGTAATTTAGATTAGTTGCGGCTTAAAAGCAGCTGAATCGCGGTTATTAAGTGTTTAGAATAAAAAAACGCCATACTTGAAAGTATAATGTAAGTAACTAGCCAACCACGGGGCTTCTTTTGCCTTTTTTTTTTCATTTGGTAAATTTCTTAATGTTTGTAGCTAAAGCAATTTAAGAGACCGAAAATGGTTTCATTCCAGCGCGTGACGCTGGAATCTAGTCTTTATTATGCAGCCACTTATTTAAAGTTAAGTTTTCTGGATCCAAGTAGTCTGGGCACTGGGATGACATCATAGAGGCGCTGGGATGACACCCTGACAATCGTCATCCCGCTTTGTTAGCGGGATCTAGAGATACCGCGGCGGTATGATGGTTCGTGGCGGTATAATGAAGCTTGAAAGCGGATCACCTTTCACGACCTGTATTTACTTCAGGAGTATTAACAGGTGTTATCGTTGGGTTTTCAAGTTGTGTTGCTTGCTCTAAGCCCTTGCTTATACTTTGGTCCTGATTTAAAATTTTATCAAAGTGCTTACTCTTTTGTTGCTCTTCGTTATTTGACGTATATCTTTGAGCATCTTCTTTTATGCCACGAGCATTTTCCACACTCTTTTCATCCTAACCTAAAAGTTTTTCTAATATTTTCTTAACAAAGCGCTTCAGAAGACTCAAAAACCCTTCTTCTTTTTGATTTTCTTGTGGTTGAGGTGTGTTATCTTTTTTGTCCGGCTCAGTGTTGAGCTTCTCTTTTATAGAACTCTTGCTCACTGAGGGACTAACGATTTGTGAATCGTGCTTTGATGGCTGTGTATCTGTTTGCACAGAAGCTTCAGTAGTCTTTTTTTGTGTATTATGTTCAAGGTCTTTAACTGTTGTTGTAGTTTTTCTTGGAGTGTTAGTCACTTCTTGAAATTCTTTATTATCACGCAACCCTTCAATCCTTGATAGTTGCGTATCTTGCCTAGCTTCTTGCAGTATTGCACCTGATCTACTTCTTTTACTTGTACCAAACTCTTTCCTTAACTCTTGTGTTGATCGTCTAAGTTTATCTATTTCTTCGTCGTTCTGTCTTTGTCGTTTTTCAAGTTCTTTGTCTAACTTTGCAATATTTTCCATTTTGTTCTCAAGCTCCTTACTTTTTACAGCTTTTAGAGCCTTGGTTCCTTTTGCAATATAATTAACCTTCTCTTCTAATGAGGTGCCTTCTGGAAAAGCACCTGGAGAACGTTCAAAAACATCTTTAAACTTTTTTTCAACACTTTCTTTAGATGTCTGCGCCATACCTGTTACCTATTAAAACATATCATATAACCAGTATATTAGCTAATTATATAAAAAACAGTTAACATAACTTGTGGTAAAGAGTGTTTATCAAGAGCGTTCTATTTATATTTTTTTTATTAAAATGCTATTTACTTATTAAGTTGAAATGTATAACAATATAAGAGATGAAGGATAGTCAATTAGCAGTAGTATTCGATTGGGATAATACCTTAGTTGACACTCAAGATAACATTTTTAATGCTATTAAGCATACCATAAACTCAATGGGGTATAGTAATAAAGCTGCCGATAGAAATTCCCATGAGTCGAGAAAGAGCTATATGGTCAATTTATTTGGTGATCAGTGGAAAAAAGCAAATCAGATATATCAACAATATTTAGATGATGCACTATTGCAAAACATTGCTCTGAATCAAGGAGTAGAGAAAATGTTGCAGACACTGAAAAGCCACAATATTTATCTAGCAATAGTAAGTAATAAGAAAAATACTAATTTACGTAAAGAAGTTGCCTATTTTAAACTAGATTCTTACTTTGAAAGAGTAGTTGGGTCATGTGATACTGCAGAAGATAAACCATCTGCAACCCCACTGCTATTTGCACTAGAAGAGAGTACGTTACCTATAAATAGAGAAAATGTGTTTTTCGTTGGTGATAGCATCACAGATGTTCTGTGTGCACAAAATGCCAATTGTTTACCTATTATATACGGTCAATCAATAAGCGGTTATGAAGATTTGTCATGTTTTCAACATTTTGATAAACTTACAGATTTTATAATAAAGTATTTAGAAGATAGGTAATGACCGCTGTTACAGAGATTGCCAGTATACAAAGGCGCTTTTGCGCATATTTAATAGATGTAGCAATTTTATTAATTCCAACTTTATTAATTATACTGCTATTAGAGGATTCTCCGTTGATCTTACATCTATCATACATGTGTGTAAATTGTAGTTACTTCACATATTTTATATCTTCAAAGGCCCAAGCAACTCCAGGTCAACAGTTAATGAATATATGTACTATCAATTTAGATAATTCTAAAATAGACTTGAATTTAGCGTTTGACAGAAGCACTTCCCAGTTTTTTCTTCCTTTGTTAAACAGTGTAGTAGTTGTCCTTACTGAATTTTTGCAAGATCAGGAGGTATTAGTGAATGTCTTGAGTGCATTGAAAGTAATTATAATGCTGCTCACCCTCTATTGGTATCTAGTTGCTTGCTTCTCTAAGAAAAAACAGACATACCACGACATGCTATTTAATACGGTTGTTATCAAAGGAACTATTAAATGAGTTGCTATAACTATCGTTATCATATAAATTATGCTGATAAATTGAACTCAGGGAAGATTATGAATGAAGAGATAGTAAAACATTTGAACAAATTATTGACCAATGAGCTGACTTCTGTACGCCAGTATCTTTTGCATTTTGCGGTTCTCAAAAACAATGGAATTAATAGACTTGCAGAAAAGGTAAAAAATGAGCTTAACGAAGAACTTGAACATGCGAACAAGTTGGCAGAAAGAATTTTGTTATTTAAAGGAGTCCCAAATTTTCAAGATACAAATGGAATCTCAAAGTATGATGGAAAGTTTACAAAAGATACAATACAAAAAATCTTAGAAGCTAATTTGAAATTAGAGGGAAAAGGTATTAAGGATATCAAAGAAACGTTTTCTATCGCTGAGAAAGAAAAAGATTTTGTTAGTGTAATGTTATTAGAAGAGATGTTAAAAAATGAAGAAGAGCACTTCCATTGGATTGAGAAGCAGATCGATCTTATTGAACTAATGGGTGTTGAAAACTATTTAAGAACACAAATATAGAGTGTTAAAAAAGATAGTATTTATTTTAATTGTACCTTGTTTGCTCCTTTTTTTATTAGGATTATGGCAAGTATTCAGATTGAACTGGAAGAATAATATTATCAAAAATATGAATCTTCCTGTTGTTCATCTGTTGCCCAATAACGACCTTGAAAAATTTAACTATAGGCATGTCAAGATTGGTGGGATTCTAAGTGGCATAGAACTATATGTTTTTGCAGGGCAACACGGCTATTATGTATTATCTCCTATGCTGATTGCTACTGGACATTATATGTTAGTGAACAAAGGAATAGTTAAAGAAAAAAAAGAGGAAAAAGTAAAAATTGAAAAAGTAGTTGCAGATGGAACTTTATATTGCGATAGCAATAAAAGCAAAAATTGGTTTATCAAGAACGATACTGCTTCGAATACATGGTTTACCCTGAGTACAGAAGAAATTTCCAATGAGTTAGGTATTAAGCTAGAGAAGTGTATATTGTGGCCGAACAATTTTGGCAGCAAATTAGCTATACGGCCAATGAAGCATTTGGAATATGCAATCACTTGGTTTGCACTTTCCTTAACTTGGTTGATTATGTGCGTAATTTACTATAGGCAAAACCTCAATAAAGCTTGAAGCTTTCTGTACATAAAATTAGAGAAGTAGTCATTCATCTTTATCACTACCAAGGTCTTTTAACATACTGTAATTGCCTTTTCTAAATCTACTTTTTAAAGACGTAACTCCACTTTCGCTAATACCACTGAGGCTCAGTGCAGCTCCACCTAGCTGCAATCCTATCTCAGATGTTTCAGGAATAATTTTACTAGCTCCTAGATCTCTATAAACCTCCACATTACTCAGATCTGGTAAGCGTATTACAATATTTACATGCGGAAAATTTGCAGCAACTAAGGAAACAACTTTTTTTATAGTAACTTCATTCTTTATTGAAATAACGAGAGCTTGAGCTCTTTCTATTCCTACTGATTTTAAAATTTCACATCTTGTAACATCTCCAAGATATATAGGAAAACTATCACTTTTTCCTTCTTTGACTATTTTTGATTGAATATCTACAACAACGTAACAAAAATGCTCTGCAGTAAGCATTTTTGTTACCATGTATCCCACTCTACCAAATCCAGCAACTATTACATGGTTATAAAGATCTTGTGTATCTGTTTCAACAGCTTCATCATCTAATATTGTTTTCTCAGTGCTAAATGAGTTTGCTATCCAATCTCCAAGCCCCGATAAAAGAGGAGTGAAAGCCATGGTTACTGTAGTTACCATCATAAGTACTTGAGCGATTTCACTTGGTAGCACATTTAGCTCATCTGCTAAGCGAAATAAAATAAACGCAAATTCACCGCCTTGTGAAAGCAGTAACCCAGCTTGTATAGCAGGTGCACTCTTAAACCCAAAAAATCTACACAATATATATATGATAGATGTTTTTAAAACGATAAGGATAATCGATAATAAAGTAATTAGTGGTAACTTATTGAGTAAAAGTTCGGTATTGATAGACATACCAACAGTCATGAAAAATAAGCCAAGAAACAAATCTTTAAATGGCAATACTGCGTGTTCTACTGAGTGTCTGTATTCTGTTTCTGCAACTAACAATCCAGCGACAAATGCACCTAATGCCAACGATAAATGGAATTGCTCAGTAATAAATGCTGCTCCTAATACTATTAAAAGCGTTGTTGATATAAAGACCTCATTACTTTCCATTTTAGCAATAACCGAAAATAAAGGTCTAAGCAATAATCTACCAGTTATAAATATTAGCACTAATGCAATAGCTGCTTGCACCAATGAACCTGCCAATGAGCTTATCAGGCTGTGCTCAGAATTGCCAGCAAGTAAAGGTACCAATACTATTAATGGTACCACTGCAAAATCTTGCATTAATAGTACTGCTATTGACAACCTACCAACCTGACTTGCTTGAGAACCTTTTTCTTGCAGAACCTGCAACACTATTGCTGTTGAGGATAGCGCAAGCCCACCACCAATAACTGTTGCTATATTAGTATTCACACCGAAAGCAAGAGCGATGCACCATATTGCTACCATGGTAACTATAACTTGAAGAGAACCGAACCCAAATACATGAATACGCATAGCGATCAGGCGTTCAAATGTCAATTCAAGGCCTATAATGAATAATAGGAAAACTACACCAAATTCTGCAAGATTATCCATTGCTTCAGCTGAGTGTATCAGATTAAATCCATGAGAACCAATAACTGCACCTGCAACGAAGTAACCGAGCACTGGACTAATATTCATTTTCCAGAACGCTATGACTATAAACACAGCAGCAGAAAGTAAAATTATAATATCAAACAAATGCTGAGAGCCACTGTGCATGATATTTAACCTGTAGAATTAGACCATTTAATTGAGCAGCCAATACTTGATTTTTGGTCAATTGGAGAATTACCAGTTTCTGCAATAAATTTCATAGCTTGAAATAAGTCACTACTTCCTACTTCATAGCTTTGAACCTTTTCTTTTTTTGTGTCATTAAAACGTCCACGATAGCAAAGGTTTAAATTGGAATTAAAGCCAAAAAAGTCAGGAGTGCAAACAGCCCCGTATTCTTTAGCTATTTTCTGTGTACTATCAATTAAATATGGAAATGTAAACTTATTTTCCTTGGCAAAATTAATCATATTTTCAAAGGAATCTTCTGGATATTCATTTACATCATTTGACATTATTGCAACGGTGTTTACCTGATAATCTTTTTTCAATTGATCAACATCGCTTACCAGATTGCTAATAATTGACTGAACGTAAGGACAGTGATTGCATATAAACATTACAATAAGACCGTTTTTTCCACAACAGTCACTTAATGTATAGTATTTATTATCTACTCCCAAAAGATTAAAATCTTTTGCAGTAAAACTAAAATCGACTTTAGGAGTATTCAGAGCAACCATAGACTATTATTATACCGTTATGTAATTTACGGTCTTATTATTTAAATGTCAAACGGTTTCTATGTATACTGTTTGCATATTCTTTTTTAGTATTATAAAACTTATGTTCATAACTTTCGAAGGAATAGACGGCTCTGGTAAAACAACACAATCTAAGCTACTTACAAATCATTTTAAGCAAATTCACGGCGAAAATAATGTAGTGTCGACTCGAGAACCAGGTGGCACTGATTTTGCAGAAAAGATAAGAGGAGTGTTGTTAACAAATAATATTGATCCTATTTCTGAACTCTTGCTACTTATCTCGATGAGGCACGAACATATGAAAAAATTAATATTACCAGCTCTTGCAGAAGGGAAAATAGTGATTTGTGATCGGTTTATTGATTCAACCATTGCATACCAAGGATATGGGTTTGGAGTTGATTTAAAACTAATAGAAGATTTGCACAGGTTGGCTGGAGTTAGATATCCAGATATTACATTTATTCTAGATATTGATGTTAAAGTTGGGTTAAGTAGAGCGAAAGACAAGAATAAATATGAAGAAATGGATGTTAATTTTTATAATAAAGTTGGAAAAGGGTTTAAAGAAATCGCCATAAAAGAGCCCGGTAGGTGCCATGTCATCACTGAAATTGAAACAAAAAATGATAATCAAGTACACACTAAGATTATTGATAAAATCACTATTGCAAAGACTTAACTATATTTATTTAACCTCTACTAATTTAAACCGAACCTTTAACTTGTGATAGAAAATTATTAATTTTAGGTAACATTATTTCACATGAATAACTTTTTGTTTGAGTAGCTAAAAAATCCTGTATTTTGTCTGGATCTTCTTCACTTATTATCTTATATGCCCTTGTGAGGTTCATTAATTCACTTCTATTTTTTTAATTACTTACTTCAGTAATAGTAAAAAATTGATCAAAATGGTCTAAGAGGTCTTTATTTTTTATTGAAGACACAATATCGTCAATTTCTTTCACATATAATGCAAGTTTGTGTGCTTTACTACGATCTTCAAAACAAAGATTAACAAGCGCGTTGCAAAACCTATCTCTCGTAGTACTTCTCACTTCTGCTAATAAGGATTTAATATTTTCTTGGCAATGCACTCTCTTTACTGATTCAGCTGGTTCAACCATACCAAGAACATTCTTTACCAAAGATTTTTCTTCACAACTAAATATGAACATGTAATAACCCATAGATAGAGTAAAGAACAAGAATACGGCTGGGAGCAAAAATGGCACTAGTACATTTTGTGATACAGGAAAGATAAACCAGACAGCAGTTGCTGCTGATACAACAAGAAATAGCCCTAATAAAGTTAATTGCGCTCTTTTTTTATACTTATGATCAATGACTGCATTTACACCAATAGAAGCTACGTCAACCATTACTCATACCTCATTAAACAGTAATACTAACTGAATGATAGCATTATCGTGATGAAAATGCAACATTATGAATATTCTAATACAATTTATATTGACAGTTACAATTCTGAATGTTTTATTGCAGCGTTAGCTGATTAGCATTTTAAGCTAGGGTCAGATCTAATAGAGAGAGGATTTTTTTATTTTCTCATTCTTCTCATTTTCCTCTCTAACAATTTTTTTTCCGCTTAATATGTCCTTTATTTCATCTCCTGTTAAAGTTTCAAACTCCAGTAGATTTTCGGCAATGAGATCTAAGCCTTTCTTATGCTTGGTCAAAATGTCTTTCGCTTTTTCATAGCAAGAAGACACAACTTTCTTCACTTCTTCATCTATAAGTTTTAACGTATCTTCAGAAATTATCTCAGAACCATGCATAGTTTGTTCGCGATTGTGACAGATCGGACCTATTTTGTCGCTCATTCCCCATTTTGTTACCATAGAACGTGATAAATCTGATGCTAGTTTTATATCTGAAAATGCGCCGCTTGTGACTTTATCATAGCCAAAAATTAGCTCTTCTGCCACACGTCCACCCATTGCAACAGTTATATCTGCTAGTATCTTTTCTCTTGTGAGGGACACTCTATCTGTTTCTGGTAGTCTCATAACTAAACCGAGTGCCCTACCGCGTGGAATAATTGTTGCTTTGTGTATAGGATCAGAAGCAGGCATATTAACAGCAATCATCGCATGGCCAGCTTCATGGTATGCAGTCAGTCTCTTTTCCTCTTCTGTCATAATGAGAGATCGCCTTTCCACACCCATCATCACTTTATCACGTGCATATTCGAAATCATCCATGGTAACAATCTTCTTGTTTCTTCTTGCAGCAATAAGCGCAGATTCGTTCACTAAATTTGCTAAATCAGCCCCTGAAAAACCAGGTGTTCCTCTTGCAACTGTTTTCACATTTACATCAGGGGCCATTGATATTTTCTTTATATGCGTATTTAATATTTTCTCGCGCCCATTTATATCGGGTAAAGAAATAGTAATCTGCCGGTCAAAACGACCAGGCCTAAGCAGTGCTGGATCTAAGACATCCGGGCGGTTAGTCGCAGCAATTATTATTACGCCCTCATTAGACTCAAAGCCATCCATCTCAACTAATAACTGATTTAATGTTTGTTCTCTTTCGTCATTACCACCACCAAGACCAATGCCACGATGTCTACCCACCGCATCTATCTCATCTATAAAAATTATACAAGGAGCATTTTTCTTGCCTTGATCAAACATATCACGAACACGGCTCGCACCAACACCAACAAACATCTCAACAAAATCAGATCCAGAAATGCTAAAGAATGGCACATTAGCTTCTCCTGCAATTGCACGAGCAAGTAAAGTTTTACCAGTTCCAGGAGAGCCAATTAAAAGGCACCCTTTTGGTATTTTTCCACCTAATATTTGAAATTTTTGCCTTTGTTTAAGGAAATCAACGATTTCTACTAGCTCTTCTTTTGCTTCATCAATTCCGGCAACATCATCAAATGTTACTTTTTTCCCACTAGTCATGAGTCTAGCCCTTGACTTGCCAAAGCTTATAGTTCTGTTGCCCCCCGCTTGTGTTTGTTTAAGAAAGAATAGCAAAAAGCCAATAAAGATAAATGTTGGGACCCATGAGATAAGTAATCCACCAATTACGCTCATGGCAGAATCTCCAGTTGAAAAGGAGAATCTCACTTTTCTATCATGTAAATTTTTTATTAGGTCGCTATATATAACACCGCTTGAGTTGAAACTTGAACCATCCCTAAACTTGCCCTCAATGCTCTGGTTTTTTATGACAATATTTTCTACATCATTGTCTTCTACTCTAGTTAAAAATTCCGAAAAAGGTATGGTTGTTTTACTTCTACCTACATTTCCGCTGAACTGAATATAAGCAACTGAAATAAGAACAATAATTACTAACCAGATCAATAAGCCTTCTAAAAATTTTTTCATTTCTACTTCTAACTAAGTACTAATCAAGCTTACCAAATTTTGTTTTATCGTGCTATTAATAATGCATTGAACCTTATCGTCATTGGTATTTTTTTCGTTATAATTTACATCAGGATAAGCAAGCACCTTTCCATCTTTTTGTACCGTAGGCAAAGAATAGAAAACTTCAGGGCAGCAGTTGTAAACTTGAAAAAGCAGGTAGCTACTGCTCCATGTGCTTTCTTTTATGGGAAAATAGTTGCAAGGTCTAATATGTAGGAAAACCTTGTTGGACAAAGTAATTTGTTAATAAGATGACTTTATGTACGTTGCTGGAAACTATCCTTCATATTACACTGGCAAGCTACATGTTCTACTCTTGCACTATTTATTCTTTTGAATTCACGATAAAAATCATCCATAGTAATAGTAGGAATAGCGCCTTCATGGTTTCTGTTTATAGCATTATATTTTACTTTTTTTGCCAAATTAGATAAATAAGCTCCTGAATAATCAGAAGTGCGGCTTACAATTTCTTCCAGATTTACGTCTGGTGCTATTTGTATATTCTTTAAATTGATATTCAATATTTTCTTATGCTCCTTTTCTCCAGGTAGAGAAATACGAATGCACTCACCTAGGCGCCCAGGTCTCAAGAGTGCTTCATCTATAAGAGGCAAATGATTTGTTGCACCAATTACTATTACATCTTTTCTAGATTTTATCCCATCCAGTTCACTCAATAACTGAGTGATCATCCGCCTCTCTTCATTATTACTAGCAGAAGTTTCTGAATTATTTCGTCTACTAACGGCATCTATTTCATCTATAAAGAGTATGCAAGGAAAATTTTTTCTTAATTTTTCGAAAAGATCACGAATGTAAGCTGGACCAGCACCCATTAATGATTTAGAAAACTCAGACGCTGAAACACTATAACACGGAATATTAACTTCGCCTGCAATTGCACGAACAAGGAGGGTTTTACCATTTCCGGGGGGACCGTATAAAATGTAGCCTGTTGGTATATCACAATTGAATTGTTTAAATTTTTTCTATTTTTTATGAAATTGCAAATCATTTCTAATGATTTCTTCACCTTATCGGAGATTGCAACATCACTAAATTTTAATTTCTCTTCTTCTGTAATTAATTTATCGTCTAAGCTAATGCTAAAATTTTTTTTGTATATCACCCAGCCAAATACCAGCACACCTAGAAATATTATAATGGAAATGCTACCTAAAATGACATCTTCATTTATGGCTTCTGTTGAAAAGAGGATGTGAACCCTTTTGTCGCGTAAAATTTTTATGAGATCATTAGATATAATACTGACTAACTTAAAACTTGATCCATCCTTAATCTTACCTACAATACTATTTTCACTTATATCTATAACAACACTTTTTATATCGTTACTTTCTAATCTGTCTGAAAATTCTGAAAAAGATATAGTAGTTAGACCTTCACCTTGAAAAAACAGCATATAAATTGCAAAAATGGTAGCAGCAATTGCCAGACATAAGAGAGCAATTTTAAGGAATTTCTACCGAGTCATTTAATTTTCACCTGAAAGAATTGAGCTTATCAGATTTTCGTATAATATGTTAGTAATAATACACTTAACTCCATTATTATCGATTTTCTGATTACTTTGACATGTACTAGGATAAGCAAGCACCTTTCCATCTTTTTGTACTGTAGGCAAAGAATAAAAGACTTCAGGGCAGCAGTTGTAATCCTTCAGAAATTCAGGAACTTTTTGTGTTTTTTTTAATGGAGCGATGATAACTGAACACTCTTGATTTCCGAGTATTGTGCAGCTAAATCTGTTATCCCATTGAGTAGGTTCATTTAAAGGTAGGTTTACGGTAATTTCTTGTATCTTTGACGATTCTCTAATTATTAAGATATTTTCTCCATATTTTCTTATTTTGCACCCAGAAAGTGTACAGTTAACATTACTATCCTTTTGCAATATTTTATTAAATATCGCAATAAGGCTATTGTACCTTGGTTTATAATGTTTACTGGCAATTGCCATTATAGAGTAAAGAAGAAGCCTCAAGGCTGTTTCCTCTGGCAATTGATAAAATTCACTTAGTTTAATTTCAATATAACCAAGATCATGAACATTAACACAGTCATTAAATGCAAGGCGTGTGTAGTGCATCAACGCTTTTGCAGCTCTTTTCATATGAAGGGCTGTGAGGCATATTCGCTCTGTTAAAATCTCTTGATTGTCACTTGCTTTAAGTAAGCTACGGTATAAAGTTCGCCTGTATTTTAAGTTATAGTTGCTTCTATCTTCGATCCATTTTAACCGGTGAAGCTTAGCGTACTTTTCTATTTCACTACGACTAAAATTTAACAATGGCCTAAATATATAAATACCATTTAAGAAAGATTTGTAATCCATTGATGATAATCCATCTACGCCACTACCTCGCTCCAATCTTAATAAGAACGTTTCTGCTTGATCATCTTTGTGATGAGCAACGAGCAAACATTTAACATTATTGTTTTTACAACACTCTGCTAGTAACTTATATCGTGCTTTTCGTGCCTGTAATTGAATATTACCTTTAATATTTTGCTTCTCCCAATTTAATATGAACGATTCCTTTGCTCCAAGTTCTTTTGCATAACTTATAACAAAATCAGCTTCTTTTTGAGACTCTGAACGTAACCCATGATTTACTGTTAATGCTATAGGAAGTGAAAGCTTGTTTTTTTTTGCCCAGTTAGTCATTAAGTGCAGTAAGACTATACTATCTACACCACCTGATACTGCAACTGCGATTTGTTTATAGAAAGCAAAGCTATTAGCTATATTTTGAAATAATAACTCTAATTTCATTATGTTTCTTGATGGCAAGATAGTCTCTACGTCATACAGCGACTTATTTGTGGTATATATAGATCCCGCTAATAAGCAGCGGAATTGCTCTCTTTTGTCATCCCAGTGCTTGACACTGGGATCCAGGTTTTAATGCAAGAAACTATTTCTTTATTCCAGAAAATGAAAATTCCACTCTACGATTTTTAGCATGCTCTTTTTCATATTTAGAATTTCTAGAATCATCTTTTACATTAACCAAAGGCTCAGTTTCACCCTTAGAAGCAGTTTTTATTCTGTTTTCTATGTAGGGTGCACAACTAACCATAAATTTTTTAGCTGCATCTGCCCTTCTAGCGCCTAGCGCAAGATTATATTCATGAGAACCACGGTTGTCAGTATGACCAGTTAAAGTAACCTTCGCGTCAGGGTTATCTTGTAACACCTCCATTACGTCAAGTAATGCATCTGCGCTTACTTCAGTAATACTAGATTCATCATAACCAAAGAAAACTCTTTTATCACCTATCTGCTTAACAACAGAATTCATTTTATTTGTTGTATTTGCTCCTTTTTTTGGGCAAGAACTTACACCAGTAAGTAGCAAACAAAAACAGCACATTATAACCAGTCTACTCCACATTACTAAACCTCCATAAATTTTAAAATAGTGCGTAACTTTAATTTCAGTAGCTAATAATCTCTCCATATTGTAATATAGTCAAGAGAAATAAAATACTAAATACTTTTTCTACACCCTTACAATTAATTTTCTTATAATATGCTGGACTCTGAGTAGAAAAATCCAATAAAGGAATAAAAAGTACAATTTTTTATTGTACTTTAAGCAAATATACTTTTAACTTTATTATTAATCTATTACGATATTAAACAGATGTTTTCTAAAATAATGAACAAATTATGAAATCTTATAAGTTTTTAGAGGAAGTATTATATAGGGTAAAGAATATCGAAAATACGCTAAAAGTACTAAACCAAAGCCAATTGAATATAGAGGACAAAGTTGAACAAATGAATCTTCTAGAAGAAATCAGACATGAAATTATCTCTCATGATGCAATAAAGGAATCATTAGCAGATGCTCTTGGTAACAAAAAAAGTGCAAATACTCAGCAGCTAAAGTTAATAGAGAGAATACATAAAAGCAACAGTGCTGTTCCTATTGATTTAGTAAAGTCTTTATCCAAAGCTAAGGTTGAATGCCAAAATTTATGGAAACTATCTCATTCTGAAACCAGTAACTTAGAAAAACTAAAAGAACGTTTTACTGATTTAATCACACTCATTCGCGAAGTAGCTTCTATAAAATCGCAGCAATTAAAATGCTCAAAATACGACTCACTGCTTGCTGACTATGACTCTGATATCACAGAAAAGAATATAAGGGAAGTATTCCCCAAGGTAGGCAAATTTTTTAGCGAAAATGTGGATGAAATAATTGAAAAGCAGAAAAAGGATAAGGTTACTAATATACAAAGAGTTGCTACTCAGAAGCAGATTGAACTTGGCTCGTTATGTTTACAGCAAATGGGTATTGCACTAAATGAGATTCGTACTTCTTATTACTACCCTATAGATTATGATGAATCTGATTTTTGTTATGGTTTATTTTCACTTTTACGGCATAGTGGTTATGCGATTTATCAAAAATGTTTAGCGCAAAATTCTATAAGTAGCCCAATTACGAGACATGTTATGTATGAAACTCAAGGGTTATTCATGGAAAGGATGATTGGAACATCCAGAGAATTTATTGAGTTCATTCAACCACACATAAAAGAGAAATTTGCTATAAAAGGCAAAACTAATAGCAGTGTTGAAAATTTGCACTTGGTTTTCAATGAAATAAACCTTTCCTCTTCTTTAAAGAACGCAGATGAATTTAGTCTGTTAGCTCATATTATGTTGAGAACTAGGTTAGAACAGGATATAATAAATGGTACACTGGAAGTTAAGGATCTGCACGATGCGTGGCTGGAAGGTATGAAGCACTATAAAATTCCAGTAAAAGCTAAAAATGAGCTGGACACTTATTTTCAAGATGAATATTGGGCAAGCGGTGTTATGGGCTACTTTCCTATAAAAATTATTGCTTTAATTGCTGCTGTGCAGATTTTCTCTTTCGTTAAAAAGAATCATTACGAATCATTAAGTGCTATAATAAAAGGAGATTTTAGTTTACTTATCAGCTGGTTATCTCAAAATATATACAGTGCAAAGTGTGGCCTGGAACTGCTAAAAAAAGTAACAGGCAAGGGTTTAGACGTTGAGTGTGTTACTTACTACCTATCTAAAAAGTATAATTTGTCTCAATAAATGGTTTTCTTGAGTTATGTATGAATTTTGTTCGAGAATTGACCAGAAAGTTTTATAGCCTTTTTACTTTCAAAGGTTTGTTTGCTAGCGATATTGCCATAGACCTTGGTACTGCAAACACTTTAGTTTATCAGAAAAATCAGGGAATAGTGCTTGATGAGCCTTCAGTTGTAGCAAGAGTAAAAGAAAAAGGAAGCTACGTTCCTTATGCTTTTGGTAAAAAAGCTAAAATGATGCTTGGAAAAACGCCTGGAGAAATAGAGGCGATAAGGCCCTTAAAGGATGGAGTTATTGCTGATTTTAAAAGTGCGGAAGAAATGCTAAAATATTTCATACGCAGTGCAAACACAAAATTCACTGTTAATAAACCTAATATTATCATATGCGTTCCATCTGGATCCACGCCAGTTGAAAGGCGTGCTATACAAGATGCAGCAGAAAGTGCTGGTGCAAATGAAGTATTTTTGATTGAAGAACCAATGGCTGCAGCAATCGGAGCTGGGCTCCCAGTTACTGAACCTGAGGGTTCTATGATCGTTGATATAGGAGGCGGTACAACTGAAGTTGCAATTATTTCTTTAGGCGGAATTGTTTATTCACGTTCTGCCAGAGTAGGTGGCGATATTATGGATGAAGCAATAAAATCTTATATTCGTGAAAATCATAAGTTATTAATCGGTGAAACAACTGCTGAAAAAATTAAGAAAAACGTAGGTTCAGCCAGTCTGCCAGGTGAAAATAACAAAGAGGGAATGATAATTAAAGGCAGGGATTTAGTGAGTGGCATGCCAAAAGAAATGCTTTTATCAGAATATCAAGTTGCAGAGAGTTTAATAGAGCCTGTACATCAGATAATTTCTGCTATTAGGACTGCACTGGAGAGCACTCCACCTGAACTTTCTTCTGATATAGTCGATAGAGGAATAATTTTATCCGGTGGTGGTGGATTATTGCGTAACTTGGGCAAAGTTATCAGTGAAACAACAAAATTACCAGTTCGTGTTGCAGATGACCCACTTTGTTGTGTTGCCTTGGGTAGTGGAAAAGTGCTTGAAAACATGGATTATTTTGGCCATGTTTTATTCAAGCAAGATTAAATTGTTTTTGAAGGTAGTTTATCGAATTGTTTTGATGGAATTATGTAATATAAATGAGATCCCAGTGTCACGCACCAAGTAATTTGAAGGCAACTTCCAGCAGGAAAGGGTGTCATCCGAGTAGCTGACACTGGGATCCAGGAAACTTGATTACAAATAAATATGCTGTTTTAATGAATTTGCATAAATAGACACTAGATTCCAGTGTCAGCTACTTTCATGACATCATCTACTATGTAAATTGCCCCCAAATCAAAACGTTTGCACAGTTGTATGTTGGAATGACACAAGATTTGCGTTTATAAATTAAGGCGATTATGCTAAAAGAATTTGAAATTGAACCTTTGTTAAAAGATAAAGCTCCGCACCAAACCAAGGCTATTGTTGCAATGTCCGGGGGAGTTGATAGCTCCGTTGCTGCAGCACTGCTATATAACTTTGGGTACCAGGTGATAGGTGTGACTCTTCAACTCTATGGCACCGACGGTAATGCTAACGCAAGAAAAGGTGCATGTTGTGCTGGACAGGATATTTACGACGCTAAGCGCGTGGCTGAAAGTGTTGGCTTTCCTCACTATATTTTAAACTATGAGGAAATATTCAAAAAGGAAGTAATAGAGGATTTTGCGAGTACCTATATGCGTGGGGAAACTCCCATACCATGTGTGAGATGTAACCAAATGGTAAAATTTCGTGATCTATTGCAAGTTACAAAAAATCTTGGTGCGGATGTGCTTGTAACAGGACATTACGTGAGAAGATTAGAAAAAAATGGTGAGGTAAAGTTGTGCAGAAGCATTGATAAAAGTAAAGATCAAAGCTATTTTCTATTTGCTACAACAAAGGAGCAGTTGAAGCTTTTGCGATTTCCACTAGGTGGGTTCTATAAAAGTGATATAAGAAAATTAGCAAAGTATTTCAGCTTACAAATTTCTGAAAAGCCGGACAGTCAAGATATATGCTTTGTTTCCGAAAGCTATAGTAAAACAATAGCTAAATTAGCTCCACAATCTGTACAGAAAGGTAAAATAGTGGATGTTAATGGAAAAGTACTAGGCGAGCACAGTGGCATAGTAAATTTTACAGTGGGGCAAAGAAAGGGCTTGGGTATCGCACACAATGAACCTCTTTATGTGATAAAAATTAATACAGAAAATAATGAGGTTATAGTAGGTCCGATCAACGCATTAATGCAAAAAAAAATATTGATCAAGGAGTTAAATTGGTTAGAACAACCAAAGGAAGGTATGGAAGTAACTGTGAAGCTGAGATCATCACATGCGGGAAGTTTAGCAACAATACATTCAACTGACGAAAAAAATAAAGCCTGTGTCATTTTAAACAACGATTACTTTGGCATCAGTCCAGGTCAAGCCTGTGTAGCGTATAAAGATGAGCAAGTAATTGGCGGTGGATGGATATGCTCTTAACTAAAGGCTTTAATGCAGAGTGTAAACGTACAATAATATTTATTGCTATTTTACCATATATCCTTTATACTATAAGGGTAATTATTATACTACAGGTTTCAGCAATGGTTAAGGAAGTTGAAGAACTAATAAAAATTGTTGGTAAGGGTAATTTATTAGAGACTTTGTTTATTTTTTTAGGTGGCTTTCAACATGCTGACTTAGATCGTAGTATGGACCGCAGAAATCATTTTGGTTTGTCTGCATTCATTAAAAAAGAGAGGGAGCCATTAGATGAATATTTAAACTTAAAGTTTAGTCTACAAGGGCTGTTTTTAATTTATGCTCAAGCTTATAAGATACTTAGTGAAAATAATGAACTAAGTACTGAGGGTGTTATTAATCGAATATATAAAGTTGTTGAAGAGTCTGGACTAAATCAAGATATAAATGAAGTAGTAGATGGAAGGAAATTAGATTTACTTAACATCTTAGCAAATCCAAAGAGAGAACCAATATTTAAAACAGAAGAAGATTTTGAAAATAAAGTACTCATTGGTCTTAGAAAGTTACTAAGTGAAGGAAATACATTAAACAAATATAACAGAGAATTTGCATTAAATAAGTGCGTTATCAGCAGCTATTATTCCATTCATGATATAAAAGCAGATAAAGATATAGCATTGTTCTTTTCTTTGGGTGATCACTATAAAGAACTTTCGTCATCTAACAAAACAGTAAAAAGAGAAGTATTAGAGATATGTGAGAATCAGTTAATAGCGCATTATACAATGTTCTTAGCTAAAGCACTACATATGATCAAGTTATCAAGTAGAGATGGAACCATCAAATATACAATCAACCATGAGAATGTGGATCGACAAGAGAAAGAATTAAAAATGGATGGATTAATATATCCTATAAATACAAAAAACACCCTAGAGCAACTGTTAAAAAACCAAAATAGTGATGAATTTGAACAATTAGTAACGAGCCCTAAAAATATATACTACTCAGTGCCACAAGGAGAGAATAAATGTAGGCCAAATTTCATTGTCAGCAAGAAAAAAGAAAAAGACCATAAAAACACAGTCTGTAAACTTATTTTGGGTATGTTTGTATTATCTGTTGGGTTATATGTTGCTGATTATTTCCTTATGGAGCAAAAATTGCTCAACTCAATAAAAAATGTTTTGCCACAAGACAACCTTACTAACTTGATAGTTGGTGCGGTGCTTACTATTGTAATAGTATATGCTTTATTTCAATTATCACAGAAACCACCACTTTCAACAGTCAATGGAATGACGAATGAAAATTTAGAATCGCTCCATGCAAAACAAGCTTAGAACTACATAAATGTAGCAACTTAAAAGTACATATTGTATAATGCTTATTCTTAAGTTAAGAAGGTAATTTATGGATTTAAGTAAAATAACAGCGGTACCAAATGCGGTGAATGTGGTAATTGAAATAAGTGCAAATGCTGAGCCTGTAAAGTATGAATTTAATAAAGAGCTTGGGTTGTTACAAGTTGACAGATTTTTGTCTACCTCAATGACTTATCCTTGCAATTATGGGTTTATACCAAATACCTGCGCAGGTGATGGTGATCCTGTGGATGTTTTGGTGCTAACTCAATTTCCCTTAGCATCTAGTGTTTTAATATCGGTGCGTCCAATAGGCGCATTACTCACTAAAGATGAAAAAGGAGAAGATGAAAAGATATTAGCTGTGCCTGTTTCCAGTGTTGATAGCTATTATGACAATATAAAGGACTATTCTGACTTATCTAAAAACCTATTAGATAAAATTGCTCATTTCTTTTCTCATTATAAAGATCTAGAAAAGGGAAAAACGGTAGCAGTTGGAGAATGGGTTGGTGTAGAAGAAGCAAAGAAAATCATTGAAAAAAGCAGAAATTAGTCTACGTTGATTTACCCTGGAATTACAGTTATTCGGAAAAATGTTGTTGTTTTTAATGGGTAAATATTGCAATTAAAAGCATTAGACAGGCGGTAGAGGTCTTGGTATTATATAATCTTTAGGTTCTAAATTTGGAAGGGTGGCCGAGCGGCTGAAGGCGGCGGTTTGCTAAACCGTTATACGATTGAAAAGTCGTATCGAGGGTTCGAATCCCTCTCCTTCCGTATACTGTTTTAGCACGGTCTGAATTCGCTATATTGGCATGTTTTTAGCCTGTTTAGGTATGTACCTGATCTTGTTGCAATGGTTTTTATTTCCGTCTTTGCTTAGATAGCTATTAAAAAGTTGGCTAGCGTTGACTCAGTATTTATTATAGAATTAGTTATTAACCTTACTTATATGCATAAAATACTAATTTTGCTGTTGATAGTGTTGCCACTTATGTTGCTTGCAGCCGAGATTGAAATTGTTGCAGATGTAAATGGTGAGCCAATTTCAAATTTAGATATCGAAAAACGCATCAACTTTATAAATTCATTGTTTGGCACTCAAAGTGTTAATCAAAAAGAAGCAAAACCTCAAATTCTTAGGGAGCTAATAGACGAAATTATCATTATCAATGAAGCGCAGAGGCTGAATATAAAATTGAGCAACGAGGAGTTAGATAACGCTATCATATTATTTTTAACCCAAAGTTTTAAACTTAAGGCTAATGAAGTTGATCAATACATAAAAAAGCATAATATAGATCTTAGTATTTTAAGAAAACAAATAAAATGTCAGTTACTATGGAGCAAAATTATTGAAGTAAGAATTGTGCCATTTATTAATATAAGCGATAAAGAAGTAGATGATGTAAAAAGGCAAACAGAAAAGCCGGATTATCTTATCACGTTCCAAGAGTTTATAATTCCTGATCAAAAAGACAAGGATGTTTATGGCATAGCTGAAGATTTAGTAAAAAAATTACGTGATAGTAATAACCCGGAATCTCCAATAAAGATGCGTAAAGCAACAGTTAATTTAAGTCAGCTCAAAGATAAACTTAAGAGCGTTTTAGAAAGACTAGAAACCGGCGATATAGCAGGCCCATTCAGTTTCAGTGAAGGTTACTCTATTATAAAAGTCATAGACAAGGTACAACTTAATTATGCACTGCTGGAAAGCACTTTAAAATTAAAACAGATTGTGGTTGAGGGTTCAGAAAGTTTATTGGATAATTTTAAAGAGCAAAAGGTCAATTGTTTAAATTTTGACAAATTAGCAGATGATTTTAAGTTGCCAAACGCAAAAGAGTTTGAAATAAAAATGCGAGATTTAAATCCTGATTTACAGATTTTATTTAGTAAAACAAGTGTGAATGAAATAGTAGAATTAAGAGAAAATGGCACTGCAAAGTTAATGATGTTGTGTGATATCAAGAGTAATGCAGCGGATATGGAAGCAATTAAACAGCAGATATACCAACAAAAGATTATGATACAAAGCAACTTGTTATTAGATGATATGCGTAAAAATTCAGCTGTCAGTTATCGGTATAGTTGAAGTCAGAGAGTGTCCTTGTCTCTGTCTTTGTGTACGAAAATTACTTTGTTCTATAAAATTTCAAAAAATTTGAACAAATATAGTTAAAATAGCACGTGAAGAATATAATGCTAATTGGTGGTGGAGTTGGAAATGCAGTATTATTTTCGATAGGGAAGGCGTGTCTTGAAAATAATAATAAGGTTTTGTACTTTGCTGGCTATAAGAAATTAAGTGATGTATTTAAACGAGCACTGATAGAGCGTGCATCAAATGCAGTAGTTTGGGCATGTGAAGAAGGATTGATAGAAACAAGCAGAGATCAAGATAAATCCTTTCATGGTAATATAGTTGATGCAATAGTCTCTTATCAACAAGGAAGATTAGGTATTAATTTAAACACTATAGATAAAATTATCACTATTGGTTCTGATAAAATGATGAAAGCTGTGAATGAAGCTAGAAAAACAATTTTAAAGCCATATCTGAAGTCAAGTCACATAGCAATATCGTCAGTTAATTCTCCTATGCAGTGTATGATGAAAGAAATCTGCGCTCAGTGTGTTCAGCAACATATAAATACGGAAACAGGAGAAAGGAGTTTTGTTTATAGTTGCAGTAATCAAGACCAGGATATGGAATTTATTGACTTTAATTTTTTAAGTGAGCGCTTAAAGCAAAATAGTTTACAAGAAAAACTCACTGCGAAATGGATAGATCATGTTCAAAGATATTAAACAGCACAAAAAGGAAATAAGAGAGCAATATAGAGCTATAAGAAAAGATATTGATGAAAGTTATTCCAGTTATGCGGCAAGTTCCCTTATTAATCTCTTTAATCAGAACTTAAGTTACGTTAAAGGCAAAACAATTGCGGCTTACATTCCAATGGATGGGGAAATAAATGTTGTCCCTTTGATGTGTCGTTTGCTCTATTTAGGTTATAAAGTAGCAATTCCTGATAAAAATCAGTTGCTAAGATTTGAGGGATGGAATGAAACAAATGAAGATGTAATTCCCGACACAATCATTACTCCTGTTGTTGCTTTTGATGATCATTTTAATAGATTAGGTTTTGGCGGTGGTTGGTATGATACAATGATAAAAAAATTACGGCCGCTTGGAAAAATATTTATAGGTGTAGCCTATGAGAAACAATATTGTAAAGATTTACCTGTAGAAAAACATGATCAAAAATTGGATATTATAATCACTGAGATGTGTGTTAGATGTGGAGGTGGATTGCTCAAAAAAGTGGATAGAAAGGAGTAGATCTCTATTTTCCCATTCCCTCCCAAGCCATCAGAGGGTTTTATTTTCTTCTGTACTCGCTTGTTCAGGACTTGGACTATCTATTTGAGAACTTGGCTCCACTTTCTGAGCTTTTTCATTAACTTTTTGTTCTACCTCTTTTATGTCACTACCAATTGCCATAATTGCAGGTTGAAATTTATTTATAAGATCATCAAGTACTTTCATATCTTCTTCATGAGTACTATTACCTTTTTCCACAAGCTTTTTCATATCTTCTTTTGAAAAATTCTGAATAACTTCTTCTTCTACCAACTTCTTTATAGCCGATTGTTGCTCTTCATTTTGAAGCATTTCTATTACCTTTGCTTTATCCTGAATGTTTTTTATTTTGTTGTCTTCTGTACCAGTTTGTAAGGCAAGTTGAGATAATTCCTGATGTAATTTATAAAAATTTTTATTTCTGTCTTGAATCGTAGGTAATTTATCGATTACATTTTTCACAAAACTTTTTACTGCTTTCCCCGCTTCGATCGCACCTTCTTTTATCTCACCTCTATGCTGATATATAGCATAACCAATAGCAGCTATAGCAACTAGTGCTACAAACCCTGCTAATGCTATTCCACCACCCATTAATGCACCAGTCACTCCCCCTATTGTTAATAAACCTGCTAGTGCACCTGTTAGTGTTGTCACTGCTGCTCCACCTATCACTCCTTGAACTAACAGTTGATTACCTAAAGCTTCAAGCTTTCCCTCCATGCCTTTTACTTTATTTACTTGTTCAAGAAGTATTTTTAATTCATTGTTGTTTTTCTCAAGATACTCCTTTACAATATCTATTGCATTCTCCAAAAGATCTTTATCTTTCATCAGCAATTCAGACACATGCTTGATAGCTGATTCGTCAAAAATTTCACCTTCCTTTTGAAGGCCATTTAGTTTTAATAGCTTCTCCAATTGTTGTAACAAATCTTCTTTTCTGCTAATATATTTTACTATATTTTCAATCAACTCCTCTGAATAACCAGTATCTGTTGCACCACCTTGTACCATATTCAATTCTTATCAATTATAAATATGCCTAATTATATATACTAATTATTAATTATATTATAATAAATATGAGATAATTAATATAATAACCTCTTTCCAAATATAGAATTTGTATTAAAATATCTAGATTACATGAAATTAAGGTACTTTATGGGTGAAAAAAAATTAAAAGCTGCTGTGGTTTTATCAGGGTGTGGTCACCTTGACGGTGCAGAGGTAAGAGAAGCGGTTTTAAGTTTGCTTGTGCTTGATCAGCAGGAAGTGGATGTTAAATGCTTTGCACATGATATCAATATCACACAAGTTATGAATCATAAAACAAAAGAGGCAACAAAAGAAAAAAGGAATGTACTTGTGGAAGCAGCAAGAATCGCAAGAGGCGAAATATATGACTTAAAAGAAGCCAAAGCTGAAAATTTTGACATGCTAGTTGTACCTGGTGGATACGGGGTTGCAAAAAATTTGTCTGACTTAGCTGAGAATAAAGACATGGTGACAGTAATGCCTGAATTTGAAAGATTAGTTTCAGAATTTTTTGTTACAAAAAAGCCGATAGGAGCGATATGCATATCTCCAGCCATTATTGTTTCAATTTTAAGTAGCAAGATAGGTAAAGAAGAAAGTAAGGTTAAGGTAACTATAGGAGATGACAGAGAACAGTTGATAGAGAAACTTGGTGGTGAACACATAAAGTGTGATACAGGGTTATCAATAAAAGACGAAGAACATAATGTATTTTCCTGTTCTGCTTATATGCGTAGCGACGAAAGTATATACTCTGTATATCAAGGGATAAAGCATATGATTGACAGCATGGTAAAAAAGATTAACAAAAAAACTAAACAGCCATTCCTCTAAGATGTAGTAATTTAGACTTCCTTACACAATTAACTGTTGAATTTTACATTCCTAGCTGTATTATGGTTATATAGCTAAAGTGCTCTAGGTTTACGACTATTACTTGTTAGCGGCGTGGCGTAGGGCTGCACTAGCTATATATATTTAGCTCTTTTTTTATAAACGCAAGGTGTTTTATATGTCAGACCTTTTCTATATTGAAACTACGTGTTGTGTGGACGGTCAGTGTGATGTCTATACAGGGGAAGTGAGTTTTAATGATGTCATGTTAGGCAAGTTCAGTCTAAATTCGTGCAGCGAGAGAGAAGCTATGATAAATCTAGACGTTATTACATTCGATATTAATATCGCTATCGATGGTCAAAATGGAAAGACAATGAAAAGAAATCTTAAAGGTCTTGAATTTGTAACTAAAGATGATGGTTCTTGGTATATTAATAAGGATTTTGGCAATGATAGATTTGAAGTTATAGTAAAGCAATCATAATTTTACATCTCAGGTGTAACATTTAGTATAGGTGCTATTCTATTTATAATGTTCTTTACTATAGGCGCAGCAATTATTCCCCCGGTATGGTGTATCCCTTGAGGTTCATCAATAGCAATTAGCACTATATACCTTGGGTCAAGCATAGTTAGCACTCCTATAAATGACGCTATGTTTGCATCTTTGCTATATTTACCATCTACAACTTTTTCCGCCGATCCAGTCTTTCCCCCTATTGAATATGCCTTTATTTTTGCTTTTCTGCCAGTGCCATCTGTTACTGCTGCGCGTAATAATTTTCTCATTTTCCTGGAAGTTCTTCTTGAGATAATTTGCTCTCCTATACTTCTCTTATTCAACATCAAGGTTGCGTTATGAAATACCCCATTGTTGATTAATGCTGCTGCAGTTTGTGCAAGATGTATAGGAGTTACAGCTATGCCATAACCATAAGATGCTGTTATTAAAGTGTTTTCACTCCATTTATCCGGGATTATCGGTGTAGATTTTTCTGGTATTTCTATTTTCAAAGGAGAAAATAGCTTCATAGCTTTAAAGTATTCTACTTGTTTTTCAATACCTAATTTAACTGCAATTTTTGCTGCACCAATGTTGGATGATTTCACAAATATATCTCGCACAGTGATTTCCGGAATCTTAAATTCATGAAGATCATAAATTTTATATTTCCCAATAGTGATTGGCTTTGACACGTCATATAAATCATCAATTTTTACAACGTTTGCATCAAGCGCTGCGGCTATTGTAAAGAATTTTAATACCGACCCCATCTCATACACCCCAAGACTGGCGCGATTAAACTTTTGTACGTCTTCTGCCTTATTCTGTAGGTTGGGGTTAAAATCAGGCAGACTGACCATTGAGATGACTTCACTATTTCTCACATTTAAAACAATTCCTACTCCGCCGAGTGCCTGATATCTGCTTACAGCTTTAGTTAGCTCTTCATGCACTATGCTTTGCACTCGTGTATCTAAGGATAGTTGAATACCCTGGTAAGGTGTTATTCCAGCGCGTAATGCTGGAATCCACGTATTTTTTTTCTGGACCCCAGTGTCAGCTACTTGGATAACAGAATGTTGTTTGTTTTTACTTATATATGCCTCAACTCCTGCAATACCGTTGCCATCTATGTCAGTGTAACCAAGCACATGTGAAAATAAATTACTGTGAGGATATATACGTTTTACATCGTTATAGAAGTTTATTCCTGGCACGCCGGCATTTTTTATTGCTAACAGTTCTTTTGGAGTCAAGTGCCGCTTTACCCAAGCAAATTTCTTTTTTGAAGTAAGTACTCTATATGAATTCTCGTATTCAAGATCATTCAAAATAGAACACAGTTGTGCTGCTATACTTTCCGGATTCTTTACTTTGGTTGCATCTGTATATAGTGATGTTGTGGGCACATTTGTTGCTATTACCACTCCATTTCTATCTAAAATATCAGGTTGTTTATATACTGTATTATCTTTTCTAAAATTTTCTGAAGTAGTAGGTTGATCAAATGTTAAAGAGAATATGCGAAAAATAATTATTATATAAAACGTAAATAATGGTACTATAAAACACAGTGAGCGGAGCTTATTTTTAAGTAATGCTTGCATATTTACTTGATTTGACAAAAATGGAAATTATCTTAGCTGAGCCGCGAGGTTTTTGTGCCGGGGTAAAAAGAGCTGTGGACATATTAGCTATTACTTTAGAAAAATACAAAAACAAGTGCCAAGTTTATGTGCTACACGAAATTGTTCACAATAAATATATAGTAGAGGACTTTAAGAGACAAGGAGTGGTTTTTGTGAACAGTATCGAGGAAATTGAAGATAATGGAGGAATACTGATCTTCAGCGCGCACGGAGTATCAAAAAATATAGAAGATAAGGCAAAAAGAAAGGGTATTCAAGTGATTGATGCAACATGTCCTTTAGTCAGCAAAGTGCATAAAGAGGCAAAAAGGTATGAAAACAGTGGTAAAGAATTAATTCTCATTGGGCATGAAAACCATCCAGAAGTTAAGGGAATTAGAGGAAGAGTAAATAATCCTATCATTTTAGTGCAAACTGTGCAGGAAGTACGCAATTTAAAAGTTAAAGATCCAGATAATTTATCTTATGTTACACAAACCACGTTAAGCATCGACGATACCCGTGAAATTATTGTTGCCCTGAAGCTCAGGTTTCCAAGCATAACAGGTCCAGATTTAAAAAACATATGCTATGCAACGCAAAACAGACAAAATGCTGTTAAAAAGCTAGCTGAAATTGTAGACATGGTGTTAGTTGTAGGAAGTAAAAATAGCTCAAATTCAAACCGCTTATTAGATCTGTGCACTGCCAGAGGAAAAAGAGCCTACTTAATTGATAATTACATCTGTGTGAATAAAAGCTGGTTTCAGGGCGTAGAAAAGATAGGAATCACTGCAGGTGCTTCTGCTCCTGACATATTGGTTGATGAATTAATGGACTACCTAAAAGTAAACCTGAGTGTAAAAATTTCAGTTATGCCAGGTGGTATTATTGAAAATGTTCAGTTTAAAATACCGAATCTGGTTTAAAACACAACTTATCTACTAAGCTTCTCTTGAAATTACTGGGAGCACACAAACCAGCATCTATAGCTAAGACGTCATACCGCCGCGGCGCTAACAAGTAGCGGGATGACGGTTGTTGGTAAGCCTAAGTCAGTTTAGCTACATGCTTTTAATTCCCCCAAAAGGAGAATTAAATATGTGAAGTTCTAGTTGATATGATTTAATGAATGGTTAGTTTAAATTACTAATTTATTTAAGAGATTTTGATAATATTTAACCCACTCGCTTTTCTATTTTCCATATCGCGATGAGCTTGAATTATTTCATCAAATTTATATTTTTTATTGATCCGTACAGTTAAAAGTTTTTTTCTTATCATCTCGAAGATTTCCATTGTGGTAAGCACTAATGTGAATCTATCATGCTTATAATGGTATATTGAGGTTCCAGTTGCAAATAACGAACGTGAACTAAGTAAAGAAAAACTAATAGGAGCGTTACCTGATATCTGCCCATAGGAAACGTATATGCCGAACCTGCCTAAAGATTCAAAAGAAAGCTTGCTTGTAGCGTAACCTATAGGGTCATACACTGCACCTACTCCTCTGTTTTGCGTAATCTCCATAACTTTAGAAACGAAGTCTTTATCATTGTAGTTTATTGCGTATGTGCAGCCACTTTGTAAAGCTATCTTCATTTTTTCATCAGAGCTTACAGAACCTATCACTACACCTTTTTTATCCTTTGCCCATTGGCATATTATTTGTCCTAAACCACCATTAGCCCCATGAACTAGCACGAAAGCACCAGGCCTAACTTTATAAGATTGATTAACTAAATAGTGAGCTGTCATACCTTTAAACAGCACTGCAGCAGCAACTTCATCAGATATGTCATCTGGAATTTTTATCAGATATTTCTGGTGTATAATGCGCTTTTCACAATATGCCCCTGGAGGAGCTGTGCAATATCCAACTCTGTCTCCAACTTTGAATCCATCACTGATTTTTTTACCAAGTTTTTCAATAACCCCAACTGCTTCCACTCCAAGTACTGATGGTAAATTTCTAATTTTGCGTGTACCTTTTCTGTGCTCTAAATCATAACGATTTAAGCCGATAGTTGTATGACGTATTAAGACTTCCTCGCCTTTTGGCTCACCTATATTCTTATCTACAAATTCTAATACTTCTGGTCCCCCAGTTTTTTTTGTTTGTATAGCTCTAACCATGATGAATGTAAGATAAAAACTTTAATTATGTTATCTAACAATTAATATTTTGCAAAGTTATTGTTTCCACAATCAATAGACTTCTTGCGTTACCTCCTGTCATTCCAGCGCGTGACGCTGGAATCCAGATTTTTTTATATAATCAAGTCATAAGATGGCAAAAAGTCAACCTTATCTGTATGAGCTATACATTTTTTCTGGATCCCAGTGTCAGCTACTCAGATGACACCCTATTGATTACTTGAAATGACATGGTTTGCAAACATTCTGTTACTTAAACTTAAAAAACGTGTATGATAGCGTTATTTCACTTAAGTCTTTTGTATTACTATCAAGCATTATCTCAGGATCTATATAGAAAGATACGGGCATAGCTGCTTTTTGTTTTGGTAGCAACATTTGTTCTTCAAAACAAAAGCATGCAACTTTATTAAAATACTTACCTGCTTTGAAAGGCGTAACGTTATATACTGCCATACCAAATGAAAGATGATCAGATAGATTTTTTGCGTAATAAAATGCTAAACTTTGTTCTCCTATGTTTACGTCAACGTAGTTAGTTTCTGATTTAAATTCCCAAGGTAGATCGGACATTATATCAGCATTGAAGTGGACCCTGATTTTTTGGTCAGTTGCACTTATTGTTGCATTAGTTACTTTTCTTGTTGTGCCACCATACCCAGTAGCTTTACAAAAAATACTGTATAGTGGCACAGATGCATATGTAAGACATATCATCGATACAACTAAAGATACTAAAAAGAAAACTATAGAATTCTTGTTATTCTTCCTTAAAAAGGAGAACATTTAGTCCCTGTTATTAAGTAACCTGAGCAAACTGAGAAATATATTGATAAAGTCTAGGTAAAGACTAGTTGCACCAAGTATTGCCAGCTTAGTAGTAGCAGCTTCTGAACCATCATTATACTTGTAATAAACATCCTTGATTCTCTGAGCGTCAGATGCAGTTTTTAAAGTAAACACTATCACCGATATGAATGATATTGCAAAATCGAGTGGACTACTTCCAAGGAACAAATTCACTACAGATGCTATAATTAATCCCCAGACTCCCATTCTCAAAAAAGAGCCCATACTTGTTAGATCTCTTTTTGTGATGTTACCATACAAAGCCATAGAGCCGAACATGATTGATGTAATGAAAAATGCTCTTGCTATACTTTCTGCAGTATAAATTATGAAAATATAGGATGAAGACATTCCAATTAATACTGCAAACGCAAAAAATATGGTGAATGCAGACTGAACACTAAGATGTAGAATTTTAGGGTATACAAAAAACACTAGTACAAGTGGAGAAAATATTACTGTATACAACAGGACTGGATTAGAATGAATCACCTGAAAAAGACCAGAAAACACTGTTAGGAATGCAACAAGCCCTGTAACGCCCAAAGCTAAAGCCATATAATTATATACTTTAGTTAAGTAACTTCTGAGCCCAGCGCTATAGTAAACGCCTTGAGAGCGAATATCCTGTTCATTTCTCATGTAAGACATAATATAACTCCTTTTGTCCATTATTTAACACATTATAATATAAAACCACATTTTTATCAAGTATTTTTATTATAAACAGCTATGAGCTGGCATTTGTTTTAATATAAATAGAATATAGGCCTATTGCTGCTGCATTTGAAACATTTAAACTGTTAATTGCATTTGACATTGGTATTTTTAAAAGATAATCACAATTTTCTTTAACTAACCTCCGCATTCCTTTCTCTTCAGAACCAAAAATAATTACTCTTTTTTTCTCAAAGCTCTTTATTTCATCTATATTTTCTTTAGCATTGCAATCAAACCCATAACACCAGTAGCCGACCTTTTTTAAATACTGCATAGTTTTTACTATATTTGTAACGTATATTAGCGGAACAATATCCAATGCTCCACTTGCTGCTTTTGCAATAGATGCATTTTCGCCAGGTGAATGATTATGTGGGAAAACCAATGCGTTGATATTAAAACAAGCTGAAGTTCTTAAAATTGATCCAATATTGTGCGTGTCAGTGACTTGATCTAAAATAACTATAGTAGAGCTGTCGTTTGAGCTTTCAGCTACTTCTTCGATGCTTAAGTTACAAAGAATAGGGGCAACATTTAAAGCAATTCCTTGATGGTTAGCACCTTTAGATAAAACGTCATTAAGTATTTTGTTTTCTACTAATCGAACTTTAATGCCCTTACTATTTACACATTGCCTAATTTCTTTTTCATGTTCTCTATAGAAATTTTCTGTTACTAACAGTTCTATACACCGCCTATTTTTATTCTTCAGTGCTGACATGCAGGTGTGCTTTCCATACAGCCAAAAATTCTCATTAGTTTTTGACGATTTCATCGTATTATCGAAAATCGGGTTTTTATAGAATAAGCAACATTTTACTATGTTTGGATATTGTTGTAAAATTATACAATTCGATTAATGCGTTTATGTCGGACGATGAGTTGGATTGGCAAAAAAATGTTAAGCCAATAGAATGTGGAAAAGTTACTTTAAAAGTTAATCATAAAGTAAATATAAAGTCTATGGTTGATCAAGGTACCTCCGACTTACAAAGGAATTTTCTTAATACCAATAATGGTAACTCATCATTTTGTCTTGACCAAAACACAAAATCAAAAGTTGATAGGGGTAAATATTTTATAAGCGATAAGCTCGATTTGCACGGCTATAGTATAGAGGATGCTTACTGTAAATTGATAGATTTTATTATCAAAAATTATCGAGCAGGAAATAGATGTTTATTGGTAATTACGGGATACGGCAGTGCAACAAATAAAACAGACACTATAAAGAATAACTTAAATAAGTGGTTAAATGATACTAAAATCCAGGATATGGTTCTATACTACCAGCAAGCTACGAAAAAACATGGTGGTAAAGGGGCTTTTTATGTTTTATTAAGAAGGCTTAGGCCCTATTAGCTGCTTAAGTTTCCTTTTAAGCCTTAATTTTTCTTGTATAGCCATATAAAAACCAGTGTTCGGCAGCGCGTTACGCACAATTGTACAAACATTGTAGCCGTTATTCAAGTAGCTCATAGAAACGGATTAAACAAAAACTTCCTTGACAAACTCCGCCAGCCCCCTTAATTATGATAATAAGGGTATTTATGACTCAAAACTTGTTTTTGACCTGCAGGCTCAATGACAAAATTCAGTAAAAAACTTAGGGTATTTTTTGGCGGATTACATAAAATTATAGCGGCTGCATGTCTTTTAAATTTTTTCTACATTCAGCCAAATCGCGCTTATTTTAAGCGTTAGCACATTATTACAGCGCCAGTTTAAATTATTATAGGGTCAAAACTCGCACCACGGGGCTTCTTTTGCCTTTTTTTTCGTTTGGTAAACTTCTTAATGTTTGTAGCTAAAGCAATTTAAGAGACCGAAAATGGTTTCATTCCAGCGCGTGACGCTGGAATCTAGTCTTTATTATGCAGCCACTTATTTAAAGTTAAGTTTTCTGGATCCAAGTAGTCAGGGCACTGGTATGACACCTTGACGATTTGAAGAATCGTCATCCTGCTACGTGTTAGCGCCGCGGCGGTATGACGGTCTGCAGCAGTATGACGGTTCGCGGTGGCATGACGATAACCTCGTCATCCCGCTACGTGTTAGCGGATGAGATACCGTGGCGGGATGACGTAGGGGCTGCCGAGAACTTGTCATTCCAGTCTGGAATCTAGTTCTTATTGTACATTTACTTGATGTAGAGTTAAGTTTCCTGGATCCCAGTGTTGGCTACTTGGATAACATCATAGGGGCGCTGGGATGACATCCTGACAATCGTCATTCCGCTACTTGTTAGCGGGATCTAGAGATACCGCGGCGGTATGACAGCGTTAGCTATACTTTTATACTCACCAACTCAGCATCCAATCAAGTAGTCAAAGCACTCGGATCTGGTGGACTCAAATCACAATGTTCATACAGTTATGCTGTGCCCTATGGGTGTGATGTTCTACGAGTTGGGTGACAGGAGGTAATGCAAGAAGTCTAATAGCGCAGCAACACGGAACCCCATGTGAGACCTGCACCTATTGCAATCAGCAGTACTAGATTTCCTGATTTTATTTTTGATTCTTGTATTGCATAGTCTAAGGCCAGTGGAATTGATGCTGCTGAGGTGTTTGCATGCTTATCAACGGTATTAATCACTTTCTCTATAGGAAAATCTAATTTCTTTACTACTGCTTCAATAATACGAATGTTTGCTTGATGGGGAATTAGCCAGTCAATATCAGTGATTTTCAAATTATTGCATCTTAGTGTTTCCTCTACTGAGGCTGTTAACTTATCCACTGCATGTTTAAACACTTCTCTTCCATTCATGCATATTTTTCCAGAATCATCAGTAGAGGATACCCCTCCGTTCGTACATAATATGTCCACATTGCCATCAGAGTGTAAGTTTGTTGATATGATGACGCTGCTACCCATTTCCGATTTTATTATCACTGCACCAGCACCATCACCAAAGAGTACACAAGTTGACCTGTCTTCCCAGTCAACAATCCTAGACATTATTTCAGCACCAATAACGAGCGCATATTTAATTCTATTGTTAGATTTTATGAGCGAATCAGCAGCTGTAACTGCATATATAAAACCAGAGCATGCTGCTTGTACATCAAAAGAAAATGCGTTTTTACATTTTAACTTACTTTGTACAATCGTTGCACAGCTAGGCAAAGTTTTATCAGGCGTTGTTGTTGCAACTATAATCAAGTCAATTTCATCTACTGAAATTTTAGCTTTTTCTATAGCACTTTTTGCTGCATTTACAGCTAGATCTGACGTTAATTCTCCTTCATCTGCTATATGCCTTTGAACTATTCCTGTTCTCTGCCTTATCCATTCATCGCTTGTCTCAACTATCGATGCAATCTCGTTGTTACTCAACGTTTTTCTTGGTAGATAAGATCCAGTGCTTAATATGAAACTTTTATTCAATATGACTTACCCCGTTAATTATCTTTTGATTTAAATTTTCACTAATTGCATTTACTGCAAATTTTATAGCATGGGCAAAAGAAATAGCATCAGAATTTCCATGACTTTTAATGATGATACCATTCAGCCCTAAAAACATAGCTCCACTTCTAATTTTGGGATTAAAACGCGTTAATGCTTTATTTAGTTTAGATTTTAACAATATACTAATAAGCATTTTCGCTATCCACGAGTTGAATACTTCCTGCTTTATTAGATTGATAAAAGTACTAGCGGTTGCCTCAGCTGTTTTGAGCATTACATTGCCAACAAAACCATCAGCAACAATCACATCTATATTACCCTCTAAAAATTCACTTGCCTCTATATACCCTTTGAAATTAATGCCTGGAGCGTTTTTAAGCAACTCAAAAGCGCCGCGCACTGAGTCATTACCTTTAACTTCTTCTGTACCGATATTTAGCAAAGCAACCTCAGGATTGTCAATTTTTAGCGCTACTTTTGCAAATATACTTCCCATTAATGCAAATTGGAATAACGAATCGGCATTACAATCGACATTTGCACCAAGGTCAAGCAAAGCGAAGCTTTTTGTCTTAGTTGGACAGATAGAGACAATAGCAGGACGATAAATATTTGGTAATGTTCCTAAAATAAATCTGGAAATTGCCATCAACGCCCCGGTGTTGCCTGAAGATACCACTCCGAAAGCTTTACCTTCTTTCACTGCAACAATTGCAGCTTTCATACTTGAGTCTTTACGATGTCTCAGCGCAAAAGATGGCTTATCATTTGCAAGGACATCGTCAGAACAATGAGTAAACTCAGAATTGTTACTTACTTTTTTATATTTCAAAAGCAAAGGAGATACTTTTTCCTTATCTCCATAAATATGAAAAAGAACTTTAATGCCTGGGTCAACAAGATTATCCAAAAAAAAACCAGCACCCTGAATTACGGAAAGAGGCGCAAAATCGCCCCCCATAGCGTCAAGTGCAATAACTATGTGATTATTGACCGTAGGTAACATACCATAATAGTCATTCTGCCTGTTGCTTAATGAAAACTCGTTTTCCTTTGTAACTGCCATCTACTGCTACATTGTGAGGCAACATGAATTCTCCAGTTGTTGAACATACCACAACATTCTTAGGCTCAATAGCATGATGAGAACGACGCATATTACGCCTTGACTTCGACTTTTTTCTTTTTGGAACTGCCAAAACTTTCTCCATTCTACTACAAAATTCAATTCATTAATAACATGTTTTTTACAAGAAGTAAACAGGGATAATAAAATAAGTAAGGTTTGCTTATGTAATTGAGTCCTATAGCTAAAGTGGCTTAGGTTTACCTACAATTTGAAAAACCGTCATTCCGCTACTCGTTAGCGCCGCGGCGGTATGACGTAGGGAAACCTTTCTTGGGTTAGGTGTGCCGTAGAGACACAAAGAATGTTCAAGTAAGAGCAAACTAAGTGCAAAAGCTACGCAATAGATGAGGGTGGGCCCCTCGGAGCCGGTTTACAAGAGCAGGCTTCAAACAGCCATAAGCTGCTTTGGTAAAGAGCTAAGGTAGTGAGCGTTATGGAAAAGGCGCAATTATGCGTCATGTATGAAATAGAGAGACGAATGGAAATGAACCACTGATAAAGTGTCGAAAGGAACTAGACGACGTCAAAACCAGGGGTCTAACCTAACCTGGGATAAATCTATCGGGAGCTTGTTTACCGGATAGGTGGCGTCCGGCATAGAGGTGGCGTGAATCTATTTTGGGCTATTGCGTGGAACTGCGGGAACCTGTCGTTTCGATGATAAGGGAGAAATCCAAGGAGCTAAACTCCAAGGGTGAGAGTACCGATGCGAAAAATAGGGGCGCATAGTAGCAAAGAAGTTTCTGTAATGGAGATGGAGCGAAGGGATTTAGTTTTAATTGTTTTGTCAACCGAAAGGGAGGAGTTAATGAATAAAACAAAGTCTTTTGATATACCGAAGCAACTTATTTGGAGAGCTTATAAACAAGTATCCAAAAATAAAGGTGCGGCAGGTGTAGATGAGGTTATGATAACAAAGTTTGAAGAAAATCTAAAAGACAATCTATACAAACTATGGAATCGGATGTCATCCGGAAGTTATTTTCCCGAGCCAGTAAAAGCTGTAGCAATACCGAAAGATACGGGAGGAGGACAAAGAATTTTAGGTGTTCCTTCAGTATTCGACAGGATAGGGCAAACGGCTGCTTCTATGTATCTTGAACCGCTAGTAGAGCCAAAATCCCACGAGGATTCATATGGTTATAGACCAAATAAATCAGCGCTGGATGCGGTAGATACAGCACGCAAAAGATGCTGGAGGTACGATTGGACGATAGATCTTGATATATCTGGATTTTTCGACAACCTGGACCACAAGTTAGCATTACAAGCAATCAAGAAGCATACAGACTGCAAATGGGTCATACTGTATGTTGAAAGATGGATGAAAACTCCCATTCAACTAGCAGATGGTAGTAGGGTAGTTAGGGAGAAAGGAGTTCCGCAAGGAGGTTCGATCAGCCCAATAATTTCAAACATATTTATGCATCATGCGTTTGATGAATGGATGAAACAAAATTGCCCAACAATACCGTTTGAGAGATATGTAGATGATGCGATAGTGCACTGCAAAACTCAAAGACAGGCAGAGTTTATGAAAGATAAGATTGAAGAGAGGTTGGCAGAGTATAAGCTAAAATTGCATCCAGAAAAGACACAAATTGTGTACTGTAAGGATCACTGTAGGAAAGACGAATTTCCCATACAAAGCTTTGACTTTCTAGGCTACATATTTAGACCTAGGCTAGCGAAAACAACAAAGTAGGAACCTATTTTGTCTCATTTCTACCTGCAATTAGTAACAAAGCCAAGAAAAAGATCTGTCAAGTTATAAGGTCATGGAGAATACACAGGCAAACATCAACAACTTTGGAGGAAATATCGAAGAAGGTAAACCCAATAGTCAGAGGCTGGTATCAGTACTATGGCAGGTTTTACAGTATAGAGATATACAAACCTCTGAAGAACATAGAGCGGCAACTTGAAAAGTGGGCAAGAAGAAAGTACAAGAAACTTCAAACTCATGGAAGACTAGCAAGGCAACTTCTAGGAAAAATGAGAAAAGAAGGACCAGACACTTTCTACCACTGGACATTAGGTTTGGGACAAAAGACTGAATAATGGGAGCTGTGTGAGTCGAGAGGTTCATGCACAGTTCTGCTACTTACTATTACCCACAAGTATAGAATTCATGAGCAAGTCTCCATCCTTCTGCTAAATCAAAGAGACGTTTCCATCCCTTCCACAAAGCTATAGGGCCTGGTTCTAAGTCATTTTTGCGAGCTAAAAACCCTCCTAACTTGGCCACCCACCTCACAATTTCTCTTATAGGTGGTGGAGTCTCAGGATAGTTTTTTGTCTTAAGCATTTTGGTATATAAAACCTTCCATTCGTCATCAGTCAGTATGACAGTGCAAGAAAGATTCGCTAGCTACCAATGTGATAAAAAATATTCTCCATGCAATTATACTCATAATTGTAAGAAAGCGGATCAATCTATCTGCTGTTTTGAGCTTACATTCTTCAACTTTAAGACCGGATTTCAAAATTTTATGAAAAACCTCTATTCTCCATCTTAAGCAATACCATTGTATTTTTTCTACTGCTTCTTCAAAATTATTAATATTTATATTTGTTAACAAAATCCAGTTCATGGGCTCTTCGCCAAATGGGGGATATTTTTCTATAACATAGACAGCATTTAAATTTAAATTAGGAAGTTTTTGGGTTTTACGTCTAGCGTTGTTTTTTGATGCATTTATCACAAAGTTACTAAACTTTATTTCTAAAACTGTTGTTCTTTGAGGTTTGTTATCGCGAGCAGACTTGAATTTCTCCTTGACAAGACATGCGATTCATCAAATCCCACAATCTTTCACCACCTTTTTCAGAATAAGTCGACTTCTTGTTTACTGTTCTGTTTTGATTTCCTCTTACTACAAAAAGAGATTGATTAGTGGAAGCAACTTCAAATAAATCATAAATATCTGCTTCTCTATCACAAACGGTAACTACCTTAACATCCTTTAATCCAGGATGTTTAGTAGAGTCTTTAAGTGATGCTATCCACCGTATGCTTTCTTTCTCTTCTATGGGAAGAGCAGTATTATGGCTTCTTCTTTTCAACTCCTTTAGGTCTTCAGCTAAGGAAGGTCTAGTACTAATTTTTTGATCCAATAATCCTATAGGTAGTCCTTCTGTTGTAACTGCAAACGTTGTATGCATCATGGGTTTTAAAATTAGTTGTTTTAGATGTTAATCTTGCTGCTATAATCCCTAATCCTTCGGTCTTTTTATGATTTTTATATGAGATATAACTCGTGTCCTGGATAGCTAAGATAGTTGAGTATTCTTTAGCTCTTTCAACAGTTTTAATTATATGACTGTCTAATATCTTTCTTTCAGAAATGGCATCGTTTTGGAAAAATCTATAAGCTGCTTTACTTTGATGCCAATCTTCACAAGCTTGATTTATTGAACGCTCAGGCGATTCAGCAAAACTATTAACTATTTTTAGAAGCCTTTTACTTAATCTTATATCACCAAAATTAACAATTCCAAATTCACTTTCTGCCCATTCGCCAGTTGAGGTATTTATAGTTCTTTTCATCATATATTCCATTTTTAGACCATAGATCTATTTATAATAGAAAGTTGAATTAGTAAAATAGCAGCTTTTTCTCCATTTTTAGATTTATGGGTAATAGTAAGGTTCTGTGAGAGACTGGCGGGGAAGGTTCGCTGGTCTACTCTCCCTATATTTCAGAGTGCTCCTGTTATGAGATGATGTCCAACTGTCATTTTACAGCTTAGCTTGCTTAGGTAATGCAGAAATAAGAGGTGCCCAATATAAACCAGCCTAAATCAACTTTAATGTCTGGATATCGTACTATTTTACATAACATGCCATTATGAATATATATTTTTATGATTGCGTTATCATTTATTTAACAAAGTATTAGTATAATCTATCTACTGGATTAAATGGAGAAAGTTGAATGAGTAAATTACCGAACAATGCAAAAATAGGTAAATCTCAGGTTACTCAGTGGGAGGTAATAAAAAATTGTGAATATGCTGATAATTGCTTATCAAAAATAGTAACTTTATACGTTATTAGAATAACTCAGCTATCAGATTTTTATACAAATGACGAACCTGAAATTAACACTGTTTTAGCAAGAATAAGCGTGACAAGTGAAAATGTATTTTTAAACAAGGCTACTACTATTGAAGTTATGGAAGGTATTTTTCCGTATAAATTCAACAGCAAGAAGAGAAATAACATACTAAGGTTAGAAGATTTACATAATTATTTATGTTCTATTGTTAACAATAGCCTTCCAAAAGAGATGCTTGAAAGTCTTGTAAGAGAATATAAGGATGCTGTTAACTTATTTAAAGCAATTACTTAACTGAACGTAGTATTTTTAAGATTTTATTTTCTATTTCAGAAATGCCACTTTCAAGATCTTTATCTATCAGACACATGGTAGAGAAATATGTTTTCTGCTTACTTTCAACATTGATAGTTAAAGTTCCAGGAGTGATTGTAACCGAATTGGCAAATAACGCAATGCTTTCATCATTATGCCCTTTGCATTTTCTTAGGATAATGATTGGCTCAAGCTTAGATTTGAGTCGTAGCACCTTTTTTGTTACATAAACACTTGATAAAATGATTTGGTACATTAACCATGGTATATAACTTACTAACTTATAAAACGACAGTCTACTCGTACCATTTAAAATCTGGCTAAGAGCTCTTTCAGCGTTTATCAACCTTCTAAAGATAAATAATGTGAATATAGAGGAAAATACTCCACAAAAAATAAAAAATGGCTCAAAATAACCAGACAATACAGTCCATAGAGAAAATAAAATTACAAATGATAGAGAAAAAAACTTGATTTTTTGCCTAAGGTTCATGGTTTGCAGTATAACTTAAATGATTTTTTAAGGAAAGATATATTATGAATTAAGTCAAAAACTCTGTAATATATTGAAGCTTAAAGATATCTTTAGATATGGAAGTTATTGCAGAAAATAGGAAAGCAAGGTTTGAATATTTCATCTTAGAAGAATTTGAAGCGGGTATGGTCTTATTAAGCAGTGAAGTTAAATCGCTAAGAGAAAGAAAAGTAAATATTTCCGACGCCTACGTTATCGAAAAGAATAGCGAAATATGGCTGCACAATATGCATATTGCAGAATATAAAGCTGCAAACCGAAAAAATCATAAACCAAAAAGGGAACGTAAACTGCTTTTACATAAAAAAGAGATAAACAAACTAATTGGTCAAATCAAAACCGCTGGGATAACTCTTGTGCCGCTTTCGATCTATTTTAATGATAAAGGATTTGCAAAAACTAAAATTGCCATTGTAAAAGGAAAAAAACTCTACGATAAGAGAGCAACCATAAAACAGAGAGAGTGGGATCGTGAAAAAAGTAGATTGTCTAAGAATAATTTATAGCAAAATATGTCTTTAAATCCAGTAATTTTCAGCATCGGTCCTGTTTCTATATATTGGTATTCCTTAGCTTACGTTTTGGGTATAGTGTCTGCATATTGGTATTTACACAAGCTAGACGACCAAAAAATATTTACTAAGAATTTTTACGATTCGTTATTAACAGCCACTATTGTAGGCATTATCCTTGGAGGTAGACTTGGCTACGTATTGATATATGATCCAGTTCTTTATATAAGCAACCCTATCGAGATATTGAAGACCTGGGAAGGAGGAATGTCATTTCATGGTGGTGCTATAGGAGTTTTGCTTGCAGTAATAATTTCGTGTAAAAGACATAACATTCCTATATTTTATGCACTGGACCTAGTTTCTTGCGGAGTTCCCATAGGTTTATTTTTAGGTCGCATAGGCAATTTTATAAACGGAGAGTTATTTGGCAGAGTTACAACTATGCCATGGGGTATGGTATTTCCAGAAAGTGGTGATGATTTGCTGCGTCATCCAAGCCAGCTTTATGAGGCACTTTTTGAAGGACTGCTACTTTTTGCAGTTGCAAATTCACTGTTTTTCTTGACTAGAATAAGACTGTATCACGGTGCGTTAACTGGTATTGCAGTTATGTGGTATGGAATAGCACGTTTTTTCGTTGAGTTTTTTCGCGAACCAGACTATCAAATTGGCTATTTTTGGCTTGATTTAACTATGGGGCAGTTGCTTTCTATACCTATGGTTTTGCTAGGAATGCTTGTATATCTAGGCGCATTAAATTTAAAATTTAATACGAAATCTGTTACATAGAGGAAAGGTGAGTTTAATAGAAAAATGTAGCCAGAAACCCTACATCATGCACAATTGTACGAATTTTCTGCGTTGCAGTAGAATGAATGTGAGATTCGGTGTCATTCCAGCGTGTGACGCTAGGCCATAAAACTTGCTTGACAAACTCCGCCAGCCCCCTTATTATGACAATAAGGGTATTTATGACTCAAAACTTGTTTTTGACCTGCAGGCTCAATGACAAAATTCAGTAAAAAACTCAGGGTATTTATTGGCGGATTAAATAAAATTATAGCGGCTGCATGTCTTTTAAAATTTTTCTACATTCAGCCAAATCGCGCTTATTTTAAGCGTTAGCACATTATTACAGCGCCACTTACAATAATATAGAGTCAAAACTCGCACCACGGGGCTTCTTTTGCCTTTTTTTCCGCTTGGTAAATTTCTTAATGTTTGTAGCTAAAGCAATTTAAGAGACCGAAAATGGTGTCATTCCAGCGCGTGACGCTGGAATCTAGTTTTCCATATAATCTCATCGAAAACGTTGTGTTTTAACAACCACTTTCTATGCTAGTTTGCTTGCTTACAAGAAAACTTTTCTGGATCCCAGTGGGCTTTGTTGCATTGCTCAAGTGAAAAGAACTGGCAGTTACTGACAAAATTCATTATAAATAGCCATTTAACTGTTGAAGAAAAAATATGCCACAAAAAATGAGAGTCAGTAACTGCCATGAATATAACAAATTTCTCCAAGAAAGAGGAAGCATTTTTTGTTATATCAATGAAGCCATAGAAAATTGGTACGAGAATTGTCCAAAAATGCAGGGCGGCAACTATATTTATAGTGATAAAGTTGTGATTTTGGTGCATATAATCGTCAGTTTCTTTAGAATTGGTTTAAGACAAACAGTCGGGTTTATAAAAGGGTATTTGCAACAAATAGGAAGAGATTTGGCAGTTATCAGCTATTCACAAGCATCAAGAAGGTTTAAGAAACTTAATATTAAGATAAATGATTGCAGAATTGATAAAAATAATATGGAAGATATCGAAATTGCTATAGACAGTACAGGAATTAGTATATACAACAACACACAGCAAGGAAAATAGCACTGACAGAAAATATCGTGGCTATGAGCAAACGAGAAAATTGCACGTAATGTTGAATATAAACAACAAAAAAGCCATAGCTGTAAAATACAGTAACGGTGTCTACTCTGATCACTATGGAGCTTGTGATTTGCTAAAAGAAGTTGATTTTCAGCATGCCATAAAAGCACTATATGCAGATAGAGCATGTGATAGGCACAAGTTTTATAAGTTGTGTAACGAATATGATATAAAGACAAAAATTCTACCAATAAACAATGCGGCAGAACATCCAGAAATAGATTATATGTCTGATAGGAATGCTGCTATTAGGTTAATAAAATTATAAGGTGAAGATGGCATGAAAGAATGGAAAAAGAAGTAAATTATGGGAAAAGATCTTATATTGAAGGGTTTTTCTCAAGATTAAAGCAAATATTCGGATTTAGTTTTAGGAATAAATCTGAGATAAATCGAGAAAAAGAACTGCTAATCAAATGCTATTTGCTTAATAAATTCACTGATATTGGTATGGCTAAATTTGAGATAGTTACATGAATTTACCATAAATCACCATCTCATAAAGTGTGATGCAACAAAGCCCACTGGGATCCAGTTTTTGATCGAAAGTGTTTCATTTTAACTAAAGCCTACACTCACCAAATCCAATTCATTTACTTGCAGTTAAGTTTTCTGGATTCCAGCGTCACGCGCTGGAATGACAAGGCTATAGGTTGCAAGCGAGACGTCATACCGCCGCAGTATCTCTAGATCCCGCTAACAAGTAGCGGGATGATTACCCCTACAACAACATTGTAAGTATTGATTTTTCTCCCCATGAGAAGAGTCTGGAAGCTCTTTCACTCTAAACACGATGTTCACATCCTCAAAATTAATCTCAATTCGCTTAACTAACGTTCTAATAATATCACGTTTAGTTAGCCAGTCTGCATTATCAAGACTTGAGTTAATACTAGAGGAAAATCCCTCTAAATTTGTTACTACTAGAGTGAACTCTTGTGTGAGTTTTTTCTGATCAAATGTTTTTTTCTTTTGTTCTTCAACCATTTTTAAGTTTTGTTTCATTGCTTTAATTCTTGGCTCAAATTCTTCTTGATCAATATATTCTTGAACATAACTATCAATTAACCTTGCAATACCTCGTTTTAATTTATCTTCTTGTGCTTCAAGCAAAGCGCTTTTTTGATCTAGTGGTAAGTTCTGAAAGTCTTCGTTTATACTCCTCTAATATTCTATTCGGATTTTTTAATAGATGCTTTACTTCTTCCCACACAGTTATGTCTAATGTATCTGTACGAATTAATTTGTTGTTACACATTTTATTACCACCAAAACGGCGTGCCAATACAACGATAAATAAACCTGATTATTAGTTTTTTCCCTCCTTATTCCTTGCAGTGCTAGTACCATAATATGCATAATTACAAAGCTTACATACTACTAAACCTTGCAATAAATATCTTGCTCCTCTTTGTCTTGTTCTTGCTATTTTTCTATTCTCTGCTAATTGTTCTTGAACTATATCAAATAAATCTTCGTTTACTATACTAGGTACTTTAATATAAATCCAATCCTCTTTTGGAACAGAATAAGTAGAATAATTATCTTTTGGTTGCTCGCAGGAGTTTTTTTTGGTCTTATATGTTTTAATTTTACGCCTAACCTTGTTTTACCAAAAGCTGCTTGTCCTCTATAAGCAGAGTTTTTTAACATACTCAAAACTACAGCCCTATCCCAATATTCTTTTCCTGTTCGCGTCATAACGGACATAGCACTTAGCCCACGACATACTTCTCCTATACTCGCTCTTTCTCTTCCTACCCAAAAAAATACTTTACGCACAACTTCAGCTTCTTCTTCATAAATTTCAAATAAGGCTTGTCCTGTCTCTGTATTTTTATTTATATAATGATAGCCATAAGGAGCAGCTCTCATTACACTTATATAACCCTTATTGGCTGCATAAATCTTTCCTCGGCAGCTTCCTTCCATGATTTTTGCACGTTCATATTCTGCTATCATACCTTGCATTTGTAATAGTAATTGAGATTCTAGATTATCGCTAATTTAAAAAAATGACTTCTACTCCTAGTTTCTTGAACTCTTCAAGTAATACCATCTGATATGCATACTTGCGAGATAAACGATCAGGAGAATGAATATAAACCTTATCAATGCTACCTTCTGCTATTTTATCACGTAATTTTTCTAAACCAGGACGGATTATATTAGAACCATTATCAATAAATTTATATTCATTTAATAATTTATGTCCGTCCATACTAATTTGATTCTCTATAGCAGCAATTTGACTTGCTATTGTACCTTCTTGTGCTTGTCTCCCTGAAGAAACTCTTGCATATAATCTAACTGTTACCATTTAACCCTCCTCAAATCTACTTTCTTACATTCAGAGTTTTCTTCCTTTTTGCTCACTTTTATTGGTTTACTTAACACTAATTTTTCATATGCATCTAATAGATACAACTCTGCTAATCTATTCACTTCATAACTACAACGAATACAAACTATTAATTTCTTGTTGCCCATTAGCTCTCCCATATGTTATTCATCGAGACATATGGTTATTTGATCACTAGCTCTATAAATAAATTCAACTCTCTGTTCTTTTTGTAGAAGCTTTCGGGAAATAGTTTTCTCAAGTTTCAGATTTCTTCCAATATTGTTGGCGGAGTCCCTACGTCATACCGCCGCGGTATCTCAGCATAGATTCCGCTAACGAGTAGCGGAATGACGAATTTGTTGTTTTTCAAATTGTAGGTAAATCTAAGCCACTTTAGCTATATTTTTCTGGTCTGTTCTGATGAATTTGGTTGAGATTTTTCATCATGTAAACCATGTTCCACTTGTAACCTTGGGGTTTTAATTGAATAATGGTTCAAATCCACAAGACTCATAAAATTTGTAAGTTTTTAGGTAATTTTCATCTGATGCATTTGGGCTCAGGGTTTCAACAGTCATTGTTCTGGCAGTATTTACCAAACTACATGCTGCTTCGACTAACTTATACCCTACTCCTTGGCGTTGGTAATTACGAAAGACAGCCATCCAATAGATATTGCTGTTATTAGGATAGGGGAAAATCTAAACTGAGAAGTCCGATATAGTTTCCATCAATTTTTGCAGCTAAATTTTTGCAAGAACGAACACCCACAGCATAATGCTCATTACACTCTGGCAAACCAAAATACTCTGATAAATTAGCTGTAATCTTGCAGCATAAATCTTCTGCAATATCAGGAGATATTTGTTCAATTTCGACCATAAACCCCTACCAATAAATTTTAACAAAAATACTTTAGTGCATTTTCAAATATAAGCATTCCATCACCATATTTTGGCACAGCAATACCTAAACGCTTGCTCTTTTCTTTTTCAAGAGGCCAATTATCTTGCTGAGTAAAAAATATTCCCCTCTCTGGATGGGGCATTAAAGCTAGCACTCTTCCACCTTTATCTGATAAAGCTGCTAGGTCGTATGTAGATCCGTTTGGATTGTAAGGAAATTGTAGGTTAGCATAGTTGCCATTTTCATCAATGTAACGTAATGCAGTGGAATTGCTCTCAATCAATTGGTTCAAAATATCTTGATCCATAAAAAATTTGCCTTCCCCATGAGCAATAGGGAGATATAGTTCACTCAGGCCCCGTAGCCAAACAGAATTACTCTGCGGATTAACTCCCACTCTAATCCAACGGCATTGATAATTGCCTATATCATTATGGATTAAAGCTAGACTAGAGAACTCTGGAATTAATTTTACTAATATCTGACAACCATTACATATTCCTATAATCAGCTTGTCCTGAGATAAAAACTCTTGAAACTCATCCAACAAGTTGTTTTTAATACGTAAAGCAAACGCATTACCAGCACCAGTGTCATCACCATAGGAAAAACCTCCTGGAATTGCAAGTATATTGCTTAATTTCAGTTCACTTGGATTATCTATGATATCATTAATGTGAACGATTTTTACTTCAATATTACTAATACCAAGTTTTCTGCTGCATTCCATAAATGCAAATGCGGTTTCTTTTTCGCAATTTAAGCCATAACCAGATAGGACTGTGATTTTCATGAATTGCTAAAAATTAAAAAATTCGAATTTCTTTTTTACAAAATTTGCTACTAAATTTAACGCAAATAACACCAATAATAAAGCTATAATTGCAATAGCAGCAAGTTCAATAAATGCAATTTCAGGACTACTTGACCATATGTATATTTGTACAGGCAGAACAGTCGCCGGATCGAAAAAGGACGTAGGTGTATCAGCAATAAATGCCACCATACCTATCATAAGTAAAGGGGAAGATTCACCTAAAATCCTTGCAATTGCAAGCACAGTACCATGTATTATTCTTGGTAACGCAATCGGTAAAGAGTGATCTAATATCACCTTGATGTGAGGCGCACCGAGCGCAAACGCTGCATCTTTTATCGTAATAGGAACATTCGCAAAGGCATTTTTTGTTGCAATTATAATATTAGGTAACATCATAAATGAAAGAGTCATTCCACCAACAAGTGGTGAAGAGCGTGGTAGCCCAAATATTCCAAGATAGAGAGTTAAGCCCACTACACCAAATATTATTGAAGGCACTGCAGCAAGATTATTCATGCTAATTTCTACAATATTAGTCATTAGCCTATTTTTAGGCATAAATTCGTAAAGACAGATGCCCGACATAATTCCTATTGGTAATGCTAATGCTAGGCACACTATAATTGTCATTAATGAACCGATAAATGCCCCTAAAATCCCTGCATTCTCAGGTTCACGAGAGTCAGATTTAAGGAATAAAGACTTATTAAAAAATTTTTTCACTCTCCTCTTTTCTTTTAGCCAATCAAGTAATTTAGCATAACGATCATTTAAATGTTTATCTTTATTTATTGAATTAATTATACTTGACGCGGTAAACCAGATCTCATATTCACCACTATCTTTTACTTTCTTACGAAAAAATTTCTCTAGTTCTTTGTAAGAATTACGACTTAAAATTTCGTCACTGTCTTTAAAATCAGTTCCTTTAAACACCTTACGTAAAGAATCGTTGAGTAAGCCAATGGACTTATACCGCAAATCACTAGGATTATTTGTTAAAGTAAGATCAGCACTTATTTCAATTGGCAATAAAATTTTCGTTACTGTTAAGGCACTGTAAGAGTTAACTAATATACTCAACAATATACACACAGGACAGCCAAGTGAGATAACTAGTGCCGTGAAAGAGCAAAAGCGTAACACTCTGTTCTTTTTATTTTTCCTTTTTATACGAGCATGTACACGCCTTGACTGAAGTAATTTAAGGAATTTTTTCTTTATAATCATTTATTTTTCCTGGATCCTATCGTCAAGCCCACAGCTGTATAAACGTCCAGTTTAATAAACGTTGATGTCATTCCAGTGCTTGACACTGGAATCCAGTTATAAAAATATTTACAAATCAGGTAATTGGTAAAAGACTCCATGCTAAAAACAACATCCATGATATAGAATAAGGTAGATCCCAGTATCAGCTACTTGGATGACACTGGGGAAGTGCTGGGATGACACAATTGACATCACTCCCTATTGTATCTACTTAGATTTCTTTTTAACATAAGTAGTACGCTCTTTGATCCTTGCAGCTTTTCCAAATAGTTTGCATAGATAATACAGTTTTGCTCTACGAACCTTTCCTTTTCTTGTCACTTGCACTGAAACCAGTGCAGGAGAATAAACAAAAAATTGAGACACTATACTTTCTCCATGGCTCACTTTTCTGACTGCAAAAGAAGAATGTAACCCGCGGTTCCTTTTTGATATACATACACCTCCAAATATCTGTATACGTTCACTTGCACCGTCAACTACTTTAAAAGTGACCTTCAAATCATCACCAGGACGAAATTCTGGTATTTCTTTAGCTAACACTTGCATTTGCTGCTCGTTAAATTTTTTAAGTAAATTTGTCATTTATCTCTCCATTCAATAATTCAGGCCTACGCTTTTTTGTTATAACATGAGACTGCTTCTGCCTCCAATCACTTATTTTTTTGTGATTGCCAGATAACAAAACCTCAGGTACTTTATATCCCTTCCACTGCTCAGGTCTAGTATATTGAGGATATTCAAGCATACCACCATCATAACTAAAACTTTCTTCAATAATACTATCGGAATTATTTACCACACCTGGAAGAAGTCTAATGCATGCATCAAGAACCACCATCGCAGCTGGCTCACCTCCTGAAAGTATATAATCTCCGATACTTAATTCATAAGGAGTATACGCATCAATTATCCTTTGGTCAATACCTTCAAATCGACCACACAATATTGTTATATGAGGAAACTCTAATAATTCTCTGGCAATATTCTGATTAAACTTAGTTCCAGATGGAGTCATGTAAATAAACTTAGTGTTTTTATGAACAGAGAGCATACTATCTACTGCATCACCAACTACATCAGAACGCATAACCATTCCTGCTCCACCTCCATATGGAACATCATCTACAGTTGAATGTTTATCTTTCGCAAAAGAACGAATATTTATTACTTCAAGGTTCCATATTTTTTTTTCTAACGCTTTTCCGGCAAGAGAATAGTTCAAAAACCCGGGGAACATTTCTGGAAATATGGTTAATATTGTAACATTGAATGCCATTAAGGTTTATTTTAAGTTATTTGGAGCTATACTCTAAGAACAGTAAATTGATATAATATATAGTTAAATTAAGCATGTCACTGAATAAAACAATATACGAAGGTAAAGCGAAAGCCATTATTGAAACTGAAGACTCATCAACTGTTATACAGCACTTTAAAGATGATGTTACAGCATTCAATAAGAAAAAATATGAAATTATTGAGGGCAAAGGAATAATTAATAATCATGTTAGTGCTTTTATCATGGAAAAGCTTGAAGAAGCAGGAACTAGCACGCACTTTATAAAAACTCTAAACGAAAGAGAACAGCTAGTCAAAAAGCTCAAGATAATACCTCTTGAGGTGGTAGTTAGAAATGTTGCAGCTGGCAGCTTTTGCAAACGTTTTAATATCAAAGAAGGTGAGGCACTTACATCTCCTATAATCGAGTTTTTTTACAAAAATGATGACCTAGCCGACCCAATGGTGAATGAAAATCACATACTGTATTTTGATTGGCTATCTAGCAAAGAAATGGATGAAGTTAAAACTACAACTTTAAAAATCAACGAAATCTTAGTCCACCTATTTTCAAATGCAAGTATATATTTAGTTGATCTCAAGTTAGAATTTGGCAGATTAATAAATGACAGTACTAAAATCATTTTAGCCGATGAAATCAGCCCTGATAACTGCAGGTTATGGGATAAAAATACTTATAAAAAGCTAGATAAAGACGTCTTTCGTTTGAATTTAGGAGATTTAAAGGAAGCGTACCTAGAAGTTGCAAAAAGACTGTCAGTAAAGTTAGACTAACTAAATACTACTCTATCAAGTGGAGGGTTACATGCCTCATCAAGTTTTCCAATAATTTCAATTTTTTCTCCACGTTTTTGGAAATGATTTTTCACGTTTTGCATATTCTCAGGACTTACGATCAATACCATGCCAATACCACAATTAAATGTTTTTAGCATTTCTTTCTTCTCTATTTTACCCTCCTTTGTTAGCCATAAAAATATATCTGGCCATTTCCAGGAATTAATGTCTATGTTTGCAAATAAGTTTTTTGGAAGAATCCGCGGAATATTATCTATCAAGCCACCACCTGTTATATTTGCAATGCCTTTTACCTTTGGCATAATAGGCAACAAAGAATCAACATATATTTTTGTTGGTTCGAGCAACACTTCTTTCCAAAGCTGATTATTCCATGGAGATGAATCGTTATAATTTATACCTAAGCCTTTGAAAATATGGCGCACCAAAGAAAACCCATTTGAGTGAATTCCACTTGACTCTAAGCCAACTATATAATCACCTACTTTCATCATGCTACAGTTTGGAAGAATTTGCTTTCGATCAACTATACCAACCACAAACCCTGCAAGGTCATAGTGATTATTATCATACATTCCAGGCATTTCTGCAGTTTCCCCACCAACCAATGCTATTTTAGCTTGCTTGCACCCCTTTGCAATGCCTTGGACCACAGATAATAAAACGTCCTTGCTCAAAACGCCTGTTGCAAAGTAATCAAGGAAAAATAAAGGCGTTGCTCCTTGTGCAAGTAAGTCATTTACACACATTGCAACTAAATCTATACCTATAGTATCATGCCTATTCACTTCTTGAGCTATCAATAGTTTCGTACCTACTCCATCAGTTGAGGAAACAAGTACTGGATGGTCATATTTCTTACTTAGTGCAGCAAAATCAAACAACGCAGAAAATGAACCTATTTTGCTGATTACTTCTTCTCTAGTAGTTTCTTGAGCAATAGGCTTGACTTCTTTTATTAACTTATTATATAGCTCAAGATCTATTCCTGATCTGATATAAGTATTCATAATCCTTCTATAAATTTTAAAATTGTTAATACTATATTAATGCCTTGATATAAAAAGTGCAACGAAACTTTCTCTTAATTGACTATTATATGTTTACCAATATAGGGTAACTTAAATCATTTATAATTATCCAATGAACAAAAACATACTGTTAATAACGGAGCTGCTATCAGGACGGCTGCTTCATGACTTTGCTAACTCTATGAATGGAATAATGTTTGGCTTAGAAGAGCTTGAAGTAATAGATAAGAACGATGCTGATGCGCAGAAGGAAGCGTTGTCGTTTCTTAAAGAAAGCTCCGATGATTTAATATATAAACATAAAGTTATGAAGCAGGCATATTCTTCTTCAGCAGATAATTACAGCTTTGATCAGACCAAATCTAATATCGAAAATTATTTATTAAAAAAAAAGTAAAGCTTACGTGGAAAATAGACGCATACTCTGCAAAAAATAAGGAAGATTTAATTGAAAAGATAAATAAGATAATTTCTAATATGGTGCTAACTGTAGCCAGCGCAGTGGCGGGAGTTGAACTAGTGTCTGTTTTACTGAGTCAAACAGAAGATAAAATGCTATTAACTATAAAAATTCTAAATGAACACAAACCAATAAGCAAATCATTAGTAGACAAATTAATCAAAAAAAATGACACTAATTTAAATACAAAAGATATTAATATCTATATGACCTCTTTATTATTAGAGTACTATAACACTGAAATGCATTGTACTTGCGAAAATAATTTGCTGGAGATAGGTTTAACTATAACTTGAGTTGCATATTTGGTTATTACAACTTTTTCTTCGTTTCAAGGCAAGACATTCCCCGACAAGGGGTTCCAAATCTAATTTTTGTAATCACTTAAGTCTAGTACTATTTTATTAATGTAGCGCTCATTTGCATCTTTGATGATAAACTTCATACCATTTTTATATTTAATGACTTCATCTACAGAAGGCACTTTACCAGCAATCGAAAGAATCAAACCACCAAGTGTAACATAGTCTTCTTCAGGGTCACGTAATTCTATTTTTAGATCCTCTTCTATATCCTTTATAAGAACCCTTGCTGACACTTCAAACTTATTTTGAGACAATTCAGTAATGGTATATTCTGAATTTATTTCGTTCTCACTATCAATGTTTGGTATTAGCTCCTCTATAAGATCGGTCATTGAAATTAAACCATCAGTTCCACCATATTCATCCAATACAATAGCTAAGTATGATTTAGAAGATTTCATCCTAACAAAAAGATTAGTTGTCTTCATCGAGGGCGGAACAAATATTACGCTTTGTATAATATTTCTCAGATTAAAATTTTTATCCCTATTAAAAATAACATCTTTTACATAAAAAAAGCCTATTACGTTATCAAAGTTATTTCTATAAATTGGTATTTTAGTGTGGCAAGTGTTTTTTATCTTCTTTATTATTTCACGCTCGCTTGACTCAATGTCTACTGCGCATATCTCTGTACGTGGAGTCATTATATCCATTATACCACAATCGCGGAATTTTAATAGACCATTAAATATATTAAGGTCTGGCAGATCTTTCATTAATGCTTCAGTCGCACACTTTTTCAACACAGAAGCTTTTTTGAAAAGGAAGAGAAAAATTCTATATGCTATTTTTTCTACTAAGGTTCCTTTTTTACTCAATTTATTCCCTGTAACGGCAAAAACGTTTTCAGATCAGATTTATCAAGAAAACTGTTATTAAATGTTTAATAAGCATGTGAATAATGTCAAATTAATTTGTGAATTATTTGTTGATATAAAATACCAACAATTGATCAACAATTTTTTCAACGACATATACATAGTTATGTAACAATGCATGATGGTAAAATGTTTTCCATAAAAGAAAATTACTAACACTCTGAACATCTTACTTATACACATAAATCATAACAGAAAATCAATAGCATATAGAAGTTGTTAACATATTTATCCACAAATTAAACAACGCCAATTTTTACTGAATTTTAAGTTAGTAACAAGTTGTTGATAGAACTATTATTACTACTATACTTTAGTATACAGAAGAATAGACAAAATAGATTGGAAAGCAGCAAAACAACAATAGTAGAAGTTATCAAACAAAATGAGCCAGGTGAAAGAGTGCCTATTTGGCTAATGCGTCAGGCTGGCAGGTCTCTTCCTGAGTACCGCAAAGCAGTGGAAAATATGAATAATTTTATGGAGATATGCTACAACACAGATTTAGTGACAGAATTGACATTACAGCCAGTGACAAGATTTGACGTGGATGCGGCGATAATTTTTTCAGACATTTTAATAATAGCTGATGTTTTGGGTTGTGACGTGAATTTCCTGCGCAATGTGGGCCCGAGAATAAAACCTATAAAGAATCCTAAAGAATTGAAAAGTCCACAAGACATTGAAGCTAAAATTTTACCAATTCTAAACGCTATAAAGAAAGTCAGAAGTCAGCTATCAAAAAAAAAGCCTCTTATAGGATTTGCTGGTGGCCCATGGACAGTAGCTTCATATATCATAGGAGGTGGAAGCAGCAAAACTTTTTCCAAAGTATTAAATTTTTACCCTTCGTATTTGAAGGAAATAATTGAACGAATAACGGAAGCAACGATTATTTATCTAATTAAACAGATAGAATTTGGAGCAGATGTTATTCAGCTATTTGACAGTAATGCTGGTGCATTATCGGAACCATTGTTTAAAGAATATGTTATCAAACCAACAAAGAGAATTACCTTGGCAATAAAGGATAGATTTTCTGATTTTCCAATAATAGGATTTCCAAGGTCTGCTGGAAATCTTTATAAGGATTACTGTGAACAAACAGGTGTATCTGCAGTAAGTATAGATTATAATGTCCCAATAGAATGGGCGAAAGCGAATCTAAAAATCCCTCTACAAGGAAATCTTGATCCTAATCTTTTAGCCTATAATAAAACGGAAGCAATAAAAGAAGCAAAACGTATAATAGATTGCTTTAGAGATTCACCCTTCATATTTAATCTCGGACATGGAGTACTCCCTGATACTCCAGTTGAAAATATCACTGCGTTGGTGAATTTGGTAAAAAGCTACTAATACAATACACAAAATTCCTAGCTTTTTTGCTGTACAGGGTTTATCATTTGAATTTAGCTTCAGTAAGATATGTCAGACCTTGCAAAAAGAATGTCCCTAATAAAACCATCACCTACGATTGCTGTAACTGATAAGGCAAATAAGTTAAAAAAAGAAGGAAAAAAGATCTGTGTTTTAGCTGCAGGAGAACCGGATTTTGATACTCCAGATCATATAAAAAAAGCAGCTATTCAAGCAATAAGTGAAGGTAAAACTAAGTATACTGCTGTTGATGGAACGCGTGAGCTGAAAGAAGCAATAATTAATAAGTTAAGAAGGGATAATAACCTCGAGTACACGTTTAACCAAATCTGTGTTGGTACTGGCGCTAAGCAGGTGTTATTCAATTTGTTTATGGCAACAATTAACTCTGGAGATGAAGTTATTATTCCAGCTCCTTATTGGGTTTCATATGTTGATATGGTAAATCTTTTTGGGGGCTTACCAGTTGTAGTGGAATGCAAACAAAATTTTAAACTGACAGCGGAATTATTGAAAAGCAGGATAACTAAAAAAACTAAATGGTTAATTTTTAACTCACCGAACAATCCTGCAGGAGTTGTGTACACATATGATGAATTGAAAGACATAGCACAAATATTGCTTGAATATCCACATGTGAATGTCGTTACAGATGATATTTATGAGCATATAATATACGACGAAAAGTTTTTTACTATCACTCAGGTTGAGCCAAAGCTTTACAACAGAGTTTTTGTAGTCAATGGAGTGTCAAAAGCCTATGCAATGACAGGCTGGAGAATAGGGTATATTGCAGGTAGAAGTGATGTAGTAAAAGCTATCTCTACGCTGCAGTCTCAGAGCACTTCTAACCCAAATTCGATAGCACAAGCAGCAGCAGCAGCAGCATTAAACGGTGACCATAGTTTTTTGAAAGAAAGAACAAGGATTTTTAAGAGTCGTAGAGATTTTATGGTGAAAAAGCTAAATTCTGCTCCGGGATTATCAGCATACATTCCGCAAGGCGCATTTTATTTATTTGTCTCGTGTGAAGGATTGCTCAGTAAGAGTACAAAAAGTGGTAAAGTAATAAATAATGATCTTGATTTCACTGAATACCTGCTAGAGGATCATTTAGTTGCTGTGGTTCCAGGAATTGCGTTTGGTCTAGAAAATTTTATCAGAATTTCTTATGCAACCTCTCAGGAACAATTAGAAATTGGATGTGATAGTATTACTAAAGCGTGCCAGGAGTTAAAATGAAATAGACTATCCATAAATTACCCATTTCACCGCGTCAAAAATATTCACTAAGGTTATCTTGAATGTTCTAACTTGTATTTTTCTATGGAAGGCGTTTTTATTGAGTGAGCAAGTGTCTTTCTAATATTGAATTCCTCATTTTTTTCATTTCGTTGCAGTAAGTTAATGTTATTTATTTTATTTACTAAATATTTCCCTTTCTCCAGAGTCTTTAAATCACTTTCGTCAATGTGATGTTCATTGTAAAATTCTGCAACAATTTCTTTTCTTTTCGGGTGAGTATTTAAAAATTCCGACACCTGATGTTTAGCAACAGCTTGAATAAATTTCTTATTAAATCTTGAATCGTTATATAGATTTTCCAAACTTTTGTCATAATGTTTTGCTTCGTTTATAGTGAGTTTTATTATCTCTTCTATGCCACTTAGAAGTTCCCTATACAATTTGTCATATCTATTGCCTGACACATGTGTAGCGAATGTTTGTTCAATGTATTTTGTTATGTAATTTTGCAATGTATTATCTATTGTGCTTATGTTCATCAACCTACCTCAATGTTATATTAACTATTTTACATGTAGAAAGGTTAATATTGAGTTAATAGGGTACTTCTGAAGTCAAATTTTACTGAAAATTATAGTATTTAATATATAATTGTTAGCATGAAATAAAAACATAAATAAAATGGATCTTGTAACAAAAGTGAAGCTCAAGATAAAGATGAATAAGGGCAAAATCATAAATATACTTGTCATTTGTGGTGTAATTTTTTTTCATATACCTTATTCATGAGCCAGTTGTAGATATGGTAGAAAAAATTATAAGTAAAATAAAATGTCTCTTTTAAAAATAGAAAAAGTGAACTTTTTCCATCATCCAAAATTGAACCTGGAAAATTTAGTTAATGCATAAACTACTTATGTTGAATATGAGTTCAACTGTATAAAATTCCGGTAAATTAAAATAAGTATTCATAAAAATATTGTTTTCTATAAACAGAGTATCTATAATACTAGCTTTGGGGTAAAGTATTGCAGAGGAATTTTTTAATCTGGTTGTTGGCGTCACTGTTTTATGCGTACCAATATATATTACGCGTAATTCCAAACATAATTGCGCCTGGATTGATAACAAAATTTAACATAAGTATTACAGATGTTGGCCAGTTTGGTGGGTTATACTATGTAGGCTATACGCTAGCTCATATACCTGTTGGTCTTTTCCTTGATAGATTTGGGCCAAAATTTGTTTTGCCTGCTTGTATTGTTTTAACATTTACCGGAACATTACCGCTTATATGTTTTGATGAGTGGTATTATTCAATACTTGGCAGAATAGTCGTTGGAATTGGGTCATCCGCTTCAGCAATTGGGCTTTTTAAAGTTGCAAGCATGTATTTTGCGCAAGAAAAACCGGCAAGAATGGCTAGTTTATCCATAATTATAGGAACTTTGGGGGGGATATGTGGCGGATTACCGTTAGACTTCTTACTCAATAAATTTGGCTGGAATTATGTTATCTATACCTTCTCAGCATTCGGGTGTTTACTTGCTCTGTTACTGTTCTTAGTAACGCCTGAAAGCAATGCTCAACAGGAAAAAGTTAGCATTAGAGACTTGAAAAACATACTTTTCAACAAGCATATTATTCTAATTAGCTTTTTTGGTGGACTCATGGTCGGTCCAATGCAAGGTTTTGCTGATGGTTGGGCGAAAGCATTCTTTTTTGAAGTATATGAAATGAATGAAGGCTTGTCATCTTCTCTCTCTTCCGTAATATTGATAGGAATGTTAACAGGATCATTCTCTTTGACTTATTTATTGGAAAAGTATAAAAATAAGCATTATGAAGTAATAATTTCATGCTCATTTGCAATGATCGCCGGTTTTCTATTACTTTTTACTCAGATTGGTGGCTTGTATGTTGTATTACCTACGCTTTTTATTATCGGCTTTGCATCTGGATATCAAGTAGTTACAATTTATAAAGCACTAAGTTATGTAAATAATAACTTAGTAGGCTTAGCTACATCTGTGTCAAACATGATAGTCATGGGTTTTGGCTATTTTTTTCACACTGGAATCGCAAAAATAATAAATTTGTGTTGGGATAGAACAGTAATACAAGGAAATCCTGTGTATAGTGCTGAATTGCTGATAAAAGCAACATCTATTATTCCTGTATGTTTGCTAATAGCTGTTTTTGGGCTCTTATGGTTAAAAAAGCAGGATAAATAGTCTTAAAATTGCTTGTGCATCTTAAAATTAAAGCGAGGTTTGATCTATGATGAGTGTTTTAAAAAAAATCTGTGGCTCTAAAAATAGTTTAAAGTCTTTTGATAACGAGGTTTATCAGTTTATAGAAAAAGAGTTACAACGTCAAAAATCACAATTGCAATTAATTGCATCAGAGAATTTTGCAAGTAAAACAGTAATGGAAGCACAAGGCTCTTTTCTGACTAATAAATATGCAGAAGGCTATCCAGGCAAAAGGTATTACTGTGGTTGTGAGCATGTGGACAAAGTTGAAAGTCTAGCTATAGAAAGACTTTGTAAGCTGTTCGGTGTTAAATTTGCAAACGTTCAACCTCATTCTGGTTCTCAGGCAAACCAGGCGGTATTTGCTTCACTGCTTACTCCAGGCGATACAATACTTGGATTATCATTGAGTTGCGGTGGACATCTAACTCATGGTGCGGCACCAAGCCTTTCTGGTAAATGGTTTAAGTCAATTCAATATACAGTGAATAAAGACACTTACTTGCTGGATATGGATGAGATAGAAAGGCTGGCACTCAAACATAAGCCAAAATTGATCATAGCTGGCGCTTCTGCTTATCCAAGGAAAATGGACTTCAAACGTTTTCGCGAAATTGCAGATAAAGTTGGTGCTTATTTGCTTGCAGACATTGCTCACTATGCAGGGCTTATTGCAGCGGGCGAATATCCATCTCCTGCTGAATATGCACATGTTATGACTTCCACGACTCACAAAACTTTGCGTGGTCCTCGTGGTGGAATAGTGATGACCAATGATGAAATATTACACAAAAAAATTCAATCTGCAGTTTTTCCAGGATTGCAGGGCGGGCCACTTATGCATGTAATAGCTGCAAAAGCTGTTGCATTTAAAGAAGCATTAGCGTCAGAGTTTAAGACTTATAGCAAGAAAGTCGTGGAAAATGCGAAAGTACTAGCTCAAGAATTGCAAAAGCATGGACTCGACATTATAACCGGTGGCACTGACTCTCATATAGTGCTAGTTGACTTAAGATCGCAGAAATTAACTGGAAAAGACGTTGTAGATAGCCTTGAGAGGGCTGGCATTACCTGCAATAAAAACTCTGTACCATTTGATACAGAAAAGCCAACCATCACTTCAGGGCTCCGTTTTGGCACCGCTGCTGAGACAACACGCGGACTTGAGGCAGAAAATTTTAAAGAGATAGCCAGCCTAGTAAATGAAGTGGTTCAGGGATTAATCAGCGGAAATAGCTCAAGTGTCGAAAAAGCAGTAAAAACTAAAGTTGAAAAGATTTGTAGTAATTTTCCTATTTATTAATTTATGTGGTGTCATCCAAGTAGTTGGTAGAAACGGAAAAAGTTGCTTGACAAGCTTTGCCAGCTCCCTTATTGTAGTATTAAGGGTATTTGTGACTCAAAGCTTGTTTTTGATCTACGCAGGTTCAATGACAAAATTCAGTAAAAAACTTAGGGTATTTTTTGGCGGATTACATAAAATTATAGCGGCTGCATGTCTTTTAAATTTTTTCTACATTCAGCCAAACCGCGCTTAAACTAAGCGTCAGCACATTATTACAGCGCCAGTTTAAATTATTATAGGGTCAAAACTCGCACCACGGGGCTTCTTTTGCCTTTTTTTTCGTTTAGTAAATTTCTTAAGTATTTATGGCTAAAGTAACTTAAGAGACCGAAAATGGTCAGCGCTCCTTTTTTTGTCATCCCAGTCTGGAATCTAGTTCTTATTGTACATTTACTTGGTGTAGAGTTAAGTTTTCTGGATCCAAGTAGTCAAGCTACTCGGATGACACCCTCTTGGATGGAAACCAGTGTTAGCTACTTTCATGACACCATGACGACCGTCATCCCGCTGCTTGTTAGCGGGATCTATCCGCGGCGGTAGCTATAAATTGTTGATATCTTTTTTATATCATATTTTTAACTTACAATAGTTAGCCAGCGTTTCTTACATTAACCAAATCTTTCGAATTCTGCACTCACCACTACCTATAACTCACTTTCACGCAATATTGATCGTTCTTAAAAAGCAATCTAACATTTTTTATTCCTTGATTGCGAAGCTTTGATGCAGCTGATTTAGCAGCCTGAGCACTTTTAAAAAATGCAACATATCCCTTACTTTCTGCACTGTCTTGTTTTGGGTGACGTTTCTGCATTTCTTTTTCATATTGCTTTCTGTAATGAGGAGTATTTTGTATCAATTGTTCTGACATCTTTCTTAGGTATTGAACTTTTACCTTTGCAAGCCCTACTTTATGAAATCCTAAGACTTGAGCTGCTTTTTCTGATAAGTCTATTATTCTGCCTTCAATAAAAGGCCCTCTATCGTTAATCCTTACAACAAGCTTTCTTCCATTTTCTAAATTAGTGACAAGAGCAAAGCAGGGTAGGGGCAAAGTCTTATGCGCTGCAGAGATCAAGTGACGGTTAAACACTTCACCATTTGCTGTAAGCATGCCATGATCTTCTATTCCATACCACGACGCTATCCCTATCTCTTCATAGTGTTTACAGTTTTTTGGATAATAAGTTATACCATTTATTGTGTAGCTGCAGCCAATTTTGTAATGACCTGCAGTGCAATTAAACCTGTTGCTAAAACTGCAACTACTCATCAAAACAAATATTAGACATAGGAAGGCTAGGTTTTTTATCATTGTATTCGGTAAGAGGGTTCGATACTATGAGGATTTTAAATTATACTATAATAAATTTAGTAATGAGTAAACATCTACTGCTAAATATTAACAAAACTCAAAAAAGAATAATACATATAATTGGTATAGGTGGAATCGGAATGAGTGCCATTGCTGAAATTCTTCACAATTCCAATTACAAAGTTCAAGGCAGTGATGCACAATCAAACAACAATGTAGATAGATTACAAAGGCTGGGCATAGAGGTTTTTATTGGTCACAATGCTAATAATATAAGCCAAGCTCAAATAGTTGTACATTCTTCTGCGATAGAATCTGATAATGTGGAGTTAGTAACAGCGAGAAATAACAATAAAACCATTTTGCATAGGTCAGACATACTTACTGAAATTATGAAAGATAAATATGTGATAGCAGTTTCGGGTTCAAGTGGAAAGACGACAACAACGGCTATGATTGCTTCTATTTTTGATCATTCTAATATTGATGCAACTGTAATTGTAGGAGGAATACTAAATTCGTATCAGAGTAATTCAAGACTTGGAAAGAGTGACATTTTTTTAATCGAAGCTGATGAGTCTGATGGAACCGTGCTAAAAATTCCTGCAAATATTGCTGTCATAACGAGTATTAACGACGATCATATGGATCATTATGGTACATTCGACGATATTAAAAATGCGTTTTCTCAGTTTATAAGCAAAGCAGATTTTGCAGTTTTGCCTGATTCTGTAGGCATTAATTATGATGCAAGTAACTCTATGATGTTTGGATTTGAGGATGATGACATTGTCATCCAAGTAGCTGACACTGGGATCCAGAAAAAAAAATCAGCGTCACGCTTTGCCAAAGTGAGTAATGTCAGAGCAAGTAACATTAAACAGCATGCTAACAGCATAGAATTTGACGTGTTGAACAACTGGATTCCAGTGTCAAGTACTGGAATGATAGAAGGTGATGGGATAACACCTGTTTTTCTGTCATTCCAGTGCTTGACACTGGAATCCAGAAACATAAAAAATGTAATACTAGCAAACGCAATAGGGATGCATAAGGTCAGCAACGCCTTGGCTGCAATATCAGTTGCGATAAAGCTCGGGATTAGCAATGCAGAGATTAAAAAAGGCCTTTTGGAATTTCAAGGAGTAGCAAGAAGATTCTCTGTGATTGCCAATATTAAAGGTGTTAAGTTAATTGAGGATTATGCCCATCATCCAAATGAAATATATGCAACTTTAACGGCTGCACGTTCGATTACTAAAGGAAAAGTAATAGGAATTATCGAACCACTTCGTTTTGCTCGCGTTCGTAATTTTTTTGGTGAATTCATAAGGATCTTTATGATGTTTGACTATGTAATCCTTACTCCTATTCATCCCCCAGAAGACAAGCCTATTCCTGGTTGTGGGATTGATGATATACAAAAAGCTTTAATCAGTAATGGGTTTAATGATGTAAAGATTATGAATGATGCTCTGCTCATTTCACATTTTATTAGTGATTCGACAAGTCCAGGTGATATAGTATTATTTATTGGTGCTGGTAGTAATATAGCTAAGTTAATCAGAGAGACCGTACAGATACTTACTTAAATAATCTAAGTTTTCAATGTTCTTACACTCAAAATTAAAAAGTAATGCTTGAGTTTCATGTTGATATTTATATAATTGATATTAATATTTTATTAGTTAAGAGGGTTTTATGGAACTAGAGAAATTTATTAAGAAAAACAGTGACACTTTCCAAGTGAAAGTATCTGATATAGTTGAGCAGAATGGTGGTGCAATGACGTGGGATAAAATTCCAAATGTCAAGGGAGCTACTGTAAAAATAACAATTGATACACAGGAAAATATACAAATTTCCGATACGTCGTTTTTTGTTGAAACAGACGGAGCAATTAAAAGTACCCAAGAGGAAGGTAAGACTGTTATTGAGTTTAACTATACACCTCATAAACATGACCCCTTTGGCCAAAGCTTATACTTTGAATTTTTATCAGAAATGATCAACATAGAAAGTACAGATTGTTCTGATTTGAAAAACATCCACTTTACAACTGACATAAAATTTCAAAACTACGATGATTCTTATTTAGTAGATGAGCACCGAGAATTTGATTTCAATCCTTGTCATATTATGTAGCTAGTTATATGGAGGAAGCAAACTTCCTCCATATACTTTACTTTTCGTATAGATAATGTCCACTTAATATAACAACAGATCCTCTGATCTTATTTGTAATGTTTGTCTTCTATTCCTTAAGTGTATATAAATGAGAGTAATGGTTTGCAATGGAGCTATGCAAAAAATAATCAACAACGTATTTGCAAGAGAAATTTTAGATAGCAGGGGTTACCCCACTGTTGAGGTGGAAATTGAACTCTGTGATGGAGCAATAGGTAGGGCCTCTGTACCTTCTGGAGCTTCAACTGGTAAATTAGAAGCCTTGGAACTCAGAGACCAAGATGAGAAAAGGTATTGTGGTAAAGGAGTGCTGAAAGCTGTTCAAGCTGTAAATGGAGTGATAGCAAATGAAATCATTGGCATGGATGCAACAAACCAAAGTGCAATTGATAAAGCATTAATTGAACTAGATGGAACAAAAAATAAATCTAAACTTGGAGCAAATGCAACTTTGGGTGTGTCTCTTGCGGTTGCAAAAGCAGCAGCAAACAGTTTCAAAATGCCGCTATATAGATATTTGGGAGGAGAGCAGATGCCGGTTCCACTCATTAACATAATTAATGGTGGAGTACATGCAGACAATAAGCTCGATTTCCAAGAATTCATGATTCTTCCGGTCGGTGCTGAGACTTTCAGTGAAGCAATCAGAATATCTGCGGAGGTGTTCCACAACTTACGTAGCATTCTTAAGAAAAAGGGTTATAGCACAAACGTAGGAGATGAAGGTGGTTTTGCACCAAATGTTGAGAGCACTGAAGAAGCTCTTAATCTGATAATCCAGGCTGTAGAATCTGTCGGTTATTCAATGCGAAATCACTTTGCACTAGGCCTTGATGTTGCTTCATCTACTTTTTATGAAGATGGAATTTACAAATTTGAAAATAAAAAGCTTACTTCAAAAGAATTGACTGAATATTATTGTAATCTTGTGGAAAGATATCCAATAATTTCTATAGAAGATGCAATGAGTGAAGACGATTACGAAGGTTGGAAATTACTTACTGCAAAATTGGGGAGTAAAATTCAATTGGTTGGGGATGATTTATTTGTTACAAATTGTGAACTAATAGGCAAAGGAATAGAAGAAAAAATGGCAAATGCTGTACTGATCAAGCCAAATCAAATAGGGACGTTAACAGAAACTTTTGCTGCTATTGAAATGGCAAAATCAAACAACTACAAAGCTGTTATTTCTCACCGCTCAGGTGAAACAGAAGACACAACAATATCTCATATAGCAGTTGCATCAAATTGCGGGCAAATAAAAACCGGGTCGCTGTCGCGTTCTGATAGGCTCGCAAAGTACAACGAGCTAATGAGAATAGAAGGCACACTAGGAAAAAATGCTAAATATTATCGTGGATTAGCATGGGTTTTATAGACGAAGTAAAATTGTACTTAAAAGCCGGTGATGGTGGTGACGGTTGTGCAAGTTTTCGTCGAGAAAAGTTCGTTGAATTTGGTGGTCCAAATGGTGGTAATGGAGGAAAGGGTGGAAACATAGTTTTCATCAGCGACGCTAATCTCAACACTTTGCTTCATTTTCGTTATAGAAGACACATTAAAGCAGATAATGGGAAAAATGGTGCAGGCAGGGATAGATCTGGCACAGCAGGGAAAGACGTTATACTTCGAGTTCCAGTCGGTGCACAAATAATTGATGAAGAAAGTGAAGAGATAATAGTAGACCTTGACAAGCCTGGTATGGAATTTCAAGTAGCACAGGGTGGAAAAGGTGGACTTGGAAATACTAATTTTAAATCTTCTACTAATAAGACACCAAGACATTTTACTTACGGTCAGCCTGGCGAAGAAAAACATGTATTATTAAAACTAAAAGTTTTATCAGATATTGGAATTATTGGCATGCCAAACGCAGGTAAATCAAAATTTTTGACTCGCTGCTCAAATTCCGATACAAAAGTAGGCGATTATCCATTTACCACCGTAAGACCCCACTTAGGTGTGACAAAAGTGGATGATAGCGAAGTTGTAATAGCAGATATTCCTGGAATAATCACCGATGCTCACCTTGGGGTTGGGCTCGGACATAAATTTTTAAAGCACATAGAAAGGTGTCAAATTTTACTTCATTTAATTGATGTAACTCATGATGACGTTGTTTCGGCTTATAGTTGTATCCATAATGAATTGGAACTTTACAATGGTGATCTTGTTGAAAAAGAAGAGATTGTAGTATTAAACAAATGCGACTTGCTGAGAGAAGCAGAAATTCTGGAAAAGAAGAATCACCTAGCCAATTATCTTAATAAAGAAGTGCTGTGCTTATCAATTAATGGTGATTTACAGCCTATTTTAAGATTATTAAGTGAAAAATTGAAAAAGAGTAATTCTAAGGAAATCGATGTATATGATCCTTTTAAGATGTGAATTTCATTTAGATAATTGATGTTTTTCATTTATTTTATCATATAACTAGAATATATGTGTAAGAACGTTTGTTTTTGAAGGTGATTTGCACAGTAAATGGTCAGCGCGTGACGCACTGCCCATTTCATGTTAGCTATAAATATTTAAGAAATTTACCAAGCAGAAAAAAAGACAAAGAATCCCCGGGTTAGCTAGTCTTTTACTATCTTTGTCGAGTATTGGCATTTTTTGATGTCTTGTAACGCTTTGTAAGCGCGTTCAGCTTATTTAGATAAAAATCTAGATGTAGATGAAGTTTTGTAAAGACATACAGTATCTATATACTGCAAAAAATTGAACATAAAACGCCGATACATTAAGTAATCCTTACCTTTTAATCTGCAGATTGGCGAAAGCAAATACAATAGCTTCACTGCCATGGTAAGGGGGCTGGCGGAGTTTGTCAAGGAATTTTTGCATTTAATTCATTTCTGCGAGCTACCTGGATAAGAAGTTTTCCTACTGAAATTTTGAAAAATGTAATCTACTTCTATATTCAAATATATCAAGCAGTAATTCAAAATTAGCCATTGCGCCTTTTGCGTTATTATACACGAGGTTGAGCAGCTCTTTGTCCTGATATAAATCAGCAAATTTAAATTCCATACATCCTGATTGTTTTGTGCCTAAAATATTTCCACTGCCTCTTAGCATCATATCCCTTTCAGCAATGTAAAATCCGTCCTGTGACTCACACATGATCTTTAACTTTGAAGATGAGCTTTTACTTAAATTATCGTATAATAATACACAAAAAGATGGCTTGTTTCCTCGCCCTACTCTGCCTCTTAACTGATGTAATTGCGATAACCCAAATCGCTCTGCATTTTCTATAATCATAATGGTTGCATCTGGCACATCTATACCAACTTCTATCACAGTGGTTGCAACAAGCAAAGAAAATTCATTTCTTTTGAAGGAAAACATAACTTGATCTTTCTGCTCCTGAGTCAATTTTCCGTGTATTATCCTGACTCTATCAAAAAATGTTTTTTGTAATTCCTGAAAACGCATCTCTGCTGCAGCAATATTGGTCTCTTCGTTTTCTTCTATATATGGACAAATCCAATATGCTTTTTCGCCCCTGTTTATAGCACCTTTTAGCTTTTCAATAACATCTGGCACCCTACTAATGTTCATAGTTACAGTTTTTATTGGCAATCTGGATTTTGGTTTTTCTCTCAAAATTGAACATTCAACGTCACCATACATAGCTTGCTGCAAGGTTCTTGGAATGGGAGTTGCAGTAACGAAAAGTATATCGGCATTTTCTCCTTTTCCTACCAAGCGATTTCTCTGCATCACTCCAAATCGCTGTTGCTCGTCTATGACTGCAAGCCCTAAATTTTTAAATGTAACGTTAGCTTGAAATAACGCGTGGGTGCCAATCACTATATTTAAAACACCACTTGCAAGTTCGTTCATGATAATCTTTCTTTCCTTGCGCGAAGTTTTACCAGTAAGCAGCGCAACTTTTATATCGGTACAGGATAAAACTTCCTCAATCCAGTTATAATGTTGCTCCGCCAAGATAGTAGTCGGTGCCATTAGAGCTACCTGCATGTTGTTTTCTACCACATTTAGCATCGCAAAAAGTGCAACTACGGTTTTGCCACTACCAACATCACCTTGCAGCAAGCTCATCATGCGATACTTGGATTTTTGCCTCTCTGAAATTTCATCTATTGCACGAATTTGATCGTTTGTTAATTGAAACGATAATTCATTTAAAACTTGCTCTTTATATTTATTCAATACTATAAATTCTCTTCCCCTTTCTTTTACATGATTTTCTCTTGCAAGTTTCAGTGCTAGCTGATACGCAAACAATTCATCATAAGCAAGCCTTTTTCTACAAACCTCGGCTTCCGCCAATGAGCTTGGTCTGTGCAACTTTATTATGCTTTCCCTCCAACTTAGCCATTTTTTTTGCTTGATTAATGTATCATCTATCCACTCTGGCAAATCAGGCAATTCTTTCAGGTTAGAGCTTATTATATTCCCAATGCTCTTATTGGTAATGCCACGGCATAATTGGTAGACTGGCTCTATGCGAGCTATTTCTTTAAATTGGTTGATGTCAAGCGACACGTAATCTGGATGAGTAATCTGCCAATGCTCAGCAAATTTTTCGAGTTTGCCACTGATGATTACATAGGCTCCAACTGGAAATAGTTTATATAAATACTTAACTGAGTAATTAAAAAAGACTATGAATATATACTGACTCTCACTTTCAACGACTATTTTATATGGTCTACCTCTAAAAGTGGGCGACTGATGCTCATAAACTTTTGCCATGAAAGTTGTAAATTCTCCAACTTGAGTATCAAGTAGTGACTTACTTCTATCTATATAACCAAGCGGCCTATAAAACAGCAGGTCCACCACTTTGTTCCCACCACAGAGTTTAGGTAATATTGCGGAATGGAACTTAAGCATATTTTCCAGCTTGCCATTTAGAAAAGCCAGCACATCTAATTGCTCATTGAGATTCATACATGTGTAAAAACTGTTTATCAATAATAGAGCCTTTTTAAAATCTTGTCACCTTATGGTCAGGTATGCACTATAGCTAGCACAGCTCTCTAACATCTTACCACCGCGGTGCAACAAGCAGCGGGATGACGGTTGTCGGTAAGCCTAAGTTACCCCTAACTATATTTGCTATCATAGGGCTTATAGCAGGTATTTTATTGAATTATTAATAATTTGTGATATAATTAATTATGATGTTAATAGGTCTATGATAGAAATGAATAGTACCAATCCAGTAGTTACATTAAGGGCTCAAGCAGAAGAGTTTGATTTTAGCAAATTAAGAGCTGGTAAAGATAATGCTGAAGCAAACTCTGGTGAACAGATGTATAAAGACATCAATAGAATGGATTTTGTTATTAATGGTAAAAGTATAGACCAAACTTTAACTAGTGCGTTGATGGAAGGAGCTAAGCAACGTGAATTCGATAAAATTTGGAACGAATATTGTGAAAATGACAATACTCCTGATCATAAAAAAACTGACCAGTATGAAAAGGAATTTGAGAGATTTTACAATTTAGGCAAGGAGTATGCTCACCTATTACCAAAGGAAGAAGCCAGAAATTATCGCTCGTTTGCAAAAGAAGTTTTTAAGGAAATGTTTAAATATGCTGAAGCAAAAGTTCCAAGTGATTCTATTCTAGAAGAGCTAATTACTAATTGTAATCAAGCAGGGTATGAAGGCACTTTATTCACTGATGTTCTCTTTCAAGCATTTCGCCAGTCCGAATTTACGCTACTAAGTCCTCAAAAAACAATAGTTATTGATTGCACTGATCCAAATCATGTAAAAGTCAAATCTGAGATGGCAGTGCCTACGGTAAAATCTGATAATCCAGAAGAAGAAGTTTGTCAGATAAATAGCTCATTAGAGTTTACACTTGCATTCCAAGATGAGAAAAATGATGTAACATATAAAGATGGTAAATTATTACTTACTGCTCCTCGAGAACTGAAAAATTACAAAATTGATGGCAAAAATTTATTTGATATTATTAAAGAGTATTTCCAGAAATTTTGCGAGAAGTTAGGATTTAAGTTTGAAGCAGAGATAGAACATAGTTTAGGTAATCCACTAGAAGTAAACAGCCATCTGGAAAATATGGAACCGCCCATTCATAGCAATGAGCATGGAAATACACCTGGAAACTAACAATTAAAATATTTCAAGCGCTGTTAGCTCATTTGCACAATCAATTACTTCAGAACTTGGGAACTGGTTTTTAAACCAAGTGTACTGGCGTTTTGCGTAGTGTCTTGTGTTTGTTTGAGCAATCTGTATCGCTTCGTCTAAAGTAATCTCACCTTTCAAATACTTTACAATTTCTGGCACTCCATGTGCTTTTATAGCTGGCAAATGTGGAGCTAAGTTCATACTAAGTAGCTTTTTTACTTCATCAATTGCTCCATTTTCGATCATTTTGATAAAACGAGAATTTATTTTTTGGTATACATCCTCACGTTTAGGCAAAATTGTATATATCTTAAAATTATCGAATAAAGGAGGCTGTCTATTTTCTTGCCATACAAAGATTGTCTTACCAGTTTCAGTGATAACTTCAAGTGCCCTTGAAAGGCGGTGCGAGTCATTCATGAATACTTTACCTTGAATCCTTGGATCTTTGCTTAGCACTAATTTGTAAAACTCCTCTTTACTTAAATTTTTCCTTAATTCGCTTACATTTTTCCTTACTTTCTGACTTATTTGTGGCATTGATGATAAGCCTTTGATTAAACTGCTGATGTAAAGCCCGCTTCCTCCAGTGATGATAGGTATTTGAGCATTTTCTAATGCGTGATTAACTTCTTTTTCTAAATCCTCTAACCATAGACCCACGGAATAATTTTCTTTTGCTGAAACATAACCATATAATTTATAAAATTCTTCTTGCTTTAGTGGTTGAGCAGTAATTATAGGAATTTCTTCATATACCTGCTTTGAATCACAATTTATTATGCTGATATTATTATATTTTTTTATCAGGTTATCACACAATTCTGATTTACCTGAAGCTGTAATTCCTGTAATAATTACTATATTATTTTTCATTTATATTAATTTAATTAACATATGATAGAGTGTAGTAAAAATTTGGGTCCTACAATCTAAAGTTTGGAGATTTTTATGGCAGAAAACAACGACAATAATTCATTTATTAAGCGTTTCACAAACAGGACTCCTGGCGATACAGGGGAAGGTTTTTCCAGTAAGTATTCGTCTCAAAACACCAAAGAACGGGCATTAGGGGAAAAAGGGAAAATTTCTGAATTAGCAAACAAAAAAACCGAATCCAAGGAAGCTTTTTCTGAAAGTGGCGGCATAAAAAGTAAAAGCAGAACTGTCAATGAAAGATCTTTTGCTGATGCAACAAAAAGAAGTAGGTTAGATCTTATATATTTAGTCCGTGGTAAAGATCGTGGAAAATCAGCGTGGCATTATGTATTAGTTGATAAAGAGAAAAGAGAAATGTTTCTAGCAAAAAGCAGAACTGGCTCTATAGATGTTGCAGACTATGGAGAGATTTTGTATTCAGGATGGGGAGAGGATCCACCACAGGCAATAGTTGATAAAGTCAATGAAGAGTTTGGGTTGTAGCAAGTCTGCATAACAAATGGTAAGCTGCGTTGCATTGCGTTCACAAAAACTAGCAGTTACTATATAAGATACAATGCAACAAAACTGATCTAGTTGTTATGAATAAGTTTTTAGCTATATGGTATCTAAAATAATAAATGCAATACAGAACAACTTGTTAGTGTGTTTTCCAACAGAAACAGTGTATGCTCTTGCTTGTAATGCATTAAATAATGAATCTATAGGAAAAATATATCAGATAAAGAAACGCTCTCAAAATAAACCACTGTCTATATTTGTTAGTGATATTTGCAGCTTGATGAGAATAGCAAAGCTAGAGAAAAAGTATATTGGTTTAGTAAATCACTTTTCTCCTGGACCGATTACCTATATTTTACCACTTAAAAACAATAATATATTGCCAAACGAATTCTTTAAAGATAGTATAGGCATCAGAATCCCTGAGCATCCTATTGCAATTTCAATACTAAAAAAACTGAAAGTTCCAATAGTTGCAACTAGTATAAATATTTCAGGAGAAAAAAGTGTATGTAAGGCAGACGATATACCACAATCCATTAAGCAACATTTATCTGCAGTGATTGAAGATGATGAATTAGTTTCTGGTATAGAATCTACTATTATTGACTTAACCGAAGATAAGATTAAGGTTTTAAGGGAAGGTGCAATTTTATTACAAACAGTAACCAATGCATTTTCAAACTAAGATCTATAGGAGAAAGAATGAAAAAAGTAATAGGTCACAACCAGGCCAAAAAAAAATTAATGAACAACTTATCTGTTCAGTCTTGGCTGATCTGTGGTAAAAAAGGTATAGGAAAAGCAACACTTGCAAAATCCTTCTCCAATTGGTTACTCATAAAAAGCTATAATGAAGTAGCATTGGACTTACACATTGTTGAAGGTGATACTATTGGAATAGAAAAAGTCAGAGAAATGAAAAACTTTCTACACTTAAGTCCCATTCAATCAGAACACAAAATAGCTATAATAGATAGCTTAGAGGCAATGACTAATAACGCTAAAAACGCAATATTGAAAATATTAGAAGAGCCGCCAAAAAATTCTAAGATATTTATAATTAGCCATAAGCCATATGATATACAAACTACTATCCAGTGTAGGTGCTTTCAGCTAAATTTACTTCCATTAACTTATGACGAAACAAAGCAAGTTGCTTCATCTCAATGTAAATTTGATGATCAAACGTTTGACGAAATGATTACTTTATTTCCTGGAATGCCAGGAATGATAATAAATGCAATAAGTAGTGATACTTATGAAGCATACAAATGCTTTTATAAATTTCTTCATGATTTAAAGAATCCCAATATGATTAATAAAGTAATTAATAGTGAAATCGAACTAGAACTAGCATCATATATAATTCAGGCCTTCATTTTAGAAAGCATAAAGAGAGAGGTAAATGGTGTTGAAATTTTACTAGGTCAGTGGAAAAAAATAGATGAACTTTTCGTTGTTGCTAAGCAACTTCACTTAGATAAAAAACATGTTTTAGCTAATGTAGTTAATATCATGACATAAGTTTACAAAGTATAATACTTTTAACATAAATTCATGATAAAATTCTGTTAATTTTATACTCGAAGTATATAATTTGACTGATAATAAATTAACTGTATGGCAATCAATAGAAGTTTTGACGAAAGCCATACTAAACATGCAGAAAGAATTAAGTTCAATCAAGAATATAGCTTTAGACCAGGACGTCACCTTAGAAAAAGGAAAGGAGTTGTTAAGCGGCATTTATGAAGCAAATTTTAAGCTAAACAAGGCAATCAATATAGCTACTTTGCCAAAAATTGGCTATCATATGCTAAATGGTGAGCTTGTTGTACGTAATCATATCACGGAAGAGGAAGTAAAGATTCCTAGGGATTTTCATTACCTTAAAGTCGTTAAATCCGATCATGATGATTATAAATTAACGTTTTGTAATTTTTTAGGTAATGAGTTTTTTGAATATAAAAAGTATGATCCACAATATTCTGGCGTTTCAGATGAATATAAGTTTGTGGATTTTGGTAGTGTAAAAAAGACTCATAATCTAAAATTTAAGGAATACGTTGGTCATGCACCTAAGTTTTTTGCTGCAGAAGGGCCTATTGAGCCTGGATCTCAAAACCATGCAATTGATCTATTTGAGCTAGTCAAAAGTGGTAAAGGTAGCAAAGTGGGAACCCTCGCTGATGAATTTGGTTATTTTGATGATCAAAATAAATTACATTATTATAATTATCACAAAAGTGCTGAAAGTAATATTTACAATCCTGAAAATTTCAGTGTAAAAATGATCAATATAGATGTGAGCAAAATCGATAAATTCTACCTTATTGCAGAACAAGGTGATATAATCATTCATCCTATTTTGGAAAATTTAGACATATTTTAAAGTTTTTTAGAGTATCTAATCTTATTGTTATTATAATTAGGTTTGGTAGCATTGTGTTATGGAAGATAAATTGCTTGAATCAGTAAAAAACAAAAGTTATTTCAGTAAAGCAGTCGAATGGTACTGCCATAGGTATCTGTTTTGTGTAGCAGAAAGATCTTGGATGGCATTAATAGTATCGCTTCTCCTAGTATGCTTATGTTTATTAATATTAAACATATACCTGTTATTTCCTGTTAAAAAAGATTTAAATTTTGTGAAGTACATGAACCACACAGAAGATGAGTTCTCTGCAATGCATAAGCTTAGTTTCAGTAAAAAGGAAGATGAATACACTTCCATAGCGAGGTACTTAATAAGTAAATACATTGAAATATACGAGTCCATTAAGATCGTTGAACCGAAGTACCAAGAAAATTTTATAAGAAACAATTCTATACATAAAATCTATCAAGGCTTTCAGGAAAAAACGAACAATGAAGCTGTTAGTTCACCTTCATCCAAAAGAAAAACTGCCAACATAAATGTAATAACATTATCTATTGATCGATCGACCAAGGACTTAGTTACATTTGCTGGAAATGCTACTGTAGTTTTTACAACCGAGCAAAATAAGGAGGTGAAAGATCATACTGTGGAGATTAGCTTCACTTTGTCGAGTATAAAAGCAACTCTGGCTGGTATAATACCATTTAAATTTATTGTTAATGGTTATAAATACAGATTTTAAAATATTACTTGGTAGCTAAAAAAAATAACTAAAGTGCATGTAGCAGTAATAACTGGAGGTAAAACTAGAAGAATTGGCGTTTTTTTAATAAAGTAATTCTGAGAAGGTTTTAAGAAAAAGGCATTGTAAATTATCGGTAAAAAGTACAGAGCGTTAAGTATAGTACTAACAATTAACACTAGAGTTACAAACACAGAAAGTATTACATTGCCAGAGTTGAAAACAGCTTGAAAAATGAGAAATTTACCCCAAAAAGTCGGAGCAGGCGGCACCCCTATCATAGACAATGCACCTATAGCAAATGCTGTCATGCTAATTGGCATACTGCGTCCTATACCGTGAATCTTATCTATATATTTCTCACCTGTTTTCGTTATTATTGCTCCGGCAATGAAAAACAAAGTGATTTTTGCAAATGCGTGGCAAACTAATTGAAAAATTGCAACCCTCATGCTGAGCTCACTAAAAATTGAAGCAAATAATATAATATACGACAATTGAGAGATGGTAGAGTAAGCAAGCAATTTCTTTAATTCTTTTCGCTTTAATGCAATCAATGATGCAGTAATAATAGTAAATCCAGCAGCGTACGGAAGCCACCCTCCAGCGAACCAATTTTGCTGCACAAAACGTTGCATGTTATCGACGCCGAAAGTGTATAATATAACTTTTATGATGATGAAAACTCCGGATTTCACAACAGCAACAGCATGTAATAGTGCACTCACAGGAGTTGGTGCAACCATTGCTTTTGGTAACCAAAAATGCATTGGCATTAATGCAGCTTTTCCTATTCCATAAATCAGCATAGCAAAACACACTGCAATGAAAGTGATGAGTGAAGTATCAAATTTGAATATTCCACCACTTACAAAGTCTAAAGTATGAAATTCATTATATAAAAGGCCTATTGCAGGAAAGAATAATACTAAAGAAGAGAAAAATAGCACGCCAAAGTAATAGCGCCCTGCAATCATTGATTCATTTGTTGAGTTGTAAGTAACCAGAGGGTATGTACTAATAGTTAGAAGCTCATAAAAAACAAATGTAGTGAGCAAATCTCCAGAAAAAGCAATAAACATTGCACAGCTAATCGATATTGAAAAAAAGCATAGAAAACTTGAGTGATTGCTATCAGCATAGTTATTCTGCATATAACATATTGCATATATACTGGTTAGTATCCATAAAAACGATATTAATAGACTGAATATTACTCCGGTAGACTCTAGCTTTAAACTAATGTGCAAATTATTACCAAAATCCATGAGAATAAATTGAGAATGATCACCATATACCCAATATAAAGTGCACAGACACGTATACGTAAACAGAAGTACAGAAGAAATGACAGTAATACTATTGTTCACTCCGGGCCATTTACCAGTAAAAAAGATAACAAAAGCACTTAAAAGCGGAATCAACGCAGTAATTAATAAGTAATTCTCAGTAATTAAAAATGGTAACGAAAGATACATTAAGATATAGTCCATTAAATTTTCTGTTTAGGTAAAGCTAGAATTATACTCAAATCATAGAAAAACCGCCATGTTTTTTTGGCAAACTAGTTGTTTGTGTATGCTATAGCTAACACGTCATACCGCCGCGGTATCTCGGCATAGATTCCGCTAACTAGTAGCGGAATGACGAATTTGTTGTTTTTCAAATTGTCGGTAAACCTAAGTCAGTTTAGCTATATAGATAGCATAAAGTCAACTGCATAAATTGAAACAATATCTGCTAGACGCAAATTATAACAAATGCAGTAGCGTAATCTCCATCGTCACTCAGAGAAAGATGAATCTTGTAGTCCTTTGAGATGAAATCCTTTCTGACAGCAATATATGGTTTTCCTCTTACATCGCTGTATATTTCTATATCTTTCATTATAATGCCCTGGCTAAATCCAGTACCTCGTGCTTTAACAAAAGCTTCTTTTGCTGCAAAGCGTTTGGCAAAATACCTTGCTCGCATTTCTTGACTATTATACTTTCTACTTAGCTCTATTTCTTTTTCAGTGTAGATTCTATTGAGAAATTTTTCCCCGTATTTTTGTAATATTCTCAATACTCTTGGTATATATACTATGTCAGTGCCGATACCGCGTATCATTTTGTGCTAAAGCGATTTATTGCTTCCTCAATCTGCATTTCTTTTACCTCTCCAGTTGCTCTATTTTTTACTTCAACTATATTTTCATCTATTGCCTTTTTTCCAACAATTATTTGCCACGGCAAGCCTATCAGATCCATTCTAGAAAATTTTACTCCTATACTTCTTTCCGTATCATCGTAAAGCACTTCATCACTTTTCAAAGCTTTGTATATTTTATCTGCAGCCTCCGTTACTTTCGTTTGTAAATTGATTAAACCAATTCTGAAAGGAGCTACCGCTTCTGGCCAGATAATTCCCTTATCATCATGAAAAGCTTCTATTATTGCACCGACAAGCCTTGAAACCCCAATGCCATACGAACCCATATGCATGTTGACATTTTTTCCATCTTGAGAAGTAACACTTGCCTTCATAGGCTTTGAGTATTTGTCGCCAAAATAAAAAATATGCCCTATTTCAATACCTTTACTAACATTTAACTGCTCTTGCGGCACAAGGCAAGTTTTAGGGTCGTGCATATCATCTGCAACTGCATATATATTCTTCAAACTTTCAACATCTTCACTTTCCAGTAGTTCAGAAAATTTATTGTCATAATATAAAGTGCTCTCACCAGTGTTTGCCAATATATGAAACTCGTGGCTCAAATTTCCTCCAATTGGCCAAGTGTCCGCTCTCACTCCAATTGGAGTAAGTCCCATGCGTTTGAAGATTTTTATGTAAGTTTTGTACATCAAATTATATGAATTCAGTGCACCTTCGTAATCTACATCAAAACTGTATGCATCCTTCATCAGAAATTCCCTACCCCTCATAACACCATAACGTGGTCTTACCTCATCACGGAATTTCCACTGGATATGATACAAACAAAGTGGCAAATCTTTGTAACTTTTTACCACATCTCTAATTAGATCAGTTGCTACCTCCTCATGCGTTGGACCGAAAAGCATATCTTCCTCATGCCTATCCCTTATACGTAGCATTTCCTTACCGTAATCATCGTAACGTCCCGATTCTCGCCAAAGATTTGCTGGTTGCACACAAGGCATTAATGCTTCAATTGCACCAGATTTATCCATTTCATCTCTGATAATATCTTCAATATTCTTAAGCACGCGCAGACCAAGCGGCAACCACGTATAGATGCCAGATGCTATCTGCTTTATTAAACCTGCACGTAAAGAATATTGATGGGAGATAATTTTAGCATGGGTAGGCTTTTCCTTTAGAGTTGGTAGGTAATATTTGGATAAATGCATATAATAGATCTGATTGTATTAAGTAATCTTAATACAATCAGACCTGTAGGTAAACTTATTTTGAAAAAGAAGGGAAGTGTGTGGTACTTCCCTTGATAATTTTATAGCTACCGTGGTCTTGGTACAACATTTTCATCCCGCTAACACGTAGCGGGATGACAGCAGTCCTACGTCATGCCGCCGCGGTATCTCTTAGCCGCTAACAAGCAGCGGGATGACGAATTACTATACCACCGCGAACCGTCATACCGCCGCGGTATCTCATCCGCTAACAAGTAGCAACTGTTCTCCCTTGTCATACCGTCACGGTATCTCTTGGCATGGATCCCGCTAACAAGTAGCGGGATACTTAACCGTCATACCACCGCGAACCGTCATACCGCGATTCATTCGCGGTATCTCTTAACATAGATCCCGCTAACAAGCAGCGGGATACTTAACCGTCATACCACCGCGGTATCTCCTTAGCATAGATCCCGCTAACAAGTAGCGGGATGACGATTGTCAGGGTGTCATCCCAGCGCCCCTGTGATGTCATCTCAGTGCCCAGACACTGGGATCCAGGAAACTTAACTCTACACCAAGTAAATGTACAATAAGAACTAGATTCCAGTGTCAAGCACTGGAATGACAAGTTCTCGGCAACCCCTACATCATACCGCCGTGGCATCTCTTAGCCGCTAACACGTAGCGGGATGACGAGGTTATCGTCATACCACCGCGAACCGTCATAGGGACTCCGCCAACAATATTGGAAGAAATCTGAAACTTGAGAAAACTATTTCCCGAAAGCTTCTACAAAAAGAACAGAGAGTTGAATTTATTTATAGAGCTAGTGATCAAATAACCATATGTCTCGATGAATAACATATGGGAGAGCTAATGGGCAACAAGAAATTAATAGTTTGTATTCGTTGTAGTTATGAAGTGAATAGATTAGCAGAGTTGTATCTATTAGATGCATATGAAAAATTAGTGTTAAGTAAACCAATAAAAGTGAGCAAAAAGGAAGAAAACTCTGAATGTAAGAAAGTAGATTTGAGGAGGGTTAAATGGTAACAGTTAGATTATATGCAAGAGTTTCTTCAGGGAGACAAGCACAAGAAGGTACAATAGCAAGTCAAATTGCTGCTATAGAGAATCAAATTAGTATGGACGGACATAAATTATTAAATGAATATAAATTTATTGATAATGGTTCTAATATAATCCGTCCTGGTTTAGAAAAATTACGTGATAAAATAGCAGAAGGTAGCATTGATAAGGTTTATATTCATTCTCCTGATCGTTTATCTCGCAAGTATGCATATCAGATGGTATTACTTGAAGAGTTCAAGAAACTAGGAGTAGAAGTCATTTTTTTAAATTAGCGATAATCTAGAATCTCAATTACTATTACAAATGCAAGGTATGATAGCAGAATATGAACGTGCAAAAATCATGGAAGGAAGCTGCCGAGGAAAGATTTATGCAGCCAATAAGGGTTATATAAGTGTAATGAGAGCTGCTCCTTATGGCTATCATTATATAAATAAAAATACAGAGACAGGACAAGCCTTATTTGAAATTTATGAAGAAGAAGCTGAAGTTGTGCGTAAAGTATTTTTTTGGGTAGGAAGAGAAAGAGCGAGTATAGGAGAAGTATGTCGTGGGCTAAGTGCTATGTCCGTTATGACGCGAACAGGAAAAGAATATTGGGATAGGGCTGTAGTTTTGAGTATGTTAAAAAACTCTGCTTATAGAGGACAAGCAGCTTTTGGTAAAACAAGGTTAGGCGTAAAATTAAAACATATAAGACCAAAAAAAACTCCTGCGAGCAACCAAAAGATAATTATTCTACTTATTCTGTTCCAAAAGAGGATTGGATTTATATTAAAGTACCTAGTATAGTAAACGAAGATTTATTTGATATAGTTCAAGAACAATTAGCAGAGAATAGAAAAATAGCAAGAACAAGACAAAGAGGAGCAAGATATTTATTGCAAGGTTTAGTAGTATGTAAGCTTTGTAATTATGCATATTATGGTACTAGCACTGCAAGGAATAAGGAGGGAAAAAACTAATAATCAGGTTTATTTATCGTTGTATTGGCACGCCGTTTTGGTGGTAATAAAATGTGTAACAACAAATTAATTTGTACAGATACATTAGACATAACTGTGTGGGAAGAAGTAAAGCATCTATTAAAAAATCCGAATAGAATATTAGAGGAGTATAAACGAAGACTTTCAGAACTTACCACTAGATCAAAAAAGCGCTTTGCTTGAAGCACAAGAAGATAAATTAAAACGAGGTATTGCAAGGTTAATTGATAGTTATGTTCAAGAATATATTGATCAAGAAGAATTTGAGCCAAGAATTAAAGCAATGAAACAAAACTTAAAAATGGTTGAAGAACAAAAGAAAAAAACATTTGATCAGAAAAAACTCACACAAGAGTTCACTCTAGTAGTAACAAATTTAGAGGGATTTTCCTCTAGTATTAACTCAAGTCTTGATAATGCAGACTGGCTAACTAAACGTGATATTATTAGAACGTTAGTTAAGCGAATTGAGATTAATTTTGAGGATGTGAACATCGTGTTTAGAGTGAAAGAGCTTCCAGACTCTTCTCATGGGGAGAAAAATCAATACTTACAATGTTGTTGTAGGGGTAATCATCCCGCTACTTGTTAGCGGGATCTAGAGATACTGCGGCGGTATGACGTGTTGCTTGGGTCAGCTATACCTTTTTTCTACTTAGTTTGGGTTATGCAAGAAGTCTATTATAATCAGGCTTTAAGTGTGCGGAAGTAATTTTTTGCATTAGAGTAAAAAATTTTTTCTATAGCTAATCAAAGTGGGATCAAGAGAAACTTACCACTTTCTTTACAAAGGGTTTGATGTTACCATTTGATGAACTATTCTGAATTTATTGAATGAACATTAACATAAAGAATCTAGTTCATGCTTTTTCTAAATTGCCAAGTTTAGGACCATCATCATCACGCAGGTTGGCTATACATTTACTCCAAAACAAAGAGAAAGTTATGCTACCACTTGTATCTTTGATTAAAGAGCTAGCAGATCTTATAGTAGAATGTGAGATTTGCAGAAATCTAGATACTAAATCACCTTGTTCTATTTGTATTAACCCAAAATGTGACACTAAGTTACTGTGTGTAGTAGAAGAATTGGGTGATCTATGGGCGTTTGAAAAAGGAAATATATATTCAGGTTTATACCATGTTTTGGGGGGCAGATTGTCTGCAATAAACGGCATAGGTCCAAAAGAACTTAACCTTGATACTATTCTGGAAAGAGTGACAAAATCTAAAGTTGAAGAGATAATTATTGCAATTAATCCGACATTAGAGGGTCAAGTTACTGCACAATATATAATTGAATTGCTAAAAAATTTGGATGTGAAAATATCACGTCTTGCTTGCGGCATACCAATGGGCGGAGAAATTGACTATCTAGATGAAGGAACGTTAAAAGCAGCCCTCACTTCAAGACAAGAATATGAGTTAAATATAAAATAAGGTATGTGCTTAAAAAAACTTGCATCGTTAATAACGTTCAAGAAGAAAGAAACAGCGCCACCACTTCAAGTGGCGGCTTGGGAAAATGATCGTCTAAACTATAAGCAATTTTCAGGCAAATTCAACACTATAATTAAAACAATTGATCAGTCTTTTACAATAATATCTTTAGAAGGATATGACGGATGGGGTAAGACGTTTTTTCTGAAAGAGTGGGTAAAAGAGTTAAAACAGCAAAATGAAATTGCAGCTTACTATAACGCATGGGATATCAATGCACTGGATCAACCACTTCCTTCTTTTTTAAATTTTCTATTTGAAGATTTATTTGCATCGTATGAAGTAAAAAGAAGCGTTATACAACAGTTCAAGAACATAAACCAAGAACTATTTTCTCTAAACACACTAGGAAAGCTGATCAGTAAATCTCCACTTGCTATGCTTTCCGTATTGCTTGACGCTACAAAAGAGGCTGATAGGAAAGATATTGGTTCTGTACTGAGAGAGTTGAATACTCTTCAAAGAAGAGAAGAAAACATTAAGGATTTTAAAACACAATTGGCAAAAGTAGTTAATAGAATTAGAAAAGACAAAAACATTTATATAATGGTGGATAATCTTGATGTGTGCCGCCCTAAATTCGTTGTCGATTTTTTGGAATCTATAAAGTATATGCTTGATGTGGAGGAGCTGGTTTTCATTATTTCTGTAAGTAAAGATAAGAGCAATGTGCATAAAGCCATTAGCACGATACTTGGACCAAATTTTGACCTAAAATCTTTTACTGATCTCTCTTTACATTTACCGAAGCAACCGATAGAAAAATTTACAAAAGAACTATTTGAAAATATTAAATTACCGAAAAAGTCAAAAAATTTGATTGTAGATAGTTTTATATTTTATGCAGAAAGCCTTTTACTATCGTTAAAAACAATAGAATACTGCGTAAAAAAAATAAAGCTGTGTCTTCTGAATTACACAAGAGAAGAATTACCTGCTCCAAATTTGTTTTCGTTTTTTGTAATACTGCAATCAGTAAATACTGATTTGTATGAGGAGTTAGATTCCTCATGTCAAAGAGCATTGGAAAAAATTGAAAATGAATATAAATCTTTAATTCTAAATGGTCAAGAGGAATGGGAAAAACTTAAAACCTCTCTAGAAGCTGCTTTTGCAGAGAAGGAATCAAAAATTAACAAAGCTATAAAGGATATAATATTTTGAAAAGATACCCTACCTTTGCATATACAAAGATAGGGTAATATTTGATTAACGCCCCTTTACTATGTTATTACCTTGTTCAAACTTTCTGATTAATTCGCTTACGTTGACATTAGATAATTTTTTACCTGCAGATTTGTCATTATGTGAAGCATCAGGTTTACGAAGGTCTTCCTTACTGTTACTCCTAGTAATATTACATCTGACAATGTTTGAATTATTAGACTTATCGCTTATATCTGAAATATTGCTTTTTTCACTACATGAAGACGAATTACTCGACATATTGTCTAAGCTAAAGCGCTTTTTACCTTGATAGATTGGATTCCAATCAAGTGGATTGTAAGTTTTTTTGCTAGTCTCAACCTTTTGGTTATTTTGCTGTTTAGGAGAAAAACCTAGGTTTTCTCTTTCTTTCTTGCTTAGTGTTTTGAGAAATTTTACGGTTTCTAATTCATCAGTTGCTTGTACTTGATGTAAATCAAAGCTTTTTTGATGGTTAGCCTGCTTAACATTTTCCATCATTTTATCTTTTATTGTTCTATCCTCATCATCAGAAGTGCTGCTACTAACATCACTGATACCACTATCCCCTGAATCACGGCGTTGTTTGTTAGAAGTGCTAACGCTTACATGAATATTGTCTTTCATGAGTTTTTGCATTGTTGGGCCAAATGTTCTTCCAAGATTGCTACTTACTGTTTTATTACTATCATTTGCTTGGGAATGAGATGCATTTCGCTCAAAAATCGCTTTTATTCCAGCAAATTTAGCTTGGGAAGATTTCGGAGGAACAGGTAGAACAACTTTCTTAAGCTTTACTATTTTTTCTAACTCATTCTGCGACGATAACTTGGTCTCTGGTGCTCTTGGTGGTACCGGTGGGGCAACCATGCCTTTTGAGTTAATCTTTCCTTCATTTTTAGGAAAAATTTTTGGATTATTTTTTTCTACTGTAGTATTCATTTTTTTACCTCTAAGCCTATTAACTAGTAGAATTATAAACTTAGAGGTATTAATTTTGTAATAACGATGCTAATAGGTTTCAAATAAGCATCGCCAGAGGACTCTCTATATAATGCTTAAAGGCATTTAAAAATTTTGCTCCTAATGCTCCATCAACTGCTCTATGGTCAACAGAAAGTGTTACTGTCATTATTTCTGCTATCTCTATTTTCTCATTCATAACAATTGGTTGTTTTTTGGATGCACCAACTGCCATAATGCAAGATTGCGGCGGATTGATTATAGCACTGAAGGCTTTTATACCAAACATTCCTAAATTGGAAATAGTAAACCCACCTCCTTGAAATTCTTCTGGCCTTAATTTTCCAGATCTTGCTCTGCTTACTAAATCTTTCACTTCTTTTGATATAGATAAAATACCCTTTTTATCAGCATTTTTTACTATAGGAGTAATTAGCCCATCTTCAAGTGCCACAGCGATTGAAATGTCTACATTCGAGTATTTAAGTATTTTATTATCTATCCACGAAGAATTTATATCAGGAAATTTTTTCATGCTGAAAGCTGCAGCTTTTATGATTAGGTCATTAATTGTTACTTTGTTATTTTCATCTGCTGAGCTAATCTCGTTTTTTAACGATATTAACTTATCAACCTGGCAGTCTACAGTTAAATAAAAATGTGGAACATTCTGTTTGGATTCAGTTAAGCGCTGTGCTATCACTTGGCGCATATTGCTTACTTCAACCATGGTATCTTCCTCGGGCCTTTCACGACTTTCAATGCGTGTACCACTACCTAAAGACTCCAACACATCAGCCTTAATTATGCGACCATATGGTCCTGTACCTTTTAATTGCTGCACATTAACCCCTTCATTTTGAGCTATTTTCTTAGCTAATGGGCTTATTTTTATTCTACCTTCTACATAACCCTCTGTCATCCCAGTGCTTGACACTGGGATCCATGCTTCTTTTCTTCTGGATTCCAGCGTCACGCGCTGGAATGACACCGAAGAATGACTTGTTGGCTTTCCGTTTAAATCTTGGTGTTCTGATTTTTGATTATCAACAGCACTTTTTGTCACTTCCTTTTTAACTGCACTATTGATGGAAGTTGAGGTATAGTTATTAAGCACACTGCTATCTTCTCCTTCTTCCAGCATTAAAGCTATCGGTTGATTTACAGGCACGCCACTTGTTCCTTCTGTTACTAAAATTTTTGCTAAAACTCCTTCATCTACAGATTCAAACTCCATTATGGCTTTATCAGTCTCTATCTCAGCAATTACGTCGCCTACTTCAACTTTGTCTTGTTCTTTTTTATGCCACTTGACAATTTTTCCTCCAGTTTTGCTCATTGTCGGTGAAAGAGCAGGCATTAATATTTCTATAGGCATTGATTTTGCATTTAAAGATCTATTCAATTTTTAATTTACTCTTTATCTTATGTCAATCTAATCGTGAATTATGATGAATAAGTCTGTTACACTATCCCTCACGTCATCCCAGTGCGTGACACTGGGATCTTGGTTCAGTACTATTATCCTATTGTTTTTATTATTTAGCCATAGCTTGTTTGCTAATAACTTTGTTTCAACCAAATCAAATAAAATCAACATGAGAACGGGGCCAGGGTTTCACTATCCTGTAAAATGGATATACACTTGCAAAAATCTGCCCCTGAAAGTGATAGAAGAGTTTGAGAGTTGGAAAAAGGTCTGCGATATAGATGAAGACTGCGGATGGATAAAAGGCAATCTGCTTAGTGATAAGCACCACACAATGATAAAAGAAGATACTTATGGATATCAAAAACAGAGTGTAGACAGCAAGATTACTATGAAAATAGACAAGTTCGTTGTAATGAAAATAGAAAAATGCAACGAAGAATGGTGCTTTCTTTCCACCCCAAAACGTAAAGCATGGGTACAAAAAAAACATATATATGGGGTTGATTAGGTTGATAAAGGATCTGGATTAACACTAATTTCCGGACCTTCTGTAGCAGGTGAAGCAGAGGATGCACTGACTTCTTCATGCTCTGGAGAATTACTCTCCTGTACAGGGCTATTACATTGTCCACAGAAACTCCTTAACATCTCCTCAGCAGATGAGTTTAAAATTTGTACAATAGACTTTTCACTTTGTTCTCTTAGCGATTGATCCATTCTAGAAATCAACTTAAGAAACTCACTACCTGATTTTTCAGCTTCACTTTTTATTTTGCTTTCTATGCTTGCAATATTATCTTGATCAATTTCTTCTTTTGTTATGTTGAATGAATTTGCAACATCTTGATATCCAATCTTGCAATTTCCACAACCAATTATGCAAAAAGCAATAGAATTAGATATTTCATTTGCAGCCCACTTGTGTATAGTGTAAGCCAAATAATTGTCATGGTATTTAATGCTAAATTGTTGTTCTATTAGCTCAGAAATTTTATTCTTTAGAGACATAAAGTACCCTCCTTACATTCGTTATACCTTTTTGTTAAGGCACAACAATTACACCATTTACTACATGCTTTACTTTAATTAATTATTAAAACAAGAGCATCATTTTCAGAGCTATATCTTTTTACCTTAACAATTCTTTTTTGACTTCCTTTTCAATTATCTCCCTTATATTCACATTAAGGTCCTTTGTCGAAAAATCAGTCATAGCTTCAAGATCATATAGATCTCTTGTCACTTTTTCAATAGCATCATTTATTTCTTCTTTGTCAAATTCCTTTATAATAGGTCTAATCTTCACATACCCTGGAGAGCCTTTACCATAAATTTCTTTGCTTTTATAAATGCAACCACCTGCACCAGGTTTACTGCTTCTCAAACCACTTCCACACTCTATTATTTCATACTTGACTTGACCATCTTCTATATATGTTATTTTATTATCTTCAGTAGACTTCAATGCACTTGCTGGTATGACTGTTCTTTCTAACTCTAAACTCGGTTCATGAATTATTGTGTCCCGATAACTTGTACGTTCAGGACCATATGTTCTATACATACCTCCACCTGCAACAGTGATTAATGGCTTGCAATCTTGTTTGTCTGAACGACACATTTTTATAAAAATAGGTCCTCCGTCCTTATCTGAGGAGTTATTTTCCTGGTTACCCCCTCCCTCTGTAACTTTCACCTTAATTACAGGATAATTAGGGTCAATTTTCAGTTTAGCTTTAATATAATCGCCTGGCATTCCTGCTCTAGTTTCAGTGGAACAGACATCCTTGGCGTGCATATCTAAACGCCCTTTGCAGTCATTGGGTGTATTTTCTATGTGACCTGCTTCACCACTTCCCCACGCTTCTATTTCAACACGGTCAAACATTATTGATAAGTCATCTGTATAAACATCTTTACTTTCAGAATCATAGGATTTTTCGCTATTTTTTTCCAGTTCTTGTTTCTTATTTTCTAGTTCTTTTTTCCTATCTTTCAGTTGTCCCTTAATCTCTTCTAATTTCTTTTCTAGATCTTCCAAGTCTAACCTACACAATTTATCAGCGTAAAAGACCTCTGTTCTGTTTGCTTTAATCAGTTGATCTTTTAATTGTGTGCACTTTCGTACTTCATTTTTTTCATCTCTTAATATTTTACCATCCTTATCTTTACAATCCACTTCCTCATACCTTAAGTAGAATGGCTTATCATTTTCATTTTTATTCAAATATTGTTTTGAACGGCTGCATTTCCCATCAGAGCAGATGCAACCATCATCACCTTGATTACATTTTTCTCTATGCTCTACATCTATCAACTTATATACTACTTTGACTTTGTTATTTATAAATTTTTCATCTATGTCTTTATCGTAATCCACGCAGTAACTGCATTTCCCCTTTTCCTGTTTATTGTCGTTAGGGAAGAAAACATACCCTTGCTTATTAAATATTATTTTATCCAACTGATCTTGAAGTCTTTTTATTTTTAAGAGGTCGACTGTTTCCCTTTCCTTGCTTGGAAGATAATAGAACTGATTTGATTCCTTAGAGTAAACAGCATTGTATTTAATATATTTTGTTCCCATTAATTTTAGTGGTATTATTTTATTTTCTCTTTCAAGAACAAACTCTTCTGGTTCTGGCTGCCATCCAGAAAGACAGAGCATTTTACTGTTAGAATTTTCTTTATACTTTACTTCTATTTCTGGTTGTCCTAAGTTGTTCAATTTGCGTTTATTTCCTTGAAACTCTTTACATTCTGTTTCAATATCAGGAACATAGTCATATTCTTTCAGAACTTTAAATTGTTGCGGATTACTTTCTAATATACCTTCTATAATATTATTAATATAACTTTTTTCGTTATTACTATCAGTTGTTTTTTTAACTATTCTCGGTTTTACTACCTTTAAAGATAGAGGGCCAATGTTTGTAGAAGAACCAGCATTAACATTAAAAGTACATAAACCATTGCTGTAGGTTCCACGTGCTTCATAAGTACAAGTGTTCTCACTCATCTTCATTCTTATCTTTAACGTGTTACTCTGTTTTCCAGGCGTGTTACTTTTTACTATCTCTACTACTTCAGGCTCTGGAGTAGGTGGTGCCGGAAAGCAGCGGATGAACTGTGGATTTTTTTCATCTATACTTTGAGTTCCAAGGTATTCAGCACAGAGCTTATCTTTTTCTCTATAAGTTTTGAAGTAATGTGTCGTGCCATCTTTATCCAAAATAGAATGCTTCCTAACTTCATCCGAAGTAGGGAGCTCCTCAGCTTTATCTTTTTTGTATTTTCTGGGAAAATCTAATGCTTTTCCAATCTTTCCGTCTTCTTCTATTAGATCACCAGCTATTACCTTAACTTTAGGGTTAAAGTAATCATTGTCTTCATCTGTTATAGGAACAATTCTAACTTGTGGAGGCGACATCGCAAGTTGCTCACAGAACGGAGGGGGGCCAGGTGCAAGTGACACAGGGGCACATTTTACTTTTTTCTGATAGCAAGTATCACAGGTATTTGCCATATATCCAGGGCGAAAAATATTTGCTCCTTCACCTATTTTAGTAAAAAATGAGAAAAAATCCCCCATGCAGGCTGCTTTTTGGCTGCAAGCACATATCTTAGGGGAATTAGCAAATTTCCTTTTTTCTTCATCAGTAACATTATCTACCCACTCCCACTCGAGACCTTTCGCAATCCCTTCCTTAAATTTTCCATCATTTAACACTGTATCTCCTTCCCAGTCGATAAAAACTGCTGCAGAAACACCACCACCTGTACTTTGTGTTCCATATATTTTGCGGCAAAACTTTCCAGTTTCTAAGTCATAGCAATAACTTTTTCCATCATAAGCACATACTCTAATTTTAGGATTAAAATAGCCATCAACTCCTTGATCTTTTATTGCTTGTACTTTAATTTCTTTTACCCAATCTCCGCTAACTATTGCTTCGAACCAAGTATTACTCTTTACAAGAGGCGGACAATCAGCATATCCTTGATACGAAAGACCAAGTATCAAAAAGAACATCAATAAGAAATTAAGCTTTACACTTCTCATAAAACACCGGTAACCACTCATTAACTTTTTCTCCTTTTTCCTTTATTGCCTCGTACATATACTTTATAGTCTCTTTGTTAGCTGAAAGTACGTGTATTTCCTGCATATTCTTCAAATCTAAATTTAAAGTTACTAACCCTTTGTACTGTTTTATCAAAAATAAACCTTCCTGTGTTGGCGTCTGCAGAATTATATTCAGCTCCTCTTTTGATAAAGAAAATGCCTTCATGTATAATCTATTTGCATTGATGTTCGGCATCAAGATTCTTGTATCAACATGTTTATCTAAATATTGAGTAAATTTGCTAGCAAATGCGAGATTTAAATTTTCAGTACTTAGGATTACCACAACATTTAGTTCCGTCATTCTTTGCATCCAGTTATCAAACTCTTTCTCTGTAGGAAAAATATTACTTATCTCCCATGCTTCATCCAAAACAAGTATTGCAGGTGATCCATCACATTTTGCCTCAAAAGAATATAAAAAATAGTAAAGTATCACGGACATACATTCTTTTCGTTTTGTGAGGTTTGCGGTGTTGAGAGATATAATTTTTGTTTCCCAGTCAATATCTGATTCATTACCATCTTGAAATAAGTAAGCAAACTCACCACCGTCACACCATCTACTTATTTTACCCCCGAGGAGCAAAAGCACCTCAGAAATTTGCGCAATAGAACGTGACTCCTTGGGTATAGCAAATATAGAATCCACAATTTTTCTTATCTTTTCTTCTACGTCCACCAAGCTCGTATCGGCTACCATTCTTTTGATCAGTTCAACCAACATATTGCGATTGGAAGCACTATCTTCAATGTTTAGTGGATTAAATTTTAGGCTTTTTTCCTTATACTTCGGATCGATTATATAATATTTACCACTCACTGCTTTAGTAAAAATTATCGACTTTCCAGTGTTATCCAATATGACAATTCTTGGGTTAAACTTTCTTGATTCTGATAATAGGAAATTAATGAGTGAAGTTCTGCCTGAATTTGGAGCTCCAAGTATCGTAGTATGGCCATTATTTCTTTTTCCATGGAAATTAAAGAAGTAAGGATTTCCTCCTTTTGAGAAAAAAACTGTTACCGCTTCTTTCCACCTTCCTCCTTTTAATGTACCTGACGTAAAATCATGCAGCATAGCAAAACTGCAAGCATATTTTGCTAATATATTTTTCAGTTGTGTAATAAAGGTAAAATTGCCCGGAAGTTGTGCCCAAAAATGACTTTCCATATGTAGATCAGTTCTAAATATCATGAAACCAATTAATGACATTATAGAAGATAAATCACTAATATTTTCGGCTAACTTATTCCTATCGTCTGCAAATATTGTAAAAATAATTTTCTGTTGGCAGAAGTCTAGACTAGAGGTCTTTTCAAGCTCTATTATTTCTTCAATTCCTGAGCTTTTAAGTAAGGTATTATCCTCACTAATTTGCAGCATGTTAATTTGTTTATTAAATTCTTTTATTGCCTTACTATTACTAGTAAATATCATTATTTCTGTAATGATAAATTCAGATTCAAGCTGCAAGCACCTATCTATATTGCCTAAGGAGATTTCTCGGTATTCCTTTATGCTGAAAACAGAGCCAAATTTCTGTTGATTTTCAAAGATTGTCTGAAACGTATTGAAACCAAAAGCTATTTTAAAATTTCTAATATATTGCGACAGGTCCCTTTCATGTATTGGATAATCTTTGTGCGTTAATGTAACAATATAGTGGAGAAATTCTATCATTTCAGAATATATTTTACCTTCACTAAATCTTAGACCCAGTTTTTTAGCTCCAAAAGGTCCTAAATCATCGTGAATTAAGTCAGTTATCTTTTGCAACTCCTGGTGACTTTCTTGTAAAGACAGCTTATGCTTATTCTTTATTCTATTAAAAAAAAATGAATTATTAGTATGCTTACCAAAATCGCTAAACAATATTACAATATATAATTCATTTATATACTGTAATTTACTATCAGTGAGTTTATCAAACCGCGCTGAATGTAGCTTATCAGAGAAGTCTTTAGTTTTATTCCATTTTAAGCTCAATTTATTGCGCTTTCGGACAGTATAAATCCAAACGGTAAAATATAGGCTATTAATATTTTTTGATATGCTTTTTCTGATTTCAGTTCTAAGGTCGCTGTAATTATCAACAGAAGAATAATCTTCTAACTTGATTATTTTTAACAACTCTCCCTGTTTTGTTAGTATAGTTTCTTCATTGTAATGACAAGCATAAGGAATGAAATCTAAATCAATGCTCTCTAGTAATGCTAAGTTGTTCTTTTTTTCAAACTTAGAGTTAATTGCTTGTACTTTTAGCTGCATATGCGTATTCAATAAAGATAATTAAAAAAGATAAAAATACTATCTTAATTTTTATCTTTTTTTTCGCTATCGGATTGTAATTTTATATCTTTTGCAAAATTAAATTTTTCTTTTAAGTAGTCTGTTGCCTTTTCTGTACTACCAAACATCATGATCAGTACACCAAACATTATCATAAAAAAGATTAGACCTCTGAACACTACTGCAAGTATCACCGCAGCTATACACAACCCTATGATTGTTGAAGGACTCATATTTTCTACAGTATCTTTAATTGAAAATGAGGAAATAAAATCTTTTACCGTTTCTTGTACATCCTTTAATTCATCACTCACCAAAGCTTCGCTAGAATATGATGCAAAAATGAAACTTAATAAGGCTATAAAAACCAAAACTTTATTCAATTGAATGCGCATCAACTAAATACCCTTTAAATATTCCTCAAATATAACAACTTTTATATCAATAGGCAAGAACTGAATTCACTTATCCACTACAAGTAACACATATTTAATTTTTACAGATGTGAACATGCTGTAAGCTCTTTATCATCAACAGGACGACTCAAATTGGTGGATGTTAATTCACTTGAAGGGGTTAAACACCATGTAGTTATTGCCGCTATAGCAAATACTGCTCCTATGACACACAATATTCCTGATCTTGCTATTGCTGCTGCAACAAGACATCCCACTGCTAGAAGAGCACAACCTGATACAAGTGCAACGTGAAGATTTCTGTTATTGGGTTGTTTAAGTGGAATATCTTCACCCTTTTTCTCATTCACAGGAAGTTTCTGCACAGTCGTAATGGTATTTTTTTTGTCCTTTTTTTCTTCAGATTTCACTGGATCCTTTGTGTGGTCATCATCTGTCATCCCAGTGAGTGACACTGGGATCTCTTCTTTTATGGAATTAATAGGTTGTTCTTCTATTTTTGAATCTTTATCGCTGTTCCTGTTAGTAATATCCAAAATTGTTTGTACTATTGCTGCCTGTTTTTTTGAGTCTAGTTTTTTTGACTCTGTTATTTCTGCTTTCAACGCTGGAAGAAAGTGTTGGATGTAACACTCATAATCTTCTCTTTGTTTTTTCAGTGATTCTTTTAATTCATCTGGTGTTTTAGGACTGTTTCCTTGCTTGGACAGATTTATATGTTTTGCGAGAGCCTGCTCATCTTGTCCTGCTCTCAGTAATTCTCCTAATTTAGTTAATACCTCCCTAGGATTAGCAGGACTATTTTTTTGCTTGAACAACCTTTTGCATTTTCCGGCAGTCTCTTGCACAGCTTTTTGATCTTCTTTTACTGTTTTACGTATAATGTTGAACAAATTCCAATCTGCGTCATTCCAAGATTCAGTAGAATTTTCTATTTTATTAGGTGAAACAGGCATAACATTTCTCCATACATAATAAAATGTATAGATACCTCTTTAGCGTTAATTTTACATTAAAACTGGGCAATTATGCCATATTATGGATAATTAATGGCAACTTGCTAACCATTTGCTTTGCTAACTACTGGGTTTTCTACTTATACAGATTTGCTTTCAATATGATTGTTTGCCTGTTGAACTAACATATTCACTACTTCTTTTACAGGCTTTTCCCTATCAACCATGCCAACACTTTGACCGGCCATTAAAGATCCCGTTTCAACATCTCCATCAATTACTGCTCTTCTTAAAGCTCCAGCCCAGAACTTTTCTATTTCAAGCTGCCCATCTTCTTTTGAGATCTGTCCCTTTTGGTATTCATCAATAACTTTTTTTTGATGCTTCATAAAATCATCACTTGCTTTGTTGGCTATAGCTCTTACTGGAATTACAGGAAAATCAGCACTGATTTGCATAGAAGACACTGCATTACGTGCGGCTGATTTAATAAACACTTTCTTAAAATTTTTGTGGGCAATTGACTCATTAGTGCAGACAAATAATGTACCTATTTGACAGCCACTTGCCCCCATTTCTAAGTAATTAACTATCATTTCACCTCTTCCTATTCCACCTGCAACAAACACTGGTATTTGTTCATTTTTAAAATGAGGCAATATCTCTTGTGCGAGAACAGAAGTGCTAACTGGCCCTATGTGCCCGCCTGCTTCCATTCCCTCTATTATTAACGCATCTACTCCCATTTTTACTAACCTTTTCGCAAGGCTTAATGCTGGTGCAAAGCACATAACTTTAATGCCTGCACTCTTAATTTTTTCTATATTAGGCTTCGTTGGTAATCCGCCAGCAAGCACTATATGGCTTACTTTCGTTTCAATACACACATCTATCAACTCACTCAACTTTGGGTGCATAGTAATTAGGTTTACACCAAATGATTTGTTAGTTAATTTCTGTGTCTCTATGATTTCTTTTTTCAATAGGTCTGGAAACATTGCACCACATGCAATTACACCGAAACCACCAGCGTTTGAGATTGCCGAAACTAAGTTTCTCTCTGAAACCCAGCTCATAGCACCACCCATTATCGCAAACTCACTACCAAGAAAATCTGTTCCTTTTTTCCAGAGGCTACTTAACATATAACCTATATCATACGTTTAAAAATGTTTTGCTTATCTATAAATGTGTGTTTCAAAGCGCCAAGTATATGCAAGATTATAAAGAGTACCATAAAACATGCAAGCATCGAATGTAGCTGATTAGCCGTGTTAGCTAGATCTTTGTTTTGATTAATCAACAAAGGGATATGAAAAAAATACTTGATCTTTTTGCCAGAAGCAGAAGACATAACATAGCCAGATAGTGGCATTAGCACCATTAAAGAATATAAACCAAAGTGTACTGTTTTACTTGCATTGATTACAAACCGAGAAAAATTTGCTGGAAGTCGTGGAACATAAGTAAAGACGCGAAAAAATATGCGTACTATGATTAATCCAAGAATAGTGATACCGCAAGCCTTATGAATAGCGTATATGTTGAACTTAATCTCATTGCTAAGTGGTAAGCTTTTCATATAAAGTCCAGAGCAAAGCATACCAATAATAAAAACAGCCATCAACCAATGGATAACTCTTAAACCTAGGCTATATTTTTCGTCTTCTATTTTGATTACCCTAAAGTAGCATTTATATAATAGAAAAACTATTTTTCAATCAAAATTATTAAAGCAATTTAGATTTACCGACAATGTAGCTATACAAATTCGACCCAGCCGGGAGTCAAGTAGCTGGCCGGTACCTAAGCCATAAACGGATTAAATGCAAAACTTCCTTGACAAACTCCGTCAGCTCCCTTATTGTAGTATTAAGGGTATTTGTGACTCAAAACTTGTTTTTGATCCGCGCGGGCTCAACAACAAAATTCATTAAAAAACTTAGGGTATTTTTTGGCAGATTACATAAAATTATAGCGGCTGCATGTCTTTTAAATTTTTTCTACATTCAGCCAAATCGCGCTTAAACTAAGCGTCAGCACATTATTACAGCGCCAATTTAAATTATTATAGGGTCAAAACTCGCACCACGGGGCTTCTTTTGCCTTTTTTTCGTTTGGTAAATTTCTTAAATATTTATGACTAAACGACAACCGTCATCCCTGTAAAGGTCAAGTAATTCGTCATTCCGCTATGTGTTAGCGGATGAGATACCGCGGCGGTATGACGTAGAGCTCGCGTTAGCTATACTTTTATACTCACCAAATAAGTTTGCTTGCTTACAAGCAAACTTTCCTGGATTCCAGCGCGTGACGCGCTGGAATGACATTGTGGGGTGTTAGGTGTTATCCAAGTAGCGTGACTACTTGGATCTGAGCTGTATTACCAAGTCCAGTTAAGTGCAACATCATCACTTGTTGGAAGCTCAAAGGACGGTTGTGACACTGTCTCTTTCACAACTTCTTTGATCTTTGTATCTGTTACATTAACTGTAAAATTTGGTTCATTAACTACTTTAGCAGCTATTTCGGCAGCTGATGGAACTAATAGCTCCTTTGCTGTCTTTGTATTATTACTATACACTTTAGCATTTTCAGCAAGAAATCCTTCTAATTTATCCGCTAGAATTGATTTGTTGCAATTTTTAGCAGAAAGTATAGCTTCCGCGAAAGCTTTTTGGTTTTCTGCATCTGTAAGGTTGGAAGCATTGATTTTAACAACTACGTTATCTCCTGTGAGTTTGCCTAACATAGCATTTACACCAGCTTCAGTTGCATTGTCACCAAGAACGTTAACTTTATCATTTAAATCAGTTTTCTTAGCAAAAGTAGCACCTATTTTGGTTTCAGAGATTTTGTTATTGCCATCTTTTGCATCAAATATAGCATCCACAACATCTTTCGCTGCAGCTTTTGTTTTAAGCTCTGTAGCTTTGACAAATGCAGTATCTGCAGCAGTTTTAGTGTAAACATCTGCAGTATTAGCTTTGTTGGCTAGATCAGCTGCACCAGCTTTCTTTCCTAACTCAGTATCGACGTAATTCTTGTCAGCTTTGTTAGTTAGAGCGGCTGTGTCAGCTTTTTTTGCCAATTCATCATCTACATTTTTTTTAGTGTAAACATCTGCAGTATTAGCTTTAGCTGCTAAATCAGCTGAATTAGCTTTCTTTCCTAGCTCAGTATCGACGTAATTCTTGTCAGCTTTGTTAGTTAGAGCGGCTGTGTCAGCTTTCTTTTTCAACTCATCATCCACACCTTTTTTAGTATATATACCTGCATTATTAGCACCTTGACTGAGTTCCGTTATCAATTTTCCTAAAAAACTCTGTTAGTTGCAAGGTTTTCTATTGTATCTATTGTATTCAATTTGTCACTCAACGCCATATCACCCTCCGTTAATTATAAAAACCATAGCATGCATGAAAATAGTATGATTTTCGTTAATGATAGATTTTACATAAGATTTCCTTGGAACTTTTCATTTTAGAATTCTTCTCTTGTCATCCCACTCCCTTCTCCTGTCATCCCAGTTCCCTCTCCTGTCATCCCAGTGCTTGACACTGGGATCTCATTTTATTTTGTAATTTAATCATATAAATCAGCCCAATTTGGGTTTTCCCTTTCAACTAAATCAATTTTCCATTCTCTTTTCCAGCTTTTCAAAAGTTTTTCTCTGTTCAGAGTTGAACCTACATCTTGAAATACCTCAAAGTAAACTAATTTCTGCACATTGTACTTTGATGTAAAGCCAGAAATAACTTTATTTTTATGTTCCCAAATTCGTTTAGTTAAATTTGACGTTATACCTATATACAGAGCCTTATTGTGCTTGCTTGTAAGTATATAAACATAATAACTTTTCATATATAGTAAATAAATTTACTGGATCCCAGTGTCAAGCTACTTGGATGACACCGAAGGGGCTACTCGGATGACAAACCCTGTCATTCCAGGGCGTGACGCTGGTTTCCATCCAAGACGGCAGTGCTTGACACTGGAATGACAAGAAGAGGGCAGTGCCCTCCTTGTATGTATTAGATGTAGGCTGAGTTGTGGTCGTGATAAATGTGGTCGCTTGTGTAATCAAACATTTTCACAAAGCCATTCTCTAGATAAAGATTATATTCGTGATGTTGATCTGATAATACAATATTATCTTGCTCCCCTAAATTGAAATGACTTGAATCTGACAGCAATTCGTAATTTGGATTATCTATTTTACTAATGCTGCTTATTACTTTGCCATTACCACTTGATATAGCTAAACTATAACTATCACCATCCTTCATTATTTTGATGGACACCTTATCTTCAGGTAACACTATAAGCTTCTTTGTGCCACTATCGTGGATTACGAATTTGCCTTTTTCAAAATAGTATTTGTCTTCCGGCAAAGCACCAACCTTATATCCTGATTCAGCCAATTTGTGCCAAAACTTTAACACAGATTGCTTTTCTGCTCCTTCCGCTCTATCATACAAGGCTTTCACATCATTATAATCTATGGTTACATTTGCCTTATGCTTCCCTTCTAAACCTTGATCATAGCTCTTTTCTATTTTCAAGATTGTGTCTTTTAATACCTGCTCTTTCTCTTCCACTGAAGATGACCTTTTTGCCCTTGTTGGAATTTGTGGCTGATCAGACTGCATTTCACTATTGTCGTTTGATACAGTTCTCTCTTCAGCAGCTTGTGCAACAACATTAGTAGTATTGTGACTTATGTGTGATGTATCAACTTCTGTCTTAGTTTCACTTACTTGCCCTTTTGGACTTTCGGTTTGTTTCTCTTTTGTGAATATTCTCTGATAGTCCGTGTAGCCTCTATTAGTGTCACCGATATCACCATCACCTTGATCGAAAGTTATTTTTTTACTTCCATTCCCCATGTCCTCAATTTCAACTTGAGGAGAAACAGATGCGAGGAAATCGTTATAACTGTAGTTGTAGTCAGCAGAAAAGAATATTTTCCCTTTGAAGTTATGGAAATTATTAGATAACATTCCAATTTCTTCATCAGTATCACCATCAAATAGTTTTACTTTAGTGAAATATGCTTGATCTTTTATTCTAACTATTTCACCGCTAGAGTTTCTTTGTATGTGGTAATCATTTGGGTCGTACTTTATAGCAAAAAGTTTGCCAGAGCCATATTTCTCTAAGTTTATAAGGCCTACATTTACATGTTTATGGGAATAATCTCTCTTCTCATATTCATGTGCAAATACTGGGTTAATATATTTGTATCCGTCTGGTATGCCACTGTATTCTCTTCCTTTAGAATCAGACGGTGCTAATTTATATTGTCCATCTTTTTCCACTAATTTTAGGTGAGTAACATTGCTTGGCAAGTGAAACCTTACGTTTTTTCCATGATCATGAATGAACAAGTTACTTTCATTTATAACTTCACCTCTTTCATTTTTCACCTCTTCAGTAATATAGAAGCCCATATTTTTGAATGCATGTAGATTTTCGCCTCCTTGCTTTACAACCGCTTCGTATACATCGTCGTCTGTCCTATCTGTTCCCTTATTATCCAGTAATTTTCCTTTTTCCACGATTACTCCATTTGCCTTTTGCTCATCAGAATATTGTGCATGCTTTGAATCCTGATGATTCAAAATTTTGGTACCTCTGAGAAGCAGAGAATCTAAATCTTTTTGAATATGTCCAGTGCTAGGATGCAACAATTCATTTTCATGTAAATGCGCCTCATCAAAGTGTTCATCACGTTCAACTGTTCTGCCATCTATCAGAGAAGCTTTATAATGACCATTTTCTTTTGTAACCGCCATATAAGCACCACCATCATATTGAACATTTAAGTTGTGCAATATGTCCTCAAAAACAAAAATTTCTTTAGTTTGGCCTTCAAATTGCTTAAAAAATCCTGATTCGCTCAATAATTCTCCAAGCTTTGTATTTCCATCATATATGGACAGCGCACCCTTATTTCCATGACCAAGAGCTTTGATAGAGAAAATCTTACCTTCTTGTAGGTCAATATGATTTGTACCTCTTATCAAGTTTGAATCGATATTGATCATTTCTTCTAACATCTTTTCTATATCAATATTCTTAGTTTCCCTAACTTTCTCCAAACCAGTTTTTATGGTTTCATCAAGCAAGGAATTTTTTAATTCCTCATATTTGGAGGGAATTGAATGATATTTTTCTAAATATTCTTCGTAAGGAATCTTCTTTTCACGAAGTTCTCTAGATATATTAGAATATTCATCCTGCCTTTGCTTATTTAGATCTTTCAACGCATTATCATAAACTTTCTTTAAATTCTCATCGTAATTTGACAATGTTCTTAAAGCCTGATTTTTATACTCTTGACTGTTTTGATATTCATTACCTTGTTGGTCAGAGTAAGTTAGTTTATCCTGTCCATCAGAAGTTTTGATTACCTTTAAGAAATGATATTCCTTTGATATATCGAGGTTATCATTTGTTGCCCTATTAACAGCACGAGCATAATCATAAAACGACACATGTTCTACAGAAGAAAAACTTCCAACGTTTTCTCCATCCATTTTTTCTATATTTGCTTTATAGTAGGATACGTTTTTAATTTCTCCACCCAATATTTCTTGACCAGTTGCTATAAAATCTCCTTTTGTAACTTGCAAAGCGTTGAGATGTTCCATTGCAGTTTCTGTATCATTTTCAGCAAGCCAACTTTTGAAGTCAGCATCATGTCCTTTTATGTCTTTCAAGAAACTTTTTGACTCATCTGAGTTACCTTGACGTAAAGCATCTAGGTAGTCTCTAAATAAACTAGGATCTTTTTCCTGTAAGTACATTATCAACGCATGACCTGTTTTATAAACCAAGCTATTTGCTTCGCTGTCCTTTGAATATTCTAAACTTAAAATTTTATCTAAATCCAAATTTGCAGCTTCAGTTTTGTCGATACTTGATCCTTGAGAATTGAATTTATGATCTGAATGATGCTCAAAGTAATCTGCAATTCCTTCCATTAATACTGTAGGTAGGTGCTTACCTCCTGTAGCCAAGTAAGTTAAACCATGTGCAAATTCATGCTGAAGGTTATGAACGCCACCTTGCTGATAGACATACATTTCAGCAAAAACATCAGCTTCCCCTTTGTAGTAACATTTACCACCCTCATCTCTAAGGTAAGAACCGAAACGCTCGCTTCCGCCAAGGTGAGTGTAATCATCTTTGTCATCAAACATATAAATTTTAAATGTTTGTTCTGAGTTGCTGTGTTCTAACTTGAATGTATCTTTAAAACTAGTAGCTGTTTCTTTTATCTCACTTTCAATTGTTGCAATTTTACTTGCTCTTAAATTATGAGAATAAACTTCTACTTTAATATTTAAATCTTTAACTTCTACAACATGTGGCGAATTAAACCCTTTGCCGTTATTGTTAAAGTATTCTTCTTTAGTTATATTTTTATTTATTTGTTGATTAATTGTCATAATTCTAACCTCTAATTTATTAACTCTTTAAATATAAGGTGATCTCTACTAAAAAAGTGTGAATTTTCATATTGGTATAATCTATATCTTAGTGAAGAAATATAAGTAATTAATTTAATATGAACAATATAAGATATAGCTTGACCACAAAAAAAATCTAAATTCTAACGTTACATTAGGATAGGGTAAGAATTTAAAAGCAAATTGACTTTCATTCCACCAAAGCACTATACTAAAACCACGATGGGTAATTAGCTCAGTTGGTAGAGCACTTGCTTGACGTGCAAGCGGTCGCTGGTTCGAACCCAGTGTTACCCACGTTTTTGTTCATGAAAAGATTTTATATGACAGCAGTGCATAACGGCAAACACTCAGCAGCACAGTCCAAGCGCTTAATCTATTCCATAATAATAGTTGCGATAACAATGTTTATGGAAATAGTAGGTGGAATAATTTCACATTCGCTTGCTCTACTATCAGATGCAGGGCATATGCTCACTGACCTCTTTGCCTTAGTTTTAAGCTGGTTAGCACACAAATTTTCAGCTAAGAAATCTGATTTGCAAAGATCATACGGGTATCATCGGTTGCAGATAATTGCAGCATTTGTTAATGGTTTAACTTTATTCTTCATTGCAGTAATCATTATAATTGAGTCAATAAAAAGATTTATTTTTCCGGTAAATGTTGAGTGGAAAGTAATGTTAGTAATTGCTACACTTGGCTTGATCTCTAATATTATAGTCTTTTTTATATTACATAGTAAATGCGAGAGCAATATAAACATAAAAAGTGCTGTACTACACGTTATAGGAGATATTTTAGGTTCTGTAGCTGCTATACTTGCATCCATAATTATCATGTTTACTGGATGGCAAATGGTGGATCCGATTTTATCGGTATTTGTCAGTGTAATAATTTTAAATAGTGGCTACAAAATTCTAAAGAATTCTTGCCACATACTTCTTGAAGGCACACCTGAAGGGATATCTACTGAGGAAATAAAAAGTAAGATCACATCAGAATTACCTGAAGTGATAGATGTGCACCACATACATGCATGGTCACTGTCTGATAATTATTTTATAATTACCATGCATGCTAAAATAAAGCAAAATGTGCAGCACACCAATGTTTTATATGAAATAAAAAAAATATTGCTAGATAAGTTCGAGATAGCACACTCTACAATCGAGATTGAATACGATGAGTGTGCGGATAATAAGATACTTAAACATTGACGTTTTAAATTACTATGCTATTACTAGAGTGTAATGATTTTGAAGGTAAGCTATGATAGGTATTTCTCAATTACAATTTCCTTCAAAGGATTCTAGTAAGCTAAAATTTGTTAGCTACTTTGGAGCTTTTGTCTCGTTAAGCATTATCACTAACCCTGTTAATGTTCTTTTTTCTCTTGGTGCTATATTCTTCAGGTCTGAAATTAAAACTCTTTATATCTACAAAGAAATAAAAACGGCAAAACAGCAAAAAATAAGTAAAAAGGAGTATTGGGAAATATTTTTTAAGAACAATGCAATCAAGGTAGCAGCCTTCCTCTTATTTTCTGCTTTCATAACATATCTGACTTTCACCTCCACTTTCTTACTAATTTCGTTACTGGGAACTATACCGCTTACAATGCTATTGGTTTTATTGCAGAGTGAACTGAGACCAAAAGATTTTAACCCATTTACACTGCTTAAAGCTTCCATGAATTTCTTTCGGGAAGGCATGAAAGAGAACTTACGTGGTATGGTTAATGATCTTGATGTTAATCTTGAACATTAACTGCCCCATCAATTAAATGATGATATCATTAAAAATATTGATAAATTAAAAGATAAGTATAGTGAACAAGTACCTGAAGACGTAATCAAAAATGATGAATATATTCAATTCATTGGATATATAGATAGTTCATATGAGTTTAGTGATGAAAATAAAGGAAGAGTAATTACATTTTTAAATGACTTTTGCAAAGATGATCAAAAGCATAGCTCTGGCTTTACAGGTGGACAGATTTTACTTTTAGTTCTGAAAGCCTGCAATGATGGAGACAGAGAAGCTGTAAAAGATAAAAAAGACGCGTTAATTAAAAATTTGCTTGATAGTCAAACTTTCTCTAGAAAAGAGCGAATCCCTAACACCTGTTTTACCGGTATTGTCTACAGGATGTTAAGTACGTTAGAGGGTATTCATCCTGATCCAGAAATTAGATTTACTCCCCCAAGGGAAATGGTGCTCTCAGAAGCACAAGATAAAGCACGTGAGTTTATGTTAGACAGGTTAAAAGACAAGAAAAACAGTAAAGAAATTCTTAAGGCTTGGCATACAGTTCAAAATAACCATAAAGATAATGAAAGTCAGAAGATAGTTGATGATTTTATTTCAGAAGTAAGTATTCCTTTAATGAGAAAATTATTGAGTTTTTCTTCTCAATATAGTGAACAAATTGTGCTGACGTTAATGAAAAATATTAGCTCTATAAGGTTAAATAAATTACAATGTTTTGAGCTGGTTCAGCACATGAGAAATAAACTCCAGGAGCATGGTTTAGGTGACCAAGAAAGTTTACTCGAAAACATCGGAGAAAAAGTCTTTCTAGAGCTTTTAAACCGAAATTTACTCAAGACAGATTTTTCTCTCAAGGATTCATCTTTGGATGAAGCTAAGAGAATAGCTAATAAGATAATAGAAGAAGAAGTAAAGGAATTTAAATTAAGAGCTGAGAAAACTATTGAAGGTCAAGTGGTTAGAATGTTAGATAAGTTAAAGATGCTGCCACAAAGTAAAAGATGCTATAGAGTATATGTAGAACTCAGTAAAAATAACGAAAATTTTGCAAGAAAGGTTAGAAGTGATGAAATGTTAAAAAAAGAAGCTTCACATAAGCTAGAGTTAGAAATTGAAAGTGTATATGAAGGAAATAAAGATCACGTTACTCAACTTTATGAAAAAATAAGAGAAACAAAAAAGGAATTCATTGAAGATGGTCTTTTAACACCTCAAGAAGTAGAGAATATAACAAAAGCAAAAATCATAGACTTAAACAAAGAGGACAAAATCATACCGTCAAGCAATTTGTCTCGTAGTTTAAGTGTCAATAATTTGGCAGTACATTATCTATAAAATTTATACTCTTTACCTTGCAGAAGATTCACAATATTTCTGTGGTGTTTTAAAAAAATCAGTGCTCCTATAATTAGTAATGTTAAGAATAGATCCACTTTGAAAAAGAATGAAGTTATCACGGCTATTGTAATAGCAATTAATGAAGCAAGGGAAGAGTATCTAAAGATAAAAAATACCACTATCCAGGCAAATATAAATATCAAAGCAATTGGCATATTAAGTGCTATCAACACTCCCAGAGTTGTTGAAACTCCTTTGCCTCCTTTAAATTTTAGCCAAATAGGAAACATGTGCCCTAAAACTGCTAAAATTGCAGATACATATATATAAAAATCGTTATTATCACAAAATTGTTGTGCTATATAAACGGCGATGAATCCTTTTAAGGAATCCAGAAGTAATGCCAGAGCAGCAAGACATTTATTTCCTGTTCTTGCAACGTTTGTAGCACCAATGTTTCCTGAACCTACTTCTCTTAAGTTTATCCCTTTTATTCTTGTAATGATTAAGCTAAACGGTATTGAACCGAATACGTAGGATAATATGAGAACTATAGCTAACACAGGTAAGATTTACTATCGAAAGACCTCGTCACCCACTGCTTGTTAGCGGCTGAGATACCGCGGCGGTATGACGTAGGGAAATCTTACTTATTATAGCTATACCTCTCCACATATATCAAAGATTTAATTAATTTTATTATTCCTCAGCCTTTTTAGGTAGCACTGAACTTCATCGTTAATCTGATTACTAAACAGTATAAGCGCTGTCATGTTGATGAGAGCTAAACAAGAGAACAAAGTTCCACCGATATTGGCAATAGCCATTATATCTTTAGAAAGACCAGAAAAAAACGCTACAATTATTACTGCTATGCGGTATATCACTATACTTTTTGCACCGAATAAATATAGCCACCCCATTTCACAACAATATACAAACGAAATTACTGAAGAAAATGCAAACAAAGGTGTAGCTATTGTTAGAAGTATAGGAAACCACGGAGAAACTGTCTCAAATGCTTTTTGAGTGACTAATATCCCTTCACCAACACTAGTCTGGTATGCACCTGTTATTACTATTGTTATTCCTGTTAAACAGCAAATTAACATTGTGTCAAAGCATGGTTCTATCATAGCGACTAGTCCAGTTCTTACTGGTTCTTCATCTTTAGTTGTTGCATGAGTAATTGCAGCAGAGCCAACACCAGCTTCACTGGCAAAAATTGCTCTTTGAATTCCAGCAACAAATGCTCCTACCATCCCTCCGCCAACAGCATTAAAATCTATCATGCTGGAAAATAATATCTTAAATGTGTGACCAAGATTGTGGATATTAAATCCAATAATAACAAGGCAGCTACATATATATATGAGTGACATGATAGGCACTAGTGCAGAAGATACTCTAGCTATCCTTTTAATTCCGCCAATAATCACTAGAGCAAGCAGCGCAGAGATTATGGAAGAAAGAAACCAAGAGTGACCATTTACCCAACTTGAATAGCCAGATAATATTGAAACCATTTGGTTGGTTTGAAACGCTACACTTCCACCAAGACCTGATAATACAAAGAATACTGCATATATTGCAGCTAAAACAATACCAAGTTTTTTAAATCCAAATTCCTCCAGACCATTCCTTATATACTGAAAGGGACCACTAAACAATTGCTCCTGATCTTCTGTTCTATGTCTAAATGCTAAAGTCACTTCGGCAAATTTTGCTGACATACCAAAAAAACCTGTAATCATCATCCAAGGCACCGTTCCTGGCCCTCCCATTGAAACTGCAATTGCGACTCCAGCAACAGTTCCAAGGCCTACTGTGCTTGAAAGTGCAGTCATAAATGCCTGAAAATGCGTAATATGACCATCATGGTGATTCGTGTCATATTTTCCACATAAAATAGCAAACGCATGCTTAAACATTCTTATGTTGAGAAATCCAAAACGTAATGTTAGAAACACATAACCAAAAGCTAGTAGAAGGATTATAAATGGCACGTAAAGGATTTTGAAAAACAGCACTTCATTCATGAAGTTATTTATTCCATTCAACACAGCATCATAACTTTCATAAAAACCTGAAGCAGCGTACACATCATTAAACAATAGGCAAAATAACACCATATAAAGTAATCTATAAATCATGTTAATACCCTTTAGAATTGTAATAAGAATCTATTGTATTCAAAACTTCCCTTCTTAGTAGATATATTGCAACAGCATTTGGGATCATAAGGCACATGAACAAACTGTTGCCTAGGTAAGATATAAATTCTATATTTTTTGACATACAACTAATATACACTGAAACCACTATAAGAATTTGGAACGGTATCAGTATTTTTTTATTACCAAATAAATACAGCAAAGCAACTTCACAGTAGTAACAATAAGCTATTATTGTAGAAAATGCAAAGGAAAACATCATTAGCGGAAAAACTAACTTGCTGAACAAGGGCAAAACTGTTGAAAATACCGAACTAATTAGTGTAATATCACCCACGTTATCAGTGCTATGCATACCAGTAATAATTATCACGATACCAGTCAAAAATGAGATTAATATTGTGTCTATAAGTGGTGCAATCATTGCAACGCATCCAACTTTAATTGGATCTTCTTCTTTTACAGATGAATGTGCTATAGCTGCTGTTCCGGTGCCTGCTTCGTTAGTAAACACTGATCTTCTCACTCCTGCTATTAATCCGCTCAATACTCCGCCTCCTATAGCTGATTTATTGAAGATGTCTTGGAATATTATGGATAGAGCATTCAGCAAATTACTTCTGTTTACATAAATTAAATATATACACATACCCATATATAGCACTATCATAATTGGTGCTAAGCTCGTTGAAACGAAAGCAATGTGCTTTATTCCTCCCAATATTACAATAAAGACAAGCAGGGATATAATAATAGATGCGTTGTATTCGAAGAGGTTATTTGACAATGCTGCTATCTGATTCGCTTGAAATGGTATACCGCCCAAAATCATTGCAATAAGTAGCATAATCGCATAAGTAAAGGCAAGAAATCTACCAGTTTTTGCAAATCCAATTTTTGCAAGCCCGTACTTCATGTAATAAAAAGCCCCGCCAGTTGCATTTTCAGAGCGATAGGTGAATGCAAGCACCACCTCGGCAAACTTTATCGACATACCAAGTATTCCGGTAATTACCATCCAAAAAACTGCACTTGGGCCCCCTATTGTGATAGCTATTGCAACTCCTGATATTGTTCCAAGACCAACTGTTCCTGAAATTACTGTTGCAAACGCTTGAATATGAGTGATTATGCCATTGTTATTACACTTTAGATTGAATAGCGTCTGTATTCCATGCTTGAACAATCTAAAGTTAGTGAATTTGAATTGGATGGTACAAAAAACCCCAGTTGCAATTACCCAAATAATTATAAATGGAATGTTGAATATCTTTATGTACAGAAATGAATTTAACAGTTCACTTATTTTTACAATCATGCTGCTCACTACTTTTTATTACAACTTATAGCTAACGAGCTTTATACGAGTAATATATATAAAGCCCAGTGCTTACTGGAATAGTAAGTACATACACTACACCTAAAATTGGTAGCGTCATCCAGGGCTTACTGATGAAAAATATAATAAGTACTCCAAAAAATGACACAAATATATAGGATAGGCTTTTGGGAACATAAATATATTTTGCAGAGAAAGTTGGAATGTGACTTATCGAAAAAAATGAAATGGCCAGAAAGTAACAAGCTACGTTTCTTGTGTTAAAAAATCGCTCTATGAGAAGTAAGTATTCACTCTCATGAGATTGAAAGGTAATAATTATTGGTAACAAAGAAAGTAAAGCACACACTGGAGCTGGAACACCAGAAAAGAAAAATTTTTCCCAGTGTGATTGTTCTGAGTGTAGCGAAACATTAAATCTTGCAAGTCTTATTGATATGCAGATTACGTATATCATTACTAAAATCCAACCTATGACTTTGATTTCGTTTAGCTTCCAAAAATACAAAAGAAATGCAGGCGCTGCACCAAAATTTAGAAAATCTGCAAAAGAATCAAGCTGGGCTCCAAAATCGCTAGTTGATTTTAGAATTCTAGCTATTCTGCCATCCATTCCATCTATTATTGCTGCAATGATGATAAAAATTACTGAGAATTCCCATTGTTCATTAAATGTAAATTTAAGTGAAGTGAGACCAGAACATAAACCCAATAAAGTTATAAAGTTTGGGAATAATTTAGTAATAGGTAAGAATCTACTGTTACTTCCATCGTTATTCATATAACGTCAAAAGTAAGCTTCTCTTGAACGTTTTCCTTATTTAAGTTTGCTATAATTGTTTCACCACCAATAACAGTTTGCCCTTCTGAAACTCTGACTTCTATATCAGCAGGAACATAAATATTCACTCTACTACCAAATCTTATAATTCCAAACCTTTCACCTGCTTTCACATTCTGGGATACTCCTAAATTACAAACGATACGACGTGCAATTAATCCAGCTATTTGCTCCACAATAATTTCTTTTCCCTTTTCGTATTCAATCACAATAACCTGCTTTTCATTTTCATTACTAGACCTATTGCTCATTGCGGATACAAACTTGCCTTTTTTATAATTCATTTCCTTTATCGTACCAGATATTGGTATACGGTTCACATGGACGTTCAAAACACTTAAAAATATGCTAACAAGCGTGAACTTCTTCTCTTCTCCATTTTCTGCCGATAAAGGATAATTAAATTCTTCAATTTTTGAAATCACACCATCAGCAGGACTTAATATAAGATCCTTATTGTTTGGCACAGCTCTTGTTGGATCGCGAAAGAAATAAGTACACAATAATGTCGGAAACAAGCATGTAACACCAAACCCCCAAGATATAGAGAATGCTATACACGTTACTATAAAGGCAACGACTATAAATAAATAACCTTCCCTGTTTATATTAGGTAAACTAAAACACATAATCTTATTCACAATAACCTATTGTTAACAATTTATCATTTATAATTTCTCATGAAAAGCTTTTTTTAACTGCTTCAGCAAAGTCCTCTTGATACAAGGTAACATTACAGATTAGCACACACCATCATACTGTAACAACCCATCCAACACAAACTAAGTTTAGATCAGAACACTGATTCTTCTAAAAGTTGCTCACTATCCTCGTCTATTATAATAGAATTATCATGATTTCTGAGTAAATCTCTGATTTTCATTTCTATTTCATTTGCGACTTCTTTGTTTGTTTTTAGGTAAGTTTTTACATTCTCTCTTCCTTGTCCAAGACGTGTATTGTGATATGAATAGTAAGCACCTGCTTTTTCAAGCACACCAAGCTTTGCTCCCATATCTATTATTTCTCCGAGTTTTGATATACCTTCATTGTACATTATATCAAATTTCGCTTCTCTAAATGGAGGAGCAACTTTATTTTTTACAACTTTAACTCTTGTTTCATTGCCTGTAATATTTTCTTTGTCTTTTATTACACCAACTTTTCTTATGTCAAGCCTTACAGAAGTATAGAATTTTAATGCATTTCCACCCGTGGTAGTTTCAGGATTTCCATACACTACTCCTATTTTCATACGAATTTGATTAATAAATATCAATATACAGTTCGCTTTTGAAACGGCAGAAGTTAGCTTTCGTAGCCCGTGACTTAGAAGCCTTGCTTGCAGCCCCATATGTTGATCACCCATATCACCTTCAATTTCAGCTCTTGGAGTTAACGCTGCAACAGAGTCAATAACTATCACATCAACCGCACCAGAACACACTAAGTACTCAACAATGTGTAATGCTTGTTCCCCAGTGTCTGGTTGCGAAATTACTAAATCATCAGTGCTTACCCCAAGTTTACGAGCATATAAGACATCCAATGCATGTTCTGCATCGATAAATGCGCATGACCCTCCTTTTTTTTGTGCTTCAGCAATCACGTGCAAGGCAAGAGTGGTTTTACCAGAACTCTCGGGACCAAATATTTCAATTATACGTCCTTTTGGCAGACCTCCAACACCTAGAGCCGAATCAAGCGCAATTGATCCTGTGGATATTGTGTCTATTTTCTCTACAGGGTTTTGCTTCAACTTCATTATTGCACCTTTACCAAATGCTTTTTCAATCTGGCTTATTGCGTTATCTAATGCTTTTTGTTTATCATTATTTCTTTCTTCTGAGTTGTTTGCCATGGATCATTTATTAACTTGTATAACTTCCATGATAATCGAACGTGAACAACCTGCCAAGGGTTTTTTAATAACGAAGAACGTTATTGTAGAAAAATTAGCTACCTAAATTATATTAAGATAGAAAGTTAGATAGACTCTGCAGTGCGATACAAAATAACGATAGAATACAATGGTAGTAGTTTCTCTGGCTGGCAGAAGCAGCAACATTCTGCTAATTCAATCCAGGAAGCAATAGAAAATGCTATATTTAATTTTAGTGGTGAGAAAGTTACTTTGTACTGCGGTGGCAGGACTGATGCAGGGGTTCATGCTTTAGGACAAATTGCTCATTTTGATATGGAAAAGGAATTTGAGCTTTATAGAATAAGAAACGCAATAAATTATCATTTAAAATCAATTCCCATAGTTGTACTGAATGCAGAAGTTGTAGATGATGCGTTTCACGCACGGTTTTCAGCAAAAAAAAGATATTACGAATACAGAATAGTTAATCGCTATGCTCCTGCCGCTCTGGAGACAGGTTATGTATGGCAAGTGTTTAACCCACTTGATGTAAATATTATGCGTGAAGCTGCTAAACATCTACTTGGAAAGCATGACTTTTCAAGTTTTCGTTCAAAAGATTGTCAAGCCGCAAATCCGATGAGAACAATTGATGATATCGATATAATACAAAATGGGAATCATATACACATCAAAATATCTGCTATTTCCTTTTTACATAACCAAGTGAGGATCATTGTGGGTACTTTAGTTGAATTTGGAAAAAATAGAACTAATCCACAAGAAATGCTAAATATATTAAACCAATGCAAAAGAAATGCAGCTGGAGTTACTGCACCACCTTTTGGCTTATATTTGGTAAAGATAGATTACTAATTTAATAAAAAGTAACGTTCTTAGTGAAATAAGTGTCATACCGCCACGGTATCTCCAGATCCTGCTAACAAGAAGCAGGATGACAAGTTTAAGTTCTCATTGGCATCACTACATATAATACACTTGAATCGTCTTCATCAGTGATAATTGTAGCACTATTACCATCGGCTAAGCTAAACTTACATTTATTTTTTATGCAGGATAGAACATCAAGTAAATAACGCGAGTTAAACCCTATTTCTATAGGGGCTTCATTGTAGTCCACTTCTATGGATTCAGTTGCATCATTGCACTCTTGAGAGTTTGAATGCAGAGTCAGCAGCTTTTCTTGTAGTGAGAATTTAATGGATTTTACTTTATCAGATACAACAACGGAAACTCGATCTATAACATCTGAAAGTTTTTTACTTTCAATAATCATATGCTTGTCTTGAGATGCTGGAATAACTGCTTTATAATTTGGAAAAGTCCCATCTATTAATTTTGATATTAGAATATATTCACCGCATGTAAACTTGATTTTTCTGTCTGAGAGTTTTACATTAATTTCATTACAATCGTCCAATATTTTTAACAGCTCCATAACAGTTTTACGTGGAATGATCACACCAAATTCGCCATTGATGTTCCCAGGCTTTGGTCTCTTTATACATGATAAACGGTGACCATCAGTTGCAACGCAGTACAGAAACTGCTCGTCTGTATGTAGATATATTCCATTTAAATTATACCTTGTATCATCTAGTGATACAGCAAATTTTGTTTTAGTTAATAAGTCTATCAGGTCCGTATTTAGTAGAATAAAATCATGTTTATAATTGTCTTCTTCAAGAGCAGGAAAGCTGCTTGAAACTACATTCGGTAAAGAAAAGTTTGCATTTCCGCAAGACATCAATAATTTTCCTTGGTTGTTTACTTCAAAATTGACATCCAAATCAGCGGGTAACTTCTTCACTATGTCATGTAAAGTATGCGCTGAAATTTTTACTTCTCCTTCTGTTAATACGGTTGCAGCAAGTGAGGCAAACATTGAAATGTCAAGATCAGTTGCCATTAATTTTATGCTGCCGTGTTGTGCTTTGATATTTATACATGCCAAAACATCTATTGCATTACGCCTTTCAACCACTCCACTTACTCTGGATAATGTATTTAAAAGACTTGTGCGGCTCACGCTAAAACGCATCTGCTCGCACACAGAATTTTGCTTTTTGATTTCTGTATCTACACCTGCAACCTCTGACATTGCTAACTCTCAAAAATATATTTTAAATGATATCCACATCCCATATAAAGTAAAGTGCTATTTATATTTCCATTGAAAGAGTAGTCTAGTTTATACTATAGCTGGGTATTCTGTTACAATGATTTACTTTGTATGGCATAAATCATGCATTTTTTGATACGCTTTTTGAAAACCAAGTAGGGAATAAGTATCATCAATGGTTACTGTTTTTGCTTTTCCATTAACTACCATTGATAATCCCTGCTTCATTTTTAGAATGAGATCTTGATCTATTTTTGTATGCTCTGCCCACGCAAAACTTCCCTGTATTATAGGCAGTGTATATTTAATTTTTTTGTCGATATTGAGAGCTACAGGCTCCTTATCATACTGAAAACCAGAGGTAACGCTTACCTCATCTGCTTTTTTATCAACATAACTGACCATTACATACGGCTTGCGATTGGTTGTATAATGCTCGCTTTTTGTCTTAGGGTAAGATACAATGTAACACACTTTCTCTCCATCTTCTGATGCAGTATATACAAGCCAGTCTTTGTATTTTTCCTTCAATTGCACATCACTAACCGATGCAAAAGCGCCTATTGAAAAAAATATTAGAAATATAAAAAAACTACGCATGCAAACCAAATTTCAAACTTTCTGATTTTATATATTGTTTTACCTTAGCCATCGCCTGCTCAGCCAACTGTCTTATTCTTTCTCTTGAAACACAATATTTTTTACTAAGTTCATCTAGAGTTTGAGTGTTTTTAGACAAATATCTACTGATAAAAATGTCTCTTGCCCTTTCGTTGAGGCTCGCTAGTGCATTGTTTAAAATTGTTTCTTTTAATTCTTTTTCTTCATGATTCTGATAGGTTACTTCTTGACTGACCAAGTTACATGGGATCATATCTTGCAACTCCCTTTTAGAGTCATCACCTATTTTTATGCAATCGTTTAGCGACTGATCCTTACAAGCCAAACGGTAATTCATCTGCAGAACATCTCCTTCGGATACAGAAAGCTCATTAGATATTGCTTTTATTTCTTCATTGCTTAAAGTCTCTCTGTTTGTATACTGTAAAATTCTTTTTTTTATTTTACGTAAACTAAAAAATAATCTTCTTTGTGCTTGCGTTGTGCCTATTTTCACGAACGACCAAGATTTCAATATAAAGTCTTTTATTGAAGCTTCAATCCACCACACTGCATAAGTTGAAAAACGAAACCCTAAATCAGGATTAAACTTTTTTACTGCGTGCATTAAACCCATATTCCCTTCCATGACCAGGTCCATCAACAATAGTCCATAATTTTTGAATTTCATTGCAATTTTCACTACCAAATTCAAATGGCTGGTAATCAATTTATGAGCAGAAGAAATATCCTTATATTGGTTCCAATTTTTTGCTAATCGTACCTCTTCCTCTTGAGACAGCATAGGGAATTTTTGCACTCTAGCAATATATTGCATGAGATTGGTTCTGCTATCAACACATAAGCTTGCCATTGGGGTCAACATAACAACTTAAATTAAAACTTCACATATATAATATATTGATTTTCGAGCGAAAATTCAAGCTTTGATTTGAAAAAAGTACAAACCTTCTATCTAATTGGGATCTTAAAGACGATAAGCCCCAGCATCAGCTACCTGGGTAACACTATATATGACATCCTGCCAGCGTGTAATGATGAACATTATAGTTTAAATACGTAGTAAGTGGTGTTATTCCAGTGCCTTGACACTGGAATCCACATTTCTTTTTTCTAGATCCCAGTGGGCTTTGTTGCATAGCAACGTAAGTTTTTTCCAGAGTAAATAATTTTATGCGGCTATTTCAAATTTAGGCATACCAATTGCAGTAAATTTGTTCATTAAGTAGCATTTAATAAGTAGTTCCTTCTCTCTATTTGTCTCAGATTTATTCTTAAAACTAAACCCAAATATTCGCTTCAACCTTGAGAAAAATCCTTCAATATACGATCTTTTTCCGTAATTTACTTCTTCTTTCCATCTTTTTATACCATTCTCACCATGTAATTTCATTAACTGAATAGCGGTATTTCTATCAAGCATATAATCCAATTTTGGATGCTCTGCTGCGTTGTTTTTCGGAGGAATTTTCGTTTTTATGCCATATTGATTACACAGCTTATAGAGCTTTTTTCTATCATATGCCCTATCTGCATATAGTGCTTTTATAGCATATTTAACATCAAATTTCCCCAATGCTCCATAGTGATCAGAGTAAACGCCATCACTGTATTTTGTAGCTATGACTTGTTTGCTCAACATTATGTGCAATTTTCTTACTTGTTTATAGCCGCGGTACTCTCTATCTTTGCTATTCTCTTTGCTGTGTGTTGTTGTATATACTAATTCCTGTACTGTCTATAGCAATTTCGATATCTTCCATGTTATTTTTATCAACTCTGCAATCATTGATCTTAATATCAAGTTTCTTTTGATGCTTGTGAATAGCTGCAAATTTTTTCCTATTTGTTCAATGTATCCCTCGAAAAATCCCACTGTTTGTCTCAAACCTATTCTGAATAGATGGGTTATTATATGTATCAAAATTACCACTTTGTTGCTGTAAATATTGTTGCCACCCTACATTTTTGGCCCAATTTCATACCAATTTTCTATGGCTTCGTTGATATAATGAAAAATATTTCCTCTTTTTTCTAGAAATTTGTTATATTCATGGCAGTTACTGACTCTCATTTTTTTTGGCATATTTATCCTTAAATCGTCATTTTATAGTGAATTTAGTCAGTAATCACTAGTTTTTCTGCTGCTATGCAACAAAGCCACCCCAGTGTCATGCTACTTGAATGACAAGAAAAAACCCACTGGGATAACAAGACTGAGATAGACTAGAAATTAAACGCTACTCCAGCTTCTGCACCAACAGTGCTGTAAAGAACTTTAAGTTCCCCTTTGTTTTTGCTTGCTGCAACAGCATCTTTATCAAAATGAGCACCAAAAGAACCGAAATAACGAGCTCCAGCATAAAGTTTGACTTCTGGAGTTACATCATAACTAACACCAGCTTTTACTTGACCAGCAAAACCAAATTTACTTTTTTGATCATTCACAGCTTCTTTCAAAGGAGTGCTAATATACGCTGCACCAACACCAACACCAATATATGGAGTGATAGGCATATCTTCAATTGCTATATCGTAATAAACGTTAACTAGTCCTGAAATTGCTGTTAAACTGTCTGCAACAGTATCTGGGTTAAATGCTGCACCTGTAACATCATTTTTGTTTAGCTGTGAATAAAGCCCTTCAACATCAACCCTAATGTTGTCCATTTTGTAACCAAATGCGCCACCACCAGCTATAAAAGACGCTTTTAATGGACTGTAATCACTATTATCTTTCTTATAGGTAATACCTCCAATGTCTGTGAAAAGAGGTAAAATTTCACCGTTGTATTGCAGACGAACGTAGTAGCTAGTTTCTTCATCACTTATTGGACCAACAGGATCTGAAAAAGCAGAGTTTGATAAACTTAGCAACGTTGCTAAAGCGGCTGCTGAAAAAAACTTTTTATAATGCATAATTGTCCTCGTAAAAAAATTAAAATTCCACTTTAGCAGTCTAAGTAACAACTAAAGTTAAGTCAAGTGCTAACTTAATAACACAAAATATTCTATATTTTAACTAATTTTTGGGAAAAGACAAAGATTTTATTAATGAATAAATAGAGTTACACGACTTTTTTACTCTTGATTTTTTGGTATAGCTAACACAGGTAAGATTTACTATCGAAAGACCTCGTCATCCCGCTGCTTGTTAGCGGGATCTATAGCTAAAGTAGCTTAGGTTTACCTACAATTTGAAAAACAAAAATTCGTCATTCCGCTACGTGTTAGCGGAATCTATCTGTGACGGTATGACGTAGGGCTGTGCTAGCTATAGGCGTATTATATAAAGAAGTACTAGCGTTGAAAATATTAAAAAAGAAATACTTACACTAAAAGAAACTTCAGTAGTATAGAAATAATTCAAAAAGGAAGTTTGAACCCAGGTGGTAAACCCATCATACCTGCAAGATCAGAAGTTGCATTTGCCATATCTTCTTCTGCTTTTTTAACGGCATCATTAAACGCTGCTGTTACTAAATCCTCTACTATATCTTTTTCCTCATTTCTCATAAGTTCTAAGTCTATGTTCACCTTTTTAGCTTTATAACTACCTATTTTTATGACTTCCACTAATACAGAAACTTTGCCACCACCAGAAATACCTTGAAACTCTTTCCCAACATATTTTTCTTGAGCTTCTGCAAGCTTTTTTTGCATCTCTTGAGCTTGTTTCATTATTTGACTAAAATCCACAACTTACTCCTTATTTTCTATATTAACTACTTTTGCACCTTTAAATGTATCAAGTATATCCTTAACTGCAGGTGCATAATTTAAATTTCTCACTTCCCTATTTATATAACCCGTATCAACTGTAATAACCCACTCCTGCTGAGTCACCTGGTTTAAGTAATTTTTTAAATCATTGCAAAAATTACTATCCAACTTAGATACAGCTTTTAATTTTAAATATCCAGGTTTACAATCTACTAATTGTAGATTATTACACAGTTGTTTGTAAAGATAAATTTGGTTACTCCGCCTTAATAGTTGCAAAACTTTGTCAAAATCATAATTTTGTTGCTGTTCATTTCCTATACTATGCGTATTTCCCTGCTGTGCATTCTGCGAAAGAATTTTTTTGACCACTTGTTCCGGAGAAGGCAGATCAGAAAGATAACAGAGGCTAATTAACATCATTTCAGCAGCAACATCGTTGCATGTTGAAGTTTTTATATCTTGAATACCTTTAAGCAACACCTTCCACAATCTCGAAAAAAATATTAAAGACTTCTTTATACTTAAATCTTTTATCCTATTCTTTTCATACTCTGTAACTGCATTATCAATTTCTTTTGTAATCAAAAAACGGCATACTAACTGAATTGTTTGCAATAGACCTTCAAAAATACTAAGTGGGTTTGCTGTTTTTATCGCCTTGTCAAACACTGATAGAGCTTTCTGTAAATCACCTTCTAATATTGCTCCTAATAGATCGAATATAATATCTTTATCCACTAGGCCAAGTATGTCTATCGCATTTTTAGTGGATATTGCACCATCTTTGCTATATAGCACTGCTTGATTCATCAAAAACAAGGCGTTACGCATTGAATTTCCAGAATGTCGTGCAATTAACTCTAATGCTCCCTTTTCAATGGAATAACTCTCTTTTTGTGCAACATCATTTAAACGTTCTACTATTTTAGCTACGGGAATGTTGTGTAAATCAAATCTTTGACAACGTGCAATAATAGTTATTGGTATCTTTTTTATTTCTGTAGTTGCTAAAATGAATTTTACACTAGATGGTGGCTCTTCTAGGGTTTTAAGTAATGCGTTAAATGCACTGCTGGATAACATGTGTACTTCATCTATAATGTAGACTTTGAATTTAGAGCTTATAGGTGAATAGCAAATATCTCCCAGGATTACTTTAACATCGTCAATGCTAGTGTGACTTGCTGCATCGATTTCAATTACATCTGGATGGCTTGAATTTTTTATTGCTAGGCAATTTTCACATGATCCGCAAGGTTCAAAAATTGGCCCCAGGGAACAATTCAAACATAAAGCTATTATCCTTGCAGTGGTGGTTTTACCAACTCCACTACTACCAGAGAGCAGTATAGACTGTGGGATTTTGTTTAAAATAAAAGCATTTTCTAATACACGCACTAATATATCTTGACCTACTAGATCTTTAAAGCTACTAGGACGATGTTTTAATGCTATATTCATAGCCTCGGATAAAACAAATAATGAAATAGGTATGCAACCCAAAAAGGTTCTGATATGGCTGCTTCATTTCTGATCTGACCAAATTACAGAGTTTTTGCCTGCATACCTTATAAAATATTATACTTTTTTTTTTATTTAGCAAGGTATATCCTATATTAACCTTAATAATTTATATGTTAGATCTCTTGCAACATTACTTTGGATTAAACAACTGTTACCTAAAATACTCTTCTCTTGTCATCCCAACTTGGATCCAGAGAAAAAAGATGTGGATTTCAGTGTCACACACTGGAATAACAACCTATAGGTACTGGGATAACAAAAGAGGAATATTATGATTTTATATCATTTTCCTCTTTGTCCATTTTCACGAAAAGTTAGAACTTTTCTAAAAGAAAAAAAATTAGGCTGCGATCTAGTGTATGAAAATCCGTGGGAAAAACGGAATGAATTTATGGAGATCAATCCAACTGGGCAAGTACCAGTATTAATAGATAATAACTTTGTAATAGCGGATAGTAATGCCATTTGTGAATATATAGAAGAGACTTACAATAGCGACGTCAAATTACTTGGTTCATCCACTATTATTAAGTCTAAAATACGCGCTCTAATCAATTGGTTCGACAACAAATTTTACAATGAAGTTACTAAGTATATTATGAATGAAAAAGTAATTACTAACCGCAGCCCTGACTCTAGATTTCTTCATGCAGCTCAGCATAACCTGCCTTGCCATATGGAATACATCGAACACTTAATTAACAAGAACGTTTGGCTTGCAACTGATAAGTTCACTTTGGCTGATATTGCTTTAGCATCGCATATTTCCGTAATGGATTATGTAAGTAGTTTTCCATGGGAAAAAAGTAAAATTTTAAAAGAATGGTACTCCATTGTTAAATCAAAGCCTTGTTTTCGTGAGATATTATTAGAGAGAGTTTCCGGTTTAACCCCTCCTAAACATTATGCTGACCTTGATTTTTAACTTATGTTAGCTTTAAAGCTACAGTCATTCCTTCATCAGTTGGAATCAATATAGAGAAATATTTCTTTTCATCTGATAATCTATTATTAAACTCCCTCATAGCATGCCATGATTTTTCTGATACTTCTTTTGGAGGCGATTCTAAAAATACTGTATTAAATAATAGAGTGTTATCTGCAACGATTAGCCCATCTTGTTTAATGTATGACTCTGCCCAATCTAAATACTTAGGATAACTACTTTTGTCAGCATCGATGAATATCATGTCAAATGGTGCCTTTGCTGATAATTCATTAATTTTTTCCAGTGCATCACCTTCTATTAGAGTAATGTTATCACTTAGATTAAAAGCACTAAATTTTTTTTTTGCTATTCTTGAGTGTTGAGGATTACTTTCTATTGTATATATATGACCGTCTTTCAGTAGAGCTTTTGCCATGCAAATCGACGAATAACCATATAACGTGCCAATCTCAACAATACTTTTGACTTTATGGATTTTTATAAATAAACTTAATAGCTTTCCTTCTTCAGGGCCAATCTGAATATGTTGCTTTTTTTCAAGAATACAATATTCTTCTATTTTTTTATATTCTTTTGCAAATAGATTTCTTATATATGATAATTTTATACTAAAATTATTACGCATTACGTTTTATATTATAAATTAGGGAAGCTTAATTCATACACAGTTTATAAATATAATAATATAGTTTAAAATAATAAAAACATTTATTTTAAGTTATTATTTCATAGTATAAAATTTTAAGTGACAAAAATTATTATATATTGTACTATGGTTAACTAGTATAATAAACAATCGATTATTATACTAGAATTAAAGGGATTGTTTATGCGCATTTCTCTTTTTAAAATATAATTTTTATAATCAATTAGAGGGGGTTATATGTCTTATACTATTGCTAGTGAAGTTGAAACGTTAAACAAAAAATCTAACAAGAATGAAGGGGTTATGTTACTACATAATCCAGCTTATCGTGAAAAGTATAAAGAACGTTTTAATGAAGCTCAGAGAAAAGTTATGGATATGGTTCAGTTTTATGATGGGACAATAGTATTAATAGAGAATAAAATCGCTATGTATTACTACACTTGGCACAGTAAAAAAAGAGAGTTTGAGCGTAAAAAACAACAAACAGTAGTGAAAAACAATGACTCAGCATAGAGTCTTTTATATGGTAAGCTACAGTGGTATTACTTCACTATAGCTTTTCTATATAATTTATCTATCACATCAGTGAGATATTTCAGCTCTTTATACCCTTCATGTTTAACTTTATTATGCTCTATATATGACTTACCATCATCGTTAAGCTTGATGAAAAATATTGGAGTGGCTGTGATACCAAGTTTATTGATTGCCAGTGATTTATCATTTACGATTTTATCCATAATTTTCTTATCATTAATGCATTGGTTAAATGCATCTTGCTTTAAGTTGCTTAGTGCAGCAATTCTTTGTAGTAAAGTCAAATCACTTAAATTGTAGTAATTCCACGAATCTATTGAGTTAAAAACAGCTTTGTTAAAATTAAAGTAGTCTTCTTGTTTTTCGTAGCAATGACTTAGCATTGCAGCCTTTAGCCCTCTGTAATCCAAAGGAAAATGACGAAATATATATAACATCTTACCTGTGTCTATATATTTCTCTTTAATTTTAGGAAAAACATTCTTATGAAAAAGAGAGCAGTGATAGCAAGTTAATGAAGCATATTCTATCATTAGAATTGGTGCTTTTGGATCTCCTAATAATTTATCATCAGGTAATAGTGATAGTAACTCCTTTGATGTTATTTCATTAGTTTCTTTTTGAATATGTTGGTTACTGGATTTAACAACTGCATAAGAATTAACACTCATAAGAATTAGTAAAAACAATAGTCTGAAAATCATTACAATACAAACGCTTAACTTACTAAAAAAATACATATTTATATTAATAATGTCAAGATAACTTTTGTTTAGCAAGGCTTTCAGCCCTATCTTTAAATGCAGCAATTATTTTATTCTGTGTATATTTATATACTGAGTTTAATAAAGTGGAAAATGAGTTGGACTTAAACTTAAACTCTATATAAAACTTTACCATAGTTTTATTTTCATCTATGGGAATGAATTGCCATTCATTGTATAGATGTTTAAATATTCCATTTGATGATACAGCTTTTATCCAACCTTCATTTGTTCCACTTGGAGAAAGAAAGGTTACTTCTGATGTGTACTTTCCTTTAATTTCATGAAAAGCTGCGAGAAGATCCACAACCATTTGGTTGTCAATTTTTTCTTTTATATAAACGGCTTTGCACCAAGGAACAAAATCAGGATACCTTTCAACATCAATTACAATTTGGAATACTTTATTAGGCGAACATAGGAAGGTACCTTGTTCTCTGCATTGATGAAGCATAAATGTTAAACCAATCAAAATAGGATCCGTATCTACCGTCAGCCTTAGTAGATTCCTGAGACTAAAGTTAAGGTGGGCATCGCTTATTAATTTCAACGAAATCAATAGAGGCAATTCCCTTGACTAGAAATTATCGCTCGGGAAATTTAACTTAACTCATAACGCATAGCACAGACCCTTACTTGAATTATAGATGATTTACACAAGGCATGTCTATAGGTATATTAAAAGTCAGCGATTATTATTTAATCTTTATTAAACTTTGCATTCTAAGTATCATAGTTAATAAATATATCTTATGAACATTACTAAAGTTTTAATCATTATTGTTTTTATTGCAATTTCTTCAAGAGCTTACACTAGTTGTACAGATCACAAAATTTTTGTGCATACTATGAAGCAACAAGTGGATGGTATATCTACAAAAGGAAATAGAAAAAACCTAGGGCATGTACACGAAAAGCTTCAGCAGGTCATTCAGAATAATGTTAACCTCAAAGGAATATCGCAATTCGTTATAGGAAAACATTGGGCTTTAGTTAAACAAAAAGAAAAAGAAGATTTTTTAAGAGAGTATGAAGTGTATCTTACGCGTTTGTGCGTTAAAATTTTATATAAATACATGCATGATAGTGAAATGATCATAATGAGTACAAAAGCAGTTGACGATGAAACTTGCTTAATTGGTACAAGATTTTCTTACGGTGATGAAGAATTTACAAATATTGATTTTAAAGTTACTAAAAATAACAGTTCTTTCTTGATAAGTGATGTTGTAATGAGTGGAATAAGTATTGCTATTAATCAACGTTCTCAATTTAGTGAAAAAATCGACACGCATGGCATAGCAAGCATTATAGCTGAATTAAAATGCAATAACAATCCATGATATATATGCCTCATTGGCCTAAACCGCTTGGTAGTAGACCAAAGGATTTTTCTCTTGATCGCATAAAAAGCTTTCTAAATAAATTGGGCAATCCTGAGAAAAAAATGCCGCCAATAATTCATATAGCTGGAACTAATGGGAAAGGCTCAACACTAGCATTTATAAGATATATAATGCAAGCAGCAGGGTATAAGGTCCATGCATACACTTCTCCACATTTGGTGAATTTTAATGAAAGAATAGTTATTGCAGGCAGTTATATCGACGATAATGAATTATATAGCTTATTAGAAGAATGCCGTGCCGTAATTGCAGAACAACCTATCACTCTGTTTGAAGCTGCAACTATTGCAGCTTTTTTAGCTTTTTCTCGTCATAAAGCCGATATAACTTTAGTTGAAGTAGGTATGGGTGGAAGACTTGATGCAACAAATGTTATAGATAGTCCGATTTTAACAATCATTACTTCCATTGCCCTTGATCATACAGAATATCTTGGCCCTACTATAGAAATTATAGCAGGTGAAAAGGCTGGAATAATGAAACCTAATGTTCCTTGCATAATAGCACCACAAGAAAAATCTATAATGAACACGCTAGAACACCACGCAATAAATAAGAAATCTCCTCTGTATAGAGGAGGCCTTGAATGGAATTGCAAAAAACGACTATCTGTCATCCAAACTGGGATCCAGAAACAAAAAAATGAGAGGTCACGTGCTGGAGCTCAAATGATTTTTCAATCAGCTATTCAATCAATAGAATTTCCTTTGCCATCTCTGAAGGGTGAACACCAAATAATCAATGCAGGAAACGCCATTGCAGCATGTAGCATTTTGAGTGGAAAATACGGATTTGATATTGGAGAAGAGGATATTACTTCAGGTTTACAGCATACCTACTGGCCTGCACGACTGGAGCGTATAAAAGAGGGCAATTTAATTTCTTTATTACCGAAAGATTGGCAATTATTTTTAGATGGTGCGCACAATAATGACGGTGCTAGAGTGCTATCTCAGTGGGTAAAAGATAATTTTGCTGAAGGTATCTATATAATTTTTGGTGTTACTCGTAACAGAAATGTGGAAGAGTTCTTAGAGCACTTAAAGCCATATATCAAGCTACTATGTGCGGTTTGTGTTAAGTCTGAACCTAAAGCAACAAATACAAATTTGATTAGGGAAAAAGCCAATAACATAGGAATAAAAGCAGTTGAATGTGAATCAATTGGCGATGCAATATCAAATCACATATTAAAAGCCTCTATCCAAAACATCAAAACCATACTAATCTGTGGCTCATTGTTCCTAGCTAGAGACTTCGCTATGGAGAATAGCTAACTTTGATGATATGTGAGCACTAACTGACCGATGGGGAAATAACTTTGATTATTTATAGTATTGTATGAAGCGACTAAAATTGTCATTACAGCGCTTAGTATACGACAGTGCTCCAACATTTAGGGTTGCAGTTTGCATGGCAGGCGGCGTCATCTGAGTAGCTGACCTATCCAAGCGGTGTCATCCAAGTAGCCCCTTTCTTGTCATCCCAGTGCGTGACACTGGGATGGCTTTGTTGCATCACACTTTATGAGATGGTGATTTATGGTAAATTCATGTAACTATCTCAAATTTAGCCATACCAATATCAGTGAATTTATTAAGCAAATAGCATTTGATTAGCAGTTCTTTTTCTCGATTTATCTCAGATTTATTCCTAAAACTAAATCCGAATATTTGCTTTAATCTTGAGAAAAACCCTTCAATATAAGATCTTTTCCCATAATTTACTTCTTTTTCCATTCTTTCATGCCATCTTCACCTTATAATTTTATTAACCTAATAGCAGCATTCCTATCAGACATATAATCTATTTCTGGATGTTCTGCCGCATTGTTTATTGGTAGAATTTTTGTCTTTATATCATATTCGTTACACAACTTATAAAACTTGTGCCTATCACATGCTCTATCTGCATATAGTGCTTTTATGGCATGCTGAAAATCAACTTCTTTTAGCAAATCACAAGCTCCATAGTGATCAGAGTAGACACCGTTACTGTATTTTACAGCTATGGCTTTTTTGTTGTTTATATTCAACATTACGTGCAATTTTCTCGTTTGCTCATAGCCACGATATTTTCTGTCAGTGCTATTTTCCTTGCTGTGTGTTGTTGTATATACTAATTCCTGTACTGTCTATAGCAATTTCGATATCTTCCATATTATTTTTATCAATTCTGCAATCATTTATCTTAATATTAAGTTTCTTAAACCTTCTTGATGCTTGTGAATAGCTGATAACTGCCAAATCTCTTCCTATTTGTTGCAAATACCCTTTTATAAACCCGACTGTTTGTCTTAAACCAATTCTAAAGAAACTGACGATTATATGCACCAAAATCACAACTTTATCACTATAAATATAGTTGCCGCCCTGCATTTTTGGACAATTCTCGTACCAATTTTCTATGGCTTCATTGATATAACAAAAAATGCTTCCTCTTTCTTGGAGAAATTTGTTATATTCATGGCAGTTACTGACTCTCATTTTTTGTGGCATATTTTTTCTTCAACAGTTAAATGGCTATTTATAATGAATTTTGTCAGTAACTGCCAGTTCTTTTCACTTGAGCAATGCAACAAAGCCGCCCTGAGTGGATAAAGCGTTATAAAAAAGAACTTATAGGTAAAGATTCGAAAAGAGATGCAGAAGCTTGTGATCAAGAGTTGGAAAAAGATATAGAGGATATTATAGAGTTCCTCTTGGAAAGAAAGAAAATTGTAGCGCTATATGAATTTCTAACAAACGGTAAAAAGTTAGTTCAAGCTGGAATGGTAATGGTAAACATGTTACTTGTAAAAGGTGTGCATCCAAACAATATAATTTTGGATACTAACTCTCTTGGAGGAGGAATTGCAGCAGAAGTTTTAAAAAGATTTGAAAAACAAGGTATCTATTTAACATTAATTCATAGTAATTCTTATAGCTCACTTAAGGATGCAACTAATAACTTTCCTCATGGGGTAGGGGGTTTTTTCATGAGATGGCTTCCTGCAAAATTCTTGAATTTTTGGTTTAATCGTTGCGGATTAGAATTTAATTCACGAGAGATTATAGAGAATACAAAATGTCCTGTATTGATTGTTGGTAGAAAAGGTGATACTGTAATTCCACAGGAAGCACAACTCGTCGGTAAACTTGACGATGATCAATCCACTAGCAAAACGTTCAGACAAAATATAGTGCTTGAACATGATCCTACAATACCTTGCGAGAGTAAGAATATTCATGCTGATCACAAAGAACATTTGATTTACCGTCAGGATAACGTTAATGCAACAAGATACGAAGAAAAGGAGAAACAGTTTATCGAAAAAGCACATAAATATTTGTTGGAAGGTGAATTTAATGGAAATTTTAAGCTAAAAGACTACTGTAAAAGTAGTATCTCCGGAAGCTTGACGAAAATAGAACTGAAACCCATCAATGAAGAGTATATGCAAGTTTAAGTTAATAGAGAAAGAAAAATTATTCTTGCTATACTGTAGGTACGTTCCAAGATTATACTGAAGTTTTTATTGCACTCAAAACCTTCGTTTTTCCTAATCTCTAGAATTATCAATGCATCATCACTTAACCAGCCTGAGTGAGCTAGTCCATTCAACGTTGATTCAACTAGATTGCTATTGTAAGGTGGGTCTATAAAAACTACATCGCACTTTGAAATAGGTTGTGGCAATTTGTTAGCACTGCAATAAATTAGCGTGACATTGTCCGTAATTCCAAAATCTTCTGCTGTTTTTTTAGGCAGTTGTAAATTGTAATAATCTGAATCCACCATGAATGCATGTTTAGCGCTGCGAGAAAGTGCTTCAAATGAAAAAGAGCCACTTCCGCAGAATAAATCAAGTACATTCAAGTTATAAATAGGTTTTCTTGAGGAAAGTATACTAAATATTGCTTCTCGGACAACACTCATAGTTGGCCGTGCAGCTAAATGCTTACCTGTAGTTATTTTTCTTCCACGATATTTGCCTGCAATGATGCGTAGCATACTAAATAAGCTCCGAAATAACTAATTATTTATACTATATGATTAATGTCAATATGGCTTTAGCAGTTTAATAGAGAGAAGCTATCGAGTCGCTTGTAAGAAAAACACAAACACAAAACTCATCCGTTATTTTTTTCTGATTTGCTTACTGCATTAATTGCTTGACCAATCTCATCTTGTAAACCACCATAATCATTTCTTTCATCATGATTTATCCCTTCAATTCTGCTTTCTAACTCCAGCTTAATTATAGTATTAATTTTATCTATGTTATCGAGAAAGCTTTTACATTCTTCATCACTATACTCTTCGCCAGATGCTTTTTTTTCAACAAATAGGTTTTTAAATCCTACTAAATCGGAATTCTGATCGGTATTCAGTACAACATTTCTCTCTACGAAGCTAAGATCTGATAGTAATAAACTAACCTCTAATAGATCTTCACTTTTAATGTTTGCAAGATTATCAAGATTGTCTAAAATATTAAACACCTTAAGCCTTTCTTGTGCAATCTCTTTGTCTTCCTTATCAAATTCAGACAATAAACTATGATTATCTACAAATTTCTCACTCAAAGCTTTATTTAATTTAGTGAGGTCGATATTGTTGTCTGGTGTGTTGTCTAATAGTAGATCTACTCTTGCCCTACGCGCATTTAAAATGTCATCGTAGTCATTTAACTTTATATTACCATCACTGTCTTGCTGCAGACCATAATAATTTAATCCTTTAAAGTTATGATTCTTCGTCATTATCACCCCTGTTATCAGCCCTTTCATTATTCTCACGTTCTGTATTTTCTCCAAAAAGTAATGAGGTGTCGTAATTTTTGCCTTCTTGATCTCTTTCTTTTTTTCTTCTAGCTCTTTCAGCACGTTTTTCTATAGCTTCCGGAGTATTAGTGTATTTTTCTGTGCCTAACTCTCGTGCAAATTCATTTGATTGATCAGACTTATTTTCCTTTAGTGGTTGATCAAGCTTGTCTTTTTCTGGTTCTCTCTTACGTCCGATAGTGTAATCATGAAGCTTCTCTAAAAACTCTCTCCTATATTCTTTTGCTCTATAGAGTAGGTTATGATCATAGCCATGTTTTCCTATAGAATCAAGGCCGTGCTCCCAAGTAAACTTCATAGCATCTTCTATTGTATAGCCCAAATGTGACCCTACATATCCTTTATAATAATCTAAATATTTACCAATCCTTCTATGTGTAATATCTTCTTTATCAACTCCAAACGCCCTGTAAATTTTTTCCTCAAGCTTATCAATGTCATTTTCAGGCGATGTCACAAATTTTGTTGCTTCAATAGTAGCATTCACAAGTTTACGTGGCGCATCAATAGCATGTTTCAGTACACCTCCAACTCTTGGTATCCTACCCAGTAGATTAGCTGTACCTCCGGCTAATCTATCCGGTAAATGAGTAGCCCAATTACCTAAAGATTCTAGTTTTCCACCAATTGCGTCTTGCCAATAACGCCGTTTTAATTCTTCCATTATGCCAACCAAAGGCGATGCTTCATACATTCTAGATATATTGTAAACGCTGAATCCACCACCAGCTATACTTGGGCCCATTTGTTGTACGAACTCGCGTAAGGAGAACATTAAAAATGAAAGCAAGAATAGTACAAAGATCTCTCCTGCATTGATTAAATAACCTCTCTGTATGTCTTGCACCCTTTGGTAATCGCTATTATTTTGATAATCTTTATTTAAGTCAGAGAAATTTTCCAATTTACAGCTTTTATCACTTTCAATCACCTTTTCCACTAAAGACCTTATTTTACTTTTTAGATCTAGTCTTATGATACCATTTCTATAATCATTTATCATCTTTCGATAATTGTTGCATTCGGTTCCATCTTGTGTAGATTGACAGTAGTGCTTTGTTATTTCACTATCCATACTACCTATCTTTTTTTCTATATTGTTGATTAACAATAGGATATCAGCTTTTTCTGACGCATGGGATAAACTATTTGTTAAACGCACTAAATCTTTCGCACTACAGCTATTATCTACTACCATATCACTTTCTGCAATATAATGGTCTGCTGAATTATTTTTAGTGCCAGGAATTGGATTAAAGAAAGGGTAATCTATATAACGAAAACCTCTTTTAATGTAATCCGGTGGAAGAAGGATATACCCAGCACCGCCAGTAAATTTTATTGTACCACCTTCTCTGCTTATCTTTTCTATACCTTCTATGTTCTTATCTACGTTCAGCGGAGAAGCTTCTCCAAGAGTGTAAGGTACGAAAATTTGCCCTGGGGTCCAACCAAAGTACTGCTTATCAACGATACAAAAACCGCCAAACACCCATTTTGGAGCACATAACCTTACCTCAAACCATTTATTGTAGCATACAGTAAAACCTAACTGCCTATAAAAGGTATTCATTATAATGGAAGCCAGTAATGACAAGAGAGCAAATATCATAATCGACTGTAAACAAAAGCTGATGCAGAATTTTATCCAACCTTCAAACAGACTTTTCAGCGGTGAAAATAAAATAGAGATCAGGAACAATGGCATGATAGCTATAAGAAAAGCTATACCCATAAAACCAGAGAGAAATATTATGTAAGCATGTAAGCACAGCAAGAAATATAAAACTATCCCTATGAAAATTGCTGGTATCATAAGTAAGCTTGCCCACATTTGGTAATGTAAAAACGCTGCAAACTTTTTCCAAACAGAATAAGCAAAAAACTTATTGAACATGTCCTCCATGAAGCTAAACAACTTAATACGAGCAGCTTCATCTCCTTGAGCAATACTTCCGGTGTTTATGTTGGGAGCAAAATTAGTAATTATACTTATCAGTTGTTCAAGACCTTTAACGAATAGAACGAGAAAATGATCATAGAAAAATCTAAAACTTCCAGGAGATATAAGCACTATTACTAGAGTGATTTTCATCATTCTGATGAGCATATCATGCTTAGTTTCTCGTATCATGCCAAAAAGATAAAGAAGCGATGAAATCACTACAAATAGAACAAGCAAGGAAAGTACAAAATTATAAAAGCTCGTACTTTTTTCAGCTATATTTTCGAACATAGCTTGTGCAACTGCAGGATCATTGCTATTAAAATGTTCTTTGCAATTTTTGTTAATCAATAATACACATTTTAGATAATGATAAACTTCATTGAAAAATCCAAAGGTACCTGGTTTTTGTACTCCACCCAAAAACTCAAAAGAGTAGCCGCCTACATTATCTAGATAATATCTATCTAATATTTTTACATATATTTTCCATCCCTTTTCTAACTTCAACTCATTACAATTTCTGTCCTTTAATTTAGGGTTATCTCTGTCTAAAGTAAAAAATTTATTGTCGCCCCCTGCTGTGGAGTTATAACCTAGATGTACAGTAGGATATTGAGGATCGCGCATTAACTTTAGATTTTCGTTAGGATCATCTTTCCCCGTTTGAAACAAAAGATAAGCACCATGACCATTGGTAAACCAACATGGAGCACCACGTGATACTGTATTTGCGCTATCATCTTCATTAATGCACTTGCAATTTACAGTGCAACTTGCATTAGGCTTACTTGAAAATTTTTGTATGCTAGGTTTATAATCATTACAAACTAAGTGAAAGTCAGGTAGACTATTATCACCTGACTTGCCTTCAAATTTAGTTGCATATTTTAACTGCTCCAAGCTTTGTAAGGTATAACTGCCTTTTTTAGGTTCCTTCTTGTTATTATTACTCCAAGATGTCCATGCACCATTAACTCGCACTATTAAGCTATCTCCATTGGTTTCTAATCCAGTATCTTTCCACTTTACCACTTGGTTATGGTGGAAACCATAATTAATTTCTTCAGTTTCAGGATCAATAACTTCTCCATCTTCTGGAATAAACGCATCGTGGTCGCTTGAAAAATGAGCGCTTACTGCAATAGGTTTAAGACCAAAATAGTCAGCAGATATGCAACTTGGAAAAGGCATATCATTCTTACTACAACCTGTGATCAGCATATAAGCTGCAAGAAGTAATACCCTAAACCAACATTTGCCTAAGCGTGATTGCATATCTAAACTTTTTCCAAATATAGAAATAAATTTCTAAAACTTTACTTAAAATATCTTTTTAATTAGTTACTCCATAACATCATTCATATCTTACTTCTCTCCATTTCCTTCCTTGTTTTTAGCTTTATCACTAGGATCACTTCTTATTGTTTCATCAGGATTTTTTTGCTGACCTGATTGTTTTGGTGCTTCAGGTTTAGAGCTCCCCCTCTCCTTTTTATCAGGACCTTCTTGCTTACCTGATTGTTCTGGTATTTTAGATTTAGGGCTCATGGAATTATCCTTCACGTCAACTTCCGTCCGATCTTTACCCACTTGTTGCCTAATGTTCTGTATCATACCTTGGGTCTTATTATCAAGGCCAACAGCCGACAGTATAGATTGTGGTGCGCTTTCGGCAACTTTACCAACACTGTAAGCAACTCCCCAACCAGAGCTGAATAGTGCTTGTGCCATAGCTTCCGATATAGAAACAAAAGATTCCATTGCACTAGCAATAATTAAGTACATAAATGCTTGGATCAGATCTATGGGCAACGCTGCAAAGTGCCCACCAGCCCTTTCTCCGGTACTGAGTGCAACATCAACATTAGTGCCAGGACTGTATCCAAGAGGCAGTATTGATTTCATCGAGCACAGATCATACGATAAGAAATTTACGCTAATTAAACATTGATAGCATGCAGAAAAATTTGTGAGATTGTATAGAACTGAATACATCAACTGATTTAAAAGAGATAAAGATGAAAATAAAATAACTGGTTGTACTGCAACGTGAGCCAGCGTTTTTATCCAGTTATCAAACAAGGGTTTAGTCTGTTGAAATAAAATAAACACGATAAACAAAGGTGTTAATGACAGTAAAAACGCTACTAGAACAGTAGATATTACATATTTAAACGTAGCGCTAATAATGCATTTTAAAAACGCAAAAGTAGCGTAGAGTATTGCCGAAAATGCAATAAAGCCAAAAGGACCAGAGAGCATCAACGATAAAAACTTCAACCAAGTTTCTGCTGTGAATAATACTCCTGCTGTCAAGTCTAAGAATGCAAATTTTCTCCCCCCTTCCCCTATATAGCCAGAAAAGCTATCAACTAAATAAGTGCTACCATCTATAAAAAGTCTGGATAAAGTTGTACCAAAAAGTTCCCAGCTTCTATCGCTAAAGGCAAAAGCTATAAATGCTATCTTGAATATTCTTACAATGAAATCAAATTTACTTAGCTGTATTGTTCCAAGCATATAGCCAACGACAGTAAATATAACGTATAGAGTAAGCAAAGCTCTTACTCCTTGAAGAAGACCTCTTGCATATCCTTTGTATGAATCTTTAACGCTGTCCCCAATTACTTCTTCTTTTATAAGTTTAAATACCCCGTTTACATTCGATGAAATAAAATCATTAATTTTTCTTTTGACAAATAAAGTTACTGTGTACTTATTATTTTCATAATATTTGCCATTTTTGTCCGTAATGTCATCTCTCTCTACGTTGCTTACATCAATACCAAAATATATCTTCTTAGATTCTTCATTCTGAAAGTGTTCTCCGCTTATTACATCTAATATGGTGTACTCATCTTTTCCGTCTACTCTTTCTCTTACCACTTTAAAATCATTAGTTCCTACACCATGCAAATCTTTAGGTGGGTTATCACCTAAATATACATATAATTTTTCGCCATTAATGTATTCACATGATCTAGTCACTTTAACATGGTAACCGCCCCTATTAGCTTTATAGTGACCATAATCGGCAATAGCGAGCATCACACTACTACCAGATGTTACATTTTTTACTGTATAGTCACTATTTAATTTCAGAGAAAAATCCTCAAAATTATCACTAATTTGCGAACACACATTATCCTTTCTTGCACCTACTTCATTATCTGGAAGACATTGCATACCTTTAGCAGTACCTTGATTATCAAGATCACCAATTTTTGCAACAAGAGCCTCAGCCCAGGAAATATCTTCTTCAGTGTTTGATGTCAAATTAATGTTAATCTGCTTTGGATCCTCTTTGTTTTCTTTAATCTTCTTAAGCTTGTCTTCAACCTCTCTAAGGTGAGAATACATATCACATATATTTCCTTTATCGTACTTCTTATACCTTATAGAAGAGACACAATTCCGTTTGTTTCTTTTACTTGAACTCCAATTCCATATACCTTCTTTAGTATAACATATGTTCTGATAGTAACAGTTAAGCTCATAAGAGCTGTACTTTTTTATCTCGTTAGGATCACAGTTTTTTCCGTCGCATAGTTGTTCCAATCCTATTTTAGCGCGGCGTAAATCAAGTAGTGAACCATATCTCCATGGTTCGTTGTCTTGAATATAACCTTTATTAAAATGTACCTTATTATCATATGGGGTATACCCATTGCCAACTAGCACTTTGCTTTCCTTTGCTTTTGTTTTATCAAGAGGTAAAAATTTTATTTTATTTCTCTTTCCATCCTTGCCCTCACAAAAAAATTCCTCTCCCTCTTGCTTGCTAACATTCAATATTTCACTTGCTGACACTTTTTCACCTCCTTCTTCAGCTCTATAACAATTGTCATCAAAGCTGATACCTTTCCCTCCTGGATTGTCATAATCAATTGTTATTTTTCTGGGAACTAAGCTAAAGCTTAACCTGTCACCAGGACTTACTTTTATTCCAGTGTCTACATAAAGTCTATTGTTGCCAAATTCTTTACCGCCGCACAATTCGTTTTCATTTACGCCTTTTTCATCAACGCCATAATTATTAGGCACATCGTTAATATTTGCAGCTTTACTATAATTTGGTTCTGAGCCATCAGCACAAAAGCTAGCTGGCACAAGTACTTTCCTTGAATTTTTGTCTTCTTTAAAAGGGCAAAAATTTACTGATCCATCGAAGGTGAATCTGATTTCCTCACCCTTACTAATTACCTGACCAGAATCAACCCAATGAATTTTAACTCCTTCACCTGCTTTATGAACTGGAACATCCACATTAACGCTGGTGTTTCTGCTCTGTAACCCAGGCTCAACACAATCTATAGTACAACCAGTGATTGCAAGACACAGTATCAATAATAGTGATCTTTTACTTATCATTGCTGTTTTCCTGGTTGTGGTATCTGAGGCGTTGACCTTTGAGTCCCTTGTGGTATTTGAGGTCTTGACGCACCTGACTGTTGAGAAGTACCTCCTCCTCTTCCGCCTTCTGCTACTCTTCTTTGAACGCTTTGTTCATCTAACCCTACTATTCCCATTAAGCTTTGTTGATATTCTTTTCCAGGTTCGTTTTGCACATAAGCACCAAACAACGAGTCAGATATTGCCGAAGAAGCTTTAACTAAAGCTTTCATAGCGTGTCCCAAAATAACAAAAGCCATCATAGCGGTAATATTAGGTGTATATTTGGAAGCATAACCATAGAAGATACAAGGGTTAAAAATCTTTAGGTTAATACTAAGTATACACGTAGAGCAGACTTCAAAATCAAATACTGAATATATGATATAATCCATAACCTGACTTATCAGTGATATAAAAATTAAAAGCACTACTGGATGAATCGCAAATCTTGCTAAATTTTTAACCCAGTTGTGAAACATCTGCCTAGTATACGCAAATAAAAGACAAATAATAAAAATAGGTGCTAAAGAAAGCAATAACGCAACTATTGCTATAGATGTAATAAAAGAAAATAAGGCATTAAAAATAGATAAGCTCACTGTGATTAAACCCCAAATCACCAAGCAAAAAGATACAATGCCCAAAGGGCCAGAAAATATAAGAGATACTATTAATAATACTGAATGCGATGACAGAAATCTATTTAACGGCAAATCAAGAAACTCAAAAACATTTGAAGTAGTGCCTCTGAAATTTGCTATTTCTATTAACTGTTTTGGGGTGTTAGTAAAAATAGAAAATGCATTGTTATAAAAAAAATTCCAACTGTTGTCCTGCAGCAGCTGGGTAATAACTCCTATCTTTACGCATATAATTAGAAACTCATATATAGAAATATGAGTTAATCCAAAAAAGTAGTAAAGGGTATATAAGATTATGTATAGTACTAACAGCGATATTATCGTAGATCTAATGGTGTTTGTTTTGCTTGATTTTACAAAACTTTCGTAAAGATGCTTTGCAGGACTAGTATCAGAGTGAATCGCGTTGGAGTCTTTATAGCTGGAACCAAAAAATGCAGTTTTTACTTTTTCGTCAAAAAAATTATAGATTGCACTAAAAGTTCTTGTAGGTGGCTCTTTAGTTGTTAGGTTAATGCTAAACTGACCTTCATTTTTGTAATCGCAGCCATGGTCTCTTATTCCGTAATATATGGTGCCTGTTTTGTCTTTTAACTTTTCTTTTAAGCTTTCCATGTATTGAACGTCATGAACTTGGCTAATATCCACAGATATATCTCCCTGGGTTTCATCAGGGTTATGCTCAGGAAGTTTGTCAGAGACGCGTATATACAAGTTATTTTTTAGGCTATGGTTCTTTGTTACTCTTATGTTGAAACCACCCTTGCCAGTACCATCACCTAACGTAAAAATTAATTCTGAGTTTATTGCATGGCTATCACTTATCTCGTGATTACAACTAGTACATATACCACCATCTTGCGCATTTTTAAACTTTACACCATCCATGTGGACACGTAATAGTGTAATATCAGTTTTTACCTGTTTTTCCTTTAATACGTTACTAATAGTTTCAGCAATAGCAGATTTACCACTAGAATTTAAAGCATTGAATATCTCACCTTCTATACTATTGTATTCAATATATGCGCAACCTTTGTTTCTGCTGCCGGGAGGAAATTTACATATACGTCCGCAGAGTAAATTCAGAATGCGCGTATCTATTTTGCTTTTCTGATCACTTGAAAGCCCCCTGCAGTCTATATTTCCCCCTTCTTGTTGATCTAACTTCGAAAAATCTGAATCCCAGTACTCTTTTCCATTCAACCATTGCGCATCGCCTATTATATATTTATTAGGACATATTCCATCTTGAATACTACCTTGACATCCTTCTCGATTTAAAACATGTGCAAAATACTTCTCTTCTTGTTCGCTGCACTTTTCATTGATTTTCACGTACCTGATTTTTGTATCATCCTCTTTATCTTGACACACTTTACTACCAATTACACTAAAGCTTATCGTATCACCAGCTTCAAGTGCAAATGGTAATGTAATGTCATTTCTCCCAGGCCCAATTGCAAAATCTCCATACTGCTTAGGACAAAAATTAACCTTACTAGGCACTATATTAATCTCTGTTACGCTTCTTATCCCATCTGAGATGTAAACACCAGAGTCAACCCACTTCTGCTCTGTTGACACTGTATCTAGTTTTTCACGCAAGCCTGATAAATTTTCTGGCTTAATACAGTGATCCTCCCCGCATCCAGACAATAAAAAAAGTACCACAAAACTTATGCATAGCTTACCCAAGTTTTGGTTACTTAAACGTTTAAGCATCTGTTACTTACCTTAACTAGCATCACCGCCACCTTAGTTAATCTTTTCGCTGGAACCTTTAACACTATCTCCACCTCCTCCACCAGTACCTCTTGCCTTCTTGACAGCCGCAGCAGCAGCTTGACCAACACCTCCAGCAGCAGCTTTGGCAGCAGATAAAGCTTTGCCCACCATTTGTCCAGGTGTATGACCTAAGCCAAGTGCTGCTCTATGGTTACCAGCAAGTTCAGCAGCCATGTTAGGAAGAATGTTTAAAAAGTGGTAAAAGAGGAATAACACTAGACACAACTTTAATAACTCTCCGATGAGAGAGCTGCCAAACTCCATGTATGTAAAGTAGAATAGACCAAGTATGCTGCTCTTTTTAAAGCTATAATTTTGCATCATACATGCAAGAGTAGTTTCATTTTTATCACATTCACCATCCTTCAATTTGAACCACTGTTTTTTCTTACTATCTGAGGTTTCTGCTTGTTTCTTTTCATATGACTCGTCCAGTTCAAAATTTAAATTTTTAAAATAGATTTTATCACATGCTATGAACATAAAGGACAAAAACGCAAAAAGGATAACCTGGTATAAGCTATAGGTAATCAACTCTTTCACCCAGCCGTCAAAATATCCTTTAGTGTGTTGAAATAAAACCATAGGAATAAACAAAGGTGATAGAATAACAATTACATTTAAAGCAACTAGAGATAAAATAAATACATAGCACAGCCACAAAATAACCATCATCATCAGAACGGCCATAAATATACAGACAAGAGCTACTAAAATTTGTCCACCAGCGAAAATAATACCAATCACCGAACCTGCAACTAACAAGACAGGAGCAGCACCAAGCAAGACTGCTAACGTTGCAACACCTCCAGTACCAATTTTGCCACCGATTCCATCTAAAGGTGCTCCTAAATAAAATAAAATTCTGCAATCAAGCCTATCCCAAGGTGCAAGGTAGCTATAATTTCCTGTACTATATTTATAATCATTAGCTTCATAATTACATATTCCTTTACTTTCAGATGAAGCTTTCAATACTATTTCTGACAAACCATTTGAGAGACGAGTTAATTCTCCATAATAATAAGACATGGTACTGTCTGTTGTGAAGTAAATCACTAAAGCGAATTTAATAATCAACATGTACATTTCTTGTGGGCTGCGAACTCCACCAGACATAGCTTTTATAGAGAACAGTATTAAAGCTAAAACCAAAACAGCAGTTACAGTGTTTTTCAACCTCTTTTGTGCTACAGATAAGAAACTGCCCTTGTTATGTCCATCTTTATCTTTAAGTAGGCTGCCACTTGAATCAATACCTGCAACTAAATTATCTAACGATTCCTTAATGCATTGCACTATCATAGAAGTCACGGGAATAGGAGCTAATGATTTACTCCCTGCCTGGTTATAACAAGCTTCAGAGACATACGAGCTAAAACAGCCAGCATTATCATAACCTACAAAAACTTTTCCTTTTTCTTCCGTTTCCCTTATCAGAGTTTTGTAATCTTTCTTGGGATCAATTTCTATTGGCTTATCAGTATTACCACTGGCCTTATCCTTGAAAATCATCATAGATTTTTCACACATAGGAGCAGGTGGGTCAGGTGGCAATTCCGTGCACCCCATATCAACCCCTTGCGGCCAAGGAGTCATTTCGATACCAAGCATGCTCACACTTCCCAGCTCCACACACAACCTGCCCATTTTTTTTACTGCTTTAAATGTTGACCCATGTATGGTTTCGCTTTGCCCAGCTTTAAGAACTTTACATTTCAGCTTACCATCGACCATCGGGGACCATGAACCATCTACATATCCAGTATCTTTTTCCCTTACATCAAAGTCTATGTATCCAGGTTTTTCTCTGGAATCAAAGTCTTTCTTGTTAAAAAGATTACCAAAAGTTAAAGGATTTCGATGACATATTTCTATATATTCACTGTATTGCACACCGTTTTTTGGCCAGTAATAACTTTCTGTACTCTCCTGAACGTTAGAATTTAAGGCTTCTTTTTCTGCTCTTTTCCCGTCATAGTCTTTTTTGTTCACGCCTTCCCGAGCTTTATCTTGCAAACAAGAAAAATATTCATCTTCTGTTTTGTAATTTTTATTGGTACAGCCACTATAACGTGTGTCTTCTAATTTAAAATTTTTGTATTTTCCATCATGACCACGTGCAACTGGGTGTTTAACAAAACTATGTTCACAAACAACAAGCCCCCCTATTGCTTTCCAGACTCCAACAATTGCAGCTATCATTCCAACAATAACAAGAGCGGTAAACAAACCACCAGAAGAGACGATTAAGACAATGCCAGTAAATATTGTGCCAACAGCAATCGCTATTCCAGCAAGTGCTGCAGCTGTTTTAAAAGCTCCACAATCAGGATTAGAGGCACGACTAAAACTGCCAGTGGAATTAAATCTGCTAACAAATTCTGTCTTGTCAGTACCACTTACTCCATCTGCAAGCACTGGATATGAGAGTAAAAAGTCTATATTTAGTAAAAATATCGCAATTAATAGCAATGACAGCTTAGTCTTAAACATTTTTTACCTTCTGATAAAATATAGGCAACCATACTTTTGGGTTGTCCCCAACTTCATTTAATATATCGTGTAACAATAGAACACTTTCTGCACGTCCGGATAATACGTTGATTATATCATCCAGGTCTTTTAAGTCTATTCTAGCTACTACAGCATTAACTCCTTGTTTCACCAAAAAGAATCTAGTACTCGGATCTGTGTGCTTAATTAATATATATTCACGTTCAGTTAACATAAAAACATCCCGATAGACACTAGTAGCTTTCAGATTTGGTAAAAAAATCTGTGTCGCTGTTTGTTGTACAAGCGTATCGCTAATAGCACTTTTACTTGCATCCTCAACACTCTGAGTAGCAAAAATCACAAAAGCATTTAGTTTTCTCAGTACCTTCAACCAGTCTTTTATCTTGGGTGCAAAAACTGGATTATCTATTAATGCCCATGCCTCATCAAGAACGATAATAGATGGAGTGCCATCAAGAGATATACTAATCCTATGAAATAAATAAATCAATACTGGTCCAAGGGCAACAGGATCTTTGAGCAAGCTAGCCATCTCAAAACCAAATACTCTTGCTCGTGAAAAATCTAGCAAATCTTCTTTATTGTCAAATATTGCAGCATGAGAACCATTATCATGCCACATAGATATTGCCCCAGCTAGAGTATCAGGACCTGCAAGTCCTAAAAACGGTACAAGGTTTCTCAAGAACCTGTCTTCTTTTCTTAATTTAAAATTTCCTTCAATTGCATCATTAATTCGTGCAATATCTTCTGAAGTAAATTTATCATTATATACCGAAATTAAAGACTTTATCCACTCCATTAAAAATGTTCTATTATCAGAGGTGTCATCAAGTTGCAAAGGATTAAAATTTGTTTTAGTTCTTGGTTCTATTACAGTATAGATACCACCAAGTGCTCTTAAGAAAATCTCTGCACCGCGATCTTTGTCAAAAAAGAATATCCTTGGAGAAAATTTTATCGCTTGAGCACATAAGAAATTCATTAAAACAGTTTTACCAGCACCAGTTGGGCCAATTATCATAGTGTGTCCAACATCCCTTATATGAAAGTTGAAAAAAAATGGAGTACCAGATGTCGTGTCGAAAACTGTAACGGCATCTCCCCAGTGGTTATTGAATTTATTACCAGTAGGATAATTATGTTGAGATGCAAATCCAGCCAAATTAAGACTACTTATTGTAGCTTTTCTCACTATATAATCGAAATTACCAGGAATTTGCGCCCAAAATGCTGGTTCAAGGTTAACTCTCTCACGGACAGGGTAAACACCGCAATTAGAAAGCTCTGATTCTACCAACGACAGAGCGTTATCCAATGATTTAGGACTTTTTTCTATACATAAAATAGTCAGGTGATGTTGACCAAATGCAATCTTACCACTCGTTGCGTCATCAAGCGCTTGAGAAATTTCTGCTATTTGAGAAATAGCTTTATCTGCAGACTGTATCATTCGATTTTGCTGTATCTGCATTTTTCCAATCGCCATTTGCCTGTTTATAAATTGAAAAGATTGCGTAATTATAAACTCGTAAGGAAGTTGTAAAAACGAATCAAGCATTCCTGCAGAAGTATGATTTCCATATTCTTTGATACTAACTACTCCAGCATATTTACTCTCATTATGAGTCACAACCTGTATCATCTTACGGCCAAAGAATAACCTATGTACTGGTAAGTATCTTGATATTTCAGTTCTTAGCGGAAAAAGCGTATTTGTAACGAAGCCACAATTTACGATTCTAGATAGAAACTCCATTATTTCGCAGAACAAACCATCTGGAGTTTCTTTTACTCCAAGAATTTTAGGCGAATAATTTCTAAGGCTTGTCACTACACGATTTGTCGTTTCCTCTAAATCTTCATACGTAGCACGCATATCACTTTCCCAAGCATGTTTTGAAGTTACATGTCCGAATTTTTTTAGTAGATATGACAAAAATTCTACTCCTTTTGTGTCTGCTCTACGGATAATCGTAATGTATAGGTCATTAATAAATGATTGCCTTGTTGCGTGTTTTTCTCTCCATTTTAGATTTACGTGATTAGCGAAAAAATTCGGCAAACCTTGACTTGCAAATTCATCAGAAAAAATATTTTTTTTACGTCTGATAGTATGAAAATACAAACTAAATGCCGGAGATGAAATGCTTCTGAGCATCTGATTCCTGATATTATTTTGTATTATTAAATCCTCGTCATCCGCGGTTTCAAATGCAAAGCCACTTAATTTTATAACCTTAACCAACCAATTTTCTTTTGTCATCAAGGTTGTGCTATTCCAATAGCAAGAATAAGGAATAAATTCAGCAGCGTGAACTTCCCTGCTCAGAGTAGATTTACTCTTTGATTGAATAGCCCTAAACCTCAGCATCACACAACATTAAGCAATATCATAAGAATTGGCTCCATGATAAAAACGATTTAAACATTTCGAGCACTTTCCTAATTTTACCATAAGTAATTCAATAAACAACGGTTCTTTTGCAGAAGCTATATAGCCAAGTCCATGTATACCTGGTAACATTAAGAGAATCACTCTCAAATCATTTGAATTAATGAAAATTAGCAGGCAAATCAGGACGTTTAATATTGCAAACATATAACTCACACCAAAGAGCATTGCAGGTCTTGTAAGACCTTTAAATAATTGATCTGTTTGTATACTACCTGTGGACATATCTTTAACCTTCTAATAATAGCTCTAACACTAATACTATATCATTATATTAAAAATCCATTGAAACTAGTAGCACTTTAAGTTAAGATACATTGATTAATAATTTAACTCAGATAATGACAAGTTGGCCATTTCAAGAAGCAGAAAAAATATTGCAAGAGTTTCCTAATAAAAAAGAAATAATATTTGAAACTGGTTATGGACCCTCTGGTTTACCCCACATAGGAACCTTTGGAGAGGTTTTCCGCACTACAGTTGTTGTAAATGCATTAAAAAAAATAGCTCCTGGTATAAAAACCAAAATCATTGCAGTTTCAGATGATATGGATGGTTTGCGAAAAATACCAGATAATGTGCCAAATCAAGAGATGCTAAGGGAGCACTTAAATAAACCATTGACTATGATACCCGATCCATTTGGAACTCATGAGAGTTATGGTCATCACATGAATTCGTTGTTGTGTAAATTTCTTGATTTGTTTGAATTTGAATACGAATTTAGGAGTGCAACAGAGTGTTATAAATCTGGCGTTTACGATGAAAAACTTTTACTCCTGCTGAAAAATTATGATAAAGTGATGGACGTAATGCTTCCATCATTTCGGGAAGAAAGGCAGCAGACTTACAGTCCATTCTTGCCGGTATGCCCAAAAACTTCCCAAGTTTTACAAGTTCCAGTAATTGAAACAAATACAGATAAAGGAACAATCACGTATGAAGACCCAAACGGGGAAAAAATAGAAGTTCCAGTGACAAAAGGAAAATGTAAACTGCAATGGAAACCTGATTGGGGAATGAGGTGGGCCGCATTTGGAGTAAATTATGAAGCTCATGGAAAAGATTTGACTCCATCTGCCGTGCTTTCAAGTCAGATATGTGAAATACTTGGAGAAAAGCCACCGCTTCTATTTTGCTATGAATTTTTCCTTGATAAAGAAGGAAAGAAGATATCAAAATCAAAAGGAAATGGTATTTCGATTGAAGAGTGGCTAACTTACGCACCAACGGAGAGTTTATCACTGTATATTTTTCAGAGTCCTAAAAAAGCTAAACGTTTATATTTTGATGTGATACCAAAATCAACCGATGAGTATCTAGAGTTTGTAAGGTGCTATAATGAGAGTAAAGAAAAAGATATAAATAATCCTGCCTGGCATATCCACCAGGGCAATGTTCCCAATATAGAAACTTCAGGCATAAATTTCTCACTACTTTTAAACCTAGCGGCGGCTTGTAACGCTGAAAACAAAGAGATTCTCTGGGGTTTTATATCCACTTATGCACCAAGCGTCACACCAGAAAATAATAAAATGCTTGATAGACTTTCAGACTTTGCAGTAAAGTATTACTACGATTTCATCAAACCAACAAAATCATATAAAACTCCAAATGCAAAAGAGAAAGAAGCGTTACTAGATTTGAAGGACATTTTACATTCTCTATCTACAACTGTTACTGCTGAAGAAATTCAATCTCAGGTATTTTCTATTGGAAAAAAATATGATTATACCAACTTACGTGACTGGTTTCAGCTATTATATGAAACGTTACTTGGCCAAAAAACCGGTCCAAGAATGGGATCTTTCATAAAGCTTTATGGAATAGATAATACGATTTCTCTCATAGGAAGCGCTACTAAATGTATACTTTAGAGTTTACCTTCTTTCATTTGAGCTCTTTAGTTTTTAGTTCTGCCTTCTAAGGCTTTTACTCGTGACAACCACTGTGCCTGCGATCTTGTCGTGCCAAGTTTGACAGCGTTTGTTGAAATTTGACCATAAAAAGCCCAAGAATAATGGTGCAGCTGACAATATAAAGGAAAAAAATCTCTTTGTTGCTTGTCTTAGGGTCATCTTTTTGAAAGTTTGTGCATCCACAACTCTAAGCCCAAGTAATAGTTTTCCAGGTGTAGCAGCAAACCTTACCCACATATATGTTACATAGCAAAAGAGCATAATGCATTGGACTATTTGATTTAGGATTTGTAATTTTATAAGTCTACTCTGCGTTGTCTTTTCTTCTGCAGACAGTGGCGCTTGCATTTGGTATTTTGCAGCAATTTGACTTAATATTTTGCTATCCTCTGAGTTCATAAAGAGCTTATTTAAGGCTTGGCTGCAAAACTGCAAGAACAAAACGATAATAATCAAATCAAGCAATACTGATATATAGCGCCTAAGTCCTGTTACATAACATATCCCATTTTCATCTTTCTTTACCTTTTGAATAACATTTATAGAAGAAAAAATAGAAAATAAACGATTAAAAAATTTATGTAACATATATATACTTTCCAATATTTAACGTGCCCCTGGCCGGACTTGAACCAGCATGCTTTTGCAAGCAACAGATTTTGAGTCTGCCGTGTCTACCATTCCACCACAGGGGCATTAAGTTTTAATGCTATAGGCAACACGAAATTAGTCAAATTTTATATGTCTTTCAAATGAGGACTAAATATTCTACAATAATCAACAGTTACTCTCAAAACTTAAAATGAATGAATTAGCTAGTCTCCTCAGTTCAAGAAGTGTAGATAAGGAAATATGTAAATTACCGCATAATTTAGAAGCTGAACAGATGCTTATTGGTGCAATGATTCGTGATAATAGAATCTGTGATGCAGTTGAAGACACAATCATAGCAGAAAATTTCTATGATCCATTACATCAAAGTATTTTTACGCAGATATCCAAAACCAGGAAACACGGTATAGTTGCCAATGAACTAAGCCTCAAAATGTTTTTTGAGAACGACCAAGCGTTTACCGAGTGTGGTGGGGTAGAGTACTTAGCAAAGCTTGCAGCAAAGGCAAGTATTGCACTTGATATCTATAGTTTGACTAGAATAATCCGTGATACTTACTTAAGGAGATGTTTAATTAAGCTCGGGCAAGAAATAGTTGGTGATAGCTACAACTACGATATTGAAAATCCTGCACAGGCGCAAATTGAACAAGCAATGACAAAATTGTTCAACTTAGCAGTAAAAAAACAAGGTGAGAAAACATATATAAAACTTGCAAGTTCAATTAAAGACGTAGTTGAGAAGATCAGCACACTGAAAAATAATCCAGAAGCGCTGGGCGTTACAACCGGACTTCAAGATCTAAATCAGCTTCTTGGTGGCCTACAAAAATCTGATTTATTAATTTTAGCTGCAAGGCCTTCTATGGGTAAGACAGCACTGGCGCTAAACATCGCACTTAATGCTTGTAAGATGTTGCAAAAAAGAGCAGATAAACAACACTATGTAGCGTTTTTCTCACTTGAAATGTCAGCAGAACAATTAACCGCAAGGCTGATCACTATAGATTCAGGGATTAGTTATTATAAGGCATTAACCGGGAGAATTAGTGATTTTGAATTGCATGAATTTATCAATGCTAGTACAGAATTATCTGAACTGCCTTTCATCATAGATGACACCCCTGCGCTATCAATTAGTGCCCTTCGCACCAGAATACGCTTGCTGTATCAATTATATAATGTAGAAGTGGTATTCATTGATTATTTGCAGCTAATCAGAGGAACAACAAAAAGAAGTAATGAAAATAGAGTACAAGAAATCTCGGAAGTGACGCAGGGTTTGAAAGCAATTGCAAAAGAGCTGAATATTCCCGTTGTTGCACTATCTCAGCTCTCTCGTTCTGTTGAGCAGAGGGATGATAAAAAACCACAACTTTCTGATTTACGTGACTCAGGAAGCATAGAGCAAGACGCAGATATAGTGATGTTCCTCTATAGAGAAGAATACTATGAATTAAGAAAGCAGCCAAATGAAGGAAACAATAAACATCGGGAATGGCAAGAGAAAATGGAAAAAATTAGAAACATTGCAGAGCTCGTTATTGCAAAGCAGAGAAATGGGCCAATTGGCAGTGTAAAGCTATATTTTGACTCTAACAGAGGTGCATTTAAAGATTACACGGAGAGGCATAGTTCATAGCCTTCAGTGATCTTTTGTCAATATCTATCCTTATTGACATATCTTTTTGTTTGTGCTACAATCTTTAATAATAAATTGATTACTTTAGTTGGGGTACACAATGAGAAATATATTTAATAAAACTAATGTACCTTATCTTGTAGCTGGTGCTCTGGCTACTCTAACTTTATTAGCATCTGGAGTGTTTGCTGTAGCTCCTTATATTGGTTTCTTAGCTCCAGTTGCAGCATTAAGTGTTGGCCTGCCATTTATTATTGGTTGTGCTGTATTTTCTGTTGTAACTATTGCACTTTCGTATAAAGCAATTAGTAAGAACAAAACTATTTCTGAGAAAGATGTTCAACTGGCTGAGAAAGTAGAAGAAATATCTAAAAAAGATGCTCAACTAGCTAAAGAAGAAGATAAAGTACAGGCTCAAAAGCAAACAATTTCTGGGCAAAATGACCAACTGACTAAAAAAGAAGCGGAAGTAAAAGCTAAAGAGGAGGAAAATTCTAAGCAAAAAATTGAAATTAATAAAAAAAATGAGGAGATTGATAATCAAAAAAAAAATAGAAGAACTTAAACACAAGAAAACTTTTGTTCCGCAAGCAATGAAGAATATCAAAGAAGCATCTCAAGAAGTATTTGCATATGTAGCAGAAGCCTATAGTAGTGGGCGCGTTCATAGTACTATTAAGCAGCGCCGTAGTGATGTTGCGAATGACTTAAAAAATGTCGTAGGTAGTGCGAAAAATGCTTATGGTACATCAGTTGAGTATGTAAAAGGGAAATTTAATAGTGCTGGAAATAAATTAAAAAATGTTTATGGTATATTGGTTGGGTATACAATGGGAACACTTGAGTTAGCAAAAAAGACACTTGGCAGTATTGGGGGTAGTACGAAAGAAGAAAAGAATGTGGCTACAGAAAATTTATCAGGTCTCAAAGTTGTTGCACTTCCGTATGTAGCAACTAATACAACCATCCAAAAAGATCCTGAGATTTCTAGCCCAGAAAGTCAGCCGGCTGAAAAAGAAGAAACTAAAGTTAGTGGTTATTTTAATCAAGTAGTGAGCACAGCTAATTGGCTTACTAGTCAAGCAACAAAAGCGATGCCTTATTTAGCTGCGAGTTATTTGCCTTATGTTTTTTATAATTATGCTATCACTCCTGTGTCAGCATCGTTTGATGATGTTAACGTAACTCAATCGTTTGTTGCTAATTCAGGCATAACCAGCCCGTTACTTTAAAACAAAATAGTAGAGGGCATATTATATGCTCTCTACTCAAATATCAACCCTCAAAAAAACCGGCGTAGGTTTAGGTAGTGTAATGCCTGAACTTACGCATGCGTTGCACAAAGATTTTAAATCACGTTGCTCTTTTGGAATTTGCAATTGATCGAGTATTATTTCTGCTGACTTGGGAACGATTGGCTGCAATAAAATGCCAATTATCCTGATATATTCCAGTAATTTGTAGATTACTAAATTCATACACTCTTTATCAGTTTTGCTTAATGTCCAAGGTGCACTTTTGTCTATATAAGCGTTGGCTTCAGAAGAGATATTGATAATTAGAAGTATAATCTGGTTAAATTCATACTTTGATAAATGGTCCATCACTTGACCTAGTATAGCTTTGCAATTGGGCAAGCTCTCATTATCTTTGAATAAATTTTGATCAACTGTTGGAACAACTCCAGAGCATTGTTTGTGTAAAAATGAGATCGTTCTTTGTACTAAATTGCCTATATTGTTTGCAAGTTCTGAGTTTATGCGGCTGATCATGTTTTTCTTACTAAAGTTGCCATCCTGGCCAAAACTTGCTTCTCGAAGGAGAAAATAGCGTAGTTGATCAACACCAAACTCTTGAGCGAGGCCAATTGGATCTATGACATTACCAAGGGACTTGGATATTTTTTCTCCTTCGTTTAGCCACCAACCATGAACTGCAATTTGTTTTGGCAGTGGCAAATCTGCTGCAAGGAGAATCGATGGCCAATACACAGCATGAAAGCGCAATATGTCTTTGCCGATTACATGAACGTTGAAAGAGTTGTCAGCTAGGTTTACAGTGCTTGACACTGGAATCTGTATTTCTGGTTCTGCCCAAAACTTCTTATATTCTTCACCTTCAGTACTAGGGAAACCTATTGATGTAAGGTAATTGGTTAATGCATCTATCCAGACATAGATTACGTGTTTGTCATTACCTGGTACTTTTATTCCCCAGTTAAAACTAGTGCGAGAGATTGAGAGGTCAATGAGCCCTGATCTTACAAACGATACCACTTCATTTTTTCTGCTCTCAGGAAAGATAAAATTTGGCTGATTTTCATATAGTTCTAGTAATTTATCCTGCCAATTCGAAAAACGAAAAAAGTAGCTCTCTTCTTTTACCCATTCAACCTCAGCACCTGTTGGTGCTTTGCCATCTATCAGCTCTGATTCCTGATAAAATGCTTCATCACGAACTGAATACCAACCCGAATAGGAATCCAAATATATTTGTCCTCTCTCTTCAAGCCTATTCCATAAAGCTACCACTGCTTTTTTATGACGTTCCTCCGTAGTGCGAATAAAATCGTCATACTCAAAATTCATGAACTTAGCTAATTCTTTAAATAAAACACTCACTTCATCTGTAAATTCTTTTGGCTGCATTTCCTTTGCTTTAGCTGCTTTTTCTATTTTTTGTCCATGTTCATCTGTACCGGTGGTAAATTTGACATTTTTCCCAGCTAGTTTCATGAACCTTGCCACCACGTCACACAAGAGAGAAGTGTATGCATGACCGATATGCGGCTTGTCGTTTACGTAATATATTGGCGTGGTGATGTAAAAGTTCTCAAATCGATCCATGGTTTAGCATTTTGATAAAAATCAACTGAGTTAATTATAGTATTAAAAAGGCAGTAATAAATAAATATTGATTGGGTTAAGCATAATTTTTGAAAAAAGCTATTTACTGAAATTTTACTAAAATAAGAAACAATCAGGTATGAAATAAAGATTATTGAAAGAACAGTGGGAAATTTTCTTGTAATTCTATTTATAGTTTTCTATGCATTTGATGCACACGCTGATGGAGCAACAGATGTAATGTGTAATGTAATAGGTTACGTTCATGGAATAGGTGGACCAATGATTACAGTGGTAATAATTGGTTCAAGCTTGCTTGCAATATTTGGCAAAATGCCTTGGCCTGCACTTTTCGCACTGGGTATGTTTGTTGCTGTGTTTTTTGGTGCTCCTCAAATTGTAACAAAGGTAACAGGAAAAGAAGTTTGTTGTCTTGATGAGAGACAAACATTGAATAATGGAAAGTGTGTTGCTACTCCTGAATATGAATACATAGGTCGTGATCGTTGTGGCCCTCGGAAAAACGGGGTTCAAGGATGTTGTCCTAATGGCTGGGTGATCACTGGTAAGGGCATCTGTAAGAAACCTGGTCTAGATCCTTCAGAGTATTGGTAGTGAAAATGGTGTTTTTATAGAGTTAAATCTAACCACTCATCAAACCACAAAGTATATAATTAATATCCACACCTTTAGTTAAATTCCACTCACGCTTTATTACGTTGTACTCCATGCCAGCCATGTTTTGCAGCGTTACATTATTTTCTCTTAAGTGATTTGCAATTTCTGACGGCTTGAGAAATTTATTCCAATTATGCGTACCCTTAGGCAGCCAATTTAATATGTACTCTGCGCCGACTATTGCAAGACAGAAGGATTTGATAGTTCTATTTATTGTGGATATAAAGATTAGCCCTTCTGGTTTCAGCAATTCTATTGCTCTTCTCATAAAGAATTCTAAATTATCTACATGCTCGACTACTTCCATCAGCAGAACCACGTCGTACTTCTTGTCATTGCTTAGCTCTTCAATGCTGGTGTGCATATATTCTACATTAAGCCCTACTTTTTTCGCATGTGACTGTGCCACTTTGATGTTTTCTTCACATACATCTATTCCTACAACGTTAATACCAACACGTGCCATTGACTCTGATAAAATGCCACCACCGCATCCAACATCAAGCAATGATAATTCTTTTAAATCGCATTTTTTTAACTCTTTTATTTTCTCAATAATGTAAGATACTCTAATAGGATTCATCATGTGCAATGGCTTAAATTTACCATTCTCATCCCACCATTCACCTGCCATTTTAGCGAATTTTGATATTTCATCTTCGTTATAAGTTTTTGTTTTTTTTTTCTTAGAGGTTATATTGCTGAGTTTATCAAGGCGTTTTTTATGTCTGCTTTCTTTTGAAAATTCTGTTTCGAGGAATTGTTTGACTATGTCTTTTGCTAATCCACTCGCAGTAAATCCTGCACCAAGACACAGTACATTTGCGTTGCCATGCTCGCGAGCTAATTTTGCGATCTCAACACTATTGCATAAAGCAGCGTAGATTCCTTCAAAACGATTTGCCACAGTACTCATGCCCAAACCTGTACCACAAATTAATATCCCATAATTTGCTTTTTTGCTTGTTATATCTTCTACAACTTTAACAGCATAGTCTGGGTAATCTACATACTTTTGCTTAGCAGTGCAGCCTTGATCTATCGCTGTGTAATCCAGGGTTTCCAGGTAGGATTTTATTTCTGATTTTAATTCATAACCAGCATGATCTGAGGCAATTGATATTATATCTGACATATAAAAAGTTGATCTTGCATAACTTAAGGATATTTATATGGGTAATTTATTTTGATCTTTCTGTCAAGCCGTTTTAATACTCCTGATCTTTCGGGAGTCCTAAAGCTTGAAATAAATTTCGAGTCAGATGTGTATAAATTCTATATAATTTTTATCCTACTACTAATTCAATAAGATGGATCACATAGATATTATAAAATCAAAATTATTATTATCTGACATAGTAGGTAAAAAAGTCAGGCTAATAAAAAGAGGAGATAGTTTTGTTGGGCTCTGTCCATTTCATAACGAAAAAACCCCATCTTTTTCGGTGAGCAATACTAAGGGATTATATTACTGTTTTGGTTGTTCAGCTAGTGGTGATGCATTTGAGTTTATTTCACAAACTGAAGGATTAAGCTTTAAAGAAGCATTGGAAAGATTAGCATCGGTTGCAGGTGTTGAACTGCCCAAAAGTCTTAGTATTACAAAAGGGGACAATAAACTATTTTTAGCGCTTGATTTAGCTGCAAATTGGTTTGCACAAAAAAATCAGGGCATTGTAGATTATTTAAAGCAGCGCAAGATTTTACCTGAAATCATAGATAAATTTAAGATAGGTTATGCACCAAGCTCTGGTTTGAAAGAGTATTTAAACTCTTCAGGTATTGAAGACAAAATTTTAATTGATATTGGATTAGTAAACAAAAATTTTCATGATTATTTTTATGACCGGCTGATATTTCCTATATACAACATTGCAGGAAGAGTTATTGGTTTTGGCGGACGTGCGCTGAGTTCTGAGCAACAGCCAAAATATTTAAATAGCCCAGAGAGTCAGCTCTTCAAGAAGAGGGAGAATTTATACGGATTAAACTTTGCTTTAAGCGAAATACGTAAAAAACAGCACATATTTGTTGTTGAAGGATATATGGACACTATAGCGCTACATCAAGCGGGAATTAGTAATGCAGTTGCTCCACTTGGTACCGCAATTTCTGCAGAACAGATAAAAAATCTATGGAGATTTGCTAAAGAAATCTCCATCTGTATGGATGGCGATAGTGCTGGACGTCATGCTGCTACCCGAGTTGCAGAACTTGCTCTGCCAATATTAGAGCCTGGATACACGTTAAAGTTTGTGACTTTGCCGAGTAATAAAGATCCATACGATATATGTAACGAACTGGCATGCAAGAAAGAAGACGTGTTGACTGCTCTTGACCATTCAACAAAACTGCATTCTGAATATTTATGGCGTCACATAATCGATAGCAACTTGCAAAATTATGAAAAACTTGCTCCGGAAAAATATTCAATTCTTGAGCACAAGTTCATGGAATATGTAAATACTATTAGCAACAGCAGTATTAGAAGGTATTATAGAGATTATTTTTACAATAAGGCTAGTGAACTAAGAAGTAGCTTCAAAAAACAGATTTTTAATAGTAAAACTAGAGCAACAAAAGGTGAGTATCTTCATAACAAATCTCCAGAGCTAATTGAGGCAGAGCAAAATCAGGTCATAATTTTGCGTATAGCCGTAGAATTTCCTGAAATCTTGAACCGTTCTATATTTTTTGAGCAATTTTCTCATTTTGAATTTACTAATGAGATGAAAAGATTACAACAGCGTGTAATTGATGTAATAAGTAACAAAAGCAAACTTGGTAAAGAGGCTTTGTTACAAGAATTGAAACAGTTTGACGTTATAAAGTATGTATTTGAAAAAACTAGTGTACTAAATAGCCAACTGAACGAGAGAAAATCTGCAGAAATTGTGTGGAATAATATAGTGTTACTAAAAGAATTAAATGCATTACGAAAAGAAAGAACCGAAGCGAGGCTGAGCGGTAATCTTGACTTAGAGGAAAGGTTGATAGAACAAATAGAGCAAATAGAAAGTAATATACAAGAAATGCAAATGGAGTTTATTGAAAAGTAGAGCTGTTATAAAAAGTTTATGCCAAATTTCAATAAATATAGAGTTTTAATGAACATAGGACAGGCTAATGAATTTATAAAGGACACTTTGCAAATTGAAATTGAGAGTGTTGAACAATTGGGTATCCGTTTAATGGAGCGTTAAAACTGACCTTACCCTATTTAAATATATGCTAATATATTGAGTTTTGTTACAATAATTTTATATTCTTATTTCCATAATATCATTCTATGGAAATTTTTTAAAATCCAGTCTTATGTACAACTTTATTTGCAATTTTACATTTTTATTTGATTAAAAATTGCATCTTAGCAATAAAAAACTTACTTATTGTAGGAAAATGACATACTCTTGTGTTTGTTCTCATATAAAACTATTTATGGAGTGACAATGGTGCATGTATTATACTTACATTTCTGATTCGAAAATTTATGCAGTTGTTTCTAACAAAATTAGTCAACAAATTCTATTGTTTAAAGATGAGAAATAAAGTAATCATCATTTCTAGTATTGCTTTTATTCTACTGTTTTTTATCAGCAGTGCATTTTTAAAAAAAGATCAGGCGGTTCATAGTGATAATGCAACTAGTAGCTTTTCAGTAAAAACTCAAGAATGTGCGCCGCAAAACCGCACTATATATTTAAATTTTTCTGGTACAGTAAATCCCTTACATAGAGCTAGCCTTGTCTCAAAAATAAGTGGTAAGATTATTGCTATTTATTTACCTTATGGTGAAAAGGTAAAAAGAGATGATGTAGTGTTAAAGATAGAAGATTATGACAGGATTGAGCAAGCTCAGAAAGCCAAAGCTTTATTAAAGCAGCGTGAAATTGAGTATGATTCCTCTCACAAACTGAATAAAATAGGCTATGGAGCACAAATACAAGTAGAAGCAGCTTTTACTGCGTTACAAAGTGCAAAAGCTGACCTAAAAAGGCTAGAATTGGATTTAGAAAATACTGCAGTCAAATCTCCTATAGATGGTTATATTGATAAAATCAATGCGAACGAAGGGGATTTTGTTAATGTTGGGCAAAAAATAGCTGACGTGGTTGATTTCGATCAAATTCTTGTGGTGTTATACGTTTCGGAAAATGAAGTAAATAAAATAGAGCTAGGCAGCACAGCTCAAATTAGTTTACTGGATGGAAAAGAATTGGCAGGTGAAGTAAGTTTTATTAGTAAAATTGCTGAGCCTAAAACTGGGTCTTATAGGGTAGAGGTAAAGGTAATTAATAATAAAATGATATCCTTGCAGGGACTAACTGCCAACGTAAGACTACCTTCAGGCGAAAGATTTGCATATAAAGTTCCTTCTTCAGCCCTGAGCTTAAGTGACGAGGGTGCTCTTGGAATAAAGATTGTTGATGACAATAATTATGTAATATTTGTACCAATAGAAATTGTTGATCATGAGAGCGATGGGGTTTGGATAGTAGCAAATAACGAAGGTAAACCCATAAAGTTAATAGTATTGGGCCACCTATTTGTTAAGCCTGGTGATAAGGTTTAAGACATAAGATCCTTTTTCATAGCTTATACTACGTTATACCAATCCCAGCGTCTGGGCACTGGTTTCTTGGTACTTATTCCGCAATAATTTTTTTTTCCTTCAATAAATTTTGCAGTTCGCCTTTTTCGTACATCTCGCGAGAGATGTCGCAACCACCGATAAACTCTTCCTTTATATATAATTGTGGAATTGTTGGCCAATCAGAAAACTTTTTTATAGATTCACGTATTTCATCATTCTCCAACACGTTAATATACTTAAACTTCACGTTCAATTTTTTTAGGATTGACACGACGAGTCCAGAGAATCCGCATTGAGGAAAATCAGAAGTGCCTTTCATGAACAACACCACATCATTTTCCGCTATATCTTTTTTTATTTGTTCAAAACTGCTCATAAATTCACCTTATTTTTAAGTATTAGTTTCCAGTTGCAAGGCGTGTATAGACTGACCTTCCAGAGCTTTATATACCATTTTATGCTGTTCTATTTTTGTCTTTCCAAGAAAGCGCTTGGAGGTTATTTTTAAATGATAATGATCATCATCTCCAGCAAGGTCATGAACCTTTATATCAGCGTCGGGGAACGATTGTTTGATGATCCTTTCTAATTCGTGAATTGCAATAGTCATTGATTTGCTTTAAATTACAATACTTTCATTATAAATCTAAAACGACTGGGTGCAATTGAATTATTGATTATATGGTTACTAATATTGTGAAGACAGTAGATTCAGCGTGTTAAGTGCACTAGCAAGGCGAGATTTCAATTGATTTTCATATTTACTCCAATCTTCTATTGCCTTTCTTGCAATACCTGAATCAGTTGCGGCTTTTGCAACAGCAGGAGATACTATAGAAATTAATCTTGGGTCAAATGGAGTAGGTATTATATATTCACGTCCATAGCTCATTTTACGACAGCCATAGGCTGCAGATATCTCGTCAGACACTGGCTCACGGGCAAGCTTTGCTATTGCATCTGCAGCTGCAATTTTCATCTCATCATTTATTGTTGTTGCATGTACATCAAGCGCTCCTCTGAATATATAAGGAAATCCCATTACGTTGTTGACTTGATTGTTGTAATCTGACCTGCCAGTTGCGATTATTGCATCTGGCCTCACAAATTTTGCAAACTCAGGCCTTACTTCTGGATCGGGGTTGGCGAGAGCGAAAATAATCGGGTCTTGGCCCATACTCTTTAACATCTCTTCATTTAACACATCTTTTGCAGATAATCCGATGAATACATCAGCGCCTTTTATTGTATCAAGTAGAGAACGTTCGGAAGTATCAATTGCATATTTTTCCTTCCACTCATTCATGTCCTCGTTTCTACCTTTGTATATTACTCCTTGCTTATCACACAGCACTATATTTTTAGCGCCCATGGACTTTAGTATTTCTAAACATGCAATACCGGCTGCTCCAGCACCATTCATAATGATCTTAACGTCCTCTAATTTCTTTCCGACAATATCAAGAGCATTTTCTATACCAGCTGCAACAACCACTGCAGTTCCATGCTGGTCATCATGGAACACTGGAATATCCATCAGTTCATTCAGACGTTTCTCTATTATAAAACAATCGGGAGATCTTATATCCTCTAAATTTATCCCCCCCCAACTTGGCCCAAGGTACCTTACTGCATTGATGAAATCTTCTATATTTTCTGTACCAACTTCTATATCAACTGCATCAATATCAGCAAAACGCTTAAATAAAACAGCTTTGCCTTCCATGACAGGTTTTGCAGCAAGAGGACCGATATTACCAAGCCCAAGCACTGCAGTGCCATTTGAAATGACAGCTACAAAATTGCTTTTTGCCGTATAATCATAAACAACCTCAGGATTTTTAGCTATTTCAAGGCACGGAGCTGCAACGCCAGGAGAATAAGCAAGTGACAAATCATACTGGGTAGATAAAGGTTTTGTTGGCATGATTGAAATTTTACCAGGGTTACCACCTCTACTGTGATACTTAAGTGCCTCTTGTTTTGTGGTATTATCTAAATCATCGTTCATTCTTATATTTTAAGCTTGTAATTTTTAAGTATATGGAGTTTTTATAAATGTTCAATTGTAAACTATTAGCTTGTGAACTCTGTTGTACTTCTGTATAAGTTTACCTATTACGTAAGATGATATTACATGCTTAAGAAAAACGTGCCTAATTTGCTTACAATTTCTCGTGCACTTGCAATACCAGCAATAATATTAAGTTTTTATATAGAAAATAAATATGCAGGCCTGATAACAATATCAATCTTTGTGTTTGCGTGCATTACGGATTTTTTTGATGGTTACTTGGCGCGTGCGTGGAAAGTCCAATCAAAGTTTGGCAAGCTATTTGATCCAATTGCTGATAAATTAATAGTGGTTTCAACGATAATTATGCTAGTTTATAAGCAGAAGATAAATGATTTTACAATAGTACCATCGATTATCATCATCTGTAGGGAAATATTAGTTTCGGGTTTACGGGAGTTCCTTATAGCTATAAATGTTAGTCTACCTGTAAGCAAAGCTGGCAAAATTAAAACATTTTTGCAGATGGTTGCTGTAGTAGCGCTAATAATGAACGATTACGACATAACTCAATATATAGGTGCAATTTGTTTATGGGTTGCAGCTATTATAACTATGTGGTCAGGCTATAATTATATCCTAGCCGGCATCAAACAGGTTGACTGAATTTCTTGAGAAACAGTTAATATACAAAAGTGGTTAACATTTTTATAATATTGACTGAATAGTTAAAATCCTGTATAATATATTAGTTCATAAATCAACGGGATCTATATGACTGGTAACCCTAAGACTACGTTTTCTCCTGGAGATTTTTGGCTGACAGTTGATAAGGAAGTCAAAAAAGAAAGATCAGAACAAGAGTCATTAACACTAAAAGAAGAAGCGGAAAAAAAGAAGAAACTCGAACAGGAGTTATTAATGCTAAAAGTAGGAGAAGCAGAAAAAAAGAAGAAGCTAGAACAAGAGCTATTAACACTAAAAAAAAGAGAGCTATATAGACAATGTGTATCATTGGCAACAATGGTCCCATTTGCATTGCTAATGGCGATTGAACTGGAAAAAACATGTAGCGATCAGGTATTACTTGGCGTGATAAGTGGCGCGCTAAGCCACACTATATTTAATTTACAATAATAGGAAAATAGCACAAAAAGAACGAGAGTTGGAGAATATTGAAAATGGAGAGGAAGTAAAGGAAAAAGAGCACAATATTTCTGATATAGGTCAGTGTTTGATCTATATTGAGGCTATACCAACTGCACTGATTATTGTAGGTATGATAATGGGTGAAACATCTTCACTTGAAGCAGCAGAGGATGCAATTTTATTTCTTGCCAATGCAATTGCTTTTCTTGTAACTCTTGTTTCTTATATTGATGAGCATGAAAAAAATAAGAAAAAGGAAACAGAAAAATCTAGCAAGAAAACTAGCAATATGTCTGTAGCCGGATTGGCGCTTGCTGGTTCTTCTATATTTTTAATAGTTAATGGCATTAGCATCGTCCTTAAATCCTGCTGTTGGGCCTACTTTAGGCTTGATAGGTATTGCACTTTTTATGGTTGTACAGATATTAACTACACATTTCTACAGCAAAACGCTGAAAGATCCAAAAGTGGAAGGACAAGGTAAATCGAGGAATGCAGGTAGTTCTGACCGTAGTTATAAAGAGGAAGGGCCGGCTATTGCCTAAGAAATTTATTTATTTAAGTAATATTTAGGTCTATACTTTATTTTGATCGAAAAAAATCTTATGTATAAGACTTTAATCACGTGCTTTATTTTCCTAATTTGCTCCTTTACACAATCGTATGCGGATGATCTTGAAAAAACTGAAGCTGAACTATATGAGGAAGCAGTTGAACTTTTTGACCAGAAAAAATATAAACAAGCTATTAGGGCATTTCAAAAGATAGAAGATTTGTACCCTTTCTCTTATTGGGCAAGGAAAGCAAAATTATTATCTGGTGTGTCTCATTATAACATGGGTAACTATAGCAGTGCTGCAAGTGATATGGATGATTATATATATGTTTATTCAAATGGTGAAGATTTACCATATGTATACTACTTAAGAGTATTATCTTGTTACATGCAAATTAATAAAGTGCAACTTGGACAGCAAACTGCATATAAAACTTTAGAGCTGGCTACAGAGTACATTAACCTTTTCCCAGACAGCGAATATATAGATGAAATCAAGGAAAAAGCAAAATTAATCACAGAACATATATCAATAAAAGAGTATTCTATCGGTAAATTTTACCTGAGGCGTGGTGAATATTTAGCAGCAATTAAGCGTTTCCAGAATATAGCAAGCTATAGGGATTCTAAATATTTTTCTAAGTCTATTAACTATTTAATAGCAGCCCATTCAGCTCTTGGCCTTGACTTAGAAGCTGAGCAGTATGAAAGTATGTTATTAGCAGAAAACCTGCAAGATGCCAAGCCGGAGGCTTGAAAATTTGCTTTAGTTTTTTCTATGCTTTGATATATAATTAGGTTTTTAACTATTTGAATATGGCTGGTCATTCACAATTTTCAAATATAAAACATCGGAAAGGCACTCAGGATGCAAAGCGCTCTCAAAAATTTACGAAGCTGATTAGAGAAATAACAGTTGCTGCAAAGCAAGGGCTACCCGATCCCGAACTCAACCCGCGCCTTCGCTCTGCTATATTTGCTGCACGCAAGGAAAATCTACCAAAAGATAAAATAGAAACAGCAATAAAAAATGCAACTGGTAACGTTGCTGGAGAAAATTATGAGGAAATCCAATATGAAGGTCATGGGCCTTCTGGCACTGTACTTATTGTCCATGCCTTGACTAATAACCGCAACCGTACTGCTTCTGAGGTACGTTATATATTTTCTCGCAAGGGTGGAAACTTGGGAGAAACAGGAAGTGTTAGTTACCTTTTCGATCATGTAGGCTTAATCGTCTATAAAGCAGAGGGTGTGAATTTTGGTGATTTATTTAATTATGGGATCGAGTTAGAAGTATTGAATGTTGAGGAAAATGACAAAGAAGGATTACACGTTATAACTTGTGAAATAAAAGATTTTGGTAAAGTACGCGATGCCTTTTATGCAAAATTCGGAGAATCAGAACTTGCTCGTCTTTCGTGGCAACCAAAGGATCTAGTTGAAATTAGCGATAAAGAGTTGATCGATAAATTATCCACATTGGTTGAAGAATTAGAAGATAATGATGATGTACAGTATGTTGAAGGTAATTTTACTTTTGTTGATGCTGTTTAAATGATGAAGCTGATTATATTTATACTGCTTTATATTTTACCAATATTTAATATACACGCCCTTAAGACTCCAGATAACAGTAAAGAGACTTTTTTAATATCCAGCACCATAAAATCTTCTTTTTTTGCCACGGGAATTGAGCAAGGGTTGGCGCCAAATACAGTGGTAAAATTGATCAACATATATAAAGATTTTGGTGTTGATTTTAAAAAAGACATTGTGCCGAAGAGTAAATTGGAGGTTCTTTTTGAGAGATCGCTCAGTAATCAGAAGACTGAAGAAAAGATTTTATATGCTTCACTGACAATAAACAAGAAAGCTATTAGTTTATATCATTATAAATCGCAAGACGGCAAAGAAAGGTATTTTAATAAAGAAGGAATAAGCTTAAAAAATGGCGAAATTTTTGCAAATCCTTTAAATAGAGATTATCGCATATCCTCAAAATTTGGCAATAGAAAGCATCCTGTTCGCGGTAAAATTGCTTTTCACAAAGGAGTGGATTATGCAGCTAAGCTTGGCACTCCCATATACGCTGCTGCAGAGGGTGTGGTAGAATATATAGGAAAGAATGGTGGCTATGGAAATTACATCAAAATAAAACACAAAAATGAATATTCAACCTGTTATGCGCATATAAGTAGATTTAGTGGCGATATAAAGTTAGGCTCTAAAGTAAAGCAGGGGCGGGTAATCGCCTATGTTGGTAGCACTGGTGTTGCAACAGGACCCCATTTACATTACGAAGTTATATATAACGGCAAACACATCGATCCGCTTACGATAGCGCATAAAACTGAAGTAAAATTGCCTGATCATGAATTAAGAGAGTTTAAACTATTTGTAAGTGAGATAAATAAAACGATCAACAGAGAGGGTTCAAGTGAAAAAGAAGTTTAAAGACAATATGGATAAGAATACGATAAACGATAGAAATTTAAGTCAACTCCGGGTTTTTCCTGTACTAATAGCGCTAGGATTAATTTTATCGCTGCTTTTTTTGGTATATGACAGCACAATTGCGCTGGGAGTTACTGCTGTTTCAATTTTGACTTTTCTTCAAGGATTTTTTATTAATGACCCTAATGAAGCAAGAGTGATAGAGTTTTTTGGTCATTATATTGGAACTTATTTTAAGTCTGGAATATGTGTAACGCTTCCCTTTTCAAGCAAATATATAGTTTCCCTAAAATTTCAAAATATCAACACAGAAAAAATAAAAGTGAATGATGCAAATGGAAGTCCAATAGAGATTTCTGCAGTAATTGTTTGGAGAGTAAACAGCCCTGCAAAGGCGTATTATAATGTTAACAACTATCACGAATTTGTTTTTGTACAAAGTGACTCAGTAATAAGAGAATTAGCAAGCAATTATCCGTATGATAGCGAAAGCGATGAAGAATCTTTACGTAAAAATTCTGATAAAATTTCAGATGAATTGCGGTCAATGTTACAACAAAGATTAGATATTGCAGGAATTGAGATTACAGAAGCAAGAATATCGCATTTGGCGTATTCGTCCGAGATTGCACAAGCAATGTTAAGGCGTCAACAAGCACATGCTATCACTACGGCAAGAAGGCATATAGTGCAAAATGCAATAGGAATTGTCGAGGAAGTAATAGCTCATTTTGAAAAAAACAAAAGCTTACAATTAGATGGCAAGCAAAAGGTTCAATTGATAAATAATTTGTTGGTTGCCCTAATCTCTGAGCAAGATGCACAACCGACGATTAGTTTGGATAATAATTAGCATAGAAGCCGATTGGGTTTCATGAATGCAAGTCACTATTAATTTCTTGATTAATAGACTAAATGATGTTATAAATTGCACGCATTAGGGGTGCTCTAGAAAAGCTGAGAGTACATAAAGTACAACCCTTTGAACCTGATATTGTTAAAGCAAGCGTAGGAAAATGTATGTATATAAATATTGAAGAATGCTTCGGCTTCATTGCGTTAATTGCATCTCTAATTGGATTATCACCTCAAGTATATAAAGCATATATCACTAAAGTTACTCGTGATGTATCGATGCTAATGTTAGTAAACTATCTTATTTGTTCATTGTCTTGGATTGGCTATGGTCTTTACCAGAGCTCAATTTTTGTGGTGCTTAGCAATATTGCTGGATTAGTGATTAGCATAATATCAATTATTCAAAAATGTTACTACGATGCAAAACCTGCACCATGATCATGTGCTACACTGCAGTACACAACAACAATATCGTTCTATTGTAGTGCTAAATGGAGAAATACCGAGCTCATCGTTTTTTAAACGAGATATACCTATTATTGCTGTAGATGGAGGAGCAAACAAGCTTCTATCAATTGGCGTAAAACCTGATCTTGTAGTAGGAGATTTGGATAGCGTAAATCTGGATTTACGTGCTAATTTGAATACGATATATCTACCTGATCAAGATTATTGCGACTTTTCTAAAGCAATGGCTCACTTAAAAACAGTAAAGTTATTGCCATCAATAGTAACGGGTATTACTGGAGGAGCAATTGATCATATACTACAAAATATTAACGTTTTTCTAAGTACAGATAGTATCTTTTACACCCCTATACCTCCTATGGTAGGTTACATCCTACAAAAAAGTATTACCCATTTTTCTTTGCCGAAAGATACTAAAATATCTTTACTTGGTATACCGAGAGCTCAAATATCAACCAAAGGATTAAAATGGGAACTGCATCTTAGCAACCTTGCTTTTCCAGGAAAGAATTCTTGCTTTAATCGAAGTTTAGGCAATAAGTTATCTATAGAAGTACACAGTGGTATATGTTTGGCGATGGTTTATTTAGAAGCAGTAGATGATGCTGCAAGACATCATGTGCATCAAGTTAAGAAGTAAATAGACTTCTTGCATAACCCAAACTAAGTAGAAAAAAGGTATCATCCGAGTAGCTGACACTGGTTCCTTTATGACGTGTCATTCCAGTGTCAAGCACTGGAATGACAGCAGTCCTACGTCATACTGCCGCAGACTGTCATACCGCCGCGGTATCTCTAGATCCCGCTAACAAGTAGCAGGATGACGATTGTCAAGGTGTCATCCAAGTGCCCTGACTACTCGGATCCAGGAAACTTAACTTTAAATAAGTGTCTGCATAATAAAGACTAGATTCCAGCGTCACGCGCTGGAATGACACCATTTTCGGTCTCTTAAGCTACAAACATTAAGAAATTTACCAAACGGAAAAAAGGCCAAAGAAACCCCGTGGTGCGAGTTTTGACCCTATAATAATTTAAACTGGCGCTGTAATAATGTGCTAACGCTTAAAATAAGAGCGATTTGGCTGAATGTAGAAAAAATTTAAAAGACATGCAGCCGCTATAATTTTATGTAATCAGCCAAAAAATACCCTAAGTTTTTTACTGAATTTTGTCATTGAGCCTGCAGGTCAAAAATAAGTTTTGAGTCATAAACACCCTTGTTATCATAATAAGGGGACTGGCGGAGTTTGTCAAGGAAGTTTTTTGTTTCTACTGAATGACAGTTGTGGCTTGGGAGGTAGTGCAAGAAGTCTATTGTATTACTGAATTATTAATAATTCAGTAATAGTGCCTGCTATGTAGCTAAAATTTTCCTTTAACTTAAGCTATATGTAGCTAAAATAACTTGGGTTTACCGACGATTTGACAAACGACAAATTCGTCATCACGCTGCTTGTTAGCGGGATCTAGAGATACCACGGCGGTATGACGTAGGGAAACCTGACTTGCATTAGCCATGTATAATAAAGGAAATCTATGACAAAAGAATCATTGGTAAAAACTGATATAGTGAAAGTTGAAGACAAAAAAGCGGTAAGAAGCTTTTTTAAAATACTAGGTGAAGTGGCAGATGCTGTAAGATCGTGGATTGGTAACATCGGTCCTGATTTAAGCAACAGTCGCGATATCGATAGTTTAGTCTTGAAGATGAACGAGTGCTTAAACCCAAAGGGAGGGGAGGTTTCAGCACGTAAGAATGCTGTATCTCTTGGTAATTTGTACTTAAGCTTATCAGAGAAAGGTAAAATAAAATTTCTGCAAACCCTGGCAGAAAAATTTAGTCTACATAAAGAAGAAATAGATGAGAAAATAAAAGAGTACAAGGAAAATCAAGATCCCGAGTTAAACTATAAATTTGAACAGGATTTAATAAAAATTCTTGAATCACCGCGTTCTAAAATATTGAAGCAATTTATTTCTCTACCAGAAGGCCTCAAGTTTATTGTTGATATGCGTTCTGATGTGCTTAAGCTAAAGAACCAATATAGAAGCTTGAATCCACTAGAGAATGAATTAAAAAATATACTCTATACTTGGGTTGATGTTGATCTACTCGATCTTCGTCAAATCACCTGGGATTCACCTGCATCATTGCTAGAAAAACTTATAAAATATGAAGCTGTGCATAAAATTTCCTCTTGGGATGACTTAAAAAACAGACTAGATTCTGATCGTCTCTGTTTTGCTTTCTTTCATTACAAAATACCAAACGAACCTCTAATTTTTGTAGAGGTTGCATTGGTGAATAAGATTGCAGATAGCATTCAACACCTTTTAGATGAATCAGTACCTTCAAGTGATCCAAGTAGTGCAAGCACTGCTATATTCTACTCAATATCAAATACTCAAGCAGGGTTATCTGGAATCAGCCTTGGTAATTTTTTGATAAAAAGGGTTGTAGAAAAGCTATCGCAAGAGTTTAAAAGTATAAAAACATACGCAACTCTTTCTCCAATACCTGGCTTTACGAAATGGCTAAAAAACAATCTAAACCAAGATGTCACTTTATTGAGCAAACTAAATATAAAACAATCTAGTGCAGAAATTTTAGAGAGTATAAAAACTAACGTTGAATGTGAAAAACAGTGCTTGCTTAAACTATGTGCATATTACTTGCTCAAGGTTAAGAGCAATAATGGAAGTGCCTATGATCCAGTGGCGCATTTTCATTTAAGCAATGGTGCATCGATAAAACAATTAAACTGGATGGCGGATACTTCTGAAAAGGGCATTAGTCAGTCAGTTGGGATGATGGTAAATTATCTGTATGAGTTGCCTAAAATAGATAATAATCATGAAAACTATATGGTTAATAAAGTGATTTCCTGCTCGAAAAAAGTGTTGTCTATGTTGAAGGAGTAAATAGTCTCTTAATAAATAATTGCCCTCACAACACTTAAAATGTAAAATAGTTTTACTAATTAAGTATAGTAGGCCATAAATGAACAACATAAGAAATTTTGCAATAATAGCGCATATAGACCACGGTAAGTCAACGCTTGCTGACCGTTTAATAGAGAAATGTAACGGCCTTGAAGCAAGAGAAATGATCAATCAAATACTCGATTCAATGGATATAGAGCGTGAACGTGGCATTACAATTAAAGCACAGACGGTAAAACTCAATTATACGGCAAACGACGGTAATCAATATTGCCTAAATCTCATGGACACCCCAGGTCACGTTGATTTTTCTTATGAGGTAAGTCGAAGCTTAGCTGCATGTGAAGGTTCACTTTTAGTGGTAGATAGCAGTCAAGGTGTTGAAGCTCAGACTCTTGCAAATGTATATAAAGCTATTGACAACAATCATGAAATAATAGTTGTACTCAATAAAGTTGATCTCCCTGCTGCAGATCCAGAAAAGGTAAAACTCCAGATTGAGGAAGTAATTGGCATTGACGCAAGTGAGTCAGTTTTAATATCAGCCAAGACTGGTCTTGGAATAAGGGATGTATTAGAAGCTATAGTGACAAAACTTCCAGCTCCTCAAGGTGATGTGAATGCTCCACTACAGGCAATTTTAGTTGATAGTTGGTATGACACTTATTTGGGAGTAGTAATTTTAGTACGAATTAAAAATGGAGTGCTAAAAAAGGGCATGAAGATTGTTATGATGTCTAATAACTCTACATACCAAGTGGACAATATCGGTATTTTTACTCCTAAAAAAGTAATGACAGGTGAACTCTCAGCAGGTGAAGTTGGTTTTATCACTGCTTCAATGAAGGAAGTTGCAGACTGTAGAGTGGGAGACACTATTACTGAAGAGAAAAGACCGTGCAGCAAGGCATTGCCTGGTTTTAAAGAAGTGCACCCTGTGGTATTTTGTAGTATTTTTCCTAATGAAACGGACGACTTTAAATATTTAAGAGAAGCACTGGAAAAATTACATTTGAATGATGCAAGTTTTACTTTTGAAGCAGAAACTTCAAATGCGCTAGGCTATGGATTTCGTTGTGGTTTTTTGGGAATGTTGCATCTTGAAGTTATTCAAGAAAGGCTCGAGAGAGAATTTGATTTAGATCTAACAGCAACTGCACCGAGTGTTATATATAAGGTTACAACGCAAGGTGGTGAAGTTCTGAGCATTCATAATCCTAGTGACATGCCAGATCCAACAAAGATTGAAATGGTAGAAGAGCCGTGGATTACTGCAACTATAATGGTCCCTGACCAATATTTAGGTGAGATTCTATCATTATGTGAAGAGAGGAGGGGAGAACAGGAAGATTTATCTTACATTGGTAACACAACAACAGCATTGTTAAGATATAAGTTACCACTGTCTGAAGTTGTTTTTGACTTTTATGATCGATTAAAATCAATTTCCAAGGGGTATGCAAGTTTGGATTGGGAAATTTCCAGCTATCTGGTAAGCCAAATAGATAAATTAAGCTTTTTAATTAATGGAGAGCCCGTAGATGCACTGGCTTGTATCGTTCACAAAAGCAGAGCAGAAAAAAGGGGGCGTGAAATATGCGCACGCTTGAAGGATCTAATACCACGTCAGCAATATAAAATCGCGATTCAAGCGGCAGTGGGCGGGAAAATTATTGCCAGAGAAACGATTAATCCATATAGAAAAGATGTAACAGCTAAACTCTATGGTGGAGATGTAACGCGAAGAATGAAACTACTTGAAAAGCAAAAGAAGGGTAAAAAAAGGTTGCATTCTATAGGGAACGTAAATATTCCACAGAATGCTTTTATTCAAGCTTTGAAGATAAGTGATTGATCTTAAAAGACTTCTTGTATAGTTTTTTGGCAACAACCATTAGAAACGAAAAAACTTCCTTGACAAACTTCGCCAGCCCCCTTATCACGACATTAAGGGTATTTCTGATTCAAAACTTGTTTTTGATCTGTGCAGGTTTAATGACACAATTCAGTAAAAAAACTTAGGGTATTTTTTGGCGGATTACATAAAATTATAGCGGCTGCATGTCTTTTAAATTTTTTCTACATTCAGCCAAATCGCGCTTATTTTAAGCGTTTAGCACATTATTACAGCGCCACTTACAGTAATATAGAGTCAAAACCAGCATCACTGGGCTTCTTTTGCCTTTTTTTTTCGTTTGGTAAATTTCTTAATGTTTATAGCTTAAGAGACCGAAAATGGTGTCATTCCAGCGCATGACGCTGGAATCTAGTCTTTGTTATGCAGCCACTTATTTAAAGTTAAGTTTCCTGGATCCAAGTAGTCTGGGCACTGGGATGACGATTCTTCAAATCGTCATCCCGCTACGTGTTAGCGGGATCTATGCTAAGAGATACCGCGGCGGTATGGCGTAGAGTCAGCGTTAGCCATAACACAACACTTTTATACTCACCAACTCAGTATCCAATCTGGATTCCAGCGTCAAGCACTGGAATGACACCGAAGGGGCTACTCGGATGACATCAACTATGTTTTTTTAAAAATTTTTTATTGTAATTTTGCAACTTCATATGGGCAATAAAAACCCATTTGTTATAGAAACAGAATTTTGTATCAAACAGCCACCACAGCAATAACTGAAATTGGTTAATGAATATGCGCGTCCACACACATTAAAAGCGCATATTCATTAACCAATTTCAGTTATTGCTATGTAAATTTTTAAATATGCAAATTAACTGCTTCTTTAAGCCTTGCATTAGCAATCACTATTATTTTACGCATTAGAGCTGTTATAGCCACCATCTTCTTCTTACCACTTTCAATAAGCTTAGAATAAAAGGCACTAAGTGCAGATTTGGACCTTGTAGCAGCCATGGCAGCTGTAAAAAGCTTTGAACGAACGTTACTTCTTCCACCTATAATCCTTCGGTAGCCAATAGCTTTACCACTTTCCTTAGGATGAGGCGCAACACCTGCAAGGCTTGCAATTTGCCTTTTATTTAAAGAACCAAGTTCCGGTATGAGACACAATAAACATTGAGAGGTTTTTTCTACCTATTCCAGGGACTGTTTCAAGAATTTTTTGGCATCGTTGCAATTCAGGATTTTCATTGACTATTTTTTGTATAGCTTGATCAAGCTTTTCTACCTGGTTGTTGAGGAATTCAATAGCTTGTTGACAACTTTCCTTAATGTAATCATTTCCAGGAGTTTTTAGCCTATTCTTCTCTTGAACAAGCATTTTCGTAATATCGTCACGACGCTGACAAAGTGCAAACAAGGTGGTTTGTTCTTTTGAGATAGGTGTAAATAGCTGCAAATGTCCACAACGCTCAGAACCATATTGGGCAAGCGCTTTTGCATCAAGACTGTCGGTCTTTGCCAAAGTTCCATGAGATAGAATGAAGTTTTTTAACTTGACGAGTATTAGCACGATGCACAGCAATGTTTCTATCAATAAGAAAATACAATAAGCCAAGCTCATAACCTCCTGTAGCTTCTAAAATTACCATGGAGTTGGGCAAGATATTTGAAAATTTTTGGTAGAGTTGTTTCCAACCAACACAACTATTGTCAAATTTGATGACACCTTTTTGTTCATTAACTGCAGTAAAAAATTCAAGTTTTCCGATATCAATGCCAATAAAATTTTGATAAGATGTAACCATAAAGAACCTCGAGAGTTTAAGTTAAAATTTAAGATTGTAAACGGGTGCATATATATGTCCCAAACAACTATTCAAACGTCTCGAAGGATAGGCTTGAGTACCTTGATATCTACGTATGTTATAATACTACCGTCTTACGGTTGCTCAAGCCTGGCGATAACCACATTTTTATAGAGTTATCTTTCTTCTTGCTTCTTTTTATATCACATTTCCAACTTACAACCTTCTCTATCAATTTTGTTAGTAAAGATAGATCATCTGAATTTGTTATTCCTTTTTTTTCTTAAAAATTCTTCTATCTCCTCAGTTTCTGGTATTGCTGATAAGTCTTGTATTGTTAAATCTTGAATTTTTGCTAAAGATTCTGGTGTAATTTGCTGATTACTTCTGTACCACAAAAAGCTCTGTAAACTTGATTTTCAATATTTTTTCCCATCGTTCTTTTAGAGTGGTATGCAGTTTCGTTTGAGAATTGAATGAAAAAACGATATCTATTATTTGTAATCTAAATGTGTTACTTATATCTGAAAACAGGTTCCCTTTAAAAATAAGTAAGTTAGAAAGGTAGCGGTTTATTTTATCTCTTACTTTTGAGATAAATCTGCCATCAGCTAAGTGCTCAAATTTAGTATCTTTTATGATAGAGAATACGGATTCATACCTAGCTTTTATGGTCGTTTCGAGGAGAAGTTGAAACAATCCAACATTTTCAAGAAAAGCTCTTTTCTGCTGGTCGGATTCATTGTGCGGAACATAATCATCTGTATGTACATAAAAGGCAAATTTTATGTGCTGTGGATTAAACACGCAAGAAAACTTTCCTGTTGTGTTTAAATAGCTTGCCTTATAAACCATATTATTTTCTTGCAATGTCCACCACAAGTTAATGCGATTCAATATTTCTCTTACTTCATTGCCATCAAATCTTTCATCTGAAAGCATTTGTAGTACTTCACCCCGAGAATTGAATAATTTACTATTTAAGAGCGCATTAGTTGCATCAGGGTCTTTTTCGAAAGCAACTATTAGATTATCTAAAATATTTTTATTTTTACTTTTATTATCCAAGCAATCAAAGAATGCTAAAACTTCGTCAACATTTGCACAGTTTTCATATAGCTTAGTACTGAAAATGTTCTTAAGAACCTCAGTAGGAATGTCCATTAGCTTACAAAATAACCTGTTATTTGCCAAAAATGGGTGTAACTTTTCTATTTAAAATGAGGCAGATACGTGACTGTCATAAATCTCTTTGCATCCTAAGAAACCAATACGACTACGGAAGAATTCTGATTCATCAGGCGGAAAAGTATCTTTGAGGTCATCAATATGTTTTAAATTATCAATCACATTTTTATTTTCCAACATTGAAGCGAAGCTATCAAACTCTTCTTCACTCATCTTTCTGTGCAAAAAATCTTTGATCGCTCCAAACAGGCTGGACTGATAACTGAAATCAGAAGGTAGGGCTTCAACTAAATCTTTCTTTAAAAGTAATCTTCTAAGATTATCTTGAATTATTCTTTTTTTGTGGTACCCATCATATCTATCATATGAGCAACAAAGGATTACTGGTATATATTTAGTTATTTGTACAGCAAGCATCTTTTTATCTCTAAAGGCATCAGACATATTCTTCACTAAATCATGGTTGTCAAATAAGTCTACGAAGTTAGATAAGTGTGAGGCATGTGCATATCTTGGATCCCTCCCTAGTAAAAATCCATCTAACTTAAACAGTGTTTTAAGTAATTCTATATCGATAGCATTAACTACTCTAGCAAGCTTTTCATGTGTGTTATAGATTTCATGTATATGATATCTGCCATACCCCTCTTTCTGAATTAAAGGTTTTAAGTCACTTAGGCCTAAATAGTCGGATATAATTTTTGATTTCTCTTTGTCATGAATCTTAGTAGTGACACTTGCTATAAGCCTTGAGTGTCCTACGCAGCAAGAGATAACTTCCCTTATATTAAGATCACCATTCTTGAGAAGCTCTGTTAAAAGTTCTTTGTTACTATCTTTTACCTCAAGAAAATTTTCAAGGTCTGCTGTATATAGACCGTCACCGGAGAACTGGGTAATAGATAAGCTAAAAACTCTACCAAATTTAATTCCTTCCTTAATCCACAAAGACAAAAAGAACTCAGGAAAAAGTGTAATTTTCGCAACTGCCAACAAGGTGCTAATCGATAAATGTAACACCAAAACTGGTATTACACATAGCAAACACAGCACTACCAATGGGGCAATAATAATGTACTTTAATGCTATATTTATGTTTTTTGTCTTCCAGATAGCAATAATCAAGAAGAATGGAGCTGCTGCTATAAAGAGCAGTGCTGTCAACGGTAGCATTATAGCTTGATATAAACGTTTTCTTATGTGCTTTACCGCCATTACAGTTTCATAATTACTACTTCAATTAAATATACTTTAAGAATCAAGCCTTGTCAATTTTTATGTTAAACTGTTTAGTACTCACAATCTCGTTTGTGAACCTATAGCTATATATAACAAATGAATTTTTTTATATACTCGTTATTAGTATTTTGTATTTCCTGAACAGTTCCATGGGAAATGATCTCCCCTTCATATAATACTGCTATTTTGTCAGCTATTTTAAATGCGCTATGAATATCATGTGTAATCGTGATAATTGTAGTGTTAAGATCTTTAGATGATTTTATTATTATCTCGTTTACTATATCTGACATAATTGGGTCCAATCCTGAAGTTGGCTCATCTAATACGATGATTTCTGGATTGTGTGCAATCGCCCTTGCAAGTGCTACTCTTTTTTTCATTCCACCTGATAGCTCTATTGGAAACATATCTGCTATGCTTTCCTCCAGTCCAACATCATTTAACTTCTCGATTGCTAGCTGTTTTGCCTCCTTTTTGCTGATATTAAAGCGCTTTTTATAATTAAAAGATATATTTTCCCACACTGTAACGTAGTCAAATAAAGCGGAATTTTGAAATAAAACCCCAAATTTATTTTTGCTTTTACTATTTATTTTAACAGACCCTGAGTCTGGAGCAAGCAAGCCGATAATTGTTTTTGTTAGTACAGATTTGCCGCTTCCTGAGCCGCCAAGTATGACTAATGATTCCCCTTTAAATATATCGAAACTTAGATCTTTTAGTACTGTCCTATCATCAAAAGATAAGCTTAAGTTCAATATTGATATTATGGGGTTACGCATGTATCAAAGTAATCATGTAGTTTGCTAAAATGATCAGTATGGACGATAAAACAACAGTTGATGTTGTAGCAACACCTACTCCTCGTGCACCTTCTTTGCAATGATAACCGTAATAGCAACTTGAGACAGAAATTATGGCGCCAAATGCAGTTGCTTTAGCTAGCCCAGTTATAAAATCGTACGTATTAAAGAACTGAGCTGTGTATTTAATGTATATATTTAAATTGTGGTTAAATTCGAAGACTGCAGTGATACATCCTCCAAATATTCCTATTAGATCTGCACATACTGTAAGTATGGGAAATACTATGATTGACGCTAAAATCCTTGGTGCAATTAAATACTTGAAAGGGTTGATATTCAAAGTTGTAAGGGCATCTATTTGCTCGGTGATGCGCATTGTACCAATTTCTGCTGCAACTGATGATCCAACCTTCCCTACCATTATTAAGCTGATCAAAACTGGTCCTAACTCTTTAATGATAGTGATCGTAACAAGTTTGGGTATTATCTGCTCTTGGTTAATTAATGAGTCACTCAAGCTGCTTTGTAAAACTATCGCCGCTCCTATAAAAACTCCGGTGAGCCCAACAATTGGCAGAGAGAAAAAGCCTATCTCTATAATTTGTTTTGCTAAGTTGCTAAAATAATATGGTGGCACAAAGCAGTGGTATAGAGATTGAATAAAAAATATGAATGCACTACCAAGCCTTAACAAAAAATTGATAAAGTACCTACCAATTATTCTAACACTATTTATATCAAAAAAGCTCACTTTGTATTCATTTTAGCTAGAGGTTAGTCTTACTGATTTTATTAAAATTTTTATTAACTTTATTGCAAAGTATAGCTGAGATATGTTTTAAGTTCAACATACTTGATGTTTTAATTTAAAGCTCATATAGGGAGAGTAGACCGGCGGACCTTCCCCGCCAGTCTCTCACAGAACCTTACTATTACCCACAAGTATAGAATTCATGAGCAAGTCTCCATCCTTCTGCTAAATCAAAGAGACGTTTCCATCCCTTCCACAAAGCTATAGGGCCTGGTTCTAAGTCATTTTTGCGAGCTAAAAACCCTCCTAACTTGGCCACCCACCTCACAATTTCTCTTATAGGTGGTGGAGTCTCAGGATAGTTTTTTGTCTTAAGCATTTTGGTATATAAAACCTTCCATTCGTCATCAGTCAGTATGACAGTGCAAGAAAGATTCGCTAGCTACCAATGTGATAAAAAATATTCTCCATGCAATTATACTCATAATTGTAAGAAAGCGGATCAATCTATCTGCTGTTTTGAGCTTACATTCTTCAACTTTAAGACCGGATTTCAAAATTTTATGAAAAACCTCTATTCTCCATCTTAAGCAATACCATTGTATTTTTTCTACTGCTTCTTCAAAATTATTAATATTTATATTTGTTAACAAAATCCAGTTCATGGGCTCTTCGCCAAATGGGGGATATTTTTCTATAACATAGACAGCATTTAAATTTAAATTAGGAAGTTTTTGGGTTTTACGTCTAGCGTTGTTTTTTGATGCATTTATCACAAAGTTACTAAACTTTATTTCTAAAACTGTTGTTCTTTGAGGTTTGTTATCGCGAGCAGACTTGAATTTCTCCTTGACAAGACATGCGATTCATCAAATCCCACAATCTTTCACCACCTTTTTCAGAATAAGTCGACTTCTTGTTTACTGTTCTGTTTTGATTTCCTCTTACTACAAAAAGAGATTGATTAGTGGAAGCAACTTCAAATAAATCATAAATATCTGCTTCTCTATCACAAACGGTAACTACCTTAACATCCTTTAATCCAGGATGTTTAGTAGAGTCTTTAAGTGATGCTATCCACCGTATGCTTTCTTTCTCTTCTATGGGAAGAGCAGTATTATGGCTTCTTCTTTTCAACTCCTTTAGGTCTTCAGCTAAGGAAGGTCTAGTACTAATTTTTTGATCCAATAATCCTATAGGTAGTCCTTCTGTTGTAACTGCAAACGTTGTATGCATCATGGGTTTTAAAATTAGTTGTTTTAGATGTTAATCTTGCTGCTATAATCCCTAATCCTTCGGTCTTTTTATGATTTTTATATGAGATATAACTCGTGTCCTGGATAGCTAAGATAGTTGAGTATTCTTTAGCTCTTTCAACAGTTTTAATTATATGACTGTCTAATATCTTTCTTTCAGAAATGGCATCGTTTTTGGAAAAATCTATAAGCTGCTTTACTTTGATGCCAATCTTCACAAGCTTGATTTATTGAACGCTCAGGCGATTCAGCAAAACTATTAACTATTTTTAGAAGCCTTTTACTTAATCTTATATCACCAAAATTAACAATTCCAAATTCACTTTCTGCCCATTCGCCAGTTGAGGTATTTATAGTTCTTTTCATCATATATTCCATTTTTTAGACCATAGATCTATTTATAATAGAAAGTTGAATTAGTAAAATAGCAGCTTTTTCTCCATTTTTAGATTTATGGGTAATAGTAAGTCGCAGAACTGTGCATGAACCTCTCGACTCACACAGCTCTCATTATTCGGCCCTTGCTACTAATTATAGCATAATCAAGGACTCTGTTTTAATCAATTGCTCATCCCATTTCTGGTTGACAAAACAATTAAAACTAAATCCCTTCGCTCCATCTCCATTACAGAGACTTCTTTGCTACTACGCGCCCCTGTTTTTCGCATCGGTACTCTCACCCTTGGAGTTTAGCTCCTTGGATTTCTCCCTTATCATCGAAACGACAGGTTCCCGCAGTTCCACGCAATAGCCCAAAATAGATTCACGCCACCTCTATGCCGGACGCCACCTATCCGGTAAACAAGCTCCCGATAGATTTATCCCAGGTTAGGTTAGACCCCTGGTTTTGACGTCGTCTAGTTCCTTTCGACACTTTATCAGTGGTTCATTTCCATTCGTCTCTCTATTTCATACATGACGCATAATTGCGCCTTTTCCATAACGCTCACTACCTTAGCTCTTTACCAAAGCAGCTTATGGCTGTTTGAAGCCTGCTCTTGTAAACCGGCTCCGAGGGGCCCACCCTCATCTATTGCGTAGCTTTTGCACTTAGTTTGCTCTTACTTGAACATTCTTTGTGTCTCTACGGCACACCTAACCCAAGAAAGGTTTTTCCCACGTCATACCGCGATTCATTCGCGGTATCTCAACATAGATTCCGCTAACGAGTAGCGGAATGACGAATTTGTTGTTTTTCAAATCGTTGGTAAACCTAAGTCACTTTAGCTATAGATTTACTTTTTGAGTTATTTTGTTAACATTAATTATTACACCAAATCAATTGCACAAAATGAAAAAGGTGAAACTTGGGATACTAATTTCAGGCAGGGGATCAAATATGCAGGCCTTGATAGAGGCATGTCAAAATCGTAATTTTCCTGCAGAAGTTGTGTGCGCTATCACAAATAATAGCGAAGCTGCTGGCCTAAAAAATAGCAGAACAAGCAGGAGTGCCAGCGTTTATTGTTAGAGATAAACCACTTGATGCTGATAAAATTCACGAAATATTTGTTCAACATAAGGTTGATTTAATTTGCCTTGCAGGGTTTATGAGAATCCTGCAAGCTAATTTTCTCAGTAAATGGAATAACAAGGTGATAAATATTCATCCCTCTCTACTTCCGTCCTTTAAGGGCCTAAATGCTCAAGAGCAAGCTCTAAAAGCAGGAGTAAAAATCGCAGGCTGTACTGTACATTACGTCACTCCTGAAATTGATGCTGGAGCCATAATTGCTCAAGTTGCTGTGCCAGTGTTACCAGCTGATGATATTCAAAGCCTCTCAGAACGCATTCTAGCTGAGGAGCATAAGTGTTATGTAGAAGCAGTAAGATCAATAGCAGAAAGTATTAATTATTGACCTTAAGTGTTTCTCCCAACTTCAACAAAAAATAAATTTTCGGGTTCCAGTAAAGAGCTTGCCAGTTCGTTTACTTTCTCTAATTTAACGTCATTAATATAGCTAACAAAATCATTTATATGGTTAATATCGCGTTTGTTTGTCTGAATATTATTTAGTTTTGCAACTATGTTGTTATTATTAAACATAGAGAAAACATAGGAATTTACCATACCAATTTTTGCATCCTTGAACAATTGTTCGTCAATTCCCTCCTTTTTTATTCTGCTAAATGTATCTTTTACTGCTGATATAGCTTTGCCAGCAGTAGAACTATCAGTATTAATACTTCCAGCTATAACGTTCCCATGTTTATTGGAAATAATATTTGCATAAACACCATAAGTAATACCCAAATTTTGTCTCAATTCTTTCATTAATATTGAATTTAGCCCCATGCCGCCAAGTGCATTAATTAAGACGCTTGCGTTATAATAATTAGGATCTTCATAAGCTATACCTTTTTGAGCAAAAAATATTACACTCTGTGGTATATCCATAAAAATATTCTTACTTTCTGCAGAACCAAAATCATTTTTCACAGGTATTTTTCTAATTTTTGATCTTTTTGACGGCAATTTAGATAAATATTTATCCAGTAGTGCACTAATTTCTTCCTTTGTTGCACAACCAGCAACACTGATAACTATGTTATCTTTAGCAAAATTACGCTTTATGTATGTTAAAACATCGTTCCTAGTAATGCTCATTATAGTGTCAAGAGTACCGTACACACTTTTTGAGTAAGGGTGTTTTTTAAACAATAACGTATTCAATTCTTCTCCAGCAATAAAAAAAGGATTTTTTTCAAGATTATTAAAATCAACTTTGGCTTTCTCGAAAACTCTATTCAACCCTTCAGAGTCAACTTTAGGACGTATTATAGCGTCGCTTAGTAACGAAATTGCATCCTCTAGATTCTCAGACAAAGTATTTAATAAAACCCTAAATGCTTCTAAACCAGCAATAAAATTTAAACTAATCCCTTTATCTTCTAGCCTTTTTGCAAAATCTTTGGCATCATTTTTTCCTGCCCCTTCTTGAATTATAAGAGAAGTAAACCAACCTAGTCCCTGTTTTTCCGAATTTTCATACACATAACCTGCATCTTTGAATGAGATATTTATCGAAACTTTTGGTAAGTCATAGTTTTCAACAAATAGAAACTTAAATCCTTTACGGGTAGTGACCTCCTCTATATTTAGGTTACCACTTGCTTGTAAATTAAAGCCTAGACAGAAAAAAAATAGAAGTACAAATTTACTTATTCTCATTATCATCTCCTTTTGGCAACAAACGACCAATTAACTTATTAGCAGAAAAAATAGCACGGATTTTATTATTTACATCCTCTAAATTGACATCATTAATCTTGCTATATGAAATATCTATTTCATCAAGTGGAATACCAAGCGCTAGCTGTGAGCCGTAAAAGAATGCTATATTCTCTAAGCTAGATAAGTTATCAAACTGTGCTGCTTTATATCTATATTTTGAGCTTTGCAACTCCTCATCCGTTATTCCTTTAGACATGAAGTTATTAATAGCATTTTCTAATTCTCTTTCAACAGTGCCTAAATTAACCCCGCTTTTTGGAATGACCTGAATATTAATATAGCCATCACTAAAAGTTAAACTATTGTAATAAGCAGATACTGATACTGCCACATCTTTATCTAAAACCAAATCTTTATACAGTTTGCTGGATTTGCCGCTACCTAAAATGTCAACCGCTAAATGAGCAGCAGAGGTTTCACTTGTGTGCTTAAATAAAGAAACACGATAACGAAAATATAAAACTGGTTCTTTTACTTCAGTGCTCTCTAAAATCACCAATAAACCTGCATTATGCACTGGATCCTGATTTGGGTAATGTCTCATTACAGGCTTAGCTTTAATTTCGCCATATTTTTCTTCTGCTAATTTCACTACTTCATCAAATTCCACATCACCAACAATCAGTAATATTGCATTGCCGGGGTGATAATAGTTATTATGAAACCTCGTTATGTCATCCTGATTGTAAGTTTTGATATCGCTCTCCCAGCCAATAACAGATCTGCCATAGCCAGTACGGTAAAATGCACTATCCATTTCTTCCCACAACAAGCTGTTAGGATGATTATCAAATCTCATCTTCCTCTCTTCCAGTACAATGTTTTTTTCTCTTTCTATTTTATCTTGGGTAACATTAAAATTGCCCATTCTGTCTGCTTCAACTTCCATTGCCAGTGGTAAGTCATTTTTAAGGACTAATTCGTAGTAACAGGTATATTCCTTAGTAGTAAACGCATTAAACTGGGCCCCAATGCTACTCATAGTGGCTTCTATATCTGTGAACTTCCCTGTAGTTTCAAACATTAAATGTTCAAAGTAGTGAGCCAATCCTGCTTTGCCAATTGGATCATCCATTCCCCCAACTTTGTATATTACTGCATGTAAAACGGCTGGAATCCGATGATTAGGAACAACATAGACATCTAGTCCGTTAATGAGTTTAGCATGTTTTATGTCGTGCTCTATGCTTAAAGCCTTCAAAGAAATTGGGTAAGTAAAAAAGAGTGCAGGTAGTATAAGAAAACTAAAAAACTTATGAAGCATTATTTCGACCTAATATAAAAACAATTATTTTATTCCTCATTTTGTTTAGAAATAAACATATCGTATATATACCACTTATATAACAATGTAAACATTCCACAAACTATAGATAAATCCGCTAAATTAAAAGCTGGCCAATACCAATCATCAATATGAAAATATATGAAATCATATACAGCTCCCCAATAAATCCTATCAACTACGTTTCCGATTGCTCCACCAATCATCAGAGAAAACCCAAGGTAAGTTGACTGATCATCAGACTTGTATATCAAGTATGCAAGTATACCAATTATTAGTATTGAAAATGCTGAAAAAAAGAAACCGCTATGCGGTAAAGCGCTACACATTCCAAAACTAATGCCTGAATTCCAAACTTCAACTAGCTTTATAAAGCTAGCGATCTCAATTGATTCTCCCTCATCAATCAATGAGTTTATGTACAATTTGCTCGTTTGGTCAATCAATACTATAATTAATATAACAATTAAGCATAACTTTTTCATAAATTTGTCTTTAACCTATAAATTTTAAGTATATCATAATTTATCTGTTTTGTTAACTCCTCAATACTATGGAATTTTTTTTCTGACCTTATGAATTTTAAAAGTTGTATATTAACTTTATGATTATATAAGTCTTCATCAAAATCGAATATGTGCATTTCTATTATAGGCTTTTTCAGATCCTTAAATGTAGGTCTCATACCAATATTGACTACTCCATATAACCAGTTTGGGTTATTATAAGAAAACATCACTTTAGCGTAATATGTACCAAATTTTGGTTTTATCATGCAATCTTCTATAGGAATATTTATGGTTGGGAATCCTATTTCTCTACCTCTACACGCACCCTTTGTCACAACACCAGAAACTTGATGAGGTCTACCAAGTAATTTATTAGCAATGTCTATTTCACCTTTCTGTACATACTCTCTGATTGAAGAAGAAGAGCAAATTTTGCCGTCAATTATTAATGGCTCTAATTTAGTCAAAGAGTATCCGTATGTTTCAGAATATTTCTCTAGAGTTAATATATCACCCAATCGTTTATGACCAAAAGTGCAATTTTCTCCGACAATTATGTGTTTAGCGCCATATTTATCTATTAAAATCTCACTGATAAAGTCATCGCAGCTAACCTCAGAAAAACCTCTACTAAAATTAATAATATACAAGTAATCTATACCATAGCTGCTGATTAGTTCCTTTTTTTGTTCTTGGTCTATTAACCTAAAATTGTTTCTACCAAATAAAACAGTTGATGGATGAGGCTCAAAAGTTAAAACTGCAGAGGGTAATCCTCTTTCTTGTGCTACCTTCTTTAGAGTGGAAATTGCAAATTCATGTCCTAAATGAATGCCATCGAAATTTCCAAAGGTTAGTGCTATATTATTTTCTATCCCTTGCTCACAATTATAAATAATTTTCATACAATTTGATGTTTTTACATGTTTCTTATATATAATAACTATATTTTAGCAAGCTACGGAGATAAATTGTGAAAAATACTAAAGGAAAAGTTATAATATATGTAAAGCATCACTGCCCATTCTGCAAAAAAGCAAAAGAGTTACTGGATAAAAAAGGTGTGAAATATGAAGAAATCGATGTGCTCAAAAACTCAGATCTATTTAACGACATAAAATCAAAGTATAACGTTAGAACAGTTCCACAGATCTTTATTAACGATAAGCACATTGGGGGGTGTGACAAATTGATGGATCTTGAAAAAGAAGGAAAGTTGGATGATATGCTAAATAATAATGACAATCACACTGATGTCACAACCTACACAAACAGCAATGATGAATGTGGAGAGTGTGTTATACCACATGATGATTTTATGTAACTTTTTATCTTGTTTTGTCGTGTAATACGTAAATGAAAACTAGTATGCTCACTTTAAACAATTCTTAATGAATTAAAAATACAATTCATTTAGTGAGTTTTTTTTAGTGGGAAAAAATGACAAAAAATATTTCAATTATTAGCAGAAACTTAATTAGTATCGAATTAGTTAACAAACAAGATTTAGAGAATTTCATCAAGATTTTCACAGTGCTTGATAAACATATAGCAGCTAAAACACTTTTTACAGAAGAAGTGAGAATAGAGTATAAACAGCACAACGGCAAAGAAGTTGTTGAATTGCTAAAAGATACAGACTTTACATATCATGAAGTTGAAAATGTATTGAACCACCTGAGTAAACATGGAATGAAGGTGCCCAGCAGTGTTATAGCACACACCCTTTTTGCTGCATACAATCACGCACTTGAATCTAAGAATGTAGCATTTTCTTTTTCTGAAGGCTCTCCAAAATTTAACATCAGAGTGAGTAAGAACATCTTCATAATAACTCCTATGAGTGAAGAGAATTTGGAATTGAATTCACAAAGTAGCAAGGCATTAATAGAGTCGTTACAGAGCGAAAAAAATATTTATGATTGTATAGTAGAAAAAAATACCATTAAAGTTATAGTGCATTCTGAAATACATCAAGCTATAAATTTGATTATAAAATCACTGATAAAGTCTCGCCTTTTAGCAAAAGAGGAAAAAGGAAAATTCAAAGAGAAATTAAGACAACTTACCTTTAAGGGTCAAGCTTTTGTTGAGTATTCCAGTATCAAAACCATCAGTAGGTACCCACATAATCATCCTCTGAGAAAGCATGAAAGTATTACTAAGGACATAGAAAATATTTTATGTGATTTCATAACAAATGAGAATAGCGAGTTTGCTATAGAGCGGTTAAATAAGCTGAGCTCAGCAGTTTCTCCAGATACTCCAAGAATCATCACTAAAACTATAGATAAACTTGTTAAATTTTATTAAGGTATACGAGAGCCAATAGACTTCTTGTATTACCTTCTGTCATCCAAGTAGCCAAGCTACTTGGTTCTTTTTTTGGGTTCCAGCACTATGTACATAGCTGTACAAACATTGTAGCCGTTATTCAAGTAGCCCGCAGAAACGAAAAAACTTCCTTGACAAACTCCGCCAGCCCCCTTATTATGACGATAAGGGTATCTATGACTCAAAACTTGTTTTTGACCTGCAGGCTCAATGACAAAATTCAGTAAAAAACTCAGGGTATTTATTGGCGGATTACATAAAATTATAGCGGCTGCATATCTTTTAAATTTTTTCTACATTCAGCCAAATCGCGCTTATTTTAAGCGTTAGCACATTATTACAGCGCCAGTTTAAATTATTATAGGGTCAAAACTCGCACCACGGGGCTTCTTTTGCCTTTTTTTTCGTTTGGTAAATTTCTTAATGTTTGTAGCTTAAGAGACCGAAAATGGTGTCATTCCAGCGCGTGACGCTGGAATCTAGTCTTTATTATGCAGACACTTATTTAAAGTTAAGTTTCCTGGATCCAAGTAGTCTGGGCACTGGGATGACAGGAGAAGGTACTACCCTGATAACCGTCATCCCGCTACGTGTTAGCGGATGAGATACCGCGGCGGTATGACGGTTAAGTATCCCGCTACTTGTTAACGGCTGAGATACCGTGACGGTATGACGGTTCGCGGCGGCATGACGATAACCTCGTCATTCTGCTACTCGTTAGCGCCGCGGCGGTATGATGTCTTCCTTGGATCAGCTATAGATTACCTGATCTCACCATCTTTCCAATCACTTTATACATAATTCTCGGATTTTGAAAACTTACTTTGAGTGAATTGCTCATATTCTTTATCCTCTAGTTCTTCAAAAATCTCAGGATAATGTTCACTGGAACGAGTAATTATTGAAATTAGCTCTTGTTTTGTTTTTTTAAGTAAAAACCTTTCAAAGAGAGTCTGTTCATCTGGGCGCGCAGACGACCGATACTCCTCTCTGTCAAGATCAATCAAAGCAAAACCTGTTGCAGCCATATGCTTACATGGACCAAAGTAACAGAATGCAGGGCAGAAACATGTTCCACTGAAAAGAGGACCATCATGCTTTAGTGTTACTCGATATACATTTGATCCAACTACCTTTGATTTAGCTTGAGATTCATTAACAGATATAATCTGTACCTTTCTTTTGTTAAAATAATCTCTTCCGCTAGAGAGGCAGGGTTCTTTGATAAGACCTGTGATACCTTTATAATACAGTCTCATTTTTGCCTCCTTATTTCATATATAAAGCCCTCAATTTTCTAATATATCCTTTCTTCCATAAAAATTTATTAACCCACCACGACTTTTATATGGCGTTTTTTTCCTGCAGATAATTTTATAAATGGCTGACCTTTAAAGCTCTCGAAATTTATTATATAGTTAACGTCATTTATAATATTATCATTAACTTTGCACCCGTTGCCCTGTATTAAACGCTTTGCTGCGCCTTTTGAAGGTTCAAAACCGGTGTCACGCAGTAGGTTTACTAAGGATATGCGGCTTGCAACTTGTGCTTTTTTTATGATGTAATCAGGAAGTAGTGAGCTATCTTCATTCTCAAAAGCAGAGACTGCAGCAGATAGTGCAAGTTCCGCTTCTTTGTCACCATGACATATTTTTGTCACCTCTGTTGCTAAAACTTTTTTTGCTTCATTTATTTCCTGATCTTTTAAGGATTCTAACTTTTTGATCTCATCAATTGACACATCAGTGAGCAATCTCAAAAAACGTCCAACATCTTGATCATCAACGTTGCGAAAATATTGCCAGTAGTCGTAAGGCTTTAGCATATTATCATCAAGCCACACTGCTCCACTTTCAGTTTTGCCCATTTTTACCCCTTGAGCATTCAATAAAAGAGGGGCAGTAAGGCCAAACAGCTCAGGTAAATTCAACTTTTTTCCAAGCTCAATTCCGTTTACTATATTTCCCCACTGGTCTGACCCTCCAATCTGCAGACGACAGCCATGCTTTTTATTCAACTCAACAAAATCATAAGCCTGCAATAGCATGTAATTAAATTCCAGAAAGCTTAAGGTTTGCTCTCTATCCAGCCTGGTTTTCACACTATCAAAACTTAGCATACGATTTACAGAAAAATAAGCTCCTATATCACGCAAAAAATCTATGTATTTTATGTTATTCAACCAATCTGCGTTATTTACTATCATTGTACCAGTCTTGCTGTCATTAAAAGACACCATTTTCTCTAATATTCTCCTTATGCTGGATGTATTTTGATTGATGTTCTCTACGGGCAAGATGCTTCTTGCTTTATCTTTGAAGGATGGGTCACCAATTTTTGTTGTGCCACCTCCAAGTAAGACTATCGGCTTATAACCAAATTTCTGCAGGTGACGGAGCATCATAATCTGAATTAGGTGACCAGCATGAAGACTTGGTGCTGTGCAATCAAACCCAATGTATGCGACTATATGATTATTTTCGGATAATAGCTGATCTAACCCTTCAATATTTGTACATTGGTATAGGTACCCTCTTTTTTGGATAAAATTTAAAAACTCGGACTTGTGTTTCATTTTATAAACCCCAGTCTATCCTGTCATTAATGCCGAAGGTAACCCTAATAGGGAAAGATGTCATCCCAGTGCCCAGACACTGGGATCCAGAAAACTTAATTATAAACAAGCACACTATACAACGTTTTCGATGAAATTGCATGAAAAACTGGATTCCAGTGTCAAGCACTGGAATGACACCACCTGTGCAGGAGTTGCCTTCAAAATTACAACGTTTGTGCAGTTGTGCACCAGCTATCCAGGCAATCAGTTCCATAACTCTTCTATTTTATAATACTCCCTTACTTCTGACCTGAATATGTGAACCATTATGCCTTGAAAATTCAAAATCACCCAATTGCCTTCATCCATACCTTCTACATCTATTTTATCATGTCGCTCGAGACTTTTTATTACGTGTTCAGCTAACGCTTTCACATGGCGACTTGAATCACCAGATGCAATAATCATATATTTTGCAATAATGGTTCTATTCTGCACATCGAGAGTAACTATATCGTTACCTTTATTTTGATCTATTATACTTACAATCATGCTTTTTATTGATTCTGTATCACTGGATACACTAGTCATCATCTTAAATTATTTAATTTACTTATAATTATACACTCAAAATCTCTAAATATGAACTATTTTCAACGCGACTGTTCGTTAAAAAGGTATTACCTGCATCTATTTTATTATCATGTTTTTAGCATGTACAATGTATATACTTTTATATATAATTGAAAATAGCTTTCTACTAGTATTCATTATGGACAAGACTCTCATCTACTTAATCGGCTTTCCAGGCAGTGGTAAGTTTACTATTGCAAAGGAACTGTGTAAAATCATTGATGCAGTAATAGTAAGCAATAATCTACTCAATAATATTATATTTGATATTGTTAAATTGCAGGATGCTGAAGTTCCAGATGAACTATGGGAAAAAATTTTTGCAGTTAGGGAAAATGTATTAGCAATACTAGAAAAACACCACATAAAATCAAAACATTATATATTTACAAATGAATTGATAGAGGGGTGACCCCTATGATCAGAGAATATACAACTCTGTGGTAAATTTAAGTAAAAAAATGGATATGGAGATTCTTCCTGTAGTGTTACATTATAATGATGAAGAACTAGCAAGGCGTATTCACTCAAAGGAGAGATGCCGGAAAAATAAAATTATTGATTCGGATTTTGTTATGAAAAGAATTGAAGGGAAAAGGCTATTTATACCGGAAGGTACACTTGAAATTGATAACTCAAACTTAAGTGCAAAGGAAGTTGCAAAGAAAATTGTTGAAGAGATGAAGGAAGAAAAAAATGGAAAATTAATTAAAACTTCTGTAACAAATCATTTAAAAACAGAGCGTACTCGTGGTTGAGCAGCAAGATAAGTATCGTCCTTGTGTTGGCATAATGCTATTTAACAGACAAGGACATGCCTTTATTGGAAAACGCTTTGATAGCGACTCTTACTGGCAGATGCCGCAAGGAGGTGTTGATGATGGTGAGGAACTGGAACAAGCAGCGTTACGTGAGTTGCTAGAGGAAGTTGGTACTAATAAAGTAAAGGTTATAACTAAAAGCAAGGATTGGATATACTACAACTTGCCTGAAGAAGTTATACCAAAGTGCTGGAATGGGAAATATTCTGGTCAAAAGCAAAGGTGGTTCTTAATGAAATTTTATGGAGAGGATAAGGATATTGATATTAATTATACTGATCATCCAGAGTTCAAAGAGTGGCGTTGGCAAAGTATGGATGATTTAGTAGCCAATGCTATATCATTTAAAAAAGAAGTTTATAAGACAGTGATAGAAGAGTTTTCTTCTACAATAAAAACTTCTATTATTGAGTAAAATTTACAATAAGCTCATGATAGTAGATTCTCATTGCCACTTGATTTATTTTTCCGATGATGAAATACCAAAAGTAATTTCAAGGGCAGAGCAAAATGGTGTAAAAATTTTGCATAACATATGCGTAAGCATTGATGATATCCCTAAATTATTAAAAATTTCCTCATCCTACGATCAAGTCTACTTCTCTGTTGGTATACATCCACTTGATGCTGCTATAGAAAACGGTGAGTGTATACATGCTGATGAATTAGTTGAATTTACTAAGAATCAAAAGGTAATTAGTATCGGTGAAACCGGGTTAGATTTTTATAAATCTGACAACAAAGACAATCAGAAAAAAAGTTTTGCATCACACATAGAAGCAGCAAGAATAACAGGGTTACCTTTAGTTATTCACACTAGGAGTGCTGATAGTGAGATGATCGATATGTTAAAGTCAGAAATGAAAACCTGTGCTTTTAGTGGAGTAATGCACTGCTTTGCTTCCTCTAAAGAGCTTGCTTATCAATCTATAGATTTAGGGTTATATATTTCATTTTCTGGAATCATTACTTTTAAAAATGCGAGCTTACTCAGAGGAATTGCACAAGGTGTACCACGCGAACGTGTTTTGGTTGAAACTGATGCACCGTATCTATCACCTGAGCCTTACAGAGGAAAAAAGAACGAACCAGCAATGGTAAAATATGTTGTGGATTGTTTGGCAGAGTTATGGAATGAGTCACCCGACAAAGTAGCAGAAATAACCACAAGCAACTTTTTTAGGCTGTTTACGAAACTTGACTACAAGGAAATTCTATAAAACCATTGATTTGCTTATGAGCCTAAATAGTTCTTTCACTGCATTCACAGATTTATCGAACATTTCTCGTTCACTATTATCCATCTTAACTTCTAGGACCTTTTCAACTCCATTTTTTCCAATAATTACAGGAACACCAATAAACAAATCTTTTACACCATATTCACCATTAAGGTAAGCAGCACATGGTAATATACACCTTTTATCTTTTAAATATGACTCTAACATGCATATAGCTGAAGATGCAGGAGCGTAGTATGCAGATCCAGACTTAAGCAGATCAACTATTTCTTTACCGCCATTGCGAGTGCGTTCAACTATTTCATCAACTTTTTTCTGCGTAATGAGACCCATACCGATAACTTGGGTAAGTGGAATGCCAGCGATAGAAGTGCAATTAATGAGTGGAACCATAGTGTCACCATGTCCTCCAAGCACAAAAGCAGATATATCTTCAACTGAAATATTTAATTCACTTGCAAGAAAATAACGGAAACGGGAAGAATCAAGCACTCCTGCCATTCCAACAACCATATTAGCTGGAAGGTTTGAAAATTTATGCACCACTGAAACCATGGCATCCAAAGGGTTGGTAACCACTATTACAAACGCATTTGGAGAATACTTCTTAATATTTTCACCAACCTCCTTCATTACTTTAGCATTGGTTTGCAGGAGGTCATCCCTGCTCATTCCAGGTTTTCTAGCAATGCCTGCTGTTATGATGATTGCATCAGAATTTTCTATATCTTTGTATTGATTAGTTCCAGTTAAACCAGAATTAAATTCATCAATAGGGGATGATTCTACTATGTCGAGTGCTTTACCTTGCGGTATTCCATCACTAATATCAAGTAAAACAACATTGCCGAGTTCCCTTAGTGCAATCATATGGGCAAGAGTTCCACCGATATTTCCTGCACCGATTAAAGATATTTTTTTTCTTTGTACTGTCATTTTCTACTCCTTTGTATTTACTTTTATGGTTTTACCTTCCCAAGGTGATAGGCTATCAAGCATACGAAAATCTTGCGATAAATCTATAGGATTATATACAACCTTTTTTGCCTCTATATCGTATCTTACTTCCTCATAACCAGTGAGAGGGAAATCTTTTAACATTGGATGACCTTTGAATCCATAGTCTGTTAGAATCCTACGCAAATCAGGGTGATCAGAGAATTCTATTCCATACATATCAAACACTTCACGCTCAAACCACGAAGCTGTGCTAAATACCTTTGCTATGCTTGGAGGCATATCGCCCTCATATAATTGAAGTTTTATGTGTACTCTAATATTATGCACAATGCTGAGTAAATTGTACACTAACTCAAAGCGCTTTTCTCGATCTGGATAGTCAACCCCAAAAATATCAACTAATAGTTCAAACCTACACTTTTCATCATCACGTAGAAAGGATAGGTGCTTTTCAATTTCATCTAAAGTTGAATATATTACAATAATGCCATCATCTTTTTGAATGCACTCACACTTGGTCTTTTTTTGTATATGCCTTGCAGTTTTATCCATGCTTTATATTCTGAGTTCGTTTTATTTTGTTTTGTAGGCATAGCATTCCATATAGCAACGCCTCAGCGGTTGGTGGGCATCCAGGGACATACACGTCAACTGGCACAATTCTATCACAGCCTCGGACTACTGAATAAGAATAATGGTAATAACCACCACCATTTGCACAACTTCCCATAGAAATAACATACTTTGGGTCTGCCATTTGATCATAAACCTTGCGCAATGCTGCTGCCATTTTATTAGTTAGTGTGCCAGCAACAATCATCACATCTGATTGACGTGGGCTTGCACGAAACATTATGCCATATCTATCAAGATCATAACGGCTGGATGCAGTATGCATCATCTCAACTGCACAACATGCAAGACCAAATGTCATTGGCCACAATGAACCAGACCTTGCCCAATTCATTACATAATCTATTAAATCACCAAATTTAGTAACAAGAAACCCTTCTTTTTTATAACGACCCCAGTTATCATTAGATAGAATTTGATTTGTCATAAACTACTCCCACTCTAATGCACCTTTACACCATTCATAGATAAAACCTATAGTGAGTATTGCAAGAAATACCATCATAGACCAAAATCCACCATAGCTTATCTTAAATAAAGAAACAGCCCAAGGAAAAAGAAAAGCGATTTCTAAGTCAAATATTATAAATAATATTGAAACTAGGTAAAATTTAATGTCAAAATTTTTTCTTGCACTGGATAGTGGATTGAAGCCACACTCATATGTGGAAAGTTTTTCACCATCTGGCTTACTCACTGCAAGAAACATAGGCAATATACCTAAAGCAAAAGATACTACAATTGATACGCAGATAAAGATTACTATGGTTAGATATTCGCTCATTTAACAAAACATATAACACTATGAGTTTACATGCTTTCCTAACTTTTTACCACCTAAAATATGCACGTGAAAGTGTGGTACAACCTGCTCTCCATTTTCACCGTAGTTAGTGACTAATCTATATCCTGTTTTTTCTAAATTATATTTATGTGCTATTTCTCTCTGACAATTTTGAAAAAACTTACTATCTCCTCTTCAGAAGCTTTTAGAATAAAATCATCGTATGAAATATATTGATTTTTTGGTATAACTAAAATGTGAACTGGTGCGTCAGGGTACTTATCACGAAAAAGCTAGTACATTTTCATTTTCATGTACCTTCTCACAAGGTAACTCACCTCTTAATATTTGAGCAAAAGATGTTATTGCTATCATAAACTTCATTGCTCATATTTTAAGAGCGACCTTTCCCTCTTCCTTTATTTCTTTCTACATCAGGCGTAGATAGTGGTTTTATTACTTCACCAGAGACATCTTCAAAATTCAAAAAAGTACTCTCCCAATCCTTCTGCTTGCTTTTTGATATCTCGTTCTGATAACTGCATATTTTTTATAGGAGAAATAGCTTCTTTACTTTTACCAAAAGGAAACTCGTTAGGATTAGTAATGTTAAAAGATTTTACTAATTCATCTGTACTTGTAACAGTTTCTGAAGACTGCCCTGGTGACTCTCCAGTTTGTGCTGGCCTTAGAGTTTTTGATGGTTTGTTCTGGTTATCATATTCTCGATACAATTTTTCTGCAATACCATTCAGCAATTTTAAGTCTGTATGAATTTTAAATTCTCCACCAGTAATTCCTGCCAGCTTCTTAAGGTCTTCGTCAACTTTTATTAGCAATTCCTTTAAGAACAAGCTCTTCTATTTCTTTCTCGCTCTTGCCTTTATTATCAGGATTAGTTTTAATAGTGTTAGCTATTTCCCTCAACGTTAATTTCAATTACAATTTTGTTTTCTTCTCTAAAAATAGTTACATTCGGTAAAACCTACTTTTTATTTTACCCAATTGTTCATCGTTCAAATAAGGTATATCTCCCGTAAGAGTCCTTGATGCTAAAAAAGCTACCTTTCCTTTCCCTTTCTTTTGCTCTGATATTTCTACACCCAAGATTCTCACTAGCTTGTGTGGTTTCTATAGGTGGGTCATACTCTTCAAGTGGGTTGCCAATAATAGAACGCCCGCCATTTTTTTATGTCGTGCCGCATTTCATCCCAGGACTTAAACCAATTCTTTGGCCATATAGGGTATACTGCACCCTTGACTAGGACTTTTACACCTCTACCCAGAAAACTTCCTACTCCCGAAGCTGCATTACCAACTTTAGCTAGTATAGAAGTAGATTTTTCATTTTTTCCCTGTTAACATACACACCCTCCAAGGTACTTTCTACAACATACCTAATTATAGACGAAAAAATTTAAACTTCTACATTCATTATAAGATAGAATTATAGGGATTGCAACCATTATTTGTACATTATCTAAAACATGTAGTATTTTCGCTACTTTTATTGTTCAATTTATTATAAAGAATACTCTCTAAATTATGTTTAAATGGAACACAAATAATATCATTGATGCAACTGGCGGAAGAGGCGTAAATGGTTGTAATTGGACACATAGCTCAAATATTTCAACGGACACAAGAAGCATAAAAAAAGGTGATTTATTTATTGCACTCAAGGGAAAGAATTTTGATGGCCATAATTTTTTGCATGAAGCGTTTTTAAAAGGGGCTGCCGCTGCAATAGTAAGTGAGGGTAAATATAAAAATTTCCCTCTCATTATTGTACAAGATACCCTGAAAGCTTTGCACGATATGGCATCATACTATATTAGAAATATTCTTGTTGATGCTAAAGTTATTGCAATTACAGGCAGTGTCGGGAAAACCACTACAAAGGATATGCTGCACACTGTTTTATCGCAATATGGAGTGTCCCATGCAAACGAAGGTAACTTAAATAATAATATAGGATTGCCTTTGACAATTCTAAAAGCTCCAAAAAACTGCCAGTACTTAATCCTTGAAATGGGAATGAATAAAGTTGGTGAAATAAAAGAATTATCAAAGATTAGTAATCCGAATATTGCAGTTATTACCAACATCGAACCTGCACATACTGAAAATTTTTCATCACTATTTGACGTTGCACAAGCGAAGTTAGAAATTCTGTATGGTACGAAAAATAACGGTACTTTGGTCTTGAACAGAGATAATAAATATTATGATTATCTCTCATCACGCGCCAATAGAAATGTAATAAGCCTCGGTAAAGATAAAAATGCTGAAGTTTGCTTACTAGACATAATAAGAAACGATGACGGGTTAAATTTAAAAATAAGACTAAATAATAATCAAACTATAAACTATAATTTACGTGTGCAAGGTGAGCATTTTGCTTATTCGCTACTTGCTGTTGCAGCAGTTGTGCAGAGCCTCGGACTTGATTTATCAAAATTACCACTTGCACTTAAGAATTTTAGTGTAACGAAAGGTAGAGGCAATATTCATAAGGTCAAAATACAATAGAAAATATATACATTTAATTGATGACTCCTATAACGCCAGCCCTACTTCGATGAAAAACTGCAATAAAAACTTTGAGTACATATTCTAATCAGAGGAAAAGTAGCTTTGCTTGGTGATATGTTGGAACTTGGTGATAAAAGCATAGAATTTTCATACAGATTTGGTTAAGATTGTCACAGAAAATAATATAGATAAAATTTATACAGCTGGTAAATTTATGTTTAGAGGTTGCATGAGCTTTTGCCAGATAATATAAGAGGCGCGCATTTTAATGATTCTAATCAATTGAAAAGTGATTTAGCTAACATTATTCAGAATAATGACGCAATTCTAGTTAAAGGCTCACGAGGAATGAAAATGGATCTTATTGTACGGGAATTCATAATAGAATATTAAGCAAAATCATTGTATTAATTTACAGTAACAACATTATTATGGAACTTTAATCGTGACAAAACGTGTAATTATTTTCGGTGGAACGGGGTTTATAGGGAAGCACATCGTAAGACGCTTAGCAGCAGAAGGATATTTAATAAAGATATTCACTCGTAATCAGGAAAAAAGCTGCTTGTTTAAAAATTGTGTGGCAATTTGGGACAAATATCAATATTTAAAGGCGATTTTTTTGATGAAAAAATCAGTTCTAGAGGGTATGGAAGAATGTGATGTAGCCATAAACTTAGTGGGAATATTATATGAAGCAAAAAAGCACGATTTTTACGCTGTTCACGTTAAAATAGCTGAAAGGATAGCAAAAGCTGCAAAAATGAAAAATGTACCTATGATGATACATTTTTTCCGCTATGGGAATAGAAAATAGCAAGTTGTCAAAATATGCCAAAAGTAAATTGGAAAGGTGAAAAAGCTGTAACTTCAGCATTTCAAGAAGCAATAATAATTAGGCCAAGCCTTGTATTTGGTAAAGAAGATAACTTCTTTAATAAATTTGCAAGATTAGCAACTGTTCTTCCCTTTTTTGCCGCTAATTGGCAATGGAACGACTAAATTTCAGCCAATATGTGTAACAGACTTAGCTGAAGTAGTATATCATATTATCAGTTTTAATAAGCAAGACAAGAAAATTTATAACATGGGTGGACCAAAGGTTTACTCTTTCAAAAGCTTATTGAAGTTTATTCTGAATGTTACTAACAGAAAGTGTTTGTTGATCAATGTATCTTTTCCAATGACAAAGTTAATAGCTTTCTTTTTAGAAAATAAAATTATTTCTATGCTGCTAAAACCAATAACCGGAGATACGAACCCTGTGCTTACTCAAGATCAGGTGAAAGTTATGATGAATAGCTCAATCGAAAAGTCAGCTGACCTTGAAACAATGAAGGTTCGACCATTAGCAATTGAAAATGTGGTGCCAGAATACTTGAAGATTTATAGAAAGTATTTGATAGAAGAGTGTGCCCGGTAGGGTTCGAACCTACGACCCACAGCTTAGAAGGCTGTTGCTCTATCCAGCTGAGCTACGGGCACACAATATATATAAAATGCTTCTTAGTACAAGTGAAGTCAAGTATTTCGTGTGAATATGATGTTTGTGGTAATATCTTACAACACCTTGTCATTGCAGTTGTGTGTCACGCGCTGCCGAAATTGGATGCGAGAAGTCCATTTATTTTAGAAAATATTATATAGAAAGTTGCTTGACAAACTCCGCCAGCCCCCTTATTATGACAATAATGGTATTTTATGACTCAAAACTTGTTTTTGACCTGCAGGCTCAATGACAAAATTCAGTAAAAAAACTCAGGGTATTTATTGGCGGATTACATAAAATTATAGCGGCTGCATGTTTTTTAAATTTTTTCTACATTCAGCCAAATCGCGCTTATTTTAAGCGTTAGCACATTATTACAGCGCCACTTACAGTAATATAGAGTCAAAACTCGCACCACGGGGCTTCTTTTGCCTTTTTTTTCGCTTGGTAAATTTCTTAAATATCTTCTTAAATTTTATAGCTAATCAGTACTGGGATGACATCATAGGGGCGCTGGAATGACACCCTGACAATCGTCATCCCGCTACTTGTTAGCGGGATCTAGAGATACCGCGGCGGTATGACGGTCTGCGGCAGTATGACGTAGGACTGCTGTCATTCCAGTGCTTGAAACTGGAATCCAGCTTCTATGCAACCTCATCAAAAACATTCATTTAGTATAAGATCAGCTACTTTCCATGCTAGTTTGCTTATAAACAAGCAAACTTTTCTGGATCCCAGTGACCTTTGTTGTATTGCCAAAGAGATGGGGTCGTTGAGCGCTCTTTTGCTTGGTTGGAAAAGTGTAGGCGGTTGTGGAAAAATTGCGAACGTAAACTCAATACCAGCTTGCAAATGATTGTCCTTTCCTTCATTTCTCTCCTATTACGAAGATTTTAAACAGGTTCTTAAGAAAGTTTTAAATTTTTGCAGACCATACCTAACAATAAGCAACTTTAGGGTTTAAATTTATGAAATTAGTTGTTATATACATCAGCAAATACGAGTTTAACTGGTGTTATGGACTTAAATAAATTTACCAAAAAAGCAAAAAGTCTAATTCAAAGTGCTCAGATGAAAGCGTTGGGAGCTGGGCATCAGATTTTTATGCCTGAGCATTTACTCAAAGTGATGCTTGAGGATGAATTAGGTTTAGTTCAGGATTTGATAAACGCTTGTGGTGGAAATGTGCAAAGTATTTCTGATGCTATGGATAGCGCAATAAAAAAGTTTCCAGTAGTTGAAGGTCCAGGAAGTGGTGGACTTCAACTTTCAAGAGAAATAGCAAAAGTTTTTGAAGATTCAATTGGTATTGCAAAGAGAAATAAAGATTCATTTGTTGCTGTTGAGCGTTTACTGCAGGGCCTCACTGCACAAAAAGATGATACTGTAGGCAAAATTCTGGCAGAGAATGGTGTTACACCGCAAAAATTAAATTCAGTTGTTACAGACATGAGGAAAGGTAGCAGTGCAGACTCGCCAAATAGTGAGGAAAAATTGAACGCTGCTAAGAGATATACAAAGGATATTACAGAGCTTGCTATGCAAGGAAAGCTTGATCCTGTAATTGGTCGTGATGAAGAGATCAGAAGAACTATGCAGGTATCACTGAGGCGGACAAAAAATAATCCAGTGCTGATAGGTGAACCTGGTGTTGGAAAAACTGCAATAGTCGAGGGGCTTGCAAACAGAATTGTTGCAAACGATGTGCCACTTGATTTGCGTGATGCAAAGGTTTTAGCTTTGGATCTTGGTGCATTAATCGCTGGAACGAAGTTTAGAGGAGAATTTGAAGAAAGGTTAAAAGCAGTGATTAATGAAATTTCAAAAACAGAGGGAAAAGTTATCTTGTTTATAGATGAGCTTCATACTTTAGTTGGAGCAGGAGCAATAAGTGGTGCAATGGATGCCTCGAATCTGCTGAAGCCTGCTCTTGCGCGTGGAGAAATTCGCTGTATAGGAGCCACAACTTTAGATGAATATCGTGAACATATAGAAAAAGATCCTGCACTTGCACGGCGTTTCCAGCCTGTGTTTATCTCTCAACCAACTGAAACTGATACCATTTCAATACTCAGGGGTTTGAAGGAAAGATATGAAGTGCATCATGGTATAAGAATTACAGACGGTGCAATAATTGCTGCTGCAACGTTGTCCAATAGATATATAACAGATAGGTTTTTACCTGATAAAGCAATTGATTTGATTGATGAAGCAGCAAGTAGGGTGAGAATTGAAATGGATAGCAAGCCTGAAGTTATTGATGAACTTGAGAGAAAGGTTATACAGCTAAAGATTGAAGCAGAAGCTCTAAAAAAAGAAAGTGATGAAAATTCTAAACAGCGTTTAAAAAAGATAAATGAAGAGATCGAAAATCTAAACAGTAAATTTGCTGACTTGAACAGCAAATGGCAGATGGAAAAGAATAAAATAGCTAGAATACAAGAAACAGTTGAAAAATTAGATAACGCCAGAAAAGAGCTGGAATTGGCTCAGCGGAGTGGAAATTTAGGAAAAGCAGGAGAGCTGATGTATGGTGTGATCCCTCAGCTTGAGAATGAATTAAAAAATCAGGAAAAGGTTACTGATAGTCTCTTAAAGAAAGAAGTGACTGGAGATGATATTGCAAACATTGTTTCAAAGTGGACAGGAATTCCAGTTGATAACATGATGCACAGCGAAAAGGAAAAACTTCTTAACATGGAGAATGAAATAGGAAGAAGAGTAATAGGGCAAAAAGGCGCGATAGAAGCAATAAGTAATGCAGTTAGGCGCTCTCGCTCTGGTGTGCAAGATACTAATCGACCTTTCGGTTCATTTTTATTCTTAGGCCCAACCGGGGTTGGAAAAACAGAACTGGCAAAAGCCCTTGCTGAATTTCTGTTTGACGATCAATCAGCGCTTTTGCGTTTTGATATGTCAGAATATATGGAAAAACATTCTGTTTCAAAGCTAATTGGCGCGCCTCCAGGGTATGTTGGCTATGAGCAAGGTGGCAGATTAACCGAAGCAGTAAGAAGAAGGCCATATCAGGTTATTCTGTTTGATGAAATAGAGAAGGCAAATCCAGATATATTTAATCTATTGCTGCAAATCTTGGATGAGGGTAGACTCACTGATAGTCATGGCAAATTAGTTGATTTTCGCAACACCATACTGATCTTAACTTCTAACCTTGGTGCAGAGATAATGCTTAAGGGAGTTACAGAAAATGAGACTCTACCTCCTGTCATCCAAGTAGCTGACACTGGGATACAGATGCAGATTCCAGCGTCACGCGCTGGAATGACATCGGAAGGAGGAGTTGCTAACTCTGTAAAAAGCGAAGTGATGCAAATAGTTAAATCAGCATTTCGTCCAGAATTTTTAAACAGGCTGGATGAAATTATTATATTCCACAGTTTAACCAGAGATGACATCTATAAAATTATAGATGTTCAATTTTCTTATTTACAAAAAACACTTGCTAAGCGTAAACTGAGTATAAGTTTATCGCAGGAAGCTAAAGAACTAATAGCACAAACTGGCTATGACCCTGAATATGGAGCAAGGCCCCTAAAAAGGGTTATACAAGAGTGTATTCAAAATAATTTAGCTAAATTAGTTTTATCAGGGGAAGTAGTAGAAAATGATGAGCTAATAGTGTACGCTCTTGATAATGAAATCTTAGTTAAAAAGGTTTAAGTTCACTGTGTATTTTTGTTAAAAAAATGTGTATAGATCATAATGTTGACACTGAGTCTTTATTTGAGTTAGTTGATCAAGAAAATCAGCAAGATAAAGAAAAAATTAAAAAATTTATTAAGTATTTTTATAGTTTTATTTATAAAAGCGACCTAAAAGCCAACGATAAGTTTTTGCTATATATTGTAAACGATGCTTACAATTTTGTTTCTCAAAAAGAGAAAGATGAAAGTAAGTTAGTAGTAAGCAATATAGATGATATACCAGGAATAGAAGGCGATTTTGCCACGATTAAGATAATAAACGATGATATGCCATTTTTAGTTGATTCTGTTATTGCAACTATTAAATCGCACAATTTAACCATATGCTATTACAGCAACAGCATAATTAACATTAAAAGAAAAGATGGCCTAATAGATGAGATTTACTCTTTGGAAGAAAGCAATGAAGTCAAAGAGTCAGTTATATATGTAATTATCAAAGGTATAAGTGACAGTTTTGTTGATACATTAAAAGAATCTCTACAAAAAACGCTGAAAGCAGTTAATTGCGTTGTGAAAGATTGGCACTTAATGCTCAAGAAACTTGATGAAGCAAAAAGTCTTCTTTTTGCCATCGAGCAGCCAGCGTCGAACGCTGGAGTGACACCAGGAAAAGATTTCTTAGATTGGCTAAAAAACAATAATTTTGTATTTCTAGGTTATCAAGAATATATTGCTGGTAAAGATGAAAAACTCGTCTGTGATAGCAAAAAGGACCTTGGCCTGATAAGAGTAGGTCAAAGTACGTTGATTCCTTCTGCAAACCTTGATTCCCTATACATATTGAGATCAGATCTAATCTCAATAGTCCATCGGCGTATATACATGAATTGTATAGGAGTAAAAAAATTTGATGACCAGGGTAATGTAGTAAAGGAACGGCGTTTTTTTCGGGCTATTTACTTCTGTAGCGGAGGTCCAAGATATTCGAACTATTCCAATAATAAGAGATAAAGTTAAAGTTATAGAAAAAAATGCAGGGTTTGTAACCGGGGGCCACAATAACAAAGCTTTAATTTCTATTTTACAAGCATTCTCTTGTGATGAATTATTCCAATCAAATGAAGACGAATTATTTAAAATTTGCATTTCGATCATGTCTCTTGCGATTAGGCCAAGGGTCAGATTATTTTTAAGAAGAGTAAGGGATTTTATTAGTTGCATAGTGCTGATACCAATGCGTTATGCTAGCGCTAGGCTAATGTTCAAGATACGTGACACATTGAAGGATGAGACAAGTGCAGAAAGTTCAGATATTTATAACAATCACATTATCAATGAATATGATTTGATGAAATTGCATGTAGTGCTAAAGACCAAAAATGCTAGTGTTCCTGATGACGAAGTTTTGCGTATCGAAAACAAATTAAGGAACATTACGGAAAAGTGGGAAGATCGTTTTATAGACAATTTATATAATACTTTTAGTACTGTTGAGGATATATTCATCCGTTATTGCAAGGCATTTCCAATAAGCTATCAAGAGAGTTTCGAACCTCATGACGCATATTACGATATGAAAAAATTGGAGATAGTGAGGAAAAAAGGAGTTAGCGAGGTCGATTTAAGACTTACTTGTGATAATCTTAATTATCAATTAAAGGTTTACACTTCGAGCAATGGAGGTCTTGAATTATCGAAGATATTAAGAATTACTAAGAATTTGGGAGCTAAGATTCTATCTCATAATGGCTATTACATAGAAATTAACGGCGGAATATGGATACACTATTTTGTGTTGTCAAGAGTCGATGAATTAATAGACAACATTACTCTAAAAGAGCAATTTGAAATAACACTTGTGAAAGTGTTTAGAAAGGAAATTAAAAATGATTATTTCAATAGTTTGGTCATTATTGCTGGACTGGAGTGGAAAGAAGTGCTTCTGGTTAGAGCGTTAAGTGCTTACCTAAAGCAGACGTCATTTAACTACAATCCAGAATATATCCAAAAGGTAGTCTCAGAGTATCCAAAAATAGTAAAGTATTTGATACAACTATTTCATGCAAGATTTGATCCTAGCATAGACATTGATAGAGCAGAAACCACGGACATTTTCATAGAAAAAATTGAGGAACTTCTAAAAGAGATCAGCAATGTTTCACATGATTACGTTTTGCGCTCGATATTTAACTTGATAATGGCTATTTTAAGGACCAGTTATTATCAAGACGATAAACCATATTTATCTACAAAATTTGACTCAAATAAAATAAATGGTTTGCCTGATCCTCGTCCATATCGTGAATTGTATATTTATTCAAATCTTTTTGAGGGAATACATCTAAGAGGAGGGAAATTGGCCCGTGGTGGCTTAAGGTGGTCGGATAGGACGGAAGATTTTCGCACTGAAGTTTTGGGGCTCATGAAAGCTCAGATGACAAAAAATGCGGTTATTGTACCTGTTGGCGCAAAGGGTGGGTTTGTAATTAAGCAAGTTTATAAAGACAAAGATATTTTAAGAGAGAAAGGTGTTGAATGCTATAAGAGTTTTATCAGGGGAATGCTTGACATTACTGATAATGTAGTTAATGGCAAAATAATTCCACCAGAGAATGTGATTAGGTATGATGAGGATGATCCATACTTGGTAGTTGCAGCAGATAAAGGCACTGCTTCTTTTTCTGACTATGCAAACCAAATAGCCTCTGAATACAATTTTTGGTTTGGCGATGCATTTGCATCTGGTGGATCAGCAGGTTATGATCACAAAAAAATGGGTATTACAGCCAGAGGTACATGGATTGCAGCGCAGAGGCATTTTTGGAAAATGAATAAGGATATTTACCAAGATGTAACTGTTATTGGCATTGGAGATATGGCTGGCGATCTATTTGGAAACGGTATGCTGCTTTCAAAAAATATACATTTAATCGGCGCATTTAACCATATGCATATTTTTATTGATCCAAATCCTAGTGCAGAAAAGAGTTTCACAGAGCGTAAACGTCTCTTTGAGTTACCATTTTCAACTTGGATGGATTATAACAAAGATTTGATTTCTAAGGGTGGAGGAGTATTTGAGCGTAGCAGCAAGCAAGTAAACATTTCTCAAGAAATAAAAAAATGCTTTGATATAACAGAAGATATGCTACCTCCAAGTGATTTGATTAGATATCTACTCAAAGCAGAAGTGGACTTCATATGGAATGGAGGAATTGGCACGTTTGTTAAAGCAAAGAGTGAAAATCATAGCATGGTCGGTGACAAAGCAAACGATGAGTTAAGAGTAAATGGTAAAGATATTAGAGCTTCTATGTTTATAGAAGGCGGAAATTTGGGATGCACACAGCTTGGAAGAATAGAATATGCTGAAAGAGGTGGATATATCAATGCAGATTTTGTTGATAATTCAGCCGGAGTGATATGTTCGGACCTTGAAGTTAACATCAAGATTGCATTTGTTTCAGCTATGAAAGCAGGGAGTGTTTCTTTAGAAAAAAGGAATGAAATACTGGCAAGTATGGTGGACGAAGTTGCATCCAAAGTACTTGAGAACCACAACAGAATTGAAACAAAAGCATTACTTCTTGAGTGTTTGCAAGCTAAAGAGAGATTGGAGCAGCACCACAGGTTACTGCTCAGTTTAGAAAAATCTGGGCTGTTAAACCGAAGCGTAGAATTTCTTCCAACTGAAGAAGAGATAGCAAGGATGTTAACTGGTGCAGAAGGTTTCAGTTCTCCTCAGCTTTCTATTCTAATGTCTTATGCTAGAACGGCAATAAAAAATGAAATTATACATTCCGATCTGCCTGAAAAAGATCTTATATCTAATGACTACTTGCTAGGTTATTTTCCTAAAAAGATGATAACAAAGTTTAAGGATTTCATATTAAAACACCAACTTCGTAGAGAAATTATCTCTACTTGCATTGCAAATGATGTAGTGAATAGAATGGGCTGTATATTCATCAATAATTTGGCTGAGAACACTGGAATTAAGGTACAAGAAGCGGTTAACATATATATTGTTGTTAACCACCTGTATGATTTAAACAGCCTGTGGCAGAAAATTGATGAATTGGATGGAAAAATTGATGTTAACTCATACTTACAAATAGTGAGGAACGTGCAGAAATTTATTGGCAGAGTATCATTTTGGTTAGTGAAAAATCTTGGCAAGCTTAGCTTTGTAGAGTTGGATGATGTTACAAAATTTAAAGATGCAATTGAAACTTTAGGCCAGAACTTAACTGATGTTTTAGATGAACACCTATTAAAGGTCTATAGCCATGGATCAACTTCTTTAGTAGAACTTAATATAAATAAAGATCTAGCAAAAAAAGTTGCTGATCTATGCGTTCTTGCTTATGCACTGGACATTATATCTGTTGCTGAACAGACATCTTTGTCCATTCTTGATGCTGGTAAAATATACTTTGAGTTAAAGTCGCTGTTAAGATTCGATCTGATTAGAACAATTGCCATCAAGATGAAAAGCCGCTCTTCTTATTGGGATCGCAGCTTAGTTAATGATTTATTGGACGATTTAAGCAATTACCATCACAAGCTAGCTGTTAAAGTCATAAAAGCTACTGATAACCCCGAAGATAAGGTTCAAACCTGGGCTTGTAATGATAAGGACTACATAGAACGTTATAATAGTTTTTTAGATGAGATAGTTGCTTCTAAACTTGATTTAAGCAAATTAATATTTATAATCAGGAGGATTAAAGTACTTGCTTCATAGGAAAAATGTTTAATATAGGTCTTTCAGAAATTTCGGTCGTTGCTTTAGTGAGCATAATTGTTCTTGATAGAAATAAGGTGCCTGTATTTATTGATCTTATTAGGAATACATATAAGTGTCTTATGATTATAAAATCAAAAGCTAGGAGGTTATTGAAAGACGCAGGAATTGAAGACTTATATAAAGAATGTAATACTGAGAAAGTAAATTACATAGTTGGTAAAAATGGTAAGCTTTATCCTGCTTACGATATAGATAATACATCCAAAGATAATGACAGCAAAGATCCTAGTAGTAGATGATGTACTATGTAATGTTAAGCTTTTAGAAGCTCGACTAAAAGCAGAGTACTATACGGTTATCGTGGCCTATGATGGTGAGGAAGCCATGGATTTAGTAGCAAAACAGCAGCCCGATATTATATTACTCGATATTATGATGCCAAAAATGAATGGCTTTGAAGTTTGTAAGGAGCTAAAGAGTGATCCCTTGACAACCCATATTCCAATAATTATGGTAACTGCGCTGCATGACGCTCATGATAGAGTACAGGGCATTAATGCTGGTGCAGATGATTTTCTGACTAAACCAATAGACGAAACTGCTTTATCTGCAAGGATCAAGTCTCTCACGCGCTTAAAAATGATTATAGATGAATTGCGTTTAAGAGGAGAAACCAACGCTGAGATTGGCGGAGTAGCAGAAAACAGTATTATGGATTATTCTAATCAGATTTTTGATGCTAACATACTTGTTGTAGATGAAGATGTCTTTCAAGCAGAGCAGATATATAATGTACTAAAGCACCGCTTTAGGTCAATTAAAATACTGAGTGATCCAGTGGAGGCATTAAAGGTTGGTATTAAGAATAATTACGACCTGATCATTTCTGATATGCAGTTTTCAAAAACTGACGGCCTGCGTTTGTGTTCTGAGTTTCGTAGTAAAGTAGAAACACGCTATACACCAATTCTGATTCTTTCTGAGGATTATGATAAAAACAATTTAGTAAAAGCACTTGATGTAGGTGCTAATGATCATTTAACAGTACCTTTGGATGAGGGTGAGTTAATAGCAAGGGTTAATTCGCAAGTAAAACGCAAAAGATATCAAGATGCCTTAAGAATGAATTTATTTAATAATGCGGAAATGTCTATAAAGGACCCATTAACTAACTGTTATAATAGAAGATATTTTGATGCACACTTAAGAAACATTGTTAAGGACTCTGTGGAAAAGGATAGAAGGTTGTCTCTTATGATACTTGATATAGACTATTTTAAGATGGTGAATGACAGTTTTGGGCATAGTGCTGGAGATGAACTTTTAAAGCAAGTACAGAAAAGAATTTCTGAAAATATCAGAGTGACAGATTTATTAGCTAGGTTTGGTGGTGAGGAGTTTGTTGTTGTAATGCCAGATACCAATGTATCAGATGCGTACACTATTGCGGAGAGAATACGAAAAATTATTGCTAAAGAACCTTTTATACTTGCGGACAAAAATACAATCCATAACATAACTGTGAGCATTGGAATTGCAGAAATGCAAGGATCTGACCTTGACGATATTAAAAAATTTATAGTACGTGCTGACAAATATTTATATAAGGCAAAAAACAGTGGTAGAAATATAGTGGTTACTGGCTATAGCTAAAGTGGCTTAAGTTTACCGACAACCGTCATTCCGCTACTCGTTAGCAGAATCTATGCTGAGATACCGCGAATGAATCGCGGTATGACGTGTTGCTTGGATTAGCTATAGATTTCTGAAATGATTTCAAAAAAATGATAACTAAGGTTAAAGCGACAACATGAGGTTTCTCAGCTCTGGAAATTTCATGTTTAACTGCAAAAATAGATACTTATTTAAAAAATATCCTGTGAATTTCAGTCCTAACTGAAATTCTTGGAATGAGTAGCTGTTTTGTAGGTTATTATTGTATACATCATGCAACATTTGTGGAAAAGGTAGGAGTTTATCTGCATAATAATCTCCTGCTTTTTTTGACACTGCTCTACCAGTTTTTGGAGAAATAAATTGTAAGTTTTCCTTAACACCTGTTACAGCACATTTGGATAAGTCTAACTTGAATCCCAATTGCGTAAGAAGCAGAAGCTCTAAGTTAAGATAATGGCTTTGCCAAGACTGATTGTTGTGTTGAATTACATCGATGAAATATCGAAAATTGTCATACAGCACGGCACAGGGTTCACTTTCTGGAAGCACTTTTTCTAAAATAGAGGAGAAAGAGACAATAGTAATGCTTTTTAACTTATCTTGAAAGAAATGATGGAATGGAGATTCGATTAATTCGCACTTTAAAAAACCCAGATTTTCAGGTAACTTAGCACTCCATTCTGCATGTAATAAATTACTTATCTGAAACTTATAATTGCTATTGTTTGTTAGCTTAGTTAATCCCCTGCGCTTTCCATGATTTTTTGTAAACAGAGAAAGAATTAAGTTTTTATCGCCGTATTTTTTAGCAGCTATAATGATGCCTTCATCTTTCCATCTCATTTAGAGTATATTGACCGTATGATATTATAGGATATTACACCTAGAGCTTGTAATCCATAAAAATCACTTACTCTGTTACTGTTTGCTTCCAAAGTTTCAAGGCTATGAGAGAGTAAGTTATTGGCTGCCACTCTTCTTCCTGAGCCTGATGCATTTCATACTGAGCTTTTGGTTTTTGGTTTGCTAAATAATTGTTTGAATGATTTTAGTAACATTACTTTTCCTCATCTGAAATTTTGGATAATTCAGCTTCTAATTCTTCTATCGTCGGTAAAGCTGTTTTTATGTTCTCTGGTAGATTTTCAGTTATTCGGTATTCTGCAAGACCTATTGGCTTTGTCATGTCTCGCAGTGTATATTCCGCCAGTACATTATTTTTTGATTTACATAAAATTAATCCTATAGATGGCTGGTCTGTTGAGTGTTTTAGCAAATTATCCACTGCAGAAAGATAAAAATTCATTTTTCCAGCGTATTCTGGTTTGAATTTATTATCTTTCAACTCAATCACTATAAAGCAACGTAATTTTAAATGGTAGAATAATAAATCAATATAAAAGTCTTCATCTCCAACATCTAAATGAAATTATCTTCCAACAAAAGCAAATCCTTCACCGAGTTCTAACAGAAATTTTTCCATATGTCCTACGAGTCCTTTTTCTACTTCTCTTTCATGAGCATCCTTACCTATACTTAAAAAATCAAAAATATACGGATCTTTTAATGTATAATGTGCTAAATCTGATTGAGAGGATGGTAATTTTTCTTTAAAGTTAGTAATAGCTTTCCCTTGGCGTTTATGTAGTCCAAGCTCTATCTGCATAACCATAATGTTACGTGACCAGCCATGTTCAATAGCTTTTTTTACATAAAATAATCTTATTTCATGACTTTCTATTTTTTCCAAAAGAGTGATATTGTGATACCAAGTTAATTGTGCAAGAGGCTCCTGCACAAATTCAACATCAGGATATTCTTCGGCAAACTTACGCATATACTTCAGATTTCTCGTGCTAAAGCCTTTCATTTCTGGAAATGTACTTCTCAAATCCTTACTTAATTGATCAATTACCTTAGCTCCCCAGGCATGTTCTTTTTGGCGTTTTAGGATCTCTGTACCAATATGGTTAAAGCAAAATAAGCTTACTATTTACTGCAAGTGCTGCTTTATAACGACTAGTAGCGATATGTTCTTTCAACTGCTCTAAAAATTCTGTATATCCCTTTGCTATAATTTTTGTCATACGGTTCCTTTTAATCCATTATACAATTCCTTTGTCTGTCGAGAAGACAATCTTTCGCTTGCCTGCAACTTTGAAGGGATTCCTTATTTACTTCAAACTCGTCCATCAACTAAAATATATTGACTTTATGTGCAATATTAGCTTTAAACCAGTAAAACAAACTGCTTAACATATGCGTTTTTTCTATTCTAATTACATTCTTTTTTCATCTTTATGTTGTTTTCTGCTTTTTTCGTTACCTTCAACAAAAGCCCAAACGAATGATACGTCAGTTGTTCCTATACCACAAAGGAAAAAAGAAACAGTTGAGCACACTGTTGTAGCACAACCGAGGCAAATTATCGAAATGCAAGAAGAAGTCATTATTAACGAGGGTAAAGAATTCATTCCAGTTCCAAAAAGAAAAAAAAGTGTAGGGAAGAAACTAAGAAGGGATGTTAGAGAGGCAAAAAATGAAATAGGAAACGAAAAAAGCGTTGAGAATAAAAAGGATGAATTAGTTGTAACAGAAATTATTAACTCTATAAGAGACAAACTTACAAAATGCTGGAGCATTCCTGAAAGCATAGCTTTAAAAGAAAATTTTAATATAAAAATTAACTTATTATTATCCAGTCAAGGCGAGATAATTATGGCCGATGTAGCAGACAGTGATTCCTATCGAAATAATCCACTTTTCAGGTCGATAGCAGATAATGCAATGCGTGCAGTATATAAATGTAGCCCATTGACTGGCTTGCCTACTCAGCACCACCACATTTGGCGTGAAGTAACACTAGACTTTATTCTAAATGGGTAAAATCTTACAATAGACCTCTTATATTACCTTCTGTCATCCAAGTAGTCAGGCTACTTGGATGACAGAAGTAGACACTTCACATTATCATTCCAGCGCTCCTTTCTTGTCATGCCAGTGCGTGACACTGGCATCCAGAAAAAAAATAGATCCCAGTGTCTGGGCACTGGGGTGACGTAATACGGTTCTTGGATGACAAAGAAGGGCGGGAAAAACTCTGTACTCAGCAGATTTTCAATCAGGAACAGCCAAAGATCTCTCTAAGATGTCAGTTTCTTTTGTCTCTGCAACTTTACCGTCCTGATCGAATGAAATTTGCAGAGACTTACTGCTATACTTCTTTTTTCCTAAGAAGTTAGCTTGTTTAATTTTATATGAGACATAGTACCAAACATTGTCATCGAACTTTGATACTAATGTTGGTGATCCTAAAGTGTGAACCACTTTTTCTTTATCGTCACCTGCTTTTATCTTGCTCCACAATTCAACACTAATGCCAGGAGCTCCGTGGTTGTGAATAGTGTGTGTGCAGCTCACTGTAAATAATAAAATAAAAGATATTAATACTCGCATTTCTGTTGATAAATTACTTGAAGCTATAATACACTAATAAATTACCTGCCGTCAAATTTCAAAAAGTTAAATTGACCGATTCTCAATATCACTTAATATAATATTTACTTTAGAAAATAATAGGTGTCTTATGTCATTGTTAGAAGCAGATCCAATATACAAACCTTTTAATTACCCTTGGGCGTATGATGCGTGGCTGCAGCAACAAAGAATCCATTGGATACCTGAGGAAGTTCCGCTTGCTGATGACGTGAAGGATTGGAAAACTAAACTTTCAAACGTAGAGAAAAATCTACTAACTCAGATTTTTAGATTCTTTACTCAAGCGGACATTGAAGTAAATAACTGCTACATGAGGCATTATTCAAATATATTTAAGCCAACAGAAATATGCATGATGCTTGCAAGTTTTTCCAATATGGAAACCATACACATTGCAGCTTATTCTTATCTTTTAGACACAATTGGCATGCCAGAAAGCGAGTATCAAGCATTTTTAAAGTATGATGCTATGAGAAAGAAATATGAATACATGCTGGAATTTGAGGAAAGCAAAAAACACGATAAAAAACATGTAGCTAAAACTCTAGCAGTGTTTGGTGCATTTACCGAGGGGTTGCAGTTATTCGCATCGTTTGCAATTTTGCTCAATTTCCAACGCTTTGGAAAAATGAAAGGCATGGGGCAGATAATCGCCTGGTCAGCCCGTGATGAAACTTTGCACACCAATTCAATTATTATGTTATTTAATACATTTATTAAAGAGAATAATGAAATTTGGGACAACGAGTTTAAAGAGGAATTATATTCTGCATGCCGCACTATTGTTGAGCTTGAGGACGAATTCATAAAGCTTGCCTTTGATTTAGGAGATGTTGAAGGACTATCCGCAGAAGAAGTGCGCAATTACATACGCTACGTAGCAAACAGACGGTTAATGCAATTAGGTCTTGAGTCCATATATGATGTCAATGATAATCCTATTCCATGGCTCGATGAAATACTAAATGGCGTTGAACATACGAATTTCTTTGAAAATAGAGTAACAGAGTATAGTCGTGCAGCAACTCAAGGCACATGGGAGGAGGCTTTTACTGAAAACGACACGAATAATAGGTGAGTGCTAATTTCACTCTTCTTTGTCATGCAAGTAGCTGACACTGGAATCAGTTTTTTGATCGAGAATGTTGTATAGTGCATAATCAATTTTCCTGGATCGAAGTAGTCAAGGCACTGGGATCTAATAGATAATATTCGTGCAGTACGCGCGGGAGTAACAAAAGCTGCTTGTCTTTCATAATGTTTCGTAGCAATAGGCAGTTTTGCTTTACTTAACAACTAACTTACCATACATATGTCCATAGGACATTGGTATATAAGAACGTGCTACAACTATTAATCTTACTCACGGTCATCACTTCAGTTGCATTCTTTGGTCATTTATTATTTTTGCGTTAATCTTTAGCAGTGTTAACAATCTTAAGCAGTCAGCTATAAAGTTTATATTGTTACTTATTATAATGATCTTCTTATCGAATCTGGCTTCAAGTTTAATAGCTTATTCTGTTGGGCATTTTATCATACAAAACACTTATTCAATACAAGATATAACGTATGAAGAAACAATTGTTCCTTTATGGTCGTTTAGGCTTCCGCTACTCCTTTCTAACTTTCATGCTCTTGCTTGTGGATTTATGTCCAGCATAGTAGTGTCTATACTGCTACCTAAGAAAAGCAAAGAGCTTTCGAACAAAATGTTAGATTTAACTCTCTTTATTTTGAAGACGTTTTTGACGCCGATTATTCCAATATTTGTACTTGGGCTTGCTTTAAAAATGCAGCATGATCAAGTTTTATCTATAATATTTAAGGATTACTCAATAATTTTTATTATTATAGCATCTGCAACCTACCTTTATGTTTTCCTCTTATATGGAGCAGCAAATTCATTCAAGATCACAAGCTGGATAGCTAGTATAGGTAATATGATACCGGCATTTATTACTGCGATGAGCACAATGTCTAGTAATGCAAATATGCCGCTTACTCTTGAAGGAAGCAAAAAAAATGTAAAGCAACCTGATATAGCATCGTCTGTTATACCAATAACTGCTAGCTTCCATTTAGTAGGTGATTGCTTTTTTGTTATAATATTATCAATGGTAATTACTTCTGGTTATTTATTGTCCACAACGGACTATGTAACTTTTCTTCTCTATTTTTTGTTATTTAAGTTTGCTATCATTGCAGTGCCGGCAGGAGGAATTATGGTAATGCTACCTATTCTTGAGAAATACCTCAAATTTTCTCCAGAAATGCTTTCGTTAATCACAGCCTTGTATATAGTGTTTGATCCAATAATCACTTCAGCAAATGTTATGGGTAATGGTGCCTTTACTATGATGTTTACAAAACTCTATGATAAGCTTAAGTAATGTCTATTTTAGCGATTGATACTGTAGGTACTGGTAGTTCAATAGCAATAGTTGATTATGATGGTAATTGTTTTGTAGAGCGCAATTCCGCCAGCAACAATCATGTAGAATCATTTTTTCAAATTCTGAATACTTTGTTTGATAAGCACAATTATAATTATGATAAAATAGATCATTTAGCGGTAGTAGTTGGACCAGGAAGTTTCACTGGAATTAGAGTTGGTATATCAGCAGCACAAGGTATAAATCTTGCTACAAATAAGCCATTATATGGAGTTAATGCGCTGGAAGTTCAAGCTTACACAATATCTTTGCTTTGTACGAATAGCAAAAAAAATATCAGAGCTATAATCAAAAATGCTCAAGGGTTTTATACGCAGTTATTTGATTTCAATTTATTGCCGCTATCTGGTCCAACTGCAGCACGTGACCCTGGATCCAAGTGTCACGCTACAAGCAGTGACTGCATTACACATATGGATTGCAATTTAAATGCTAGCCATGCAGGACTATTGGTTCATTATAGACTGAAGAACAAGCAAAAATTAAATGAAGTCGAGGCTCTATATTTAAATGAGCCTCAGTATATGAAATCATTATAGACTATTCTTTCGCGTACATACAATGTGGCTAAGCCTGTGCATCTGGTTTACTATCTCTTGAGCTACTTCTTTTATACTCATATCTGAATTTTCTATCTCTATGGCACTCGGTGGTATAAATAAATTGTTAATCCTATATTGCTCTATCATGCTATTTACATTAGTCACCTTCCTATTTTTTCTTTGCCTTTTTAATGCAATACGCTTTTGTAATGTCGGTAGATCACACCTAAGTACCACAGAAAGGATTTCTGTGTTCATTTTTTTACTAAGCCTTACTATTGAATCATACATCCTCATGTTCTGGTCATTATTTTCCATCAACCCATCAATAAATATGTAATTTTTTGAGTGAATCGGATAATTTTCTATTACCTGAAGCATAATTTGCATAATGTCATATATTCTATCTTGAACTTCCTTAGGTATTTGATCACGTTCAAAGACACCATTGTATATAGGGCAAACTTGAACATTGTTATAGAACTTACTATTTACAATTAATGCGTCTATCATATTGGACAATTCTATTGCTGTGGAAAGTTTACCACTTCCTGAAAGACCAGAGAGATATATGAAAAATCCTGCTGGCTGTTTTTTTGTGTTAATATTTACCATATTATTTTCAATCTTGAAACTTACATTTATAATAACATAAAAACAAAGCTTTAAAACATATGAAATATTACATAGAAAATTATTTTTATAGTTAAGATATTATGTAATTTAGAAACATAAATTCTGTATATAAACTCTATAATAACGATAACTATTTTTAAGCAAGCTATAACACAAAAGTGTTTGGTATTCAGAAAGCAAGACAGAGTGGCATAGACTTATTAGTTTACTACAAGCCTTTTTTCGTGTATAAATCTTCAGAAGATTCTAACAGAGGATTGTGTTGTTAACAAAGAGCAGAGTAAAAAGGGATCTAGTCTATGCCTATCAGATTTTGTCTTACCTTAAACTGGATGATCATACATATACTCACCTCTCGGTATCAAGCAAGGAAAGACATTCAAGCAATTTTTCACCTGCATACACCTTCTATTGTAGCAGTTTCTTCTCTAAAAGATGGGCTACTTCCAATAAGTCAATGGGCACTGCACTTTTACAATAAAGTCTCTTACCATAATTATAATTCCCTAGCACTTAGCAATACAGAAGGAAAGAGGTTAATAGCTGATCTGAAAGAAAATTTTGTCATGTTAATGTGCAATCATGGATCTATAACGTGTGGTCGGACTATACAAGAAGCAATGTTTTACACGTATCATTTAGAACGAGCGTGCAAAACTCAATGTTTAACGTTAGCAATGAATAGGGAGTTATCAATTCCAAGTGAAGAAATTTGCTCAAAAGCTGTAAAGGATCTCCTATCTTTTGAAAGCAATCTTGGTGAGAGGGATTGGCACGCATGGGTTAGACTAATTAAAAGTAAGTTGTAAGAGGCTTTCGCACTACTATCTGTCATCCAAGTAGGGAGTCATACGCGTCAAGTTAAGAGGTTATGAGCAAATTTAGAGAGGTTAAAGTGGATACTCTGACCTTACCCAGAAAAAGTAGAGAGAAAGTTAAGATGTTTTTGGAGTAAAATAAAACGTTTTTTCAAAATATGGCAAATAGAAGGGAATATACAGCAGGATTCAAATTAGAAGCTGTTAAGCTGGTTAAAGAAACAGAAGTACAAAAATAGCAAAAGATCTAGGCATAGATGGCAGTATGTTAAGTAAATGGGTAAGAAAATATGATGGAAAAATGTCAGAAGCATACGCATTTCCAGACAAAGGCTCCTTATGACAAAGAAAGATTTGATCTAAAAAAAGAACTAGCAAGAGTAACAAGAGAAAGAGACATTAAAAAAAAAGCCCTGACCAAACAAAAAGAGTAAAGTATTCTTTTATATAGAAATTGCTATAAAATACAGGAACTATGTAGGGTTTTGAATGTATCTGCTAGTTGCCACTATAAGTGGACTACAAGGAAAATAAGCAGTAGAGAATCAGCAAATAAAAGCAGATGTTCAAAAAAAGCATCCAAATGCAGATCCCTAAAATTCACGCTGAATTAAAAGCTTTAGGCAAAAATTATAACATCAAAACAGTACAAAGTGTTATGCAAGAAAATGGCATTAAAGCCAAACTTAGACGAAGGTTCAAAAATAAAAAACAGCAAATAAGCAACCGAGTTGTGGCTCCGAACACATTGGATCAAAAATTCACCACTGATCAGCCAAATAAAGTTTGGGTAAACGATATTACTTATATAAAAACTAAGGAAGGTTGTTGGCAGCAATAATTGACCTATATTCACGTATGGTAGTTGGCTGGTCAATGAGTAGCTCAATAAATAAACAATTGGTTATTGACTCTTTATTGATGGCCGTTAATAAGCGCAAACCCGATAAAAATCTGCTGTTACATAGCGATCAAGGTTCACAGTATACCTCTCAAAATTACCAATTTCTATTGAATACAAAAAACATCATTTCCAGCATGAGCCATAAGGGATGTTGTTACGATAACTCTGTTGCAGAAAAGTTCACTCAAAAGGGAGCTGCTTATTGATACTTCTCGCTCAACAAACCAGAACTGCCATATTTGAATACATAGAAATCTTTTATAACAAACAACGTAGGCATTCTACTATTAATTATTGCATTCCTGCACAATTTGATGCATCATTCTCATGACAAAAACGTCTTAACTTTCTCTCCACTTTTTCTGGGTAAGGTCAGATAAAGTAGAACCACCAAGTGAAAAATATATGCTAATTAGTACAACATCAGAGCTGGAAGATACGTGTGAAGAATTAATAGCAAAAAAGCCGAAATTTATAGCAGTTGACACGGAGTTCATTAGAAATAATTTAACCTACTACCCAAAATTATCGTTAATTCAAATTTCTTACGGAGAGAAGAGTTTTATTGTAGACGCATTAGTGCCAGAAATTGATTTATCATTCATTAAGAAAATAATGCTAAATCAGGGGATAACCAAAGTGTTTCATAGCTGCAGGCAGGATATAGAATCCTTACTCACTGTGTTTAAATGTATTCCCACTCCCATTTTTGATACCCAAGTTGCCGCTATGTTTTGTCATTATTATTATGACTTTATTGGTTACTCAAAAGTAGTAGAGCAATATCAAGGAGTAGTGCTGGATAAAATTAAAGCTAAAAATTCAGATTGGTTAAGGCGTCCGTTGTCCGAGGATCAGTTAGACTATGCAATAAACGACGTGGTACACCTATATGACTTATACCAAATATTGTGCAATAAACTTGAAGAAAATAATAGGATGTGTTGGTTTCAAGAAGAGATGGAATCAATAGTTAATATAAATAAGTATTTACATAGTCCAAAAGATGCATGGAAGAGAATTAAATTTAATTATGAAGCAAATCCAAGATTGGTATTAACTGTTAAAGCAGTTAGTGAATGGCAAGAGACCTTAGCACAGCGCTATAATATGAATCGTAATAAAGTAATTAATAATGCTGTAATAGCTGGTTTTATTGAAAAAAATGTAGAGCATGTTGATGAGATTTTAGATGATCTCAAGAGGAATGCAAAAAATATAAAAGATGCAGATTTACTAGAGTTTGTGAATATTTTTAATGAAAATGAAAAAAATTGGATGCAGCAAAACAACATCTTACCGAATAATTATGACAAATCTGTATTCGATATACTCTCAATTATTTTAGATAATAAATGTAAAGAAAGTAACATATCAAGGAAATTAGTTTCTTCAAAAGATGAGTTAACCGGGTCAATATCTGGGCAGATAGATAAACTATTCAAGGGGTGGAGATACGATTTTTTTGGCAGGTCAGTTGAATCATTTTTGAACACAAGCTCAAAATTTGAGATTTCAGCAGTGAAATCCGCAAATAATACAACTAAAATTCGGAGTAATTTGGTGGAGAATAACTGTTGCTAAAGTAACTTAGATTTATCGACAATCGTCATTCCGCTGCTTGTTAGCGGGATCTAGAGATACCGCGGCGGTATGGCGGTTCGCGGCAGTATGAAGATAACCTCGTCATCCCGCTGCTTGTTAGCGGCCAAGAGATACTGCGGCGGTATGACGTAGAGCTACGTGTTTAGGTTTAATGAATCCACTATATCTTTTACTTGAGAAAAAACATACTCTTTGCTTACACTGGTGTCGATAATAAAGTCACTCATCTTCCTTTTCTCCTCAATAGATAACTGAACATTGAAGATTAAATTTAGCTTTTCTTTATCTATGTTGCGTTCGTTAAGTCTTTGAGCTTGCACAACGCTATCTGCATAGATAAAAATAATAAGGTCACAGTATGAATGAAATTTTGTTTCTAATAGAAGTGGCACATCTAAAACTAAAAGCTTTCTATCGATCTTTTTTTCCTTGGCAATAAAAAATTCTAATTCACGCAGCACAGCAGAGTGAACCAAAGATTGAAATTGTTTCCAATTTTCATCGTAGGCTAAGAAATATTTAGACAGTACTGTTCTACCTATTTCACAATTTACTACCACTCCAGGAAAATTTTTTTCTGCATAACTTATTATGCTTTTATCCACTTTATAAAGTTGGTGTACAACAGAATCAGCATCAAACACAGCAGCACCAAACTCTTGAAAGCAATTAGCTACAAAGCTCTTTCCTACCCCAATTCCGCCTGTTAGACCTATGATCATATAGCAAAATACATTAGACTTCTTTCGAAACTATATTACAGTAGCTGCTGTGTCTACTCAAAACCCAAATTTGGCTATGCGGAGGCTCTGATGATATAAGAAAAAATAAACAGCTATTATTTTTTTAGTAATTAAGTAAAATAGAGTGAAAGATTGCGAGGAAGTTTTGAAAAATAAGATAAAAAAGATAGTAATTTCAGGAAAGGAAGTGTGGCCAATCATTGAGGGCGGCAAAGGCATTGCAATCAGTGATGGAAGGTCAAGTGGAGCATTTGCTGCAGCAGATGCTGTGGGTACGTTCTCTGGTGCAAATGCTAAGCTTATTGATGATAATGGTGAGTTAGTGCCGCTGATTTACAAAGGCAAAACAAGAAATGAAAAACACAGTGAATTGATTGAGTATAGTATTAAAGCTGGAATCAGTCAGGCAAAAATAGCGAATGAAATATCAAAAGGTCATGGAATAATACATATGAATGTGCTTTGGGAGATGGGAGCAGCAGAACGCGTGCTTCATGGCATATTAGAAAAAGCAAAAGGCTTAGTTCATGGTATTACCTGCGGTGCTGGTATGCCTTATAGGCTTGGAGAGATTGCAGCTAAATATCAGGTTTATTATTACCCTATTGTCTCATCGGTGCGTGCTTTTAAAGCATTATGGAAGCGTACTTACCAAAGAATATCTTCCTATTTGCTTGGTGGAGTAGTGTATGAAGATCCATGGCTTGCTGGAGGGCACAATGGACTCAGTAACAGTGAAGACCCAGAGCTACCACAGGCTCCATTTGAAAGAGTTGCAGAGCTTAGATCTTTCATGAACGAGATCGGTCTTTCAGAAAAACCAATTGTTATGGCAGGAGGAGTGTGGCATTTGAAAGATTGGGAATATTGGTTTGACAATCTGCAAATTGGACCAATAGCTTTTCAGTTTGGCACTCGTCCACTTTTGACGAAAGAAAGCCCAATTTCTGCAGAGTGGAAAAAGAAGCTACTCACTTTAGAAGAAGGTGATGTATTTTTAAATAAATTCAGTCCAACAGGGTTTTACTCATCTGCAGTAAAAAATAACTTCATACGTGAGTTGCAGAAACGGAATTCACGTCAAATAAAGTTTTCAGAAAATGCCAGCGAAGAATTTAGTAGTGAATTTGCAATTGGTAGCAGAGGTAGGAAGATCTACCTTACTTCAAAAGACAAAGAGCTGGCAAATACATGGACTAAAGCAGGGTATACAGAAGCAATGAAAACTCCAGATACAACTGTTATTTTTGTGACGTCAGGCAAATTTGCAGAGATAAGACAAGATCAAATCAATTGTATGGGATGCTTAAGTCATTGTTTGTTTAGCAATTGGAAGGATCACGGCGACCATTCAACAGGACGAAAGCCAGATCCACGGAGTTTTTGTATACAAAAAACACTGCAAAACATTATACATGACGGCGATATTGAAAATGAACTCATGTTTTCCGGGCACAATGTGTACAAATTTAAGCAAGATCCGTTTTATGAGAATGGCTACGTACCGACAGTAAAAGAGCTGGTGGAAAGGATATTAACTGGGTATTAAGTTATGGTTGATTTGACAAGAAGACGTTACTTTGTCATAATAAGTATTTATTCATTTAGTCTTAACTTAAGAGGGTATTTATGGTAGCAAGTGATAGTGTTTTAAAAAGGTATGCGTTAGCCTATATAAAGAAATCAGGTGGTAACAGTGATGTTAAAGAGTTTTTGCGGTATTTTAACAATACACGGAATTTAACTTGGGACGAGGATACATTTGCAGAGGCGTATAAAGAGCATACACGTCTAAACTCAACTAATAGACGCAATACAGAAAGCAGAAATAATCAATATAACGCAGGGAATAACAGGCAACCTACAGGCCCTCAGGTTACACACGTACATGTACACAATGATAGAGGTTTAGATTTTTGGGATTATTTACTACTTCGCAGCCTGTTTGGTGGTCATACTACAGTTATAAATAACCCTGGTTTCAGTAGTGGTAGCCATCAAAGCAGAGAAGATAAGAAAAAAGACTCGGGAGACAGTAGAAAGCTATTAGTTTTAGGTATGGTAGCTGCAGTTGTGTGTGTTGCTTTCCATGCTGGTATGTGTTTTTGGTATAACAGCAGCAGAAAAGCGGCTAGAAAAGAAGAAAAAATAGATTATCTTGATAATAAGCTTAAGATGCTTAGGAATATAGAATTTGCGGTTGGCGCTGTTTCTTTAGCGGCTTTGGTAGCTTGTGCTGTTTATCCAATGTTACCAGTGTGGGGTTTAGTTATCCTTGGCGTTAATTCTCTCGTATGTTTTGCTGTGGTTTAGCTTTTCATATGAAGCATGAGAAAGAATCAGATAATATTGAGAAGGCTAAAGGAGCGGTAAGAAGCTATCTTCAGGATACTTCTCCAAGTGCTCCTCTTTTGAGTGAACTTAATAATTCTAATGTGGGAGGGATGTTTGGGAATTGAAGGGGTGCTAAACCCACAACTGTACGAACATTGTGATTTGGTCCTATCAGGAGGGTGTCATTCCAGTGCTTGACACTGGAATCCAGCTTTTCGGTAATTTTATCGAAAATGTTTGCTCGTTTACAATCAATTTTCCTGAATCCCAGTGTCTGGGCAATTTCCTCAGAGCTGGGTAATCTCATACCAGAACCATCTGCTGCAATAAGTCTATAGCCTCTCCAAGTTCCATACTCAGGTTCATCCTGATAGGCTGTTCGGATGCTTAAATTCTTGAAAGCCTGTATGGCAAATCTTATACCTTGCTTTAGAAAAAGCTTGCTTTGAGGGTGGAGTTTTACATGTCAACGGCTCCATAAGTTCACATTCTATTCCCAAACTTTTTTTAACTAACTTTAAAATCATAGAAAATACTGTCGAAAAAGGAAGTTTTCTTGTTCGTGTAAAACTGTTTTTTCCAACACAATGGATTTTCTGAAAAGTTTTCGAGTATATTGCATTTTTAATTTGTAAGATAAGATCTTTTCCTTTTTGCATGCCTCACCTAAAAATGACACATTTTAAACTTTTTTGTTGAAATAAAATAGAAACAAAAGTGCTGTCTCTTGTAGTATTTTACTCCTTAACATCCCTTAAGTTGACGCCATTGCCTGAACGGATACAATTATTTAACCATATTTTTGAAGATAGCTAGTTTCTGTATTTATTTTAAATTGAAGAAAGCTCAAATGAAAGATCGTGTTTTGCTCAAATCACAGAATGCAGTCTGGTTACATTACTCTAGCTATACGCAACAACTTTACTTTCAACAATTTTATTAGCAATAATACGACTTTCACAATCAATATTTATTATATCAGATAGTGAATTAATATCAGTGTAACTATCAAAACTTTCCATTGTTGATTCCACTACCTCTACTATTTTTAAAAAGCCAATCCGTGACTTCAAAAATTCATTAACAGCTATTTCATTTGCAGCATTGAGCACAATACTGTTTGTTTGTGGAGCAGAAGAGTTTAACACTGCCATGCTAAGCTTTAGCGCAGGAAAACGCTTATGGTCTGGTTCTTGAAAGGTCAATTTTCCTTGCTTTGTTAAATCTAATTTACGATTTAAAGCTGATCTTTCCGGCCAAGACAAAGCATATGAAATAGGAATTGCCATGTCAGTTTCTGCAAGCACAGCAAAGTTGAACCCATCCTTATAAGTTACAATTCCATGTACTATTGACTCAGGATGCACTATTGCTTCAATTTTATCCGGGCTGATGTTAAACAAGTTATGTGCTTCTATTATCTCTAGTGCCTTATTCATCATTGTCGCACTATCAACTGAGATTTTCCTTCCCATATTCCAAGTGGGGTGACTAAGCGCCTGATCTATGGTGACATTTCTTAATTGCTCAGAACTATAGTTTAAGAATGGTCCACCAGAAACAGTAAGTATGATCTTTTCTACGCATTTGTCGTCATTTTGCAAAGCTTGAAAAATTGCGTTGTGTTCAGAGTCGATAGGGATTATTTGTACGTTTTTTTCTTTAGCTTTTTTGAGTAATAACTTTCCACCGCAAACAATGCTTTCTTTGTTTGCTAGTGCAATGACTTTAGTACCGCTTTCTATGATGTGCATAACTGGTTCAAGGCCTGCAATGCCAATTATTGCAACAACTGAGAGATCAACAGGTATGGTAGCAATATTTGTAGCGCCAATTGCTATTTTTACATCTGTACCAAGTAGGTTTTCTCTTAAATCTTTGTAAAACCTTTCATCGGAGATAGCAACGTATTTTGCATTCAGCAGTTTTGCTTGGTGTACCAGTAGAGCAAAGTCTGAATGGGCACTTAGTGCTTCCACTTGGTATTCTTCTTTTCTCCTTGAGAGCAAATCTACAGTCTTTTTTCCAACACTTCCTGTTGATCCTAAAACCGAAACCTTTTTCACTAAGACAAACTCACAACAATAGCAACTTTTCTTATTAGGTCTTCTCGCATACTACTCAGCAGTTTTTAAGCGTTTAACCAAGTTCATGTCCGTGGTCATCGCCAACAGATGGTGAAGGACCAGGTGAAAAAGATTGACCATGGTGATCACCTGAATCATGCATGTCTTGCAAACCATCAGCATTATGAGCCACTTCATTATTGGCATGAGGGTAATCATCTGAGCGAGGTCCCTCATCACCATGAGCCATATCCATTCCTTCTGATGGCATATCTTCCCCACATCCACCTGAAAAATGTTCTCCAAGGCTTTCAAGAAATTTTATGCCAAACATATTACCTGATTTTCCAAACAGTGTTACTAAACTACTGCCACTTACCAAACTTTCAAACACATTATTATAAGCAGCAATTGCTCCTTCATGAAAGTTGAACAACCATTTCATTCCATCTACGACTGTTGAAACAGAGTCACTATGACCAAGACCAAAACCACTTTTCTCACCAGCGGCTTCTTGGTGTTGCTGCTGTGCTTGCCATTCTGCAATATTTGGACCTTGAGCTTCACTCATAAATTTTTACTCTCAACCTTAAGCTATTATTTTATCACAAATATTGCAAAATATCAATAGAGCTTTTGAATATAGCTAATACAAACAATTTCTGTCATCCTATATATAGCTAAACTGACTTAGATTTACCGACAATTTGAAAAACTATCATTTTCCAGATGACAGATTTTAACAAAAGCGTTGTGGTAAAGCATCAAGGCGCCGAATGCCAAAAGTTTTAAAATAAATCCCTAAACCTGCCTAGCAGCTTATTTGTTCAGTTAATGAGCTTTTAATTATATTTGTCTTACACAAACCAAGGAGAGTTGATGGTGTTACTTCGAAAATATCGCTTACAGGAATATCTTTAGATGTATCATAAATTGTTTGTATCATGTCTTTTTTGAGACTTATCCTCTCCGCAATTGTGTTTGCAATATGAATATCAACTATGTTTTTTTAAAAATTTTTTATTTGTAATTTTGCAACTTCATATGGGCAATAAAAACCCATTTGTTATAGAAACAGAATTTTGTATCAAACAGCCACCACAGCAATAACTGAAATTGGTTAATGAATATGCGCGTCCACACACATTAAAAGCGCATATTCATTAACCAATTTCAGTTATTGCTATGTAAATTTTTAAATATGCAAATTAACTGCTTCTTTAAGCCTTGCATTAGCAATCACTATTATTTTACGCATTAGAGCTGTTATAGCCACCATCTTCTTCTTACCACTTTCAATAAGCTTAGAATAAAAGGCACTAAGTGCAGATTTGGACCTTGTAGCAGCCATGGCAGCTGTAAAAAGCTTTGAACGAACGTTACTTCTTCCACCTATAATCCTTCGGTAGCCAATAGCTTTACCACTTTCCTTAGGATGAGGCGCAACACCTGCAAGGCTTGCAATTTGCCTTTTATTTAAAGAACCAAGTTCCGGTATGAGACACAATAAACATTGAGAGGTTTTTCTACCTATTCCAGGGACTGTTTCAAGAATTTTTTGGCATCGTTGCAATTCAGGATTTTCATTGACTATTTTTTGTATAGCTTGATCAAGCTTTTCTACCTGGTTGTTGAGGAATTCAATAGCTTGTTGACAACTTTCCTTAATGTAATCATTTCCAGGAGTTTTTAGCCTATTCTTCTCTTGAACAAGCATTTTCGTAATATCGTCACGACGCTGACAAAGTGCAAACAAGGTGGTTTGTTCTTTTGAGATAGGTGTAAATAGCTGCAAATGTCCACAACGCTCAGAACCATATTGGGCAAGCGCTTTTGCATCAAGACTGTCGGTCTTTGCCAAAGTTCCATGAGATAGAATGAAGTTTTTAACTTGACGAGTATTAGCACGATGCACAGCAATGTTTCTATCAATAAGAAAATACAATAAGCCAAGCTCATAACCTCCTGTAGCTTCTAAAATTACCATGGAGTTGGGCAAGATATTTGAAAATTTTTGGTAGAGTTGTTTCCAACCAACACAACTATTGTCAAATTTGATGACACCTTTTTGTTCATTAACTGCAGTAAAAAATTCAAGTTTTCCGATATCAATGCCAATAAAATTTTGATAAGATGTAACCATAAAGAACCTCGAGAGTTTAAGTTAAAATTTAAGATTGTAAACGGGTGCATATATATGTCCCAAACAACTATTCAAACGTCTCGAAGGATAGGCTTGAGTACCTTGATATCTACGTATGTTATAATACTACCGTCTTACGGTTGCTCAAGCCTGGCGATAACCACATTTTTATAGAGTTATCTTTCTTCTTGCTTCTTTTTATATCACATTTCCAACTTACAACCTTCTGGCTAGTCAACAAGAAAATTATAAAAATTGAATCTCAAGCTGTATTGTAAAATCAAAAAATACTTCTAACTGTGTAGCGGTATACAGATTATAGTTAATGTATATGTTGATAAGTTTCGTTGGAACGAAAAAGATTTAGTAGCTTACGAAAAAAGAATAATGGATCTACGCAAAGAAGAAGCCATTCTTGAATACAGACTTGATCTTGCTACTGAAAAAGGTAAAAAAATTGGTAAAGAGGAAGGGAAAATTGAAGTCGCAAAAGCAATGCTGGCTAATAATGTTGATATCAACACTATTGTTAAGTTTACTGGCCTCTCCATGAATGAGATCAAAGAATTGCAGAATTAAGTGTGAATGACTACAGAGTAATTTCAAAGTGCATTTGCAGTTGGACTGGCTGAATGGATATATTTAATGAAAGTCCCATTTCACGGTGTTCAAATCTACTCCTTCTTGTACCATCTCCCAAAGTGGGCTCATTTCTCTCAGTCGGCCAATATTTTTAGCAACAAGATCTGCTGCGTACAAAACTTCTTCTTTAGTTGTAAATCGGCCTAGGCCAAATCTAATTGATGAATGCTCAAGGTCGTGGCCATTATTTAGCGACCGTATGACATAGGAAGGCTCAAGAGACGCAGACGTGCACGCAGAACCAGAACTTACTGCTAAATCCTTGATTGCCATGATGAGAGACTCACCCTCAACATAGGGAAAGCTCAAGTTTAGGTTGCCAGGAATTCTATTTTCATAATCACCATTTAAAACGATATCAGGAAATGCTTCTTTTATCTTATTGTACAAAATATCTCTCAGTCCTTCCAATTTGCTTGCTTCTGTTTCCATTTCTTCTTTAGCAATACGTGCCGCTTCACCAAAACCAACTGCAAGAGGTGTTGGAACTGTTCCAGAACGCATACCTCTTTCTTGTCCACCACCACTAATCAATGGTATCAGCCTAACACGAGGATTCTTTCTACGGACATATAATGCGCCTATTCCCATAGGTCCATAAATTTTGTGGCTAGAGAGACTCATAAGATCAATGCACATCTCATTAACATCAATTGGAACTTTCCCAAAGCTTTGAGCTGCATCTGTATGGAAAAATATATTATGCTTTCTGCATATTTTACCAATCTCCTTTACAGGCTGAATTACCCCGATTTCATTATTTACCATCATCACTGAAACCAGGATTGTTTTATCAGTAATTGCTTCCTCAAGCTTTGATAAATCTATAATTCCGTTTTGCTTAACAGGCAAATATGTAACTTTAAAGCCTTCATTTTCCAGATGCCGACAAGAATCCAGAACACACTTATGCTCCGTGCAGACAGTTATTATATGATTTCCTTTATTTTTGTAAAAGTGAGCAATGCCCTTGATTGCTGTATTATTTGACTCAGTTGCACCTGAGGTAAAGATAATTTCTTTGCTATCTGCGTTCACCAGATCAGCGATGTGTTTCCTTGCTTTTTCCACTGCTTCTTCAGCAGTCCAACCAAATGAATGGCTGCGAGAGTGTGCATTACTGAACTCACCAAAATAAGGTATCATTACCTCCAAAACACGGGGATCCACTTTAGTAGTAGATTGATAATCAAGAAATATTGGTAATTTTATTTTAGTATCATGTATTTTCTTACTTTCAACATTCATAAAGCTACCACAGAGACAAAATTTACAACGATTTAATAGCATTAAAACTTAATTGTTTCAAGGTATAATCTTGCATCAACAAACATTGTCACCAAAGGGATGTGTGTATGACGCTGGTTCACTCTGTGATGGTGTCATTCCAGCGCCCCTATGATGTCATCCCAGTGCTCCTTTTTTTGTCATCCCAGTGCCCAGACACTGGTTCACTCTATAATGGCAGTGCCTCTATGATGTAAGGAATCTACCGTCTTAAACATCAAGATAAAAATTATTGTTTTTTATCATAGCATTTAAACAAATGATGATTTTTCTCATTACAGCAACTAAAGCGACTTTGCCAGAGTCAACTAAACGCTGGTAAAATACTTTCATTTTTTTATTATGACGCATTGCAACCACAGCAGACATGTATAATGCTTTTCGAGCATAAAATCTGCCACCTATGACTTGGGCCTTGCTCACTTTCCTTCCGCTTTCACTAGTTTTTGGTGCAACTCCAACTAGACAAGCTATTTCCTTATTATCTAACCTACCAAGTTCAGGTACCTCTATGAGTAGGATACTTGCGGTTTTCCGTCCAACACCTTTATAGCTAGTTAGCAGTTTGCTTTTTTCCTTCAAATCAGGATCAGAGTTTATTATATCTTCTATGTCTTGCCTAATTTGCTCTAATTGTTTTTTTGCAAATTCTATCTGTTTTTCTATATATTCCCTGGCTTTTCCTGTAACCTTATGCAAACGACACTTATTTGCATGAACTTCATCGTTTAGATTGCGCTCAACTGCTCTTAGCTCTTTTAGTTCTTCTTGCTTTTGTGAAACTATGTATTCTATTACTTCGTCATTTTTTGTGATAAATTCAGCATATTTTTCTAGTAATTTTGCATCTAATTTATCTGTTTTTGCAAAGTGGTTGCAGGCTTTTGCAAATGCATACCCGATTTGGGTGAGCTCTGTGAACAGCTATGTTATGTTCTTGTAACAATTTTATTACAAGTTTCTCATAACCTCCTGTGGATTCTACTACACATAACTTAACAAATACGTTAGCCATTTTCGACTTTATAAACTCAGATATAGCTCTCTCTGCATTTTCTATACGCTGATGTTTATTGTTGATTGAGATATCAAGTGTTTCTTTTGAAACATCAATACCCACAAAAACTGTTCTAGCCATTTTTGTACCTATAAATATAATCAAATAATAATGTAAATGCTGTACAGGATTGTGATTCGATCTTTTAGATCCTCCTACCGTTCGTACTCCATTTTTTAAAGCTAGGAGTGTACTGAGATGCCTACGATTTCTATCAATCAATCCAATTGACAGTATCACTCCTTGCTCATTATAGTCTTGCGACTTTGATTTAATATACAATCCAGTTTTTATGCAATCTCATCAAGAACGTTGTGTTTTAACGTAAGGTTAGCTACTTTTACACTCACTAACTTAGTTGGATCCCAGTGTCTGGGCACTGGGATAACAAAAAAAGGAGCACTGGAATGACACCTTCCTGCCCAGTTCATGTTAGCCATAAATATTTAAGAAATTTACCAAACGAAAAAAAAGGCAAAAGAAGCCCTGGGGTTATTATCTGCTTTAAAATATTGGCGTTTTTTATGTTTTAAACGCTTGATAAGCAAGATTTAGCTGCTTTTAATTGCAACTAACCTGCGCTGCAAATGTTTAAGAAATTTACCAAGCAGAAAAAAAGACAAAGAATCCCCGAGTTAGCTAGTCCTTTACTATCTTTGTCGAGTATTGGCATTTTTTGATGTCTTGTAACGCTTTGTAAGCGCGTTCAGCTTATTTAGATAAAAATCTAGATGTAGATGAAGTTTTGTAAAGACATACAGTACCTATATACTGCAAAAAATTGAACATAAGACGCCAATACATTAAGTAATCCTTACCTTTTAATCTGCAGATTGGCGAAAGCAAATACAATAGCTTCACTGCCATGATAAGGGGGCTGGCGGAGTTTGTCAAGGAAGTTTTTTGTATCTTAACCTTAGATTTGAGAAATCTTATAGGCTTTTGTTCTCATGAAAATTATGTTCTCATGAGTAAATTAATGTTATCCTTTTTTGTTGATCTAAAGTTTTTTATGTTCATACACTTACGTGTTCATAGTGTTTATTCGCTGCTTGAAAGCTCGGTTAAAATTGAGGAGCTGATTAGCTTTTGTTTGCAGAACAAAATGCCAGCGGTTGCAATTACTGATTCAGGCAACTTGTTTGGCTCGCTCGAATTTTCAGAATATGCAGCAAGTAGGGGAATACAGCTAATAATAGGATGCAATATTATAGTTAAACATTCAGAACAAAATTTACCTATATTATTGCTTGCAAAAAATGAGCAAGGGTACACTAATTTAGTCACTTTGGTGAGTGAGTCTTTTAAAAAGCGCAAGAATAACAGCGATATTCCTTACGTTGATTTTGATGAGCTATTGAATTTAAGTATGGGTCTGATCGCTTTAACCGGTGGATGTTTGGCTCAACTATTGTTGGGGCAAGATAAAGAAATGGTTGAAAAACTGCTTTCAGCATTCGATGGTCATTTATATGTTGAATTGCAGCGTCATGGGCTGAATAAAGAGCTAGAGCTTGAAGAAGCTTTAATAGATTTTGCTTATCAGCGCAATGTACCACTGGTTGCAACGAACGATGTGTTTTTTCCAAATAGGTCTGATTATGAGGCTTATGACATATTAACGTGCATATCGGAGGGGAGTTATGCCCTGGAGAATAACAGAAAGAAGTTAACTACCGAGCATTACTTCAAATCTGTGGCAGAAATGGAGGAACTGTTCAGCGACATTCCCGAAGCAATTCATAACACTTTAGTGATAGCTAAGCGGTGCTCTTACATGCCAAGAAGCAGGCAGCCTATCTTGCCTAAATTTCCTTGTCGAGAAAATAAAACTGAGAATGAAGAACTGAGGGAGCAGGCAGTTGCAGGATTAGAATTCCGCATTGCGAATGAGACAGATATAGACCTTAAACAATACTACGATCGGCTGAATTACGAACTAAGCGTAATAACTTCGATGAACTACGCTGGCTACTTTTTGATAGTTTCTGATTTCATTCGTTGGAGCAAAGCAAATAGCATTCCAGTTGGTCCAGGAAGAGGCTCTGGTGCTGGATCAATTGTTGCTTGGGGCTTACAGATTACAGACCTTGACCCAATAAAGTTTGGCCTAATATTTGAAAGATTTTTGAATCCTGATCGTGTATCGATGCCTGACTTTGATATCGATTTCTGCCAAGAGAAAAGGGACCTGGTTATTGATTATGTTCAGAAAAAGTACGGTTATGTTGCTCAAATAATCACTTTTGGAAAATTGCAAGCAAGGGCAGTATTGCGTGATGTTGGTAGAGTATTGCAAATGCCTTACTCTCAAGTGGATAAAATATCTAAAATGGTTCCATTTAATCCAGTAAATCCTGTAACTTTATCACAAGCGATAGAGTTTGATCAAAACCTGCAGAAAGAACGAGATAGTGATGAGGTAATTGCAAAGCTTCTTGATATATCACTAAAGCTCGAAGGAATATATCGTCACGTTTCAACTCATGCTGCTGGAATTGTAATATGCGATCAAAAATTAGAAAATTTTGTTCCCGTCTATTATGATCCAAATTCGGCTCTGCCAATCACTCAATACAGCATGAAATATGTGGAGAAAGCTGGGTTAATAAAATTTGATTTTCTTGGACTTGGTACGCTAACACTAATAGATCATGTATGTCGTTTAATTAATCGTGATGAAAAAAAGATCGATATTTCTTCAGTTCCTTTGAATGATCAAAAAACCTATGAGATGCTCTCTAGCGGTGATTCAATTGGAGTGTTCCAGCTTGAAAGTTCGGGAATGAGAAAAGCTTTAATCAAATTAAAGCCAGATTGCATTGAAGATATTATCGCTTTAATTTCCCTTTATCGTCCAGGACCTATGGATAACATTCCAACTTATGTTGCAAGAAAGCATGGACTTGAAAAGCCAGATTATATTCATCCGTTACTTGAAGGAGTGTTAAAAGAAACATTTGGGGTAATAATCTACCAGGAGCAGGTGATGGAAATAGCCCGTATTCTTTCCGGGTATAGCTTAGCGGAAGCAGATCTGCTGAGACGTGCCATGGGTAAGAAAATTAAGGAAGAGATGGATAAACAACGTGAACTTTTCATCCAAGGGGCAACAAAGAATGGCGTTGATTATGACAGGGCAAGTTATATCTTTGACCTTGTTGCAAAATTTGCTGGTTATGGATTTAATAAATCTCACGCAGCTGCATATGCGGTTATATCTTATCAAACGGCTTACCTTAAAGCTAATTATCCATTAGAATTTTTTACAGCACTAATGAATCTAAATATTGATGATAGAGATAAACTGAATTTATTTTATCATGCAGCAAAGTTTAGTGGCGTTACCGTTCTTCCACCTGATATAAACAAGTCTCAAGCTGAATTCTTAATAGAGGGTGAGTGCATACGTTATGGTATTGCTGCCTTGAGGAATGTTGGTTTTTCTATAGCAGAAGGAATAGTGAACACACGTTCAAGCGCTTATAAGGACATATGGGAATTCATTCAAAATTCAGGTCATATAATAAATAAGAGAGCGCTAGAAAGCCTAATTAAATCCGGGGCATTCGATAGCGTGCATAAGAACAGAAAGCAGCTATATGAGTCAATGGACATGCTGATTTACTTTGCAAATAAAAACAAACAGGATAGGGAATCAAGTCAAGCTGCTTTGTTTGGTAGTCTTGATGTCCTCAAACCGAAATTTGAGAATGTGGAAAATTTTGATGAAGAGGAAAAATTAGAGCATGAGTTATTTTCACTAGGATTTTATTTAACTAATCATCCACTTGAAAAATTTAGAATTCTTCTGGAAAAGTTAAATATTGGGTTTATCGGAGAAAATAGAACAGCAAAAACTGCTGGGGTAATATTAAATGCACGTATGAGAACTTCAGAGCGTGGAAGGTTTGTTATACTCACACTTTCTGATCCCCATAACGTTTCTGAAATAGCATTTTATAATAATGAAATAATAGAAGAAAAAAGAGATTTATTTTCACCAGGAACATTTGTGATAATTGATCTTGAAGCTTCGGAAAATACGACAAGATTAGCAGGCAAGGATATATCTGAGTTTACAAAAGGAATCACTTCTACAATAAAGGAATTAGTTCTCACCACTGAGTGCACGGATTCGCAAAAAGCCTCTATGGAATTAAATGCAATATTGAAAGATAAAGGCAGAACCAAAATAATGCTAAAACTTCTTCTCGAAAAACATAAAGTGAGCATCTTATTACCAGGTGCATACTCAATTGCTCCTCAAGTTATTTATGAAATATCTAACTTAAGCTGGATTAAAGGCATAGAAATTAATACAAATAACTTGCTTATATAAAAAAGCTTTATATAATGAAGTGTTTAATCGGTATTAAAGGAAGATATAGTGAATCTTTATGAATTTACTTTTATAGCACAACAAGGATTGTTACAGCAAGAAGTAGAGGAGATGGTCCAAGAGCTAGCTGTTTCATTGAAAAATATTAAAGCAGATGTTATTTTCCAGAAGATCAAGAGTCTTATGGAAAGGCAAAATAGTACGCTTACAAAACAAGAGTTAGAAACGCATGCTGAAAACATTAAAGAAGGTCTAGTTGCTTACTCTGATTTCTTGGAAGATCTTACAAAAATTTTATGGGTTGAATTGGAAGAAGATCTTTCAAATTTGAAAGAAGTGAAGTCAAAAATCGATAAAGAGTTGAAAGATGACCTAAAAGATTTAGGAATAACGCAAGATTTTATAAAATTTCTAGGAGGCAGTGAGCAAATTACTAAAAGTGCGTTTATCCATAATGCAGTAAATGCTTTGAAGAGAAATATTTCAGAACATCTAATAAAGATTTTTCAAGATATTTTGAAAGATTTTAGAATAAACGGTCCAACTCAATCGAGCAAAGCATTGGAGATGCTTTTGGAAAACATTGAAGCATCGGGATTAATCAAGTATGAACATTGGGGTCTTTTGGATTTTGCATATCCAATAAATAAGATGAAGAGCGGTCATTATTGTATAATATGCATAAGTTCTACTGCAAGCATTCTGGATGAATTTGTGCGTAGAATGAAACTTAATGAGAACGTTATTCGCCACTTGTCTGTGCAGGTTGATAAATTTTTTGAAGGTAAATCTTATATGATGAATAAACAAATTGAGGAGCAAAACGCATAATGATGAAAAGACGAAATAGTTTTAATAATTCCTACATATCTGTAAATAATAGGACTGGCTTTAGGCGTTCTAAAGTTTGCCCTCTTGCTACGTCTAAAGATGAAGACATAGATTATAAGAATACAGATTTATTATCCAAGTTTACCTCTGACTATGGTAGGATATTACCTAGAAGGTTAACAGGCGTATGTGCAAAAAAACAAAGGAAGTTACGCTTAGCAGTCATAAGGGCACGTTTTTTAGCTCTTGTTCCTTACTGTACTAAAAAAGTTTAGGTAATTTATGTTGATAATTTTAAAGGAAAATATAAGGACTTTAGGTAAGCTTGGTGAAGTTTTCAAAGTTAAACCAGGTTATGCACGTAATTTTCTTTTTCCACAAAGAAAAGCGGTGAAGGCTACCAAGGAGAATTTAGCAAAACTAGAAGAACAACGTTTATTGCTGGAGGAAGAGAATATAAAAAGATTAAATGTAGCAAAAGAGCTTGCATTGTCACTACATGATAAGTTTGTAGTATTGATAAAGCAAGCTTCAGAGGATGGTAAAATTTTTGGTTCTGTAACAACACGTGAAATTGCGAAAGTTTTACTACAAGAAGGACATGCGATAGATCATCGTAGTTTATCTTTTGGTGGAATAAGCATCAAAAACTTGGGTGAATACCAAGTAAACGTAGAATTACATAGTGAAGTAGTAGTACCAATTACTATATACGTCGTGAAATCCGAAACAGATGCGCATGAATTAAGGCAAGTAAAGTTGCAAAATCAGAAGTCTGAGCAACAAGAGGCAGGGCAAGGTGCGAATAAAGAAGCTACTGATGGTGGTGAAGCTGATTAAAGATGATCCCTCGTTATAGCCGTAAAGAAATGTCTGCCATGGCTAAGCTGGTGTCATCCCAGTGCGTGACACTGGGATCTAGCATGTTCAAAGATAAGACGGGGGTCATTTAATGATCCCGCGCTATAGCCAAAAAGAAATGTCTGCCATTTGGGAGGAAAATAATAAATTTAATATATGGCTTAAAATAGAAAAATTAGCGTGTGAAGCTCAAGCAGAGTTAGGAGTGATTCCAAATAGTGTTGCTCAGAAGCTCTCTGGTGCTATTGAATTTGATATTGAACGTATCAACGAAATTGAATCCATTGTAAAACATGATGTTATAGCTTTTCTGACATATGTTGCTGAAAAAGCGGGAGTTGATGTTCGTTACCTCCACTATGGAATGACAAGTTCTGATGTTTTGGATACATGCCTTGCGGTGCAGTTGAAAGAGTCATGTGATATTTTACTCGGGAATCTAAAAAATTTACTTGCAGTATTGAAAAAAAAAGCTGAGGACTATAAAGATATTGTTTGTGTTGGGCGCAGTCATGGAATGCATGCAGAACCAACAACTCTTGGATTAAAATTTGCTAGATTTTATGCTGAATTTAAACGCAATTATCAGAGATTAATTAGCGCGCAAAAAGAGATCTCAATTTGTAAAATATCAGGTGCAGTAGGTAATTTTGCAAATGTTGACCCGTTTGTTGAAGAGTATGTAGCGAAAGAAATGGGACTCATACCTGAAACCATATCGTCTCAAGTCATTCCTCGTGATAGACATGCCATGTTCTTTTCGATTTTGGGAGTGATTGCAAGCTCAATAGAAAATATTGCAATTGAAATTCGTCATTTGCAAAGAACTGAAATCGGCGAAATTTCTGAGCATTTTTCCATTGGGCAGAAGGGAAGCTCTGCTATGCCACACAAATGTAATCCTATTTTAAGTGAAAATCTGACGGGACTCTCACGTTTAATACGCAGTTATGTTTTTCCTGCGTTAGAAAATGTTGCATTGTGGCACGAACGTGATATATCACACTCGTCTGTGGAAAGATGCATTGCTCCTGATGCTTGTATAACAATGGATTTTGCTTTAGTGCGATTAACAGATTTGATAGATAAATTGGTAATCAGTAAGGAAAACATTGAAAAGAACTTAAATTCTTCAAAAGGTTTAGTTTTCTCACAGCGTGTATTGCTTGAGTTAGTAAATAGTGGTTTGGCGAGGGAAGAGGCGTATAAAATTGTTCAGAGCAATGCAATGAAAGTGAAACAAAACAACAGTGATTTTCTGGCCGAATTGAAACAAGATAAACCTTTACTTAAGGTTATTAACTCGGAAAAACTTGAATCTTTGTTTGATTTGAAATATTATACAAAGCATGTAGGTCACATATATAGCAAGGTTTTCAATTAGGCTGAGTAGCTCAGTTGGTAGAGCAGGAGGATCATAATCTCTTGGTCGGGGGTTCAAGTCCCTCCTCAGCCACTCAAACTAAACTATGTTTAGCAAGATAGTGCTATTGGTGAAGTAGTGCGACCCGGTGTCAGCTACTTGGAATGGTTACTTTCAGTTGTATATCCACTTAGGTGTACAGTTTAGAGGACAATGGATAAGAGAGTGTGAAAAGGGTTTAGCTTTTGGCCTATGATCTCTTTAAATGATAGAATTTCACTACAAAACTTAACTTTCTTCTATGCAATTAGCTAAGTCAAGAAAGGTGAATCTATCTCTTGTTGCAAACGCAAGATCGACCACTTTACAATATTGTTCTTTATTCCAACTGAGGTGCTCTGGTAAGTGCGGAATTGATAGATCTTCAAATATTTTTTGCAGGTATTTTGCAGGTAGTAAATTTTGCTTAATTAAATTGGAAATATTAGTCCATTCTTTACAAATAATCTCTTGGATTTTTTGCTGCATAATTTGCTTCTGTTCAAAAGTTCTTACAAATTCGATATTATCAAAGCACTGAGTTATATGTTTTACATCTAAAGTGGTCGGGTTGATAATCGGGTTTTGTATTGATAATATCTTTTCCTGCAAATTAGCCATGGTAATCGTCGTAACAGCAATTTTTTCGCCATGTAGTGAGGAATGATCTCTTGTTACCATTTCCATTGCGTGAGCTATCATATGCTCTCCTTGGCTTGCAGAATAGCTGCCTTTTGATATTACCATTCCAAGTCCTGAAATTAGTAGAACTTCCATAAGTAATAGGACCACTTTTCTACTTCTTTTAGTAAGCGCCGTATACTCTCTTAGCAAAATTTGCTCCAAATCGCGAACAAGTGTAAAAGGTAATTCATTGTATTCTGTGCCAAGCAACAAATGAGATAGTAGCCAGTCAGCCTGAACTGTCGAACGGCAAATGAAATCTGCAAATCCGCTTAATGTGATGCGCAGTGGTGCATTGGTAAGTATGTCTATATCTATATATATCGCTCTTGGAAGATGTGCTTTGAACGATTTTTTGTATCCATTTACTAATATTGAAGCATTTGCGGATGTATATCCATTCATGGAAGCGGCTGTTGGGAACGATATATAATCTTTTTTCTCGAGGTAGCTTGCATATTTGCAGATGTCGTTAACGGTGCCGCTACCAAATGCAACTATTAAGTCACTGTCTTTTGCTTTGTTTCTAACTAGATTTATGGTCTCAAGAGAGGCAAGTGAAAGATTAGTACCCATGGTTGGTGTCATTCCAGCGCGTGACGCTGATTTTTTTTCCTGGATCCCAGTCTCGGAGGACTGGGATGATAAAATGTAGGGAGCATCCGAAATGATATGAGGTTTTGCAAGAGGCCTAATGGTATTGCTCGGGATAATTAAGTGAGAAATTTTATTAAATACGTTTTTGTTTAAAAGTTTTGCTGTATTTTCATCTGCAACTAGAAAGATGTCATTTCCGTGTCGTGTGCATATTTTATAGATATCATCAGCAAGGTGGTAATCTGTTATTACTTCCCTTAGAAAAGTTTGTTCGGCTTGATGTAATATTTGTTTTAAATAGTGCATAGAGTGTTTACAATATAGCAATATAAGTATTTTAAGATTGACATGAAAATTGACCCTGTAGAGCTAACTAAGAAATTGATCTCTTTTGAGAGTATAACACCAAGGGACAGCGGGGCAATAGAGCATATAGCAACAATCTTCAAGAAAAGTGGCTTTGACTGTGAGATTTTAGAATTTGGTGATGATGGAACTAAAGTTAAAAATCTTTATGCGAAATATATAAATGGAGTACCAAATTTGTGCTTTGCTGGGCATGTTGATGTTGTACCACCGGGTCAGTTAAAAGATTGGGCATTTGGTCCATTTAATCCAGAAGTTAGAGATGGAATGCTATATGGAAGAGGAGCAGCTGATATGAAAAGCGGAATAGCTGCATTTATTGCTGCTATGGCAAATTTAATTGCAGAAAAGTTTCAATTTAATGGTTCGATAAGTGCATTGATTACCAGTGCTGAAGAAAGCACGGAAGAATATGGAACAAAGGCAGTTTTGGAATGGATGAAAAGTAAGCAAAAAAAGATAGATTTTTGTGTAGTTGCCGAACCAACCAGTAGTGAGAAATTAGGTGATACCATAAAAATAGGCAGAAGAGGTTCTGTAACATTTGAATTAATTTGCCATGGAAAACAAGGACACGTTGCCTACCCAGACCTAGCAGATAATCCAATATATAAGGTAATATCGATATTGAGTAAGGTAAAAAATACTATTTTTGATCATGGTAATAAATATTTTCAGCCTTCACATTGCGAAGTTACTACTATCGATGTTGGAAATAATACTAGCAATCTAATACCTAGTTCAGCAACTACACGTTTTAACATTCGATATAACGATACACAAACACCTGACGGCTTATATAAGCTGATTGATGAAATATGCTCCAGTGTAACTAACGATTATAAACTTTCTATGCATAGCAGCAGGGACGTTTTCCTCTCTACTCCTGATAGAAATACTGATATTATGCTTGATGCGATAAATAAAGTTACCAGTATTGATGCTGTGCTGAGCACAAGTGGTGGCACATCTGACGCTGCGTTTATCAAAGATGTTTGTCCAGTGATTGAATTTGGTATAATCAACAAAACCGCACATCAGATAAACGAATGCGTATTAGTAAATGATATACATAAATTAACAGCTATATATAAGGAATTTATAGAAAATTATTTCAATCCCACTAATAAAATATTGAGTCAGGTCAACGTAGTTAGTAATATATCTAGTGGTCCATTGTTAGCTTAGATGTAATCAGATCTCTTGCATAACTGTTGTTTGAGTAACAACTGGTATCATCCCAGCGTGTGACGTTAGAATCCAAAAGCCATGAGAGCTACAAAAACCACTTGACAAACTCCGCCAGTCCCCTTATCATGAAACTGAAGCTATTGTATTTGCTTTCGCCAATCTGCAGATTAAAAGGTAAGGATTACTTAATGTATCAGCGTCTTATGTTTAATTTTTTGCAGTATATAGATACTGTATGTCTTTACAAAACTTCATCTACATCTAGATTTTTATCTAAATAAGCTGAACGCGCTTATAAAGCGTTACAAGACATCAAAAAATGCCAATACTCGATAGAGATAGTAAAAGACTAGCTAACTCGTAGATTCTTTGTCTTTTTTTCTGCTTAGTAAATTTCTTAAACATTTGCAGCGTAGGTTAGTTGCAATTAAAAGCAGCTTAATCTCGCTTGTCAAGCGTTTAAAACATAAAAAACGCCAATATTTTAAAGCGGATAATAACCACGAGGCTTCTTTTGCCTTTTTTTTTATTTGGTAAATTTCTTAATATTTGTAGCTAGAGACTCTCATCTTTAGCGAGCTTCAAGGTAATTGGTTGCTATTTGCGAAAATATTTGCATAATTTAAGCAACATTAATTGATAAAAATTAACTATGGAGCTTAATAAGATTGCAGCATCGATTTTACTTTCTGGGCTAATCATTATGATAGTCAGCAACGTAGTTGATATGCTGTATAGTCCAGAGGAATATAAGATTGAACACCAAACGATAGTAGCTGCTGGTAACAATGAGTTCCAGCAAAAAATCGAGCAAGTGGCGCTCGATATTGGAGCACTCATGCAGAATGCTAGCTTTGAAAAAGGCAAGTCAGCAGCGAAGAAATGTATAGCCTGCCATAGTTTTGAGAAAGGTGGAATGAATAAAGTAGGACCAAACTTATGGAACGTATTTGGAAACAAAAAGGCTCATCTTGGTAACTCATTCAATTACTCAAAAGCAGTGCTTGAAAGAGGTGGAAAATGGGGGTATGAGGAGCTATTTGCTTTCTTAAAGAACCCAAAAGCCTATATAAAAGGTACGCGTATGGCATTTGCAGGTATTTCCAATCCACAAGAAATTGCAGATCTAGTTAGTTATTTGCGTCAATTGAGTGATAACCAGGTTGCTTTGCCAAAGTAGTATGGATTATTGTAATGATGGAAATAATGGTCACATAGCATATCGAAAGCTACAAGGAAAGAAAGCTTCTGTAGTTTTTTTCGGTGGATTTGCATCTAATATGGATGGAACTAAAGCAACTGCTATTTACAAATTTTGCCAAGAAAACGATATAGCACTTGTGCTATTTGATTATTTTGGTCACGGTCATTCAAGTGGTGATTTTATTGATTACATGATAAGTGATTGGCAAGAAAATTGTGCTAAAGTGATAAGTGAATTAACTAGTGATAAACAAATAATTATAGGTTCAAGTATGGGAGGATGGCTGATGCTGCTCATTGCCCTTCAATTTCCAGAAAAAATTGCAGCATTAATCGGCATATCGTCTGCTCCTGATTTTACTGAAGATTTGATATTCAAGCAATTGTCAGGCAAGCAAAAAGAAGAACTAGGTTCTAAAGGTGTAATAGATTTTACTTTAGAGCATTGTACATACAAAATAACTAAAAATTTGATCGAAGATGGCAAAAAGAACCTTCTTTTAAACAGAGAAGCAATAGATATAAACTGTCCTGTGCGTTTATTGCATAGCATCAATGATAAAGATGTTCCTTATCAAACTTCATTGAATTTAGCTGAAAAAATTAAGTCAACCGATGTTGAAGTATACTTGATGAAATCAGCAGAGCACAACATGTCTGACAATCACTCACTTAAAGTTTTATTTAAGACCATTAGAGAATTTTTGCCAGCAAAAACATATAGGTAACCGTTCACAGATTTCCACTTAATTCTTCAATCTCACTAATAGAAAGGCCAGTAAACTTGACAATAGTGTTGACATCAACATTATTAGCCAGCATTGCTTTTGCGACTTCAATTTTCCCTTCAATTTTTCCTTTCTCTATACCTTTTTGTATACCTTTCTCTTCAGCAAGATCAAGTCTGTATTCAAGAATGGCTTCTTCTTTCCGTAGATCCATTATTCTTTCTTCGTAAGCTACTAAATCTTTTTCATTCCAACGAAACTTGTCTAATTCATCATATGCTAGCTTTATTATTGGCGCTTTTTCTGCTATCTCTTTTAAGTCCTCTTCTGTTGTTTCTTCTGCGTATTTAAAAAAGAAACACCACCTTTCTACTATACTTTCTAACTGCTCTACTTTACTTTTTGAAAATTTGGGCAATTCTATAAAGATAAATTGAAAATCTTTTAAGTAATGGCCGTTAGTTTTTATATCAAGTATATTGTGAGTAGAAATATAATCAACTTCTTCAGGAAGTAAGTTACAATTTGATATAGCAATAAAGAAGACTTTCTTTAAATCAATGTAGTTGCCAGATTTATCTAATTGTCTTGAGTAGGCTTTAGCGGCATATAATTGAGCGCGTTTTTCGAAGCCCTTGTCTCTAGCGAGCTGCATTTCTGCTATATATCTATTTCCGTGAGAATCCTTGCAGAGAACATCAACAATACTTTGTTTATCAGAGGCAACTTCGGGATCCATAATAGTGCTAAGAAACTCAACTTCTTGTATTGCATTTATCTCAGTAAACCCTAAAATATCGTTCAAAAAGTGGATCAGGATATTCTTATTTTTTCCGTTCCAAAGATTTTTTTGAAACACAAATCATTGCGAGGATCGAGAAATTTTGAAAGAGCCATGGCAAAAATGCTTGAAAATATTAATAATTATACACTGTTATTAACAATTATTCAACCATATTTTTGAAGATAGCTAGTTTCTGTATTTATTTTAAATTGAAGAAAGCTCAAATGAAAGATCATGTTTTGCTAAAAATCACAGAATGCAGTCTAACAGTGAACGGTTACAAATAAACTATTTTGATAGTTAATGGGGTCTAGTTTTGACGTATGGACTATCCAAAGAAAAGGGTGGTATCATAACCTCAAAAATTTTTATGCTTTCTTCATTCAGAAATTCATACTTACCCTGCATTATTCCTGACGGTGCATTTAAGTATGTTCCACTTGTGTATTTAAATACCTCTCCAGATTTTATCACAGGTTGTTCTCCGATAACACCAACTCCGGCAATTTCATTTATTTTTCCCTTATAATCTATTATTTGCCAATGACGACTTAATAATTGAATAGTTGATTGGCTTTTGTTTTTTATCTTAACGTTATACATCCATATATAGCAATTTTCATAAGGAATGGATTGCTCTTCAATATAAATTGGTAAAACTGTAACTTCAACAAAGTTGGTAGTTAGTGTGTACTCTATCATTATAGAATATTCATGATAAAAAGATAGTATCTTAATTATATACTTTTTTCATAGATTTTTCAAGTATACTTTAATTAGGAAATATCAATTTATAGTATGAACGAACCAGATGCGCTTAGCAAAAAAGTAATAGGAATAATAGGTAGTGGACAATTGGGTAAAATGACTGCTATCGCTGCAACAAAACTTGGACAAAAAACACATGTTTTTGCCAGTGCTAAGGACGATCCTGCTTGCTCTGTTGCTGATGATTTCACAATAGCAGATTTCTCTGATAAGAAAGCGCTTGAATCTTTTGCACAGAGTATGGATTTGGTCACTATTGAGTCTGAAAATATTCCATGTAGTGCAATTGATATCGATGTAAATTTTTATCCGGGTAAAAAAGCGTTACACATTGCGCAAAATAGGCTTAGAGAGAAAGATTTCATTAGAAGCTTGAGTATAAAAACTGCTGAATACAAAAGTATACAAAATTATAATGAGCTACTGAAAAGCAGTAGAACTTTTGGCTATCCAACAAGGCTGAAAACAACAGAAATGGGTTACGATGGAAAAGGGCAATATGTGCTTGAGAATGATTCTGAAGTGAAGCAATTCGCTTCCTTTGATTGGAATACAGAGTACATTCTTGAAGCAAGTGTTGATTTACTGAAAGAGGTTTCAATAGTCGTTGCAAGAGATAAAAACGGTAAAGTAGCTTTTTTTCCTATAGCAGAAAATTACCACGTTGATGGAATACTTGATACTTCAACAGTGCCAGCTAAAATAGATAGCAAATTAACTCAAGAGGTACAACGATCTGCAAAGAAAATAGCAAATGCGCTCGATGTAATAGGAATTCTGGCTATTGAATTTTTTGTTACTAAAGATAACGAATTGTTAGTTAATGAACTAGCTCCAAGACCTCACAATTCTTGCCACTGGAGCTTGGATGCATGTAACGTTAGTCAATTTGAACAGCTGGTTAGGATAATATGCGGGCTACCTATGCAGGAAGTAGTATTACGCTTTCCTTGTATGACGAAAAATATAATAGGTAACGATATATATGATTCTCATAAGTATTTGAGCAACGAAAAAGCTAGTTTAACCATATATGGGAAAAAAGAGGTTAGAGATAAGCGTAAAATGGGACATGTCAATATAGATTTAAGTTAATAGTTTTTCTACGTCATTCCGCCACAACTGTACGAACATTGTGATATGATGAGATGTTACATAGTAAACGGTGTCACTCTAGCACGTATTTGTACGAACATTGTTATTTGAGCACACCAGGAAGGATGTCATTCAAGTAGCCCCTTTGTTGTCATCTGAGTAGCCCCTTTCTCGTCATCCCGCTACGTGTTAGCGGGATCTCATTTCACTTTATGAGGGTGTCATCCAAGTAGCTGACACTGGTTCACTTTATGATGGTCAGTACCTTCTCCTGTCATCCCAGTGCGTGACACTGGGATCTAGTTCTCTTTACAAATTCACCAAAAGTGTTTCATTCTATAACGCAAAACCCATGTTCACAAAACCCAATGCATTACTTGCAGTTAAGTTTCCTAGATCCCAGTGTCACGCACTGGGATGACAAAAAAAGGAGCACTGACCTCTCTTGGGCTCTTTTAGCTATAAATATTAAGAAATTAACTAATTTAAAAAAGGGAAAAGAAGCCCCGTGGTTAACTAGTTATTTATATGTACTTCAAAATATTGGCGTTTTTTATTCTAAACGCTACGATTCAGCCGCTTTTAAATGCGACTAACCCAAATTATAAACGTTAAGAAATTTACTAAGTGGAAAAAAGGCAAAGAAACCCTAGGGTGGCTAGTATTCAAATTCTCCCTTGTCTATTTGACGTCTTTTACTGTCTTAAACGCTTTTAAGCGTATTTCAGCTTGTATAGGTAAAAACCTAGAAATTTGATAAAGACATAGAGCGCACATAGTGCAAAAAATTAAACATGAGACACCAGATACGTTGAGTTTTTTTGTCATTCAATCTGTACAGAGAAGATAAATAATTAGCTTCAGTTTCATGATAAGGGAGGTGGCGGAGTTTGTCAAGGAAGTTTTTGTAGCTCTCATGGTTTTTGCGTCACATGCTGCCATGTGGTATACAAATTTCCTTCGAATTACAACGTACGTGCACTCTATATGCACTTAATACTCTCTTATCAAAATCTCAAGAATCTGCACTATATTTAATGCTGCGCCTTTGCGCAGATTATCAGCCACTATCCACATATTTAATCCGTGTTCAACAGTATTGTCTCTTCTAATACGCGATACATATACAGCATTCTCCTGTACAACATCAATTTGAGTGATGTATTCACCGTCTTCACGCCTGTTGTACACTAAAACTCCACTATCTTCGGCTTCACTTAGCACTTCACGAGTTTGTTCTTCAGTGATATGTTGATCAAATTCTACATTTACTGCCATAGCGTGACCGATAAAGACGGGTACTCTTACACAAGTTGCAGTAACTTTTATATCTTCCTCTAAAATTTTTTTTGTCTCCTCTTGCATTTTCCATTCCTCTTCTGTAGAACCATTCTCCATGAATTTCCCTACATGGGGAATGCAATTAAACGCTATTTGCTTGGAGAATATCTCGGGCTTTTTAGTCTCATTCATGAAGATTTTTTTTGTCTGGTCATAGAGCTCATCCATTGCTGCTTTGCCTGCGCCAGAAGTTGATTGATAAGTTGAAGCAACGATTCTCTTTATTTTTGCTTTCTGGTGTAATAGATGTAGTACTAGCAGCATCTGTATTGTAGTACAGTTTGGGTTGGATATTATGTTGTGGTTTTTATATTCCATAATTTTTTCTTTATTAATCTCCGGAATAATGAGTGGCACACCTTCTTTCATTCTAAAATGGGAACTGTTATCTATCACGATGCATCCAGCCTGTGTTGCAATTGGTACATACTTTTCAGAAACATGATATCCAGCACAGAAAATGGCTACATTAGTTCCAACGAAGTCATAATCCTCAAGGCATAAAACTGTTAACTCTTTGTCACCAAAACTCACCTTCTTCCCTTCTGATTTTTTCGATGCAAGTGCAATTACAGAATCTATTGCCTCATCTTGAAACTCAGCAAGCGTGCTTAATACCTCACGCCCTACTCTTCCGGTTGCTCCAATAACAGCAATTTTGTATCCCATATAGATGAACCTCTAACTTTAAAGTTCTATTATATTTTTACTGATAAAATTTACAATTGTTTTAATATTTTTACCTTGCAATTAATTGTAGTTTAGCTATTATTATGCAATATTAGTAATATTACATAATAAAGTGAAAGATGAATAAAGAATACAATGAAACTAAGGTTAAACCTGCAATGTCTACACCTCAAGAGCCTGAAAGAACCAATGGATTAAAGGCTCAAAATGTTCTTTCGAAAAAAAGAAAGCCTGCAATAAATTTTGATGATAAAAAATATGGTGTAAAAAACCTTAAAATAGACCAACAGTTCCTAAATAAAAGACAAGAATCTTCAAAGCTAAGAGATTTCTTAAGATCAATACCAATAATAGGGAGATTTTTAGCAAGGATTTTCACACCTGAAAAAATAGAAATCATCAGTAACCCTATATATGACAACATGGAAGCATATGAAAAATCGCAAGCAGGTCACTCCAGTAAGATAAAAGATGAGACTAGTGTAGATGATGAACACGCAAAAGAAGTAGATAGTAAACTTGAGAAGGGTAATGTTGAACAAGTGGACAATAAGAAAAGTCGTTAAACTCTATTTTATTGTGCAGGAGCTCTGCAGTACCAAAATAAATAAATGGGTATGCCACTTGCGGTGAATAAGCTTGCGATCAGCAAGGTATTCACAGAAGTTTCAAATATTACCCAGCAGCAAAAGGTTGTTGCTATACTGCCAATTAAAAATTTGTAATAGTTTTTCTCCTTTATAATAACCTTGAGAAAAGCAAGACTGCATGCAAGGTAAACAAATAAAAATGAAACTACAGAAAAGTCGATAATTGATGTGATCTGTTTAGCAAAATTGTTGCTTGAAGTGAGAATTAGTAGAACTGAAGTGCCAACGGAGCTGATTGTTATGCCCCAGAAAGGAGAACCGTGCTTGTTTCTTTTAGCAAAGAACTGTGGCATCAGTTTATCTTCTGCAAGGCCAAGGGCCACTTGTCCACTAGCTAGTACCCAAGCATTTAAACTGCCAACACAAACAATAAAAGCAACAATAGAAATGATCAAATGCCAATTACCAGGAAACATAATTTTTATTGCGTCAACATACGGCGCTTTTGAATTAACTAGATCATTGCCGTTTATCAATCCCATGATTGCAAGGCTATTAATGAAATATATAACTGCAACAGAGATTGTGCCAAGCACTATGGCTCTTGGTATAGTCTTGGCTGGATCGTTGACTGATCCTGCAGGTGCTGTTGCTGATTCAAGTCCAATAAAACACCATAGAGTGAGTAGTGTAGAGCGAGCAAGGACTTGAGACATCGTGAGGGTTGATATTTCCTCACTTATGATAAAATTATTCCTATCAAAGAAAAACAACGCTGTTACTGGTATAGCAAGCAGTGCGGTAATTTTGACAGTCATCAATAAAAGCTCAACACATCCAGCAGCAGTGACACCTCTTAAATTTATTAGTGTAATGATCGTAAATAATAGTATTTCTAAAAATAAGCGTATATTTTGAATATCTCCATGAAAAAGCGAAGTAAGATAGCCAATACTTGCAACGATTACTGCTGTCGTGCTAACCCATGAGATCACCCAATACGTCCAACCAACAAAGAAAGCTGCAGCAGGGCCAAAAGCATGCTTTACATAAACGTGAGGACCACCCGTTTCTGGAAATTTTGCGCAGAGTAAGGCAAAAACCAAAGCAAGAGATATAGCACCAAGCCCTGATATCACCCAGCTTATAAGGCTATAAGCGCCATATGGAGCAAGGCTAATTGGAAGCATAAAAATTCCAGAGCCAATTTGGCTGCTAATCACTAAGGCAAAAATAGCCCAAAAACCTATTTTATTTGACACAATAATTTTTATCTAAATAGGCTAACGATATAACTGAAGCTCAGAAATTTCAATCGATCTTTATAAAAACTTGCATTTTTTTTAATTTATGCCTAAAATGAATTATATTAATTGTTAAGTGAAGGTTATGAATCCGAGGTTAAAAATATTTTTGGTTGCGTGTGGGTATATTTTACTATTTGTTTCTGCTATTGGAGCAATTATTTTATTTGACTACTTACTTGAGATCTTTATTAGTATGCTTCATGCATTCCTTCTTGCTAAAACTTCAAGTGAAGTATTAGCCTTTTTTGGAACACTTGCAATTTTTCTAGCTATTGGCGTTTCGTGCTACGGGCTGCATAAGCTCTGTTCTATCTTTACAGAAAAGATTACAAGCAGCTATCAATCTTTCAAAAATGAAAATAGTGGTGATGGTATTTTTTCTGAAGTATATAATGACCCAACAATAGGGTTGAAAGATAAGATTCTATTTTTCTCTATATATTTAATATATTGCATTCAATTACCATTTTTGTACTGTGCATCGAAGGTATCAGAGCTCAGCAGAATGTTATCAAATAGTAGAGTAATAAGTGCTAGAATATGTTTAGTGCTTATCAATACTATATTATTAATCCCAGTGGCACTTCTTGAATTGATAAAGTATCCATTAGTAAAACTCTTTTCACCTTTGGGTTTAAATGTCAAACAATTCAGCTTTTTGTTTAATGTAAGTGATGTGGGCACTGGCAGTCAGAGCGTTCACACGAGTAGTTTTGAGGAAAGTGTTATAAAGTGTGCTGAGGAGCTAAAACAGAAATTTGGAACTCAGTCAAATGCACTCAATAAAAAGTATGAAGATTATATAAACAACTCAGATGAGTTAACAGCTGAACAAAGAAATCAATTGCAGAATTATCTTAACTTTAATAATTCTAGTATAGCAAATTGGCAAGAATCAAAAACTGGCTTAACTCTCACACAAACTGCAAACTTAGTTTCAGCTGCTGAGAATCAAAAATCAGATGTGAATTCACTATTATTAATGAATTTAAAGGATGGACTTGGTTTATGTCCTCTGGGAATGTTCGATCGTATTATTTATTCGCTTAGTTGTCTTGAAGTAAAAAATAACTTTATAGCTCAACTAGAGCCTGACCTAATAAGGGGGCTAGTTTGTAATGCTACTAAAAGATTTTTTGAAGGATATATGGGTAAGCATTACCATAAGATAAAAGTCTTAAAGGAAAATTTTGAGAAAAATTTTGATAAATTATACTCATCAGATTCTAAATTAGATTGGGGTGTCATGAACGATGAGGCAAAGGACGACATTTCTTATACAAGAAATGCTATAAAAGAATTTGTGTTTAAAGAACTCTACGTGAAATTTCATAAAGATTATGGGAAACATATTCACAGAGGGCAGATAAAACAAGGACTAAGGGAATCAATAACAGATGACATTGTAGATTCGGCAATATATCTTATAATAGATGAGGTAAGCATTTCTCCAACGCCACCTACTTATCTTGAAAGAGTAAAAGCATTTTTTGGAGGTCATGCAAGGTCTTCTGCTGCTTAGTAGTGCTATAGCAGAAAACTTTTTTATTTTAACTAAAAAAATTACTTCTGCATATTCAAATCCTTATTATAATGACAATTAGAGATATTTAGAGAGCTCAAAATCTATCTCCGTCTGCAGACTTTTCATCTAAATTTCAGTTAAAAATGTGGCGTATCTTCTTCAGCGTGTATACATATACTTAATCTCTGCCCAATGTACGTTGCATTGTTTCTGAATCTTGTTCATATGGGGGATTCTATGTCTAAAATTCCAGACACTTGACTTTAGCTAAAAACCATCTGGCGCCTATGGTTTTTTATAGTTTTGTCTTCCCTTTTCTGAATGGTTTGCAAGCTGCTGTAGCTAACCAAGAAAGGTTTCCCTACGTCATACCGCCGCGGTATCTCTAGATCCCGCTAACACGTAGCGGGATGACGATTGTCAAGGTGTCATCCCAGTGCCCTGACTACTTGGATCCAGAAAACTTAACTTTAAATAAGTGGCTGCATAATAAAGACTAGATTCCAGCGTCACACGCTGGAATGACACCATTTTCGGTCTCTTAAATTGCTTTAGCCACAAACATTAAGAAATTTACCAAGCGGAAAAAAAGGCAAAAGAAGCCCCGTGGTGCGAGTTTTGACTCTATATTACTGTAAGTGGCGCTGTAATAATGTGCTAACGCTTAAAATAAGCGCGATTTGGCTGAATGTAGAAAAAATTTAAAAAACATGCAGCCGCTATAATTTTATGTAATCCGCCAATAAATACCCTGAGTTTTTTACTGAATTTTGTCATTGACCCTACAGGTCAAAAACAAGTTTTGAGTTACGAACACCCTTACTATCATAATAAGGGGGCTGGTGGAGTTTGTCAAGTAAGTTTTTTCGTTTCTGCGAGCTACCTGAGTTTATTGACTTCATTAGAGCCAAAGCTCTTGGGACCTAGGTGATAATTCTATCTAAAAGGATGCCAAAAAAGAGAAGCAACCCTACGTAGGAATTATTTTTAAATATGGACATGCATTGACTGGGATCGTCAGGATTGAAATTTTTGTATTGGCGGTGAAATATGAACCCTACAGCAAGTAGAGCAATATAAAAGATGTTATTTAATGATGATAAGATACCAGCATATAGCCACGTCATAAGAGATATTAAATAAAATCTTTTCAACCAAGATTTTGTTGTATCACCAAAATATAATGCGGTAGATTTCATTCCGAGTTTTTCATCATCTTTTTTATCTTGATGAGCGTATATGGTGTCATAGCTAAGTGTCCAAAAGACGCATCCTATATAAAACAGCAAGGATTCTATACTGATCTGGTTTATTATTGCTGCTGAGCCCATGAGCGATCCCATATTGAAGGTAAACCCTAAGAACAATTGTGGCCACCAAACATACCGCTTTAATAAAGGGTAAGTAGCTATCATACACATTGAGATTATTCCAAGTATGAGTGTGGTTTTATTAGTTAACAATAAAATTACCAAGGCGATAGATAGTAGCAGTGAGAGTAAAACCAAAGCCTGCTTTATGTTTAATGCACCACTTGCAAGTGGCCTATATTTTGTTCGTTCAACGTGCGCATCTATTTCCCTATCGAAAATGTCATTGATTATGCACCCTGCAGGTCTCATTAAAAATGCACCTATAGTAAATAAAACAAGGAGAAAAAGAGCCTGATACGATAGAGAAGTTGAGGCTAAAAGAATACCGCTCAAACTGGGAAATAGCACAAGCCACAAACCTGTTAAACTGTGCAGTCTCATTAATGAAAAGTAACGGTTGAAATACATTAATTAAGTGTGATTATGTAATATTTTGCTTACATTAACAAAATTATCGAACGCTAAATCAGGCTTGAAAACTAACTCAGGTATAAATCGCAAATCAACATAACACAATATAGATTTACGTATTGACCATGCAGATTGGTTCATTTCATTAACAACAGTGTTAATATCACAATTATCCTCAGAAGGATCTCCAGTGCGTGATGCTGAAATCCATGTACTTTTTTCTGAATCTGAGTAGTCAGCTACTTGGATATTCAATGAAGATAACACAATATATACATCTGCTTTTTTCAAATCTTTACTTAATTTTACGTCAGATACCGCTACATTTTTATTGAACACCTTACCTTCCATTAGGACTCTTGATATTGCTCTATGCAATACCGATGCTATTTTTAGGTTTCTAATTTCCTTTTTCATATCCATCTACTATAACACCCTTTCTTCTTGCACTAATTGATAAGCTTCCAAAATATCTCCAACTTTAATATCGATATTACCCTCTAGTGATACTCCGCATTCAAAGTTTACACCTACTTCTTTAACATCATCTTTAAACCTACGTAGTGCTTTTAACTTTCCTTCATGCACCAATTTGCCACCACGCACTACCTTAATTAAAGAATCTTTTCTTATGACTCCATCACTTACGTAACATCCAATGATATTACCAGCTTTAGACACGTTAAATATTTGCCTCACAGATGCAGAACCAACACGAACCTCTCGTGTAACAGGCTTTAACATTTTAGTTAAATACATTCTCATGTCGTCAATGAGCTCGTATATTATGTTATAAGTATGTATTTCTACACCTTTTTGTTTTGCCAAGTCCCTTATTTTTGAGTCCACTTTTACATTAAAAGCTAAAATTACTGCACTTGATGCTTCTGCAAGCAGCACATCTGAATCTGTTATCCCTCCTACTGCTTTGTGTAGGATATTTAATTTCACTTGGTCTTTACCGAGTTTATCAATTGAACTTGATATTGCTTCAATAGAACCAGTTACATCGCACTTTAAAACTACAGATAGTTCTTCTGTTTCACTGTTATTACGACTGAATATATCTAAATTATTGTCGTCTGAATCTTCTTTCTTTTTCTTGATCAACTCTAGCCTGTATTCAACAATTTCACGCGCCTGCTTTTCAGAATTTACAACAACAAATTTATCTCCAGCATTTGGCACACCATTTAGACCAGTAATTTCAATTGGAGCGGAGGGTAGTGCTGCTTTTTCTCTTTGACCAAGGTGATTAACCATACTACGTACTTTGCTGTATGTTGTACCAACTACCAATATATCACCAACCTTTAACGTTCCTTCCTCAACTATCAATGTAGCTGATATTCCTTTCGCTTTATCTATTTTGGATTCTATTACCCATCCAAGTGCTCGACAATCTTCTATTGCTTCTAGCTTCATTAATTCAGCGATTAACAAAATCGCCTCTTCTAGTTTATCTAAATTAGTTTTCTTTTTTGCTGATACTGGCACAATCATAATATCACCACCAAGCTCTTCAGAGATGAGATCATATTGAGGCAAACTATTAATTATTTTTTCTACATCACCAGGTTCAGATTTATCAATTTTATTAATAGCAACTATAATAGAAACATTTGCTGCTTTTGCATGATTTATTGCTTCAACTGCTTGTTTCATGATTCCATCGTCAGCTGCAACTACTATTACGACTATATTAGTAATATTGGCACCACGTGCACGCATCGCAGTGAACGCTTCATGTCCTGGTGTATCAATAAAAGTAATTTTTTGCTTATCTTTTGTCGTTATTTGATAAGCACCTATGTGTTGAGTTATGCCACCTGACTCTCTTTCTGCAACATTAGATTCACGAAATGCATCGAGCAATGAGGTTTTACCATGATCGACGTGTCCCATAAAAGTGACGATTGGTGGTTTAGGTTTTTTAGGCAGGCTTTCTCTGCCTTCTATAAAAAACAAATCCTTTTCTCTGTTGGTATCGCTCACTCGTTTAGCCGTATGATTAAATTTTTCCACTATTTCAGATGCTATATCTGGATCCACCAGATCATCTACTCTATAACTCTCACCGACTTCTTCTTTGAACATTTTTAGCACACTCTTGCTATCTTCTGCCATACGAACAGATAACTCCCTGATAGTTATTTTGTCTGGTATAATAACTTCTCTTGATATATTTTTACCCTTAGTAAACTTTGACTTTCTACTTCTTATACCAAATCTTTGCTTAAATACAGGGGGTTGTTCAGTTTTTTCATCTATTGCCTGTGCAATTACCAGTTTAGAATGCTTAGAATATATATCTTTGTTGACTTTAGAAGACTTTTTATCGTTGCTCTCATAGTCAATATTATCTTCTCTTAGTTCAACTAAGTGAGTATTACTTAAAACTTTCTTATTTATTTCTTTAGATAAAGTGTCCGCTTCATTTTTCTCGTCAATCTCTTTATTGCTGTCTTCTTTTGCTGTTTTCTCTTTTTCTTTTCTCTGATTTCTTTCTTTCAGCAAAGCAGCATTCTGCACAGCATTAATGCGGAAAATTTGTTCTTTCTCTGTTAAAGAACATAATTTACTCTCGTCAAATAAATTATGTTCTTCTGCATCATGAGATTTTTTTCTTCTTTTTTTTACTATTGTAGCTCCAGTACTTGGGCTAGCTGAAGAGTTTAAATTGAGGTCTAATTTAAGCTTGCTTAAGCCTTGGAGCGTTAATTTTTTATTACTGATATCTTCATTATTCATATTATTTTATTATATTAACCCAAGCTTTTTACGTGCTTCTATGATTATTGAGTCTACTGTATCTTTTAGATTTTCTTTACTATCAGCTGAGGAAGAGAGTATGCTGCAAAACTCATAACTTGATAAATCTGCTATGTCCTCTAAAGTCTTAATATCATGTTTACTAAGAGCAATTTTATTGTCTATTGATAAAGTTAAATTGATTACATCATCTTCCATACCTAGACTTTTTAGCTCTTCTATTTTTCTATCATTTTCTGCTTTCAGGTGTTTGTTTGCTCTGTTATGAAGTTCGTTTGCAATATCCTCATTAAAGCCCTCTATTGAAGAAAGCTCTTTAATTGAAGCGTTGGATATATCTTCTACGCTTGAAAAACCTTCTGTTACCAATAGCTGACCCATAATCTCTTCTAAGTTTAAAGCTTCAGCAAATAAAGCTGAACATTGACTAAGTTCTTTACTTCGCCTTTCTGATTCTTGCTGAGTGCTTAATATCTCAATTTTCCATCCAACAAGCTCTGAAGCTAATCTTACATTCTGGCCCTTTTTTCCTATAGCTAAACTCAATTGATCTTCAGCAACTATTAACTCTATGCAATTTTCATTTTCATCAATAATAACCTTCGATACTTCTGCAGGAGTAATGGCTTTAATAACAAATTGACCCAAATCTGAGGAGTAATTTATAACGTCAATTTTTTCACCATTTAATTCGTGTATAATAGTTTTTATTCTATCTCCCTTAACTCCAACACAAGCACCTACTGGATCAATGTTCTTGTCAGGAGAGAAAACAGCAACCTTAGACCTTGAGCCGGCGTCTCTAGCTATACCTTTAATTGTTACTAACCCGTCAGCAATTTCTGGTATTTCTTGATTTAATAATGCCTCTAAAAAGCCTTCATGAGTCCTAGAAAGAATAATTTGACGTCCATCATCAGAGCGCTTAACGGTCTGTATGTAAGTTTTAACCTTATCGCCTTCACGAAATGATTCACCACCGGTCAAATTTCGCAATGGAAGATATGCCCTAGTGCCATTTATGTCTATAATAAGATCTGAATATTCTACTTGTTTAACAATACCATACCTTATTTCTCCCACCTTATCTTTAAATTCCTCATATTGCTTTTTTGACTCTTCATCTTTAATTATTTGAGCAATCTTTTGCTGGGCAATCCTTGCTGAAGCAAGATCAGTGTTAAGAGAGAGCAATTCACTAACAGTATCTCCAACTTTTGCACCTCCTTTTATTAATTTAGCTTGTGTCAGCGTAATTGATTCATACTCAGTGTTCTCTTCTTCATTTGATTCGTCATCAATAACTTTTAGTTTTCTGTATGAAGTAACTTTGCCTGTATTTCTATCTATATTAACTACAATTTTACTTTTGCTACCATATTTTTGATAAGCCACTGCTTCTATAGCACTTTCTAGTGCCTTTATTACAACATTAAAATCTAAGCCTTTTTGAAGTGAAAGTTCTCCTGCTGTTTTTATTACATCAAGGCTTCCAACTATGTTATTCTTGTTACTTTTCTGCTTAACACTGCTTTTACGATTAGCAATCATAATAAATAAATCCAATGTAATTAGTTATAATTATAGCTTCAACGGGCAAAGAACGCTATCTTAAATGTTAAATGATTGCTAATTTAAGTCAAGTTTTTTCATGTCTTTGTATGACAAGCAACGCCGGAGTAAAGAATAAAGTTAAGACCGTTGCAGCCAATATTCCACTTGCTATGGTTGTTGAAATTTCAACCCACCACTGGCTTGATGGAGCATCATATGTGATTTGTAGCGTAAAAAAATTGATATTTAACCTGGTAATCATCGGTATTAAACCAAGAACTGTGGTTGCAACGGTAAGCAATATTGGCCTAACGCGAGAAATTGCAGCGTTTATTACACATCGCTTGATGTCATTTTTGTGTACCTTAATTTGGTGGTGAAAGGCATCAAGCAATAGTATGTTATTATTCACTATAATTCCTGCCAAAGCAATTATCCCCACTCCACACATAACAACTACGAAAACTTGTTGGATAAGAAAGAAAATAAAAAACACACATGTTGTGGATAAAAACACTGCTGTCATTACGATAAATGTATGGTATACATTATTAAACTGTGTCACTAATACCAATATCATTAGTGTAATTGCTAATATAAAAGCCTTTAACAAAAATGTTCCTGATTTTTGTTGATCTTCTTTGTCGCCTTTAAAATCAATTTTTACTCCCTTGTCCCAATCCTGGGCAATAGAATTCTGAATGAACTTTACTCTTTCATTAACAAGATAGCCTGTATCCACATCAGCGGAAATTGTCACTGTACGTAATCCATCAATCCTATTTAGTTTGTTTACCTTTTTTTCGGGAGCATATTTTACTATGTTGCTCACAGGATGCGGGCCATTAACTGTATTGATAAAAAGATTATCTATAGTCTTCATGTTGCGGTCCCTTCTGGGGAAACGGAGTACAATATCGATTTCTTCATCCGTGTTATTTGGTCTATATTTTCCAATTAACACTCCATTTGTAACCATCTTTATAAAATCGCCAATGGTTGCAACACTTACTCCAGAACTTGTAGCCTTACTCTTATTAACACTCTATTTCAGGTGCTGATCTGCTATCTTGAATATTTATAAACCCGGATGAAGGTTGGTCCATAATTTTTAGAATTTTCTCTGCTGCTAAATTCAGATTGGATGCACTTCCGCTGAGGTTAATTTGTATTGGCTTGTCAGCCGACGGTCCTAACTTTTCCTCTTGAACATTAATTATTATTCCTTTCATGTCTTGCACACTGCTTCTTATATCGTTTAATATGTGCTTAGCTTTGCGCCTGAAGCGCCAATCCATAAGTTCTAGTTGAATTCTGGCGATAACGTTGTCTGAAAATGCTCCTGATCTAGCATAAGAAACATGAATTTCTTTTTCAACGCTCAAAATGTGTTCTTCCACTTCTTTGAGTATCAGATCTCGTTCTTTGGCTGATAAGCTTTCTTTTGCTTTAACACTGATTAAAATATTATCTGAATCCACTTTCGGAAAAAACTTCACTCCAGGACCAAAGGTAAAGTACAGCACACTAAATGAAAACAGGACGAATACAGTAGCACATATGAATTTTTTAGGATGATCTAAAACCTTCTCTAGCATGCGTATGTAAGCTCTTATTATAGGCCCAGCATTTTTTATCTCACCACTTTCTATAGCACTCATTTTTTTTATTTCTTTTTTTGAAGTTATTGAAGGCTTACCAAATATTGCACCAAGTGTTGGTATAAAAACCAAAGCCATAATGAGCGATCCAGTCAAAGTTAGAATTATTGTAATTGGTATGTACTGCATGAATTTACCAACAGTATCAGGCCAGAATAATAGAGGAAAAAACACTGCTAATTTAGTTAACGTCGATGATAGAACCGGATAAAACATATCACGAACTGAAGTGTGAAAGGCTTCTACTTTGTCCATTCCGCAGATCATCTTTCTATCGGCATATTCGCTGATCACAATTGCATCATCAACCAGCATGCCAACAGCCATGATTAAACTGAAGAGCACAACGATATTTAAGGTTATGCCCATAAAGTAAAGAGCTATTATCCCAATGAGAAAGGAACCGGGTATCGAGAGTGCCACAAGAATAGCAATCCTTGTTCCCATAGAAAGCATCATTATGATCAATATTAACAACACAGCGAATATTATGCCGTTTTCCAAGTCATCAAGCACATCGCGGACGTTTTTTGACTGGTCATTTAAGTACACCACTTTTAAATTTTCAGGTAATTGATCTTTTGCCTTATCCATTAAGTATTTTACTTGATTTACTGTGTCTATTATGTTTTTTCCGTTACGTTTTGAAATTTCTAGCACGACACTAGGTAATCCATTAATGCGAGCAAACCCTTGGTGATCCTCAAACCTAGGGTATACTTTTGCTATATCTTTGATTCTCAAAACTGCATCGCCTTGAGATCTAATAGGAATATTCATAATATCTTCTATATCTTTTAATAACCCTGATATTTTAATCGAATATTTACCGGTATCATTTTCCGGTGACCCAGCTCCCACTAGTCTATTATTGCTTGATATAGCTTGGAATATTTCGTTTGATTGAATGTTATATTTTGTTAGAACTGTGGGCTCAATTATAACTTCCACTGTTTCTTTACGCATACCTGCCACTTCAACTTTGAGAACATTTGGCAGAGATTCTATTTCTTTCTTTAGCTTGCGTGCTATTTCAGTTAAGGCTCTTTCTGGCAAATTACCAATTAAGCCGACATTGAGTATCGGAAATAAGCTCAAGTTTATTTCATTGATTATCGCAGATTCCGCTTCAACAGGTAACTTCGATTTTATGTTTGAAAGCTTTGAACGGACATTATCGAGCACTTCTTTTTTATCATACTCTGTTCCAAATTCGAGTATCATTTGAGCACCATCATTAGTTGCAAAAGCTCTCAATTCCCTTACACCTTCAATGGATCTTAGTTCATTTTCTATAGGCAGCACTAATAGCTTTTCACTATCTTGAGCAGAAACCCCAAGAAGTCCAACAAATACGCTGATTATAGGAATCTGTATATCAGGGTTACTTTCCCTTGGCATTTTTACATAAACGTATGAACCGAAGATAAAAATTACTATAAGTAATAATACCACCGCCCTGTTTCGCTCTATGAGTAAGCTCTGCATGTTGAATGTTAACTAAATATGTGTGTTTGTACAATATTATAGTCGAGATACGTTGCATATTAATTAATCCTTGTATAGCTTTAAAACTTTACGCAAATAATTAAAATTTTCGCAAAATTGCAAGTATAAGAAAATTTCTGTATAATAATTCTAGAACAGTATTTGAGAGGTTATTATGGTGGCAATTTTAAATGTAACAAAAGGCAAGAGAAAAGTTATTGTGTCTGGATTAGCTGGAGCTTTATCAGCTTTAATATTTTTAACAGCAATCCACATTGCCGCAAAGATAGCCATTATCATTTCTGCTGCTGCAGTTACTTACTTATTACTTTTGCTGATTCATAAAATAAGAACTAAAGCTGAAATTACTCGTGTTTCAGAAGATGAAGGTGAAGAAAAAGATACGGAAATACCCGTAAAAGAACCAAAAAGAACTGAAGCTGAGCTAGCAGAAGAATTAAAAAATAAGAGAGCACAAGAAGAAATGAAAAATGGACTACCTGAACATATGGATTTCAAAGGTAATTCACTTTCTAAAAGCGCTGATACTAAAGATAGTCATTCCGTTTCTAGTGCTACAAATATTGTTATGGAACCTTTACCTAAACACATGGATGCGCTTGGTAATCCACTTCCTGAAAGACCAAGTGCAAATATTAGTATAGAATCTAAACCTGAGAGAAAACTATCTCCTGCAGAGTGGCTATTACAGCATGGGGTAAATAATGATGTGAGGGAAGTGCTAGAACGGCCAGCAAAGGGGTTTAACGGATTAGGGTTTAACATGTAGTTGTTGTATTAAGCTCTCCATCTTATATTGAGAATCAGATGCAATGCCGTAGACCCTATTTGGCGGAGCAATTTTGTTCTCTATACCAAAAACTATACCTTCAATTATTGCTGTGAGTACTTTTTCAAGGTTACAGTCTGCTCCAGGAACACGGTGCTCTAGGCGGCATCTTTTGGAATCGTTGCCAAAATAGGGAATTCTTATCGCAGCAGTTCTGTTATTTACTCCCCAACTAATCGTAGTTGGAGTGTGAATATCCGGGTACTGAAATCTTAAATATGAATCATCATTTGGAGCAAAAAACAACATATGTTTTTTCATCATTGCACATAATCCGCCAATACTATGAATCAAATAATCACTATACTTTTGCTCATTGATATAAAATAAGTTATCGTTATTTGAATTCACGAGATTAACATGCACATTTAATGCACTGCCTGCTCTATCCAAATAAGGCTTTGCTTTAAAAGAAACGTTCCCACCAAGTTTTTGTGCTACTTCAGTAAGTAATTGTTTTGCTAACTCAAAATGCTTAATTAAATTGTCGGAGTTCGTATAACAACCACTTTTTATCTCATGTTGATGTGTAGAATTCTCCTTCTCGCAAGAAAATTCAAGAAATGATATTTTATTTTTGATGCTATTCAGAAATAAATATTCTTTTTCTATTCCTTCAATGTAAAACTCTAGTTCAATACCGAATACAGCATGACAACTCAAATTACTTGATATAATCATAAATTTGCTTCAGTAAATCTATATTAGGTTAGCTATATTTATATAAATACTTTACTTATTTGCCAGTAAATTTAACATCTTATTTATACATAATGTATTACTATTTTTAATAACATGCTTCTAATCCTCGATACAAGCGACATTTACAAATTGATCATTTTTTTGAAATAAAAATGATCAATTTTAGTGTTTTTATACCCTTTACAACTCATCAAAAAATCACCATAATTTTTAGTATGTATTAAGTAGTATTAGCTTTTCATTTTGCAGTAAGCTATTGATTATCTTATATTTTCTAATTATTGCTTTTTTCTTGGTATGGTATATGAACTTAACTAGCCCTAAGGTTTCTACTATGTTTTTTGATCAGATTATTACAGTAACGGATCACAATGTTACTTGGGAAAAAATCCAAAATTGTCTTTATAATCTTTATGGAGAAGCAACATATAACAGCTGGCTGAGTTTGCTAAAATTTGTCAGTAGCAGAAATGGGGAAGTTCTTTTATCCGTGTCAACAAGGTTTATAAAAGAGTGGATTACAGTTCATTACATGAAAAAAATATTATCATTATGGCAAAGCGAAGATAAAAGCATACATTCTATTGATATTCAAGTAATTGAGGAAAGGAATTCAAATTTTAATGTTATATTAAAAAACAGAGAGGAAAGTAATCATGATCTTGGTTCGCCGCTGGATCCAAGGTTCACCTTTGATAATTTTGTAGTGGGAAAGCCAAATGAATTAGCATTTACGGCGGCAAAGCGTGTGGCAGAATCTATAGATCCAATATTAGGCAGCAATCCTTTGTTTCTATATGGTGGAGTGGGACTTGGTAAAACACATCTAATGCATGCTATAGCTTGGCACATAGTCAATTCCCCATCAGAAAAAAGAAAAGTAGTATATTTATCAGCAGAGAAATTCATGCACCAATATATTACAGCGCTGCGAAGCAAAGATATTATGTTATTTAAAGAGCAATTTAGATCAGTAGATGTATTGATGGTAGATGATGTGCAATTTATCAGTGGTAAAGATAGTACACAAGAAGAATTTTTTCACACTTTCAATGCATTGATAGACCAAAATAAGCAACTGGTTATATCAGCTGATAGGTCTCCTAGTGATCTTGATGGAGTGGAAGAAAGAATAAGATCACGACTCGGTTGGGGGTTGGTGGCAGATATTAATGAAACAACTTTTGAATTAAGGCTTGGTATATTGCAGGCAAAAGTGGAGCAGATGAATATGTATGTTCCGAAAGATGTCCTAGAGTTTTTAGCAAGGAACATAAAATCTAATATAAGAGAATTAGAAGGAGCATTAAATAAGGTTACCCATACCTCATTAATTGGAAGAAGTATGACGGTAGAATCAGCTAGTGAAACCCTAATCGATCTTCTTAGGTCAAATCATAGGTCAATCACAATAGAAGAAATACAAAAGAAAGTAGCTGAATTTTTCAATATAAAGGTTGCAGATATGCAATCCAATAGAAGACTTCGCAGTCTTGCAAGGCCAAGACAAATAGCTATGTATTTTGCCAAAAAATTTACGCAAAAAAGCCTACCAGATATTGGGAGAAACTTTGGTGGCAGAGACCATGCTACCGTTATACATGCAGTAAAACAAGTAGAAAATTTTATAAAGACCGACTCAAGATTTGCTGATGAAATCAATCGATTAAAAAAAATGTTTAAGTAGCGTTGTTAAAATAGCTAATAACAAGTCCTAAAATGAATCGACTATAGTTTTAATCCGTTTAAGTTTAAAATCTTCTGTTAGCTTCGCAGAGTGCATTTCCTTATTGTGTTGATTATAGAAGGTAAATTTGTGATCATCTAAGTTTAGTATTGCAAAGCCAAAACCGAAAAAGTTTCTAACCTCGTGTGCTAAGTAGTTTCTACCATTTGAATAGTCAAATTCTACATTTTGATAAACAGGCTCTTGATCTTGAGCGTGTAATAATGCACCACCGTTTCCAACTATAATCTGGTCTGGAACATTATCCATTAATAAAATCTGGGCTATATGAATGTGGCCAGAAACTATGGTAGTGACATTGCTTGGAAATTTATCTCCAAAAGCTTCAATTTGTGTAAGATTACCATGGCTTTTTAATGTCAAAAATTCTTTTTTTGGAGATCTCCAAAGCGGTTTATGAGTTAAAAACCACATGGGCTTATCTTGTATCAATTTATCAAATTGCCTTTCAAAAGCATCAATTGTGCTTTGGGTTGTAAAAATATCCTCACCGGATGAAGAGTCGAAGATAAAAAATTTCATCGGTCCAGCATCTAAGGACCAACTAGAAACGAAGTTTCCACATTTTTCAGACGAAAAGGGGTATGAATCTAGATACCTGAACCATCCTTCATAAGCTCTATTACAACTCTCATGGTTTCCACGAACAAAAAGGAAAGGGGATTGTAATGAAATATCCTTTGCAGGCTCAAACCAATCAGCATACCAAGCTTTTTTATTATATCCATAAATATCGCCACACTTTTTTGTATTTCTACATTTTGTTTGTCTATAATGATAATCACCAACATGGATAATTAAATCTGGTTTATGAAGAGCGATTGAATCTAAATTTTTTTTTAAAGGCCAGCTATCTACCGAATTACATTCCTGCTGAAATAACATATTTATTCTACAACCCGTGTCACCAATAAAAGCAATTTTATTAACCTTTTCTGGTAATATAGGAACTTGTAGATCCTCAATACTAATGTTTTTGGCACTTGTTTGTACTGTCAGTTCACAAACTGTTTCGTTATGATCACCATTGTTAATTGATCTGCGATTCAGCATTTCTATTTCCTCGCCATCGACATAAACAATGGGACACATGTCATTGTCTGTAATTGCACGTATGCTTAATTTATTTTCTGGAATAACTTGAGACCATGTGTATAATATTTGTGCATGGACAGAATGAAAGCTGGTTATAAGAGATAGAGCTAAAAAAATAAAGATATTAGCTACATTCATTTGTATAAAAACCTAAGTTAAAAATTAGTAGTAAGGTTGTCTTAAATGATTAAAATTTATAATCACAAAATTCATAATCAAATTATACAAGTAATTTCTAAATTATTCTAGTATCAGATTGACACTCTAGATGAAAAATTCTAAAATGATTAAATAATTTAAAATAATTATATAAGAACTAGAATATAGTGCGGCCGTGGTGGAATTGGTAGACACGCAGTGTTGAGGTCGCTGTGGCTCATAAGGCCTTGGAAGTTCAAGTCTTCTCGGCCGCACCAGTTTTTTCATAGCTGCTTAATATGGGTAAAAATGTTTATAGGAAATCAGAGTAGCAATAAGGTAGAAAGAGCTATCAGCGAAATCAGGCGCGGCCGGCCAATTGTAATATATGATAAAAGTAATTACCTATTGTTCGCTGCTGCTGAGGCTTTAGAAAGAGATTTATTTAATCAATACAAGCTTATATCAAGTAATGTATATGTTACTTTAACTTCAAGTAAGGTAAAATACATATCTCAGAATAAAGAACATAACAGCAAACGTCTGTTGGTGAATAATTTTGATGAACTGCTCCATTTAATAAACTGTTCAAAGGAAGATTGCATAAGAGAGTTGCAATGCTCAAAGACAATAGATGAATGTGCTATTGCCTTGCTTAAGTTTTCAGAATTATTGCCATACGCGTTAGTGGCTGATATGACTTTTGAGAATAACCATGAAATGCGAAATTGGTGCGAGAAAAATGACGTTATTGCACTGGACGCGTCATTCATAAATAATTTTCAAGAAAATCAGGATGTATATGAAGTGTGCAAAACATCATTATTTTTAAAACAGACTCAAGAAGTAAATATCATATCTTATAGAACAGAAAGTGGTGGAAGAGAACATCATGCAATTATCATTGGCAATCCAGATAAAGATGGCGAACCATTAGTAAGAATTCATTCTTCGTGTTATACGGGTGACTTGTTAGATAGCTTATCATGCGATTGCAGAAGTCAGTTACATCAAGCAATTCAAATGATAGCTGACTCTGGAAGTGGTATTATATTATATTTGATGCAAGATGGAAGAGGCATTGGTTTAACTAATAAGTTAAGAGCGTACAGTGTGCAAAGAGGACATAATCTTGATACTGTTGATGCAAACAGAATATTAGGTTTTGAAGATGATGAAAGGAGTTTTGCTGTTGCAGCTAAAATGCTTAAGAAATTGAACATTAACAAAATCCAATTACTTACAAACAATGATAGGAAATTGTCAGAATTGGAAAGTAGTGGTATAGGAGTTACAAAGTGTCTACCACTTATTGTGGAACGTAATAAATATAACGATTCATATATGGAGACAAAGTTTGGTAAGCTAGGCCATAGATTAAGAGTTTTTTAGCTTTTTTGTTGTAACTACTTTGTTAATTTGCTATGTTTATTAACATAAGTTAAGATTTTTAGGAATACTAAAATGCTAAGATTTTTTAAGCGAGAAAAAAATACTGAATCCTTAGATAAGGATATAGATTGGAATTCAAACCGCTACAGCACAGTTATTGCTCAAAGGAATATTCTACTTTTATTTGCATTAATATTATTAGCAACGATCTCTATCAGCATATTAGTCATATTTAAAATTAGCACAAGTAGCACTATTGAGCCATTTGTTATAGAAATTGACAAGAAATCAGGAATAGTGCAATTGGTTGATCCTGTCACAGTAAAACAATATTCTGCAAATAAAGCGCTAAACGATTATTTTATTTCAGAGTATATAAAAGCAAGGGAGGTTTTTGATCCATATCATTATAAGTATAACTATTATACAAAGGTGAGGTTGTTTTCCTCACCTAATGTGTATAATGAATTTAGAAATTATGTAGGATCACAGAATATGGATGATCTTTTTAATTTGTACTCAGATACCAAAAGTGAATTTAAAATTCGCTCAATTCAAAAATTGGGTAACGATGCTCTTCAGGTGAGGTTTTTTGTGGAATTTATACGGAAAGATGGAAGTTCCACAAGAAAAAATAAGATAGTTATTATGTCATATAGATATGCATCGCTTGAAATGGATGATCAGCAAAGATATATTAACCCATTAGGATTTCAAGTTATTTCATATAGAGTAGATGATGAATATGTATAGGATATTATTAGTTTTAGCTTTACTTGTAAGTGGCAATTTAAACGCATCCATTAATTATAATGAGCCTATTTCTGTAGATAGTAGAATAAAGACTTTTGTGTATAGCCCTAATGAAGTATTTACGGTGGTTTTTAGTCAGGGTTACTATTCTTATATTGAATTTGCGGAAGGAGAAAAAGTTAAAAATATCGCTGTTGGTGATGCATCAAGTTGGAAAATTAATCCTTATGACAATAAATTGCTTATCATGCCATTTGAAGTTAGTAGTCGCACTAACATGATTATTACAACAACTAAAAAAAGAAATTACATTTTTGATTTAATCTCAAGGCCAAACTACGATAAATACCCAGATACTGATGCTAAGAAAGTGGGTCACGATTATTCTGCTGAAAAGGATATATCTTACGTAGTACGTTTTTATTATCCTCAAGAAGAAGGTGAATTTGATGTTGATTTAGATGAGGTTTCTTTACCTACTCAAATGCAATATACTACAGACAAGCCAGAAAAAATAATACAAGAAAATGATACGAAGTACAATTATACATATATTGATGAAGGTGGTAATGCGGATATAGTTCCGATTGAGCTATTTGATGATGGTTATTTAACCTATTTAAAATTTAGAAATAATAATAAAATACCTCAGATTTTTGTAGAAGAGGAGGATAAACCTTGTAAAAGGCTGTTATTTGATGATTATGTTATAATAAAAGGAGTACATAAAAAGCTATTTATGCGTTATGAAGATGGTGAAGTTGAAATTATAAATAGGTCACTCTAGCTGTGGTATATGCAATATGAATAAAGAAAGGCGTAACAATTCAGAAGATGAATCAGAAATAGAGAACAAGGTAGTAACAGTTGGCTCTAATCAAGGTCATAGGGCATTGATGGTCATTATTTTAGTGCTTCTGGTTGGTGGAGTGTATTATCTCTATTTTAGTCCTTCTCATAAAGAGGGTTCAGAAGTTATTAAAAAAGAGGAAACAAAGCAAAATGTTCAAGAATTGAAGGGAAAGTTGGAACAAGTTCCAGATAATGTAATGGTTCCTGAAAGAATAATAACTGATCCCTTACCACCCTTACCTCCTCTTCCTACACCACCAATCATACCAGAAATAAAACAAATTAGAAAAGAAGAAGAGAAACCAAAAGAAACTCCTGTGTCAAATATACCTATTTTGCCAAAGCAAAATTTTCCTTCTAGTAATGTTATGGGCAATTTACCTACCTCGTTTCCTACAATAGGGGGTAGCGGTTATCCTAGAGACAGACGTAGTGCACAAATGTTAACAATTTCAAGTGATGGTGGAGAGAATAAGGCTGCTGATGCTATTTTATCTGACACTTCAGCACAATCGAGCAAAGCTACCAGAGTAGGAAAGCTTGGTTTAATGGTTACTCAAGGTAAAATTATTGATGCTGTTCTTGAAACTGCAATAAACTCTGATCTGCAAGGAATGCTGCGTGCTATGGTGAGTAGAGATGTTTATGCAGAAACTGGTGATACAGTTTTAATACCTAAAGGCTCAAGATTGATAGGCAGTTATTCATTTGACTCGAATGTCGCAAGAGCTCGTGTAAATATAAACTGGAGTAGGGTCATTCTTCCTCATGGAATAGATATTGCTATCTCATCACTTAGTACTGACGAGCTTGGTAGAGCAGGAATTGCAGGAATAGTTGATAATAAAATAGTAAGTGCATTATTCTCTTCAGTGGCACTTGCTGGTGTTTCAATTGGTTCAGCTGTTGTAGGACAAAAGGCCTCTAATCTTATTGATACGCTAACTGCTATAGATGCAGTAAAGTCTATCACTGCAACTGAAATAGATATTTCTTCTCTCAAAGGGGCTATTGTTGAGAGATTGGAGGATGCTATAAAAACTGAAGTTGGGAAGGTAGGAGACGAAAAATGGAAATTGGGTCTTAGGGCTATTGAAAAAATTCGGAATGCTAAAAGTGATCAGGATTTACTGAGAATAATAAAGGAAGAAATAGTAAGTGTGATAAAAAGTTCTGGAGCTAGTGGAGTTGATGCAATTACTAGTGACAATATCGGTTATAACTTTAGACGATGTACGTCAACTGTTGAGGCAAACTCAGAAAAGAAGCAAGTCTGTTTATGATGAAGCAATCGGGAAATCAATCGAGGATTTTTCTAAAGATATGCGGGATATAGTAGGCAGATACACAGATAAAAAACCAACTATTTATGTTGATCAAGGCACCGCGTTGAAAGTATTTGTTAACCAAGATATAGTATTTCCTCCACAGGCAATATTAAATCAATGAAATGAACTATGCTGCACTTGATACATATTTGGAACCATTACAAGGCATATTTCAAGAAGAAGGCGTAAATGAAATATCAATAAATAAGCCAAAGGAAGTATGGATTGAAAATCGCGGTGAAATAAGGTGTGAAAAATTAGAAGTATTCGATCTTAACCATTTGAAATCTCTTGGCAGACTGATTGCTCAAGCTACAGAACAAAAACTTAGCGAAGAAGCACCGTTACTTTCAGCAACATTACCAAATGGTTATCGTATACAGATAGTATTTCCGCCAGCATGTGAACCTGATAAAGTAGTCATGTCGATTCGTAAGCCTTCTAGCATGCAATTAGCACTCGATGATTACGAAAAAATGGGGGCTTTTTCTGAAACTGTTACAGAAGCAACTGATAATCCAGTTGACCGTCATTTGGATTTACTGTTAAGGCAAAAAAAAATAAAAGAGTTTTTAGAATACGCTGTAATAAGTAAGAAAAATATTATAATTAGCGGTGGAACTTCCACTGGTAAGACTACTTTTACTAATGCTACTTTGCGTGCTATTCCAAATGAGGAAAGAATTATTACTGTTGAGGATGCAAGGGAAATCGTTTTGAACGATCATCCAAATAGAGTGCATCTGATTGCCTCCAAAGGAGGGCAGGGCAGAGCAAAAGTAACCACTCAAGATTTGATAGAGGCGTGCTTACGTTTAAGGCCAGACAGAATAATAGTTGGTGAGCTCCGTGGAGCGGAAGCTTTTAGTTTTCTTAGGGCGATAAATACTGGTCACCCTGGATCAATATCAACCCTTCATGCGGATAGTCCAACAATGGCCCTTGAGCAAATAAAATTGATGGTTATGCAGGCAAATCTTGGCATTCCTCCAGACCAAATTATACCATACATTAGAAATGTGATTGATATTGTTATTCAGCTAAAAAGAACCGGTGGGGGCAAAAGAAGCATTTCTGAGATATTATTTACTAGATCTGCGAGCGAAAATGCTTAAATTTATACATAAGTTAAAAAAGAGTAGTTTATGAGTAATGGAAATCACCTACGTAATATTCTCATAGGAGGTGTAGTAGCTTTTAGCGTACTTGAGTTTTGCTTCTATCTATCTGGTATATTGTTCTTTCTATTAGTTGACGGTCCGGATGCTGTGGATTTTAAGGCAATTAATCCTAGTTTGACGCCTTTCCCTCAAGCTCTTTGGCCAACGATTTTTGATCATATACAATATTGTTGGCACCACCCAGAGTTATATAGCCTTGAGCTCAAATTAAAATTAATTCTATCTTCTACAATGCCTATTGTTGTTTTAATGATTATCTTATGGAATTTAAGAGAAAGGATAATTGAGTGGCGACCATTTAAAAAGAAAGAATCACTTCATGGAGACTCGCAGTGGGCATCAGAGAAAGACATACGAAAAGCAGGATTAAGAAGCAAAAAGGGATTATTGCTTGGTAAAGATAAAAGAGGATACTTTATTGCTGATGGGTTTCAGCATGCATTGTTATTTGCACCTACAGGTTCTGGTAAGGGTGTTGGCTTTGTAATTCCTAATTTATTATTTTGGACTGACTCGGTAATTATACACGACATAAAATTAGAAAACTATGAAATAACAAGTGGTTGGCGAGAACGACAAGGACAAAAAGTATACGTATGGAATCCAGCGCAGCCAGATGGAATAAGTCACTGTTACAATCCATTACAATGGATTAGTAAAAAACCTGGGCAGATGGTTGACGATGTGCAAAAAATAGCTAACCTCATCATGCCTGAACAAGACTTTTGGCAAAATGAAGCAAGAAGCTTATTTGTTGGAGTGGTATTATACTTACTTGCTGCACCAGAGAAAGTTAAATCTTTTGGTGAAGTTGTGCGTACGATGCGTAGTGATGACGTAGTTTATAATCTTGCTGTTGCTCTTGATACAATGGGTAAAATACTACACCCTGTAGCATATATGAATATTGCAGCTTTTTTACAAAAAGCTGATAAAGAAAGATCGGGTGTTGTATCAACTATGAACTCATCGCTTGAATTGTGGGCAAACCCATTGATTGATACTGCAACTGCGTCAAGTGATTTTAATATTTTAGATTTTAAAAAGAAGAAAACTACAGTTTATGTTGGTTTAACTCCTGACAACTTGACTAGGCTCAGGCCTTTAATGCAGGTTTTTTACCAACAGGCAACTGAGTTTTTATGTAGAAAATTGCCATCGGATGACGAGCCTTATGGCGTATTGTTTTTAATGGATGAGTTTCCTACACTTGGAAAAATGGAGCAATTTCAAACAGGTATTGCATATTTTCGTGGTTATCGAGTTAGGTTATTCTTAATTGTTCAAGATACTGAGCAGCTCAAAGGAATATACGAAGAAGCAGGAATGAACTCCTTTTTGTCAAACTCGACTTACAGAATAACTTTTGCAGCCAATAATATTGAAACAGCTAATTTAATATCGCAACTTATAGGAAACAAAACTGTACGACAAGAATCGTTGAATAAGCCTAAATTTTTAGATTTAAATCCTGCTTCAAGGTCGTTGCATATCTCTGAAACACAGAGGGCATTGCTATTGCCTCAAGAAGTTATTATGTTGCCACGCGACGATCAGGTAATTTTAATAGAGTCAACTTACCCAATAAAATCAAAGAAAATTTTGTACTATAGTGATAGCACCTTCACAAAAAGACTGCTTAAACAAACTCGTGTGCCTACACAAGAACCATATGACCCAAACAAAGTTCTTTCTGCCGCTGCGAGCAAAGATAAGGTTAATAACGAGGGGAATAATGCTCTTGAGGGACCTAACACTGCTGATTATCCTGTTGAAACTAAAACAGAAGATGCAGTATATGATGAATCAGATGAATTTGCAGACGAAGATATTGATGATGAAGATATTGACGATAAGTTTGAAGATGGTGATGACGGGTTTGATGACGAGAGGAGCGATGATGGGTTTGATGACGAAGAAGAGGAGGATGAATTTGAAGATGAGGATATTGACGATAAATTAAAAAATGATCAAAAATAAAGGTTAACTTTGCCTATTTTTAGCTCAGAAAAGTGCAAGTTATGCAAATAATTAGGTTTTTCATATTAAGCCATTTTTAATTAATTAGTGTTAGATTAGCTATTTTAACTAGGGGAGTAGTAATGATTAGTAAAAAAACATTAGCGGTTACAGCACTTGCTTTGCTGTTGTCACAACAATCTTTTGCAAGTGAAACAGAAGGGTTTTACTTTGGCAGTGGGTATTACGGTCAATATTTAAATTACATGGGTGAGTTGAAAGCAAAAATTGGAGATACTGCTGCTACAGATGCCGGTAATGTATCTGTAAATGGCAGGGATGATCAGAATACAGAAGGTCAATTACTAAGTAAGTATAAAGGAGATTATAACCCGCCTTTTGCTGCAAATGTAGCATTTGGTTACACAGGAGAATTGGGTAATAACAGCTACAGAGTTGAATTAGAAGGAATGTATTCTTCCGTAAAAGTGGATAATATTGGTTTAACAAGCAGCCAGATGACAATATCCTACATAAAGGATAAAGCTAAACCAGAAGAGAGATATAGAGCAATAGTCAATCATGACCAGATAGAAAACGCGTCTTTAATGGCAAATGTTTATCATCATTGGAAAAGTGACCGTTTCTCTTTTTCTCCTTACGTTGGTATTGGAATCGGTGCAACAAGAATGACGATGTTTGAAAAACCGTCAATAAGACCCGCAGGTCAATTAAAAGCTGGCCTTGATTATCGCATAAACGAAGATGTAAATATGCATATTGGATATAGAGGTTTTGGTGCTATTGGTAGCAGTGAGTGCAAACTAGAAACCTTAAAGTGGGATCCCAATTTTGATAATGGCGCAGGTAAGCCAAAAGGTAGAATGGCTAAACAAACAGCTGGTAGTCCAGTATCTACTACCATACAGAACAGATTTTTTCATACACACGGCATAGAGGCTGGCCTTACTTTCCACTTTGCCAGCAAAGCCTAAATATATTGCCCTTTTAAAAAATGCATGGCTAACCAAAACCGTTCCTGTCATCCTATGGCTTGACCATAGGATCTAGTTAAATATAGATCCCAGTGTCACGCACTGGGATGACGAGGTAGAGGGTACTGGGATGACATAGGATAATATGGGATGAAGAAGATAATACAAGAAAACATTAGCTATGTTTTTTGCATAACAATGCACCTCTTCATTCCTGCCAAATCATGTACATATTCCTGAAAAGCTAATTTGTATGAGGGTATTATTTTGTCAATATCATTTTGATCTTCACCTATCTCCAATATCGCAAACCCATTTTTTTTAAGACACCTCCTTAATATTGAAAAAATACTCAAGTAACAGTTTAAACCATCAATTCCACCATCAAGAGCAATTCTTGGCTCTTTTTGCACTTCGGCTTGCAGGTCTTTCAATTTGCTTCTTTTAATATATGGAGGATTACTGATTATAAGATCGAATGAACCTCTGCACTCTGTCCATGAGCTTGGAAATATTTTGGCTCTGCTGAGAAGATCATGTTTCTTTGTGTTCTGATAGGCAACTTTGTATGCTTCCAAGCTTTTTTCAAAACCGATACCAACGGCATATTCATACTCACTAAGTACGGATATCAATAAACAACCTGTGCCTGTACCAAAATCTGCAATTTTTAGTCTCTGCTTTTTATTTGGGTAATATTTTAACACTGTTGAGATTAATGTTTCACTATCTGGTCTTGGATCCAAAACATGCTGGTTAACTGTAAAATTTTTACTCCAGAATTCACGATTACCTATTATTTGCGATATTGGATATCTTTCCGCTCTTTTTTTTGTTAATTTCCAAAATAAAAGTTCTTTCTCCATCGGCACTTGATCAGCATGGTTCATAATTATGAATGATCTTTCCACTCCAAGTATGTGCTGCATGATGATTTCACAATCTAAATGTGGTGATTCAACTTTATGTGACGATAATAACTCTGATCCTTCTTGAATTAAAGTGCTGATTGTTTTCATTATTCTAAAAATGTGTTCCTTTCAGCCATAAACGATGAGTATATATAGCTAACTTAAATAAGGCTTACCTTCTCTGTCATCCTATGGCTTGACCATAAGATCTAGTTAAAAAAAATTCTAGATTCCAGTGTCAGCTACTTGCATGACACCATTTGCTATGCGGATTACCTTAGCCTAGAATAACTGCATCAGATCCCAGCGTCAAGCACTGGGATGACACCCTACTTAACCGTCATACCGCCGCGGTATCTCTAGATCCCGCTAACACGTAGCGGGATGAAGGTTTTCAGGGTAGCTGTCATCCCAGTGCCCTGACTACTTGGATCCAGAAAACTTAACTTTAAATAAGTGGCTGCATAATAAAGACTAGATTCCAGCGTCACGCGCTGGAATGACACCATTTTCGGTCTCTCAAAATTGCTTTAGCTACAAACATTAAGAAATTTACCAAACGAAAAAAAAGGCAAAGAACTCCCGTGGTGTGAGTTTTGACTCTCTAATACTTTAAATTGGCGCTGTAATAATGTGCTGGCGCTTAGTTTAAGCGCAGTTTGGCTGAATGTAGAAAAAATTTAAAAGACATGCAGCCGCTATAATTTTATGTAATCCGCCAAAAAATACCCTAAGTTTTTTACTGAATGTTGTCATTGAGCCTGCAGGTCAAAAACGAGTTTTGAGTCATAAATACCATTACTATCATAATAAGGGGGCTAGCGGAGTTTGTCAAGTAAGTTTTTTCGTTTCTATTCCCAATAAAAGTTTGTATGCAATAACACAGAAACATATGCTGCTATTCCTTCATTTCTTCCAATAGAACCTAATTTTTCTGCAGTGGTTGCTTTGATATTTACAAATTCATCATCAATTTCTAATGCTTTTGATATGAATTTCTTCATTTCTACTTTGTAAGGCGATATTTTAGGCTCCTCACAAACTATAGTAATATCTAAATTAGACACGCTGTACCCTTTTTCCTTTGCTTTTTTAGCAGCAAAGTCAAGAAAGTGAGATGAATTGCAATCTTTCCATTCAGAGGAACTAGGAGGAAAGTGCTCCCCTATGTCGCCACATCCCAGTGCTCCGAGTATTGCATCAACGATTGCATGTATTGCAACATCACCATCAGAGTGCGCTTCTATTGCCATGTTGTGTTCAATTTTCACACCGCAAATTTTTATAAAGCTCTCAGCACCATTTTGAACTTTAATGAACTTATGTATATCATAACCAGTTCCTACACGAAATTTTGGCTCTTCAAAGAGAAGCTTTGCCATATTGATATCCTCTTTTGTGGTTAACTTAAAATTGCTTTTCTCACCTTTAATAATCGCAACATGTTTTTTGTGCTCTACCATTAGTGATGAATCGTCAGTAAATTCTTTGTCTGATTGATGGCACGATAATAATTCTTTGAAATTAAAAATTTGAGGAGTTTGTATTGCTCTGAGTTTTCCTCTTGAAATCGTAGATTCAACGAAATTATTACCCACCAATGACATAGTGTCTTCGACTTCTATTGCTGGTACTACTCCTGTATATTGATCATTAATCATGGACTGAGCCAAGTTATCTATCAGAACATCTGACACAAAAGGCCTACAAGCATCGTGTATAACTACAAAATCTGGGTTAACTTTTTGTAAGCTTTTAAGCCCTAGTTTAACTGAATTTTGCCTGTTTTCTCCTCCATATACAGGGCTTAGTAATTTAGTGTCTGTAATTAGTGATATAGCTTTCTCATAGAAATTTTCATGGTCTCTATTAATTGCTATTCTTATGTAATCTATATATTGGTTAGCCAGAAATCTTTTAATTGCATGAAATAAAACAGATTTACCTGCAAGTTTTGTATACTGCTTAGGAATTGTGTTACTGCATCTACTGCCTACTCCTGCTGCAACTATTAATGCTGCTATTTTGTATTTCTTAAGTCTGTTAGTGTGCATATTTATCATTTTCAGCGTAAGTGTATAGTAACAAGTTATTTACAGTTTAAAAAAAGAGTGTATTATCTTATAGGATATAATACGATGCTAGAATGCACATACTAAGTGTAATAAAGAAAATGAGATACACCTTATATCCTTTCATGGAATAGGCGATAATCATAAAAATGCTCAACAATGCTTACAGCATTTATGTGGCAGAAATAGGCTAAAAGCTATTGCTCATACACATAAATATCCGGCTATATTCCAAAACTACATAACTTATGCTGCAGTTAGCTTTTTGTTCCTCGTGGCATCTGTATCAGCGCCCATTGCAATATTACTACTTATAAGCCCCATAACAGCTGGAGTAGTTGGTTTAGCAAGCTTAGCTGCTCTAACTTGCATTTTTTTATCCGTAATGCTTATTATTATTCCCTTTATAAATAGAGATCAAAGTTTGCTTAAGCCCTCGATAGAAGAAATCAATGAATTAATGGACAAGGGTGTGAGGCCTGAAAACATTATATTTTTTGGCCATTCCTTTGGAGGAGCAGTTGCATCGGCAGTTTTGAAGCACTTTGCAGACAAAAACGTTAAACTTGGAAGTGTTATTTTTACTAGCACTTTCAGCTCTTTTCATACAGCAATAGGGCATTTTCCGATCCCTCAAGCAAAAATTTTAAGTATGTTGCCCTCATCCATTTTTAAAAAATTGCTAAAGGCTTTAGATCTAGATTTTGATTTAGTGAACGATATACGAAAGTTGCGAGATGAGGGAAAATTGAATATGCCAATAATAGTTATTAATAGCAAAAGAGATTACTTAATACCACAACCTGCACAATTGGCGCACGCAATAGAAAATGATGTATTGCTACGTGGGAAATTGATCAAGACTGTTAATTCGAAAAGGTATGAAGATGATCCACATAACGGAGTTTTATCTAGTTGGGAATTGGGTGAAAATTTGATTGACCTAATACTTAATAAAATTGATAAAACAATGAATAGATAGTATTTACAATAAACTGTATATTTTTCAGTAAATTGACTATGCTAAACGCATGCAAAAACGTCATATAACTATTTGTTTTATGTTGCTTTTTATAATAGGGATGTTATTCCTGATGCGTCCTATGATTTTTCCATGTTTAATGTCTATTGTTATTGCATATTTGTTTAATCCGCTAGTAGTCAAGTTTGAAAAGTATAGAATACCGCGTTCATGTTCTGTAATTTTTATAATACTTGTTTTATTAATAGCTTTTATACTAGTTATAACATTTGTTTTACCTATTATATATGTTCAAATTACTTCAATATTAAATTTCTTAGTGAATAAAGTGCCTTCATTAAAAATTAAAGTAATCCCCTCTGTATTAGAATTTCTTAATATAAAAATCGAGGATAGCTTATTTGATCACTTATCTAAAAATCTAGCAGAAAATTACAGCGACTATGTATCTTATTTCATAAATGCTCTTGATATTGCTAGTAACTTTATAATCCAAGTATTAAGTTCAAGCTTTAGCTTGATTCACACGGTATCATTAATGGTGATTACTCCTGTAGTGTTTTTCTATATATTACGTGATTGGCCTTTAATTATAGAAAAAGCTAATAAATTAATTCCTGTTTCTTATAGAGAAAAAGTTGCAAATTATTTTTCTAAAGTGGATTTCATCATATCTAATTATCTAAAGGGGCAGGTAAATGTATGTATTGTCATGATGGTCTTTTACTCTGTGAGCCTGAGCATAATCGGATTGAAACACTCTATTGTTATTGGAATTTTATCAGGAATATTAACGTTCATACCTTACGTAGGACCATTATTATATACCATTATTGGGTTTTTGAGCGCTATTACTCAATTTAGTGAATGGGTTGAAAGTGCTGCCGTTTTGCTATTATTTGGTGTTGGACAATTAATAGATTCAAACATATTAGTTCCTTTATTAATAGGAAAAAAAGTTCATATACATCCAACTGTAATTATTCTGGGAATTACTATATGCGCTTCATATTTTGGATTTACAGGTATATTACTTTTTATTCCAATAATAGCAATGTTCAATGTATCAGTAGAATATGCAATCAATAAATATTTTAAAAGTGAGCTTTATAAAAACGGCTAACAGACCTTTTGCATAATCAATTTATGGTAAGAGGAGAAATGAGCCCAGAATACCTGAGATATTTGAGGAGCGTAAGTAAATTTCTGCGCAAAAATTACTACCAGAAAGAGGTTACGTAAGAGGTTTAATGTGCAATTAAATTTATTTAACAACAATCAAGCTGATTATAGTCGGCAAAATTACATCATCTTAGATGAAAATAAGCACATATATAATTCAGTAATTGAGGATTTATCTTGGAAATCTCTCATTCTTTTTGGACCTAAAAGCTCTGGTAAAACTCATCTTGCTCATATTTGGCAGTCAATAAACGATGCAATTTTTATCAATGTGAATAACTTTGTAAGCGAGATTAGGTATAGCGATGCTTTTATTTTAGAAGACGTACAAAACATTAAAGATGAAGAAATGTTATTACATTGTTACAATTACATGAAAGAAAATGATAAGAAGCTGCTAATCACTTCTTCAATTTCACCAAAAAAACTTAACTTCAAACTAAGAGATTTAAGTTCTCGAATATTATCAACTATCAGCGTAAAAATTTTGCCTGCAAGCGAAGAATTATTAAGAATCATGCTAATAAAACGATTTTCAGATAAACAGTTAAAAATTGATTTAAAAGTGATTAATTATATTTTAGCAAGAATAGAACGTTCTTTCTATAGCATTGATAAAATTATAGAGAAGATAGATAATGAATCTATAGGGTCAAATGTGACCGTTCCTTTTATTAGCACTTTATTTAAAAAAGATGCCATTTGATTTCTTCTTTTGTAAAGTACTCATTGTATATATTAAAAATTTATTAACACCCATAACACTAACGTAATTGAAATCTCTATCTGTCCATGTTAGAATTATAATAAATATTATGTTATAATAAATATAGATAGATACAGCTAAGAAGTATTCTATATTTATAGTAGAGCTCACTTTATAAGGTGTTTTTTATAGATTTGACGTTATAATTTAACTATGATAAGAGTAAGATTAAATTTAAAAAAAAGGTTAAAGCAAAGGTTTGTGATGTTCACTCTATTGATAAATGCCTTATTTGTCTCATATTTTCTCATAAGACACATAGGAAACACTTCCAATCAAATTATAGCCAAAGAAATAAATATAGGAGCTGATAATGAAAAATAAACAGCCGCAAAATAAAAAAGAAAATCTTTACATAACATATTACGTAAATGCTTTGGCTTCAGAGAGGTCCGCTACACAAAATACTCTGGAAAGTTATCGTTCGGATTTACACCAGTTTGAAGAATTTTTATTAGAAAGCGGCACTACCTTGGTTGGCGTAAACAAAACCAATATTAAAGATTATGTGAAATATCTATGTACACAAAAGAAATATAAAAGTAGCTCTATATCAAGAAAAATATCCGCTACGAAAAATTTCTATAAGTGTCTATTTAATGACGGAATAATAGATTTTAATCCAGCACCGACTAATGATGCTGAATTAAAGAATCCAAAAGTTTCTCGTCCTTTGCCTAAGTATTTAAGTGTCGAAGAAATATTTTTGCTAATGGATGCAGTGAGAAAATCAGCAAGCGAATCGAATAAAGAGATAAGCAGTAAAAGGCTATGTGCGATTTTAGATATCCTTTACTCTTCTGGAATGCGTGTTTCTGAACTAATTAATATGAAGTTATGTGAAGTGTCACATTTAATAAACAGTAATAGCAAAGAATGCTATATAATAATAAAAGGAAAAAGTGGTAGAGAGAGGCAAATTCTTTTTAATGAACAAGCATTGCAGAGCCTTAGAAATTATTTATCAGTTCGTGACAATCTGATCCCTAACGGAAAGGAATCCGATTGGCTATTCCCAGGTGATAAACCTAATAAACCAATTACAAGGCAGAGGGTCGGTCAATTAATGAAGGAGTTAGCAAGAAAATGCAATATTGATGAAAATAAGGTCTCTCCACACGTGATTAGGCATTCTTTTGCTACCCATCTACTGGATAGCGGAGCAAATATTGTGTTGATACAGAAAGTTCTTGGCCATACTAACCTTTCTACAACACAAATATATACTCATATTGCTAACGAAAAGTTAAAGGACAAATTAGCTGATTCGCATCCTATTACTCAGATGATCAATAATTAAACTTATTGCTTTTAATTTGTAGTAAAGTTAAATTCAAATAAGTTTATGTGAGTTTGTGATTTCAAGTTTATTGTTTAATTTCTTCCTTATATTATGGGAAGTATTCTATACTTTAATTGCTCTCCCTGTAATTTTCTTTCCTGAGTATGTAATAACCATTTTCCTCGTCTGTTCGGTGAGAGTTGTATTATTCATGCTGCGTTTATTATGTGGCATTAAATATGAAGTGAGGGGAATGGAAAACATTCCTAAGCAACCTTTTATCATTGCATCTAAACACCAATCTCCATTTGAAACATTTATTTTTATACTACTATTTAGAAAAGCGGTTTTTATTTTAAAACGTGAATTGAAATGGATTCCATTCATTGGTTTACATCTTATAGCGCTGAAAATGATTTTTATTAACCGTTCAGATGGTATCAGTTCTATACGCCATATAATTAAACTAGCAAAAATGCGTATAAAAGAAAATAGAAGCATAATAATATTTCCTGAAGGTACAAGAACGACTATAAACCAAAATATAAAATATCAACCAGGTATTGCTGCTTTATATAGCGTTTTATCTGTTCCTGTGTTACCGGTTGCTTTAAACACTGGTTTGTTTTGGCCAAAAAGCATACTTTCTCTGAGAAAGAATCCCGGAAAGGCAGTAATAGAAATATTGCCCCCAATATATCCTGGGTTAAACAAAAATGAATTCTTGCAAAGTTTAGAAAAAATTATTGAAGAGAGAAGCAGTAGATTAACCATAGAAAAAACTGATATTGCAAATTAACAAAAAAACTTTATAATTAAAAAAAAAGTACAGTATTTTAGGTATTAATATATGGCAAATCATAAGAGTGCTAAAAAAATGATAAAGGTAATAGCAAAGCGCACTTTAATAAATAAGATGCGGAAAAGTAAAACTCGCACCGCTATTAGAAAATTGGTTGATATAATCAAGTCTGGCGACAAAGAAAATGTTGTTCTGGCATTTCGGAATGCTGAATCTAATTTACACAAGTGTGTGAATAAAGGTGTTATTAATAGGAATACTGCTGCGCGTAAAATAAGTCGCTTAAATGCAAAAGTAAAAGCATTGATGACCGCTTAATACGGTTAATGTAAAGTTAACTGTATTAATATATACTCTTCAGTTTGTATATTCTGTATAAAATTTAAGTAGCTTAAGTAATGGATAAAAAAGTGCTATTAGAACTAAGTAATGGATTAAAAATTGAGCTACCCATATTAAGTGGAACAATAGGTCCTGACGTGTTAAATATCAAGGATTTATATAAGACGACAGGATTATTCACTTATGATCCGGGGTTTGTTTCCACAGCTTCATGTTCTTCTTCGATTACATTTATTGATGGAGATGAAGGAGTTCTTAAATTTAGGGGACATGATATAGCTGATTTGGCAGAGAATAATAGTTTTACTGCTGTGATTTATTTATTACTCTATGGTGAACTACCCAGTTCAGAGCAACACAAAAAATTTCTTCTCAAAATACAAGAATCATCCAAAGTATCAGAGCAAGTTACAAATGTAATCAAAGCATTTCCAAAAACTGCTCACCCTATGTCGATTTTAGTTGCATGTTTTGCAAATTTGTCAGCATCTTACCATGAAACACATGGCAACAATGTCAATGGTGAAGATTTAGATTTTGGAATTTCTGCAATAGCACAAGTTCCTGCAATTGTTGCAATGATTTATAGGCATATCAACAATCAGGAATTCATAAATGCTAACAATGAATTAAGTTACAGTGAAAATTTCTTAAAGATGATATTTGGCGATGCTGTTGATAATGATAAAAGCGCCCTTTTTGCAAAAGCTCTGGATAAAATATTTACTCTCCATGCTGATCATGAACAGAATGCTTCTACGGCGGCTGTCAGATTGGTGGGATCGGCTGGCTCTAATCTGTTTGCAAGCCTCTCTGCAGGAGTTGCTACACTTTGGGGACCAGCACATGGTGGAGCTAATGAAGCAGTTATAAATATGCTAAAAGAGATAGAGCAAAGTGAAGATATAGATAAATTCATCGAAAAAGCTAAAGATGATAAAGATCCATTTAAATTGATGGGATTTGGACATCGTGTTTATAAAAATTATGATCCGCGCGCGCGGATATTGAAAGACGCTTGTCATGAGGTTCTAAGTAAACTAGAACAAAATAATGAATTGCTCAAAATTGCAAAAAAACTTGAAGAAATAGCTTTAAAGGATGAATATTTTATCGTGCGTAAGTTATATCCAAATGTTGATTTTTACTCAGGTATAATAATGAATGCTATCGATATTCCCTCAAATATGTTCACGCCTATTTTTGCACTTGCAAGAACCACTGGTTGGGTTACTCAGTGGTATGAAATGATAAATGATAAAGAAACTAAGATCTGTAGACCAAGGCAACTCTATTTTGGTAAATAAATTTATTTTCACTTCATTCACAATTTTTCTTTGAGCAATTTAACTTCTAAGATCTTCAAATATTTTTTTATTACCAGATAGCAACTGAAGATCCTACTCCAAAACTGTGCTCTATAGCTGACCCAAGCAACACGTCATACCGCGATTCATTCGCGGTATCTCATCCGCTAACACGTAGCAGGATGACGAGGTTATCGTCATACCACCGTGAACCGTCATACCGCCGCGATATCTCACCCGCTAACAAGTAGCGGGATGACGATTGTCGGTGAACCTAAGTTACTTTAGCTACAAACGTTAAGAAATTTACCAAGTAAAAAAAGGCAAAAGAAACCCCGAGTAGCGAGTTTTGACTCTATATTACTGTAAGTGGCGCTGTAATAATGTGCTGACGCTTAGTTTAAGCGCGGTTTGGCTGAATGTAGAAAAAATTTAAAAGACATGCAGCCGCTATAATTTTATGTAATCCGCCAAAAAATACCCTAAGTTTTTTACTGAATTTTGTTATTGAGCCTGCAGGTCAAAAACAAGTTTTGAGTCAAAAATACCCTCGATGCCATGATAAAGGGGCTGACGAAGTTTGTCAAGTAAGTTTTTTGTTTCTATTCCCAATAAAAGTTCGTCATATGGTTATGCAAGAAGTCTAATTGGTATAACCATGCATGAATGCTATTTTCGGCAAAATCTCTTACAATGCTCAAAAGCAGAAAAACAAAAACTTGATTTTCGCAGCTAAATAGTGGACCATCAAAAGCACGCATAAATATCTACAATGAAAGAAAAAACTTTCACAATCATCGATGGCTATGGTTTTCTTTTCAGAGCTTACTATGTACTACCTCACTTAATTACCACAACAGGAATGCCAATAGGTGGTGTATATGGCTTTCTGAATATGGTTCTTAAGTACATTGCCCATTCGGACTACTTAACTATAGCACTTGATGCAGGAAAAAAGAATTTTAGGCACAATTTATATCCTGAATACAAAGCAAACAGAGTAACGCCTCCTGAGGATCTAATTCCACAGTTCACCATACTGAGGGAAGCGGTAGAAGCTTTTAACCTCAGCTATGAAGAAATTGAAGGTTATGAAGCAGATGACATAATCGCAACACTAGCTGCAAAATACGCCAACCACCAAGACTTTAAAGTGGTAGTCGTTTCATCAGATAAAGATTTGTTTCAACTCTTGAACCACAATATTTTAATATTCGACCCCATTAAAAATATATATATAGATGAAAAACAAGTAATAGAAAAATTTGGTGTAAACTCACACAAGCTTCTTGATTTATTTTCTCTAACTGGTGATGCATCTGACAACATTCCAGGCGTTCCGGGAATAGGTCCGAAGACTGCAGCTAAATTACTAGATGAATTTGATTCATTGAATAATATTATAGAGAACATTGATAACATCGAGCAAACGAGGATTCGTAATATTCTTGCTGAACATAAGGAAAAAGCGCTAATTTCAAGAGAACTTTTATCACTATGCGAAAAAGTAGACCTTCAACATGATATTGCAAAATGTGAAGTTCGCCCTCCAAATATGGAAAAACTATTATCCTTTTTAAAGAAGTATGAATTCAATTCCTTAATAGGTAAAATAGAAAAGCTTTTTTCCTATAATGGATCTAGCACAAAAGAGAAAATAGAATATAGTAGTGAAGAGTTAGAGAAATTTTTGGAGCATTGTAGATATGAAGGCAAAATTGCAATTCATTACCACCTTGAAAACAATGTATTAAGTCTATCTTATAGCGAAAGTAATATTTTTTGTATAGAGCAAGATAGCATACAAAATGCACTCATTACAATCAACTCAACTTTACTCTCAAATGGGGTGCTTAAAATAATACATAACATTAAAGAGATGAGGAAAATCTTCCCTGCAGTGGAGAAGATGCTAGATTCAGTTGATGATTTGATGATAATGTCGTATAGCTTGGATACAGGGAAGCATGATCACAGTATTCCAAACATAATTGCACATAATTTGAGTGGAGATGTAGAAATTTTCTCGGCAAAAACTTTAATAGCAATTCATGAAAAGCTAAAGCAAAGGTTATTTCAGGAAAAATTGTTCACAATTTACGAGCGCTTCGATAAGCCACTTATGAAAGTAATATTTGATATGGAGAAAAATGGAATATTGCTAAAGATTCAAAAACTACAGGAGCTATCCGATAAATTTCAGCAGGTAATTGCTGTACTTGAAAGTGAGATATATAATTTGGCAGAGGAGAAATTCAACATTGCGTCACCAAAACAATTAAGTGATATTTTATTTAATAAAATGGGGCTTAATAAAAAGAAAAAGTCAAAATCTGGATCGTATAGCACCAATTATGAAGTTCTAGAGGCACTCGAAGAAGAAGGGGTAGAAATTGCAGGTAAAATTTTAAGTTGGCGACATTTAAGTAAATTGAAGAGTACCTACACTGATGCATTAATAAAACAGGTTGATCCGCTCGATGATAGAATACACACAAGCTTTTCAACGACTGCAACTGCAACTGGAAGGCTGAGCTCCAGCAATCCTAATTTACAGAATATTCCTATCAGAAGCGAAGAGGGAAATCTTATCAGACAAGCATTTATTGTGCCAAAAGGGTGCAAGATAATCTCTGCTGATTATTCGCAAATAGAATTAAGACTCCTGGCACACGTTGCAAACGTTGCAGCATTTAAAGAAACTTTTGCAAACGGACAAGATATTCATGATATCACCGCTAGGCAAGTTTTTGGAGTGCAAGAAATAGATGAGCAATTAAGACGCAAAGCAAAATCCATTAATTTTGGAATTATATATGGAATCAGCCCGTTTGGCCTTGCAAAACGGCTTGGAATTACCTTTCAGGAGGCTGCTGAATACATTAATTACTATTTTTCCTGTTACCCAGAAATAAAGGTCTATATGGAAAAAGCAGTGTCTATCGCAAGATTGCATGGTTATGTAGAAACTTTGTTTGGCAGGAGATGCTTTGTAAGAGACATAAACAATACAATTCCTTATGTAAGACAATTTGCAGAAAGGGCAGCAATAAATGCACCACTGCAAGGAACCGCTGCTGATATAATAAAACGTGCGAAGATTCGGCTTTTTGATCAATTGAAAGTAGGTAAAATAATCCTCCAAGTTCACGATGAGCTACTGGTCGAGGTAGAGGATGAAAAGGTGCAAGAAACAGCAAAACTTATGAAAGACGTAATGGAAAATGCAATAGAAATTTCTATACCACTTGAAGTAGAAATAAAAATTGGCGACAACTGGGGTCTAAATTCTCTTAATTATGATTTAAACATTGCGAATTCTAGGAGTATAAATCATTTGAACTAATACGAAAAATATGTTAAAATAGAACATAGCAAATGCAAATAGGTCAGCCATGACAGGCCCACAAGTAAAAAGTTCAAAACCTCCAAAGTTACCTACTCAGGTAACTAACAAAGATGAGAAAATTCTTGAAAAAGAGGAATATCAGGCAATCTATCGTGCTTTCCTAGATACTTTAGAAAATCCAGAAAAGCAAACGAAACAGGAAATAGAAAAGAAGAAACAGAAATTGAAAGAAGAACTTCCAGATCGAGAAAAACAAGAATTACAGGATGATCTGAAGTCATTAGATGAACGATTAGAGCGATTACAAAATGGAAATGAAAAGAAAATTTTTACTTTTATATCAAAGAATCATGAAGGTATATTCAATAATATTAATCAAGAAGATATAAAGTTACTAAGTGAAGAAAACTTTTGTCAGCTTTTACTTTCTGTGTTTAAAGAAATTAGGGAGCAAGGCTTAGCTAGAGAAGAGAAATTAAATAATGATAAAATACAGCAAATAATAACCAAGTGTGTAGCTGATATACGGGGTACAGAAGCTAAAGATTCACTCATAAAGCTTGCTGGGTGGCCGCTTGGAGTAAAGGTAGATCCTAAAAACGCTCTTGGCTCTATTAAAGATGGGTTACTAGAAAAGGTACCATTCTTAGGTAAAGGTAAAAAAGAGGAGGATGAGCCACCACTCAGTGATGAAGAGATGGCAACAGCATTCTTACGTAAGATTTTTCTTCCTATTTCTTTTTCCATTGCTTCAATATTCATTTTTGGTCCTACTACACTCGCGATAGTTGCTGCCGTTATTGGTACAATATTCGCCATAAAAGGGGGAGTTGAGGTTCTTTTTTCAAATGACAAAGAAGGTACTTTATATAACCCTCATTCACGAGATGAAAAGAAAAAAGAAGGATGGGATGGGAAAATTCTTGATAGTATTAGTAAAATTTTAGGATCCAAAGTTAATGAAACTGGGCAGGGTAATCAACCTGCTGTAACAACTGAGGAGCAACTTACTCAAAAGAGTGAGCAGTCTACTGTGCTTGAACAAGTTACTTTAGATCAGCAAAAAACCACAGGGCAGCAACCAAGTAAGACTACCTAAGTTTGCCAATAAAGTGAGTTGTGTAAAAGGTCTACTATTATTCTATAACGCATACAACAGGAGTATGATCAGATGGATTTTCTAGCTTACGCAATCTATCATCTATGTAGCATGTTTCCAATTTATCTACAGCTTGTGGCGATAATAGCATATAATCTATTCGCATTCCTTGATTGTTTCTGAGTGAATTGCCTTGATAATGCCACCAAGTAAATTGTTGCAAATTTGGGTGAGATATTCTAAACGTGTCTTTAAACCCAAGATTCAAGATTGCTCTTAACTTCTCACGTTCTTTTATATGAAAGCACACTTGGCCATTCAATAAATTTGAATCAAAAACATCAATTTCATCCAGTGCAACATTATAATCGCCAGCTATAATAGTTAACTCTTCATTTTTCAACAAAGTGCTCATCCTTTCATATAGGTTATCAAAAAACTTGAGTTTATACTCAAACATATGAGAGTCTGGGCTTTGACCATTTGGAACGTATACACTTCCTACCCTTACCTTATGATTGGTGTGTTTTATCACACATTCTATATAACGTGCTTCTTGATGACTCTCTACAACATCAATTTTTAATTTTTCCAGTATCGGATATTTAGATAAAACACAAACGCCATTTCTTGCAACTTGTCCATAGATAGCATATTCATATCCTAACTTTTCTATCTCTACATAAGGAAATTGCTCTTCCGTACATTTTATCTCTTGCAGCAAAACTATATCTATCTGACTGTCAACTATAAAACTACAAAGTTGGTTAACTCTTTTACGTATGGAGTTTACATTCCAAGTTGCAATCTTTAGCATCAACAATCCTTATTAATTATATCAATTAAACTCTCCCCAGTAGGCAACCTCGATGTTATAATTTTTTTCCATTTGATTAACCTTAAACTATCAGCAATGTTTTTACTCATGGTATATGCAACTGTATTATTCATCACATGAGATAGCCCACTTTTTAGAACTAATGAACAAAATACCCTTGCTGTCTGTGAGGAAAAAAAAGCAACACTATCAATTTTACCATCCAACAGTAAATTTTTACACCTATTAGTTAGACTCCTTTTTATAATTGTTTTATAGAGTACAACTTCTCTTACATTAAAATCTTCTTCAGATAATCTCTTTTTTAGGTCACATGATACTTCTTGTCCCCTTATATACAAGAACTTTATTGCGTTTGAATAATGAGCTTTTATGAATGATATCAGACCATCAACGTTGCTGTCTGCTGAGATTATATCAGAAAATCCCAAATTTTTTGCAGCCTGCATGGTTGAATTACCAACTGTAATAATCGGAAAGTCATCCTCTTTGCATATTTGACTAAAAGCCTTTACACTGTTTTTACTTGTAGATATCACAACGTCAAATTCGTACGCAGATATATCAGGATTTAAGTACTTTATTGTGAATACTGGTTCTATAAAAACTTTGTATCCATATTTTCTTAATATATTTCTTGTACTGAACGAATCCAATAAAGGCCTCGTTAATAAAATAGACTTCATTCTGATTTATTTCACTACTAGTAAAATAGTACCCTTTATACACAAATTACTGAATAAAAATTTTTATTTTGATGGCTTGAGCAACTATTCAAGTAATTGATGTTGAAATAAGGATACTCAGTCCCCTATTTACCACTAAGCTTTAAATTCACTTATACTTTTTTAATGCTAATTACATTAAACTCTTTTGAATGGCTCCCTTCAATGGAATTATATAGCTAATATTCCTGTATAAGTCGAATGGGTTAATTTATTGATGCATAATAATTAGGCCCAGCTATCGCGGGTTGAATGTTAAAGTGATCACTAGCTTTGAGATTATCATTTTTATCTATTTGTGGCTTACTAATCATAGTCCGAACGATATTAGTTGCTATAAAGGCACAGCCTAGAATAAAAAAGGCAGTGGAAACAAAAGGAATGATAGGAGATTCGAGAGGCAATATAGATGCAATTCCTCCTATTAAAAACGAAATGTTAGATATAATATCAAGACAGATCTTTGTTAGTTTTTTTTGTCCTGCTACACCAAGTTGCTTCTGTAGGAAATGATCCTTTAATGACCATATATTTAAAGCAAACGAAAGTGCACTGAATATAGTGCCGGCAATACTAAAATACAGACTTAAGACAGGAATACTAAAGGCTAATGCTGCTATATATCCAATAAAAGAAGCAGTAGATAGTGTAGTAACTAAGCGTTTCGAGTAAGTTCGTACCTTCTTTCTGTAGGCTAACTTATCTTTTTCACCATACATAGCATAAATATTACCTAATACGTTATATTATAGTATTAATTAATTCAACAAGCAATATGGAAGCTAAGAGTGCCCGAGAGAAGACTTGAACTTCCACAACTTAAAAAGTTACTAGCACCTGAAGCTAGCGCGTCTACCAATTCCGCCACCCGGGCTTTTTATAGTTTGCTATGTTAAAGTTAAATAATATACTTAAACAATTTTTAGTTCAAAGGTAATGCCAAATCTAGATCAAATATTTTTTGCTCAAAACAATGTTAATATTAATAACGTATATAAAATAGTCAATAACGCTTTGAGCAATAGCGATGGTGGTGAGCTGTTTCTAGAATTTTGCCAGTCGGAGTCCCTAGTTTTTGATGATAATATATTAAAACACGTGGATTTGAATACCAGAAGGGGATTTGGTTTAAGGTCTTTTTGTGAGGATAGTACATCTTTCGTTTGTTCTTCTGAGATTAGCGAAAAAGAAATTAGTAATGCTGCTTCTATGGTAAAAAGCTCAGTGTCTTTAAACAAGACAAATTCAATAAATTTAAACGAAGAGAAAAAAAGCCTATATTCGAGGATTAACCCTACAAATGAAATGGATCTGAATTCAAAGATTAAACTACTCAATGAGGTTAATGAGTATGTAAAGTCCAAAAATAACTGCGTGAAGCAAGTAAAAATAACTCTAAGTGGAGAATGGCAAGTCGTACAAATAATAAAGGGTGATCACAGATTAAGCGATATCAGGCCTCTGGTACGTTTTAATGTGCTAGTCATTGTAGAAAAGGATGGCCGTACCGAGAGAGGCTCCGCAGGACACGGTGGAAGGGATTCTTATAGTAAGTTTATTTCTGAGAAAAAGTGGAAAGAAGTTGCAAACCAGGCTTTGGAACAAGCACTGGTAAATCTTGAAGCAATTCCAACTCCAGCCGGAGAAATGACAGTTATTCTAGGTCCGGGCTGGCCGGGAGTATTGTTGCATGAAGCTGTGGGTCATGGACTCGAAGGCGATTTTAATCGTAAAGGAGTCTCAGCATTTTCAAATTCTATTGGTAAACAAGTAGCAGCTAGTGGCATCACAGTAGTTGATGATGGAACTCTGCCTAATTTGCGTGGTTCTATTAGCATAGATGATGAAGGTATTCCACCCAGTTATAATGTGTTGATAGAGGATGGAATTCTCAAAGGCTACATGCAGGATCATATGAATGCTAAACTCATGGGTGTGAATCCAACTGGTAATGGTAGAAGAGAAAGTTATAAAGAAGTTACTATGCCGCGCATGACAAACACCTATATGTTACCAGGGAAACATACGCCGGAAGAAATAATATCTAGCGTAAAGAAAGGTCTGTATGCAGTAAATTTCGGTGGTGGGCAAGTTGATATAACGTCAGGGAAATTTGTTTTTTCATCTTCAGAAGCTTACTTAATAGAAAATGGTAAAATTACACGGCCAGTCAAAGGAGCAACACTAATTGGTGATGGGCCAACAGTGCTAAAAAAAGTATCCATGGTTGGCAACGACTTAAAGTTGGACCCCGGTGTTGGCACATGCTCAAAAGATGGACAAAATGTGCCCGTTGGAGTTGGTCAACCAACACTCAAAGTCGACGCAATAACTGTTGGTGGAACTGAGATATAGATAAGGGCTAAAACGGGCTCCAGCGCATGACGAACAATTGTACAAACATTGTAGCCGTTATTCAAGTAGCCCGCAGAAACGAAAAAACTTCCTTGACAAACTCCGCCAGCCCCCTTATTATGACAACAAGGGTATTTATGACTCAAAACTTGTTTTTGACCTGCAGGCTCAATGACAAAATTCAGTAAAAAACTTAGGGTATTTTTTGGCGGATTACATAAAATTATAGCGGCTGCATGTCTTTTAAATTTTTTCTACATTCAGCCAAACTGCGCTTAAACTAAGCGTCAGCACATTATTACAGTGCCAATTTAAAGTATTAGAGAGTCAAAACTCGCACCACGGGAGTTCTTTGCCTTTTTTTTCATTTGGTAAATTTCTTAATGTTTGTAGCTAAAGCAATTTGAGAGACCGAAAATGGTGTAATTCCAGCGCGTGATGCTGGAATCTAGTCTTTATTATGCAGCCACTTATTTAAAGTTAAGTTTTCTGGATCCAAGTAGTCAGGGCACTGGGATGACAGCTACCCTGAAAACCTTCATCCCGCTACGTGTTAGCGGATGAGATACCGCGGCGGTATGACGGTTCGTGGTGGCATGACGATAACCTCGTCATCCTGCTGCTTGTTAGCGGATGAGATACCGCGAATGAATCGCGGTATGATGCAGAGCTCGCGTTAGCTATACTTTTATACTCACCAACTCAGTATCCAATCTGGATCCAAGTAGTCAAGCTACTTGGATTGTATATTAAATCAAAGTCGCAAGACTATAATGAGCAAGGAGTGATACTATCAATTGGATTGATTGATAGAAATCGTAGGCATCTCAGTACACTCCTAGCTTTAAAAAATGGAGTACGAACGGTAGGAGGATCTAAAAGATCGAATCACAATCCTGTACAGCATTTACATTATTATTTGATTATATTTATAGGTACAAAAATGGCTAGAACAGTTTTTGTGGGTATTGATGTTTCAAAAGAAACACTTGATATCTCAATCAACAATAAACATCAGCGTATAGAAAATGCAGAGAGAGCTATATCTGAGTTTATAAAGTCGAAAATGGCTAACGTATTTGTTAAGTTATGTGTAGTAGAATCCACAGGAGGTTATGAGAAACTTGTAATAAAATTGTTACAAGAACATAACATAGCTGTTCACAGAGCTCACCCAAATCGGGTATGCATTTGCAAAAGCCTGCAACCACTTTGCAAAAACAGATAAATTAGATGCAAAATTACTAGAAAAATATGCTGAATTTATCACAAAAAATGACGAAGTAATAGAATACATAGTTTCACAAAAGCAAGAAGAACTAAAAGAGCTAAGAGCAGTTGAGCGCAATCTAAACGATGAAGTTCATGCAAATAAGTGTCGTTTGCATAAGGTTACAGGAAAAGCCAGGGAATATATAGAAAAACAGATAGAATTTGCAAAAAAACAATTAGAGCAAATTAGGCAAGACATAGAAGATATAATAAACTCTGATCCTGATTTGAAGGAAAAAAGCAAACTGCTAACTAGCTATAAAGGTGTTGGACGGAAAACCGCAAGTATCCTACTCATAGAGGTACCTGAACTTGGTAGGTTAGATAATAAGGAAATAGCTTGTCTAGTTGGAGTTGCACCAAAAACTAGTGAAAGCGGAAGGAAAGTGAGCAAGGCCCAAGTCATAGGTGGCAGATTTTATGCTCGAAAAGCATTATACATGTCTGCTGTGGTTGCAATGCGTCATAATAAAAAAATGAAAGTATTTTACCAGCGTTTAGTTGACTCTGGCAAAGTCGCTTTAGTTGCTGTAATGAGAAAAATCATCATTTGTTTAAATGCTATGATAAAAAACAATAATTTTTATCTTGATGTTTAAGACGGTAGATTCCTGGATATGGTTGAAGAACCGCATCTGGGAAAATTACTTACGAAAATCAAAGCTAAAGCCTTTTCTACTGCTGCTTAATGGAGAATAACTATGCTACAAAACATTTTCACTATTGGTCAAAAAGTCCCTTTTTTCAGCGTAAAAGAATATTTAAGTGACCCAACACCAGTACCAGAAGACATCATCTACCCGAGGATATTAACTCCAAGGGGTTTGTTGGTATTTGGCGAGCCACCTAAAATTGGTAAAAGAGATTTTCTGATTTCATGGCTCATGCACATGGCTGCTGGCGTTTCATTTCTGGGTATGATTCCCAGTCAGCCTATGAAAGTTCTCTGTCTGCAGACTGAAATTGATGATGGATATTTAAAAGAGCGTCTACAGGAGTTAAAACTCGATAAAGAATTTTTGGACGTTGGTGCAAACAACTTCATGATCATGCCAAGAGTGCAACTATCATTCAGTAGTGAAGAGATAGATGAAGTAAAGTACTCTTTGAAGGAAAAAAGTTTCAAGCCAGATATTATCGCCATAGATCCTCTACGCAACGTCTTCAATTTAGGTAATGAGAACGATAACAGTGCTATGTTGTTCTTTCTACAAAAAACACTTGAAAAACTGAGAAACGTTATTAATCCAGATTCTGGAATAATTTTGACCCATCATACGAAAAAATTACCTAAGAAAATGCTAGAAGAGGATCCATTTCAGGGTTTAAGCGGTGCTGGGTCTTTAAGAGGGTTTTATACCACAGGTAAGGTGATGTTTCGGAAGGATGAAGAAAACGGAAAAGAAAAAACCGCATGTCAAATAGTTTTTGAGTTACGCAATGGAGAGCATATCCTGCGCAAGACTGTCGACAAGATAGATGGTCGCTGGCAGTTTGTGGACCAATGGAATAGCTGATTTCAACTTTATTATGGAGACATTTATGTTACAGGATTTAACTGATTTTAACACGGCAAAGTCGCAAAGTAATTTAATACCTAAAGGTACAACGGCAAAAGTCAAAATGGCTATTAAACCTGGGGGTTATGAATGCTGGCTCACTAAAAGTCCCACTACTGGTAGTATCTATTTAAACGCAGAATTTACCGTCATTGAAGGGCCATATGCAAAACGTAAGATTTATCAAGTGATTGGTATTAAGAGTGGTAAAGAAAACGTTGAAAGGGAAGACGTTTGGGGAGAAATGGGTCGTGCTATGATTCGAAGCATTTTGGAGTCAGCACGCAATATTCATCCACATGATAATTCAGAGAAGGCAACTCTTGCTCGTAAGCTGAACTCTATTGCAGATTTAAATGGTTTAGAATTCAGAGCAAAGGTAGGTATTGAAGCTGATCGGTATGGAGAAAAGAACAAGATTGCTACAGTTGTTACTCCAGAGCAACACCAAAATACTGAAATTGATTGGGTGCCATTTTGAAGTACGACGAAGAGAAGCTCTGGATTGCTGTCATTGAGAGGGCTATCAAAGATGCAGTAGGAAAAAACGTAAAACTGAAAGAAGAAGCGATAAAATGGTTAAATTCAGAGTCTTTTGAAACTGTTTGTGAGCTAGCTAATCTCAGCTCTAAACGTATGAAAAACATGTTGTTAGGTTGTGGAGGTTTTATGTCTAAAAAGGAAATAAAGGCGTCATTAATTGATAATGTTAAGGAATGTGTGTCTTATCTAATTCCAGATGGAAAGTTTTACCAAGAGAAGACTTATGTCGGCAGCTTAAATGGAGATACCATTATGGTTAAAATAGTAGGTAAAAAAGCTGGTAATTGGCGTAATTTTACCACAGGGACTAGTGGTGACATTATTGATCTTTGGACTTTAATTAAAGGTAATATAGATTCTGCCAAGGAGTGGTTAAATACTAAAAATACTGAGAAATTACAAACTAAAGAAGAAATAAAAAAGTGGACAAAGGGGAAAAGAGCGTTTTCTCTGAGACAGTATTTAAGCGATCAGTCTCCAATGCCGAAAGATGTCATAGGACCAAGAATTCTAACACCAGGTGGGCTTTTAGTTATAGGTGGTACTCCAAAGGTGGGAAAAAGTAGTTTTCTGCTTTCTTTATTAGCACATATGGCAGCAGGAGTACCATTTCTTAAGATGACACCTACAAGACCGCTTAGGATACTCTATCTACAGGACGAAATGGGATATGACGGCATGAGAAGGCGCGTGCAGGAACTCAAAGAGCTTATGAGTTTGGTAAAAGAAAACCTGGTTATTACTTCAGAAATAAAAATAACGTTGAATGACGAAGGAGTAGAGAGAATCAAAGACATTATTGTGGAAAAATTTGGGACAAAGATGATAGATCTTATTGCAATAGACTCTCTGACGACGCATCTGATGCCACTTTCTCTTTTGCAAAATGGGATTGAAAAATTACGCTCTGCAACTAACCCAGCAGTGGGAATAATCATGATCCATCACACTAAGAAAGTATCCACAGCTACACTGGAAAAAAATCCATTTCAGGCTCTGGTTGGAGCTAATGCACTCAGAAGTTTCTATACGTCTGGTATAGTAATGTTTCAACCGAGTAGACGTGAAAATATCCTACAGGTAGTGTATGAACTTGGAAACGGAAAACCTATACCAGCAAAATTCATTAGCAGAGCTAACGGATGTTGGAAAGCTTCTAAGATTGTGGCATTAGCTTGATTACTTTGTCAACACAAGTGTGAAGGGATTAAGGCGATAACCATGTTCCTTACAAATTAATTCTGGCCAACCAATGGTTTGAATAACATCATCACGTTCGATGCTCAATCCTGATTGGTTGGCCAGTTTTTCTTTTATTTGTCTTTGCATTTTATTCAGAGGATATCTTATTTGTTGTTCTAAATCTGTAATTTCTGAATGAAAAATTAAACTATCTGCTATTTTTTCGGTGCTAAGAGGTACATGATGTTTTAATGGTATACCATTTTCAAAATCATCGAGAAATTGTTTGAGTAAAACGCGAAAGATACTAATACACAATATAGCTCTTTTATTTACTACTTCAATGTCATTTACGTAGACCGCACCATGTGAGAACCCAAGTTGTAGAGTTTTCTTTGGTGATTTAGGTTTAACTTGTTTTAATGAAATAACAGGGAAAATTTGTGTAGAGACATTAGCAATTAATTCTGGTATAGCTACTTCAAGAAGTATTCCACGTGAACTCCTATTCTCACAAAAAAGATCAGACATTTTTACGATGGGCAAAACAATTGGCAAGTCCGGTATATTCTCTCTTACGGTAATCAAGATAGTGGGCTGGATTCTAAGCTTATCTATGGTTAAATATACGGTATCAGAGCAAAGATCAAGAATGATTATGCTAACAATACTGCCTTGGCTACTTATGTGATAAACTCCTTCTGCTGCTTTTTGCCAGATGAACTTTGAGTTGTTCAATAGACTCTCAAACCAATGTGCAATTTTTTCTAGGTTAAGATTGGTTGATAGTAGGTGAAATCGTTGCTTTTGATGAGTATTGGGTAAAATGTAGCGACAACAATCTTCACAAAGCATGTTATCACATTCTTCATCAAAGTCTGGACTAATAGGAATTTCATTAGTGCAATCTGGATCAAATACGTGAGGCCAATCCAAATGATCCTCTTTACGAGAACAAACAACAAAATCAACTGCTTTTAGCTTAATAAAGCCAAGACTAGATAAATAGATTGCAGTTTTCAAGTAAGCTTTGCTCGGGTCAATACAGGGTTCATTGGATTCCAGAACATCTGCAATAGTTTGCTTTTGGTAGGATTGTAAGTCCATAGCTCTCCTTCATTAATGACTTGAAATCTTCACGCTCTTTTTTATTGAGTACATGCTCTGAGTAATAAATAATGGTATAATGCTGATTTCTTTTAAAAAATAAAGTTACTTTTTTATTCTGAAACAAAACACGAATGGACTCAACAACAGAATTATCTTGTGTTAATTTTAACATCTGTAATTCGCGAGCAATTGAGTTAAATGGATTAGTGGCTACAACTAAGTATGTATCTTTCTTGAGCTGAGTTGAACGGAACTTTATTTCAAAAGGGCAAATATGAGGGTCAGCCCCTTCTATGGAAGACTTTAAGAATGCTGCAACAAGAAGTGTACAATTTTGGTCTTGCATATCGATAAATAAGCATTCACGTTGAAAGTAACGACTTACGATACTATTTGCTATTTTTAGACTTTCATCAGAGTTTTTGGCAGAAAGATTTAACTGATTACCATGTAGAGAAAAATTGAGAATAATCCGATCTGGTCTATATCCATGGATAATACGGTTTGAATTAAAGAGTAAGTCCTTATTGCTAGCACGACGTATAAACACGTATATACGATCATGATGATAGAAAAAACCTTGTAGTTGAGTTTCAAAGCCATCATTTTTTTCAGCATCATATTTTTGCAGTAGTTCGTGAACAATTTGCTTTGATAAAAAGTTTTTAAAAGGAGTTTTCATCCGCCTAGGGGAATTTTGTAGAATAAAGGGAGAAAACCCTCTTTTTTGTACTCTGTCAAAATGGTAAACACACTTGATTAACTCTGGATTATGATGAAACATAACAAAGATCAAGGACTTTTTATCATGTTTATTGTTCTTGCATAAAAACTGAGCAATGAGCTCTTCGTTCAAAGTGGATTTTGCTACTTCAACAACAGCAGAATGAAGTTTAGAATAGTTAAAACAACTAAGTAGATAATAGTTGAGCAAAGAATCTGAACAATCTGTGAGAATGGCACGTTTTTGTTGAATTGGAATATCATTGTTATGCTTAAAAAGTTGCAGAAAAATGACATTTAATTTTCTACCTGAGAGGGAAGTAAGCCAATTTTTACGTATTTCCTCATTTTGAAAGCTAGGTAACCAATGATTTATTGGCATCTCTAAATCGCTCTCCCAGAAATCTCTGCTGGGATAAAGATCAACCATACAATATGTATAATATAATGAGCTACATTTTACATAAGTAAAAAATTAATCAACAAAAAAAACTTCAATAAAAAATATTTTTCAAAATAGCCTGAACAAATTTCTATAAAAAATGTATATCTTAAATAGGGGGAGTAGAAAACATGTCAATCCTAACACAAACGGGAAGAGCAGCAATAGCAGCAAGTAAAAAAGAGCAAGTTATACATCTTGCCTGGGGCAGTGGTGATGGAAACTCTGGAAGTAGCCATCAGGTCGAAAAAGTTTTTGTTGAGGGTGAAATAGCTCTAGATCACCACACTATTAAAGATGTAAGGGTTTTTACAGGACAAACAGTGTATCAGTCAAGTAATTGACTATATAGTTGATAGAGGCGTCATTCAGCTCACAGAAAATAGCTCTATCACGGCAAATAATGCAGTTACTGTCAGCAGTCATTAGTAGTTTAGTTATGCTCTTTGTCCATGGTTTTCCCGTTTTTAGCAATAATTTTTTATATAAGCATTTTTGTTGCCTATCCTCAACACTTTCCACATTAGAATTTTAACGCTAACTGACCTTAGCTAGAAAAAATGGTGGAAAAGTTAGGAATGTTTTTTACAAAAAGGACGATACTAATAAAATAATCTCAATTTAGCATTATATATTGTTAATAACTTAAATAATATACCCATTTCCAGCAACAAAAGATAATGCCAGTGACAAGTGTTTATTTTAGAATCAGTGGTATAGAAAGAGATCAAACGTATTCTTGATGAACAGGCTGTACTCGCTCAAAAACTCGATGATGCTAAACAAGAAGGTAGACAAGAAGGAATCTACCGTCTTAAACATCAAGATAAAAATTATTGTTTTTTATCATAGCATTTAAACAAATGATGATTTTTCTCATTACAGCAACTAAAGCGACTTTGCCAGAGTCAACTAAACGCTGGTAAAATACTTTCATTTTTTTATTATGACGCATTGCAACCACAGCAGACATGTATAATGCTTTTCGAGCATAAAATCTGCCACCTATGACTTGGGCCTTGCTCACTTTCCTTCCGCTTTCACTAGTTTTTGGTGCAACTCCAACTAGACAAGCTATTTCCTTATTATCTAACCTACCAAGTTCAGGTACCTCTATGAGTAGGATACTTGCGGTTTTCCGTCCAACACCTTTATAGCTAGTTAGCAGTTTGCTTTTTTCCTTCAAATCAGGATCAGAGTTTATTATATCTTCTATGTCTTGCCTAATTTGCTCTAATTGTTTTTTTGCAAATTCTATCTGTTTTTCTATATATTCCCTGGCTTTTCCTGTAACCTTATGCAAACGACACTTATTTGCATGAACTTCATCGTTTAGATTGCGCTCAACTGCTCTTAGCTCTTTTAGTTCTTCTTGCTTTTGTGAAACTATGTATTCTATTACTTCGTCATTTTTTGTGATAAATTCAGCATATTTTTCTAGTAATTTTGCATCTAATTTATCTGTTTTTGCAAAGTGGTTGCAGGCTTTTGCAAATGCATACCCGATTTGGGTGAGCTCTGTGAACAGCTATGTTATGTTCTTGTAACAATTTTATTACAAGTTTCTCATAACCTCCTGTGGATTCTACTACACATAACTTAACAAATACGTTAGCCATTTTCGACTTTATAAACTCAGATATAGCTCTCTCTGCATTTTCTATACGCTGATGTTTATTGTTGATTGAGATATCAAGTGTTTCTTTTGAAACATCAATACCCACAAAAACTGTTCTAGCCATTTTTGTACCTATAAATATAATCAAATAATAATGTAAATGCTGTACAGGATTGTGATTCGATCTTTTAGATCCTCCTACCGTTCGTACTCCATTTTTTAAAGCTAGGAGTGTACTGAGATGCCTACGATTTCTATCAATCAATCCAATTGATAGTATCACTCCTTGCTCATTATAGTCTTGCGACTTTGATTTAATATACAATCCACTTCGATCTTTAGCAGGGTATTCCCAGGAATTAATCGTCTGACAGACAAATGAACGTACTTCTGTACCATCATCTTTTTTGATCCCAACCATGCTGATTACTTCATCAACAATTCCAGGAATTTCACTGGCAGTTTTAGCCACTTCACATTGAGGTAGCCAGGTTGGACGATTGCAATCATCAAGATATTAGCCCAGTGTACCAACTATGATGATGTCTTTATCCCGAATATGTTGAAACTGATTGAGCCAAGCCATCATCTCCTGAGCAAGTGTGCCGTAAGCAGCTCTTTTGTCTTCTCTTCCCGATCTATCGGAAAAAGCCTCAGGTTGCATCCTTGCCCATAAAAAGCATAAACGTGATGCAACAGTGATACTATCGATAAAAATGCAATGATATTTAAAAAACTCCGAAGAAAGATCTTTGTACTTGCCAGATACATGCTCATAGTGCCTTTGACTATATGCTTGATCAGACTTCAGTGCAGGATTTGGCCCACCAATAAGATAAGCTATATCTCTTGCTTCATTCCAAGTGCGAATCTCAGTTGAATCTCCTTTCCAGTCCTGAACTGCTAAAAGCCCTGCTTCAAAATCAAGACAAAGTGTTGTCGACTCATCAAGAGTTTTAAGTAGACTAGTTTTGCCGATTCCATAAGGACCAAAGATTACCATTTTTACACCTGTTACTGTTTTTACTCTTTCTTCGTTACTTATTATTTTTAGAGTCATAATGTTTTTGTTCTCCCCCCTATGTTTTATATACCGGAATGGTTCTCTGTTGTCGGAGGTTCTAGAAAACTTTTTTTTGTATGTCGTCTTATTCTTCTGAGAATGTCATAGACTGTTGTCCTTGCTATTCCACGTATTTCAGCTACTTCTGGAACACTGAAGATTTCTAGCTGTCTGCATAGAACTTGCCATTCTTGAGGTAGTGTTGAGACAATGTAATCAAGATCACTACGGTCTGCTATTTCATCTTCAAAACGGCACCTTTCATCAGCAATGTTATCTAAAATAGTATGATCTATATATAATATACCTTGTTTGCCACCACGCTTTTCGCATGATTGCCTATACACTAAGTTAATGGCACGGCACTTAACGAGTTGTTTAACAAAAGCGACAAAACAACTTTTACTCTCGTCATATTGAATAATTGTTGACCAAACAAGTAAAAAAAGTTCTTGTTCAATATCTTCAATACTTTCATCGGCAAAACATTTAAGGCGTTTAAGATATTTTACATAATACTTTACGTACTTAACAACTATAGGATTAATTCCCGAGTAAGAGTTCTGCGATTTCATAATTTTTCTTGAATAATTAACTTCTTCAAGAGTGATCGTTTTCGGGGACTGATACCTGTTGCAAAAGCTAGTTGTGTGTAAGTATTGTGGACGTGCTTACTGCGGAAGACGAAATTACAGCAAAGAAAAAAAGATTGTGTATACTTATTACACTTGCCTGGGTACAAGAAATTTTTACGGGAATAAGGTATGCACTAACAGATCTATTCGTGGAGAAGTGTTAGAAACAGGTGTGTGGGAAGAAGTAAAAAGTGTATTAAAAAATCCAGATAGGATGGTAAAGGAGTATCAATGTAGAATTTCAGAACATAAGAATGAATTATTAGATGAAAGGTTTGCAAGACGTGAGAGTCAATTAAAACAAAATATTAAAGAACTTATAAATGATTATTATATTCAAGAGAATACAAGTGAGGAAAAATATATAAGTAAGGAAGACTTTAAGCAGGCAATGAAAAAAATGAAGGAACGTTTAAAAGAGATTGAAGGAGAGAAGAAAAAGGTGATTGATCAAAAGGGACTACAGCAGAAAATGAATCTTATTACAAATAGCATAAAGGGCTTTTATTCTAGTGTTAAATCGGAATTGGAACACCTGGATTGGCAAGCTAAACGTAGTCTTATTAGGACATTAGTAAAAGAAGTCAACATTGATCTTGATGAAGTAAATGTAGTATTTAAGATCAGAGAATTCAACAATCCTGCCCAGAATGGACAAAATCAGAAGTTGGCAGATTGTCTAAGGTGTCTGGGCACTGGGATGACAGGAGAAGAAGGCTACTTGGATGACACCCTCCTAGTGGACTCAAATCACAATGTTCGTACAGTTATGCGTCAAGCCTAAAAGTAGTTAGCTAATAGGTTTAATAAAAATTCACATATACAGAAAAGATTGGTAACATTATTTGAACAGAAATCGTTATTGTAATTATGCCAAAACGCACAGATATAGAATCTATATTAGTAATAGGAGCAGGCCCAATAGTTATAGGTCAGGCATGCGAGTTTGATTATTCCGGAACGCAAAGCTGTAAAGTATTAAAAAGTGAAGGTTATAAAGTCATTTTGGTTAACTCCAACCCCGCAACTATAATGACAGATCCTGAGTTTTCTGATGCAACTTATATTGAGCCGGTACTGCTTGAAATCATAGAGAAAATTATAATTAAGGAGATGCCAGATGCAATATTGCCAACAATGGGCGGGCAAACAGCACTCAATTGCGCAATAAAACTTGCAGATGATGGAGTGTTAGACAAATACAATGTAGAATTAATAGGGGTAAATAGAGAAGCAATAAAAAAAGCAGAGGATAGAGAGTTATTCCGTCAGTCCATGGATAAAATAGGGCTAAAATACCCCAAAAGTATCATTATAAAAAATCAAGAACAAATAAGAAAGGCTTTGGATTACATTGGTTTACCAGCGATCATCCGCTCGTCATTCACCCTTGGTGGTGCAGGTAGCGGCATAGCATACAATAAAGAGGAGTTTTTCAATATTGCAGAAAGTGCTCTAAAAATTTCACCAATAAATGAAGTTCAGATAGATGAATCAATTATCGGCTGGAAAGAATATGAAATGGAAGTTATCCGTGACTGCAAAGATAACTGTATAATAGTGTGTTCAATAGAAAATGTTGATCCAATGGGAGTGCACACCGGAGATAGTATCACAGTTGCTCCTGCTTTGACTCTGCGTGACGTAGAATACCAACAGATGAGAAATGCATCTATAGCAGTGCTAAGAGAAATTGATATTAGTGCCGGTGGTGCAAATGTTCAGTTTGCAGTGAACCCTAAAGAAGATGGAAGCCTCGTTGTGATTGAAATGAATCCAAGGGTTTCTCGCTCTTCTGCACTTGCTTCAAAAGCAACAGGTTATCCTATTGCAAAAGTTGTAACTAAACTTGCTATTGGCTATTCGCTCGATGAAATACGTAATGATTGCGCTCCAGTTATACCTGCTGCATTTGAACCAGTGATTGATTACATCGTCACTAAAATTCCTCGTTTTGAATTTGAGAAGTTTAAGGGGACGAATTGTGAACTATCAACTTCCATGAAATCAGTGGGGGAAGTGATGTCGATCGGCCGCACTTTTAATGAGTCGCTGCAGAAAGCTTTTCGCTCGCTTGAAACTGGGCTTACGGGACTTAATGAAGTATTTCCTGAAAATACTGATATTGATCACATCAGATCTCAATTAGCAAAATTGCTACCAAACAGATTGCTGATTGCTGCTGACGCAATGCGTCATGGAATAAGCATAGAAGAAATAAACTCGATTACAGGATATGACTTATGGTTTTTGCAGAATATACAGCAAGTTATATTAGCTGAACAGAAAATCAAGGAAAACGGCCTTCCTGAGACTGCATATGAAATGTTAGAGCTGAAAAAAATGGGGTTTTCAGATGCAAGATTGGCAAAATTAAGCAATAAGAAAATAGAGCAAATTGAAGAAATAAGAAAAAAATTTGGCATTAAACAAGTTTATAAGCGTGTAGACACCTGTGCAGCTGAATTTGAATCGAGCACTGCTTATATGTATGGCTGTTATGAGGGTAACACAATGATGTCATTCCAGCGCGTGACGCTGGAATCCAGAGATAAGGAAGAATGGATCCCAGTGTCAGCTACTCGGATGACAGAGGGAATGGAGTGCGAAGCAGATGTTTCTGACCGAGAAAAGGTTGTCATTTTAGGAAGTGGTCCAAATCGCATTGGTCAAGGTATTGAGTTTGATTATGCATGCGTACATGCAGCTTCTGCCGCCAAAGAAATGGGGTATGAAACAATAATGATCAACTGTAATCCAGAAACCGTTTCAACTGATTATGATACCGCTGATCGTTTATATTTCGCCCCACTGATTGCAGAGGATGTGCTTGAAATACTAATTAAAGAGCAAGAAAATGGCACACTGGTTGGTGTAATAGTTCAAATAGGTGGTCAAACACCTTTAAAGTTAGCCAAAGTGCTTAACGAGAGAGGTTTCAAAATTCTGGGAACTTCGTTTGATTCTATTGACCTTGCAGAAGATCGCATGAGGTTTAAAAACCTTGCTTTGCAACTTAATTTAAAACAACCTGAAAGTTCTATCTGCCATTCAGTAAAAGAAGCGTTAACCAACGCAGAAAAGGTGGGGTTTCCACTAGTAGTCAGGCCATCATATGTCCTCGGCGGTCAGTCTATGTCGATTAGACACGATACTCAGAGCTTTAAAGAGTATGTCTTGAATCAAACCAAAATTTTTGAACACGGATCGCTGCTTCTTGATAAATTTTTAGTCAATGCAGTTGAGGTTGACGTTGATGCTGTGTGTGATGGGAAAAAAGTTTTCATTGCAGCGGTCATGGAGCATATTGAAGAAGCTGGTATCCACTCTGGCGATTCAACATGCTCAATACCGACAAATACATTGAGTGAAGAAGTAATAAAAGAGATCGAGCTCCAAACTGAAAGAATAGCTCTTGCACTAGAAGTGAAAGGTCTGATAAACATTCAGTTTGCTGTTCAAGAGAGTGATGTATACATACTTGAAGTAAATTTACGAGCTAGTCGAACCGTTCCTTTTATTTCCAAGGTAATCAATATTCCTATTGCAAAGCTTGCCGTTCAGGTTATTTTGGGTAAAAAATTGAATCAGGAAAACAAGCCTTTCAATCATTTTGCAGTTAAAGCTGCTGTTTTTCCATTCACGCGCTTTTCGGGAATTGACACTCTACTTGGTCCTGAAATGAAATCAACAGGAGAAGTAATGGGAATTGACTCATCGTTTGAAGCTGCACTTGCAAAAACGCACATGGCTGCAGGATACAAGTTACCAATAGAAGGAACAGCTCTGGTTTCAGTAAAAGATGATGATAAAGAGTATATATTGCCTGTTGCACGAATGTTGAAAGAACTGAGTTTTGAAATATATGCAACCAAAGGCACAGCTTTATATCTGAATAATAACGGCATTGCTGCAAGAGCTGTAAATAAAGTGAGAGAAGGCAGACCCCACATAGTTGATATGCTCAAAGATGGAAAAATAAATCTAGTAATCAATACTTCAAAAGGTGTGAAATCAGTCTCAGATAGCAAAGATATCAGGAGAACTGCTATTTTGCAAAATATAGCTTATAGCACCACAGCTTCTGGGAGTAAAGCGTTAGTGCTTGCAATTCAATATGTAAAGAATAGCAAATTGGAAGTGAAATCATTACAGCAGATACAAAACGTTTAAATATCAAAACTAAAATAATTCATTCCTCTATCTCGAAATCGTGGTAGAGTAATGTAAGTTAAATTTCTTTACTGACTTGCCTATGTATGATAGTATTTATCAAAAAATTAATGGGTAATGGTTATATAACATGACTTATGAGATAAAAAAGCAACAAATAATAGACCAACAAATTCTTGAAAGTGATATAGAAGATCCGACGAAGTTCTCTCTTAATCAAAAGTATAACTTTGCCAAAAATGATTTGTCAAACAAAACAGATGAACACGAAAGTGATAATCGACTACAGAACTCTAGTGATCATGATTCAGATGATAGTTCCGCTGATGGTAATCAGACGCCTTATACTGAATCAAGTGATTGGGACTCAAATTCGAGCTGTAGTTCAGATTATTCTTGTTTTTCGGAAAGTGGCTCACTTTTAATGGATCTAGAAATACCATTAACTAAAAATGAAGAGAAGCTGATTGATGAATTTTGTAAGGAGATGAAAAAGGTGGAAGAAGAAAATAACAAAGGAAGTGCTTTAAGGCTTATTCAATACATAAAAAATAAATATTTAGGGAAAGGGACAAGACTAAATTCATGTTATGGTGATCGTTATAGAACTGTAACAAATTTGATATTTGAAGAAATAATAGATGTTATTAAGAATGAAGGCCTATGCCCTAGCAGTAAAGCGCATGCATTGAGAGGTCAGGATGTTTCCTGTAACAATGAAGATCAAGATGATGACAACACGAATGAAGCACTGGAAGATGATAATTCAGAAATCATAAGAAACACCATTAGGGATTTATTGTTAAAAGGTGGGAAAGTAGAAAGAGGTCTTTTCGATGGTGGTGAGCTAGGACATGTAACTTCTGATTCTGATTATGTAAATGATCTCTTTGCACAACGTAAGGAAATTGAAAACGATCTAAAAAATGTAGGATATGAAAGTATTGTAAACAAAAATGAGCAAGCTCAAAAGGACAAATTAGAATTAAAAGTAGAGATAGATAATGAGTGCTTTTGTATAAAATATCCACAAGATAGTACTGTTGAAGTTGCAAAAATCCTAAGCAATGAAAAGAATAAAGGTTTAAACTTAAGAGTTGGTATACTGCAAATTGGGAAAAGTATAGTAAGAGTTGAAAGCGACAAAGGAAAAAGAAATTATCTGGATGTTTGTAAGCAAGGTGTAACATTATCTTGTGATAGTGAAGCAGGAAAAATCAGTATTCATCTAAATCCTAAGGAAAATAGTAATGAAATAGAAGTAAAGATTGATAAGGAGAGCGAAGCAAGGCTTAACGAGTTAGAAGATAAGGGGAAAAGTTTAGGAGAAAACTGTCTTTTAGGAGGAAAAAGCGTTCTGGAAGCTATACGAGATGGAAATTTTGAAAGAAATAGAAGTATTATACCAACTAGCGTAATTGAACAGCCAAATGCTGCAACAAATACTCCACAATCTTACCTAGAGAACATTCGTCTGAACGGACACAATTACAGAACTAAACGTATTGATTCAAGGCATGGCTAATGTGCAAATATTGAAGCAAAAGTGATCAGTGCTTGACACTGCTCTCCTTTGTCATCCCAGTGTCCAGACACTGGGATCTAGGAATTTTATTAAGTTGGTGAGCATAAAAATAGCTGTTTTACGTTAAAATACAATGTTTTGATGATTATGGAAAGGCTGGATTCCAGTGTCAAGCACTGGAATGACACCATTTGTTGTAAACTTACTTTTTTCTTGATGATTATCTTTTTGGTTTATCTCGCCTACCTATTTTGCCACTTTGCTGAACGGATACAACTAAACAATAGGTCTATCTACTTCATTCTAATGTGATTTCAGTTTTTTTACGTGCAAACTCTCTAATCCCACCTTATAGTTAGGATAAATTAGAGAGACATTAAGATCTTTTTTAATTTTAACATTACTTACTTTTTTTGACCCTAAATAAAAACTCTGTGCATAATCTGGTAAGGAAGAAACCAAAATTGGCTCTGGAGGACTAACATTGAGGAGTTTGGCTGCATACATTATCACTTCAGATTGTGTAGTGGGTAAATCATCTGCACAATTGTATACTTCACCAGGTTTTATGTTTTGCATGGAAGAAAATAGAATGTTCGATATATCTTCAACGTGAATACGAGAAAAAAAATGCCCTTCTTTTTTCACATTTTTTGCTTTGCCAAGCTGCAAGTCAATTAACACGTTCCTACCAGGACCGTATATTCCAGCTAAACGAAAAATATGTACAGGCAGTTTGCTATTCAGCCACTTCTTTTCAGATCTAAGGCGCTTTTCTCCTCTGATTTCTATAGGTTTTGTTTCAGATTCCTCATTCACCCAATTACCAGAGTAATCACCATAAACGCTAGTTGCAGACAAATAACCAAACCATTTAACATTTTGCAGGCAATCACCATATCTCTCCATAACATCATCACCATCTGGAGGAATAGAAATTAAAACTTGCGTTGCGCTTTTAAGCAGATCTTGACTAACTTTCTCATAATTAAAGAGGATTACATTTTGTATATTTTTACTTCTTGATGTGCCACTGACTTTCCAACCTAAGTTCAGCAGTTTTTTCGATAAAAATTTAGCCACATATCCATAACCAAAGCAAAACAAGTGCATGAAAATTAATTTTTAAAATTCTTCTTGATAAATTCTACTCCTAATTTTATCCCCTCTTCATTAATAATATGCCCTAATCCATGAATTGGGTGCCCTTCAACATTTATTCCATTTTCTTTCAAAGCTTTAACCGCTAAGTCGAGGGACGAAAAAGGTACCACGTCGTCAGCATCACCATGGATAACACATATGTTAGGTTTTGACTTGATCTCTGGTGCAGTTTTTGAAGGTGAAAGAAACCTACCAGAGTATGCAACAACTGATGCACAGGATTGAGAGCGGGTGAGAGCTGTATGTATTGCAAGCATTGCTCCTTGAGAAAATCCAACCAAAGAAAGTTGCGTATCTTTTAAATTAAGCTCCTTTAATTTTGTATCAATGAAATGATTTACAATTGATGTAGCATTTTTTACTCCATTATATAGCGCTTCCTCACTACGATTTTCCAAGCTGAACCACTGATAACCATCACCTATTTCTCTTTCAAACGGAGCATTGGGTGCTACAAAATATGACTCGGGTAAAAACTTGCTCATAACTTTAGCAAGGTGAATGAAATTATCGCCACTTGAGCCCCAACCATGTAAAAAAATAATCAAATTTTTCTTATTTCCGCCTGCACAAATTTCTTGGCCTTTAAGTTCAATCATTTCTTTTCCTTTTGCATCTATATTTTTATTTAACACTAATTTGCAAATTTGTAAAAACATACTGTGATTGCTGTTGAATGATGGAGAGACATACTCCATTATTTTATACCTATAGCTAACTGAAAAAAGGTTACCTCAGAAGGGATAAAAAGGTATAAAATGGCTTTGGATAAGGTAGAATGATGCCAAAGTGATGATCTGAGGGAATGTGTTTTGAAAGTAGTAGACGAGAAAAAAATGACTATGGAGGAAGATGTTCAAAATTGATAGAAAAACAATATATCGGTGGAGGAAAAGAAGAGAAGAAACAGGAAACATAAAACCATCTTCAGGCTATCAAAAGGGGCATAGTCATAAAATTAAAGACTTAGATAGCTTTGTCGAATTTCTAGATGAAAATCAGAGTTGAAAAGATAATTGAAAAATTTGGCAATATGTGCAAAGACAAAGTATATAACTACCTTAAAAAAGTGAACTATATGTATAAAAAAAACTTTTCTCTACCAGGAAAGGGATGAAGGAAAACAAAAGGAAGTCATACAAAAGGTAGCAGAAATAAATGAAGAAAATTTAGTATTCATAGATGAATCAGATATAGAAGACAACGAATTTTATGAATATGGATGGTCTCGAAGAGGAAAAGGGCTATTTGCGGAGAAACCAGGATACAAAGGAAGAAATAATTGGAGCCCTAAGTGAAGAGGCACCATGAGGGATATTGCAACAGTGAGCTTTTTGAAGCGTATGTTGAAAATAGGCTTATGCCAATATTAAAACCTGGCTAGGTTTGACAATGCGAGTTTTCATAAGTCTGACAAGACGAAAGAATTAATAGAAAGTGTTGGATGTAAAGTTTTATTTTTGCCGCCATACTCGTCTGATTTAAATCCAATTGAGAAGTTCTGGTTTGCCATCAAGCATGCCATAAAAAAAGCGCTGCCAAGCTTTTGGCCTGATATCAATTCTGCTATTGATTTTGTTTTTCAGTATTCAGGTAACCCTTTCTTGGGTTAGCTATAGGATCATCATCTATTCTTTTTTCTCTACAAGTATAGTATTTTCTAAAACGAATGATAAACGTCTAAAATGGTATTACCAACTAAAAGGTGTAAGTCTGTACATTGATGCATTAGAGGTCTGAGGCGACTTTTGATGGTGTGCCAACAATGCTCTATCGGATTTAGATCAGGTGAATATGTTGGAAGATAAAGCAAATGACAGCCAAAAGACTCTATTAATGACTTTGTTTTGGGAGTTTTATGGAATGTAGCATTATCCATAACTATGGTTGTATTACGCTGCAATTGTGGTTCGCTCTAACCATACATTAAATACATCTTTATTACACCCTCCTGTGAAGGTCATTGGTGCAATAAACTTCTTTTTAATCCATCCACCTATTATACTCACTCTTTCCCGCTTTTTTCCTGGAACATCAGCATATATTTTTTCTCCTCTTGGAGCTTGTGCATATTCTCGGTATAGAATATATTATACCTTTATCATTCGCTTTTGAAAACACTATACTTGTAGAGAAAAAAGAATAGATGATGATCCTAAATATTTAATAAATTTGACTACTGAGGAATTTCAAAAATCTCAATTTTTTATTAATTGTGAGATGTGGTACATTCTATCTTCATATAGCTTTCCTCTTCATACCTCAACTAATGAAATTAGAAGCATCAACTCCCTTCTGCAAGCAAGCAGCAATAACAGTGTTCATCATTAGAAATGCAATTGTCATTGGGCCAACGCCTCCGGGTACTGGGGTAATAGCTTTGACTTTCCCTTTTATTCCCTCAAAGTCAACATCACCTACAAGCTCTCCTACATTAACACTATTTATGCCAACATCGATCACTATTGCACCTTTCTTTATCCAGTCTGCTTGAACAAAATTTGGCTTTCCGACTGCTGCAACTACTATATCCGCTTTAGAGCAATATTCAGCTAAATCTTTACTCTGTGAGTGCAAGATGGTAGCAGTGCAATTTTCCTGCAGCAATAGGTGAAACATTGGCTTGCCCACGATATTTGACCTACCAATCACCACTGCGTTTTTACCGGAAAGGTTCTCTTCAATTGATTTAATTAAATGCAAAGAACCTTTAGGAGTGCAAGGTATAAGGCAGTTTTTTTCACCTTTAACTAATCTACCAACGTTTTCATCGTGGAAGCCATCTACATCTTTTTCAATACTTACTGCGTTAATTACTCTGCTTGCACTAATATGATTTGGTAAAGGCAACTGTACTAAAATGCCATGCACAGATCGATCTTCATTTAACTCATTGATTTTTTCAATCAATTCATCTTCTGAAATATTATTAGGCAAAACAATGGTCTCAGAACTTATGCCTATTGATTCTGCTTTTTTCTGTTTGTTGCGAACATAAACCTGACTTGCTGGATTGCTGCCCACGAGAATTACTTTCAGGCAAGGAAAAATGTTATACTCTCTCTTTAAAATATCAATTTTTTGTGATAGCCTCTCACATAGGTCGTTTGCTATTTTTTTACCATCAATAATAATTGTCACTTCCTTGCCACTCCTTAAAGTCAGGTAATTTGATATCAAATAAATCCAATACTTTGCCAACAGAATGATTAATAATATCATCCAACGATTTTGGTTTAATATAGAAAGCAGGCACTGGTGGAGCAATTATTGCTCCCATCTCCGTTAATTTTAACATATTTTGTAAATGCCCAAGATGTAGTGGTGACTCTCGCACCATAAGAATTAATTTTCTTCTTTCTTTTAGCGTTACATCTGCAGCCCTTGTCAATAGATTGGAAGTAACACCTGATGCAATTTCAGACATTGTCTTCATAGAGCATGGTGCTACAATCATTCCTGAGGTTTTAAATGAGCCACTTGCTATTTTTTCTCCTATTTTTTCTTCAGAATAGTAAAAATCTGCAAGTGATGTAATATCTTCAAGTTTTTCTTTAATCTCATGAGCTAGAGTTATTTTTCCAGCACGACTTATCACTAAATGAGTTTCATAACCAAATTTGCAGCGCGTGACGCTGGAATCTATATTTCTTTTTCCCTGGATCCCAGTGTCAGCTACTCGGATGACAGGGATAAGAGATATACTAATATTTCTTAACGCCTCTAAAATACGTACACCGTAAATAGAACCAGATGCTCCACTTATTCCAATTACAATTCTGCTATTCACTTAACTCTTCTTCGTAGCTCATTCCCAATGCACGTTTATAGGTATCAAGCAATATTTCCTGTTCCTCTCTGTCATCATCATCCATCTTCCTCAGCCTAATAATTTGTTTCATCACTTTTATATCCCAACCTTCATCTGCGGCTTTTACATATACATCACGAATGTGATCTTGCACATCCCTCTTTTCTTGTTCAAGTTTTTCGATTCTCTCTATGTAACCCTTCAACTCTTCAGCCGTTATTTTTACTGTATCTTCCATGAAACTCCACTAATTAATTGCTGCTACTAGTATTACCAGTTTTTACTTGCACTTCAACAACAGTAATAATATTTTTATCTTTTTTTAAAATCTTAAAGCGAAAACCATACATGGAAAACTCCTCGCCTTTGTCAGGAATGCGCTCTATTTCATTCACAATCATACCTGCTAGAGTTGTAGCTTCTTCATCAGGGAGATTCCAGTGTAACTGCCTGTTAATGTCCCTAATAGTAGATTTTCCTTCTATGTGATACATATTGTCAGATATTTTCTTTATGAAATTCTCCATGATCAAATCATGTTCATCCGAAATTTCTCCAACTATTTCTTCCAGTATGTCCTCAAGAGTTACAATTCCCTGCAGTGCTCCATACTCATCAATAACAAATGCAAGGTGTTTCCTGTTCTTACGGAAGTTATGAAGTTGCACGCTGAGCGGTGTACTTTCTGGTATAAACCAAGGCTTTGACATAACTTGGGTAATGTCAACTTCTTCCGCTTTATTATTCTTTTCACGCAAGGCATTTATTAGACCCTTCACGTGAATTACACCGATAATATCATCTGGTTCTTTTTGCCATAAAGGTATCCTACTATGACTGCTAGTTAAAATTTCCCTTATTAACTCTTCTTTACTTCGATTTATATCAAGAGAAAATAAATTTCTTCTATGGGTCATAATTTGTGATATTTCTGTCTCAGCCAAATCAAGTATGCTGCTTAGCATATCTAAATCCTGTTGTAACATAGTTCCTTCACTGCGGTGAAGAGTAATCATATTACGCATTGCATCCGCTGCAGATATTACTTCCTTATCTTTATGCAGCCCACATAATTTCAGGATGAGGTTAACAATAAATTGAATACCTAGCGTCAATGGAGAAAAAATCTTTACAAAAAACAATACAAAATAAGCAGAAAATGATGCAAATTTTTCAGGATTTTGAATAGCATAAGTTTTTGGTAGAACTTCGCAGAATAATAAAATACAAAATGTCATTATAATTGTTGATAGGAGAATGCCTTCATTTCCAAAAAGATTGATAAATATTGCTGTAAATAAAGCAGAGCAAGTAATATTAATAATTGTATTGCCGAGCAATACTGTTCCTATTGTCAATTCTTTCTTATTTAATAAGCGGCCTATTATCCTGGCTCTTTTGTTACCGTCTAGCTTTAGCTTATTAACTCGAGAACGGCTAATTGAGGTTAAGCCTATTTCTGCTCCTGAGAACAAAAACGATAAAATTAACAAAATAAAAATTGCTGATGATACTAAGACCAATAACCAATCCATTAAAGTACGATGTTATTGTGATAAAAAATAAAATTAATTTTATATGTTATGAGAGGTATTTGCAAGCCTGAATTTATATTGCCAAATTTTATATATCTTTAATCTTAAAAAACAAATCATAAAGCATATTACACGCTGCGTTCACATTCTCATCCTCAATGATAAGTGGTGGGGTTATCCTTACTACTTTGTTGTTTGAAACCCTAGTTATTATTAAACCTTTATCAAGAGATCGACTAATAACTTTATCAGCTACAGGAGTTGCTAGTTCTATTCCCATTAGTAACCCTTCTCCACGAACTTCTGAAATCATCTCAGGAAATTCTTTAGCTAAAGGCAACAGCTTTTCTTTTAAATATTTACTAATTCTCTTAACATGATCAAAAAAGCCTTCTTTTAGCATTATATCGAGCACTGCATTACCAACAGTCATGGCAAGTGGATTGCCACCATAGGTTGATCCATGAGTTCCTGGAGTGATTGCTTCTGCTATGTAATCTTTTACTAAACATGCAGCTAGAGGAAAACCGTTACCCATAGCTTTTGCACAGGTTAGCATATCAGGTTCAATGCCGACATTTTGATAATAAAATAAAGAACCGATGCGTCCATATCCGCATTGCACTTCATCAAAGCACAAAATTATCCCTTGAGCTTTTGTTATTTTCCTTACTTTTTGAAGATATTCTACGTCTAGTGGATATACTCCGCCTTCGCTTTGTATGGGCTCTAAAAACACAGCAGCTGTTTCATTGCTGATTTTTTTCTCCAAAGCTTTAATGTCATTTCTTGGCACTTTATCAAAACCAGAAAGAAGCGGAGCAAAACCTTCGCGTGATTTTTCACTGCTTCCAGCAGAAATTGCAGCAATACTGCGGCCATGAAACCCTCCTTCAATTGTAACAATACGATTACGTTTTGCTTGCCTTTTTGAATAAAAGTAACGACGAATAAACTTAATTGCAGCTTCTGTTGCTTCAAGCCCACTTGAGCAGAAAAAAAACTTTATCTGCAAAAGTAAGGGTTGTTAAACGGTCAGCAAGCCTTTCTTGCTCGGGAATAGTGAAAATGTTAGAGCAGTGCCATAGTGAGCTCAATTGCTCTTTCAGTTTGTCTGTAATGTATGGATGACAATGCCCTAAAGAAGTTGTAGAAATACCTGCAGCAAAATCTAAATATTTTTTACCATCTTTGTCAAAAAGATATGCCCCTTCTCCCCTAACTATAGGAGTGTCAAGTCTATTGTACGCATTAACAACATGATCCATTTTATAAGTATTGTGGTATTATCTGTATTATACCTGAAATGAATCCATTAACACAAAGCTTTTCCTTTAACCTCTTATGCTACCTCAACTAAAAATTTGGCTAATGCAAACCTTTTTTGTCATTCTATAGCTAAAGTGACTTAGTTTTACCAACACTTATTAGCATTGTAAAAGTTTTTGTTTCTATTGAATGACAGTTGTAGCCTATGCAGGAAGTCTATTGACTTTGAGCGCACTTTAGCCTATACAATTTTAATATCTTAAACTACTGGACATGCCCGATCTAAAGACAATGATGTTAAATTTTGGCCCTCAGCACCCCAGCTGCACATGGAGTGTTGCGCCTTGTTTTAGAGATGGACGGCGAAGTGGTTGAGAGAGCTGATCCTCATATTGGACTTTTGCATCGTGGTACTGAAAAATTAATAGAACATAAAACGTATCTTCAAGCTTTGCCTTATTTTGATCGCCTTGACTATGTGTCACCAATGTCACAAGAGCATGCGTATTCACTATGTGTAGAGGAATTGTTGCAATGCGAAATTCCAATTAGGGCAAAGTATTTACGTGTCTTGTTTTGTGAACTGACGAGAATACTAAATCATTTACTGAACGTTTCTTCTCAAGCGCTTGATGTTGGAGCAATGACCCCTCTTTTATGGCTCTTTGAAGAAAGAGAAAAAATACTGGAATTTTACGAAAGAGCTTCAGGCGCAAGGTTTCACGCAGCTTACATCAGACCAGGTGGAGTTGCAGCAGATGTTCCAGAAGGCTTGATTGAGGATATTGCAAAGTTTATAGAGCAATTTCCAAAGTATATAGACGATGTTGATGAACTTTTAACAGAAAATAGGATATGGAAGCAACGCACTATAGGAATCAGTGAAATATCAATTAAACAGGCACTTGACTGGGGCTTTAGTGGACCAATGCTGCGTGCTGCTGGGCTTGCTTGGGATTTGCGAAAAAGCCAGCCATATGAAATATATGATCAGCTAGATTTTGATATACCTATTGGCCAAAATGGCGATTGTTATGACCGTTATCTAGTTAGAATGGCAGAGATTAGGCAGTCTGTTAGCTTGGTGAAGCAGTGTATAGAGAAAATGCCTGGAGGCCCAATAAAAACTGAAGATAGAAAAATTTCTCCACCGCCAAGAGCAGAGATGAAAAAATCTATGGAAGCTCTGATTCACCATTTTAAACTTTACTCAGAAGGATATCACGTACCAAAAGGTGAAGCTTACACAGCTGTTGAGGCACCAAAAGGTGAGTTTGGAGTGTATATAGTTTCAGATGGTACCAATAGACCTTATAGATGCCGAATAAGAGCACCTGGCTTTGCACATTTACAAGCTTTGGATTTTATGGCAAAAGGACACATGCTTGCCGACGTTGCAGCAATTATTGGCTCACTCGATATAGTTTTTGGTGAGATTGATAGGTAATTATTGTAAAATAGTAACTCAACTAATGGTCAATACATCTTCTATTAAAAATTGTACAAATTCATTGCCATTCCAGTAATTCATAGAGATTTTACCCAAAATGGCTTTAACATTACCCTGCATGATAGCAGAGCCAAGGTGAGTATTTGCAGAGCGAAATGCAATAGCTCTTACCATAACATTATCATCAGCAATAAAACATTTTATATGGTCAACTCCTATAACTTCAGGATTTCTTATCTTTGCTCCCTGAATGATAAACCTTGGTTCAGGATTCCCAACTCCAAATGGTCCCAAGCGTTGCAGTTGGTTCCACAGAGATAAGTTTATTGCTTTAGCAGTTACTATACTATCAGCTTTTAAAGTTTTCTCATTTATAGAGTTTGAAAATCTTTCAGTAAAAAAATCATGCAAATCATTTATTTTGTCTTCTTTAATTGAAAATCCTGCCGCCATACTATGGCCACCACCTTCAATAATTAAATTTGTAAACTTTGCGGAAAGGACTGCAGCACCGATATCAACTCCCAAAATTGATCTACAGCTTGTTTTTCCTATTCCATTGTTTAAAGACATCACTATTGTTGGTAAGTGAAACTGCTCCTTTAGCCTCGATGCAATTATACCGATTATTCCCTGGTGCCAGTTGCCGCTTACCATTATAAAATTTACACCTAATTGGGCAAATTTTTCCGCTTGTGCTGTAGCTTCTAAGAGAGCCTCATTTTCTAACACTTTCCTTGCATTATTCAAATCTATTAATTTTAGCGCGATTGAATGTGCCTCTTCATCATCATCGGTGGAAAGCAACCTTGCACCGAGCGATGCTTCTCCAATTCTTCCTCCAGCATTTATGCATGGCCCAATACTAAACCCTAATCGTGAAACACTTGGTTTTTCAAGGATCCCTAAAGCATCAAATAAAACACGCAAGCCAACGTTTTTTCTTGCTGACATAACTTTTAATCCTTGTGAGACAAATGCTCTATTGAGGCCTGTAATCTGCATAACATCGCAAACAGTTCCAAGGGCAACTAAATCCAGCAGATCAAATAAATCTGGTTCTTTTTTGTTGGTAAAAAATCCTTGCTCACGTAGGCTTTTATTAAGAGCAATAATCAGCAGAAATGACACTCCAACTGCTGCAAGGTTAGTATAAGGAGAGCTTTCATCAAGGCGGTTTGGGTTAACAACTGCTACGGCGCTTGGTAACTTTTCCGTACCAAGATGATGATCGACAACTATAATATCAAGACCAAAGACCTTTGCATCTTCTATTGGTTGATATGCAAGCGTACCGCAATCAACGGAAATACAAAAATCGATCCCGTTTTTTTTAAGTTGTAATAAAGCATCTGTGTTTAATCCATAGCCCTCATCAACACGATCTGGAATGTAGATTATAGAGTGTATATCGATTGCTCTCAGGTACCTGTTAATCAATGCTGACGACGTTGCACCATCAACATCATAGTCACCAAATATTGCAATGTTTTCATTATTTTTTATTGCCCGTATTATACGAGAAACAGCTTTATCCATATCAAGAAGGTGAAAGGGATCTGGTAATAGCGATCTGATTAGTGGATATAAGAAGTCGCTCGCATTTTCTATGTTAACACCACGAGTAACCAATATTCTTGCTAGTACTTCTGGCAACTCAAATCTCTGTATAAGAGTTAAGATTTCCCTTTGATCTGCTTCTTGCAACTTCCACAATGCATTTGTTATGCTGCGCTTTTCAATTTCAAGTAGCATATTCTTTGTAAATAAAACTACTTTACCAGAACTTTTAAACTTGTTCTATAATTGTATTAGATGCACAGTTCCAGAGTGTGATGGTATGATAAAATGTGAGAAAAAAATACCATCAAGGGAGGAATTATGGGACAAGTATTACATGGGTGCGCCAGAATAACAGAGACAATTCGTAGAGCAATACAAAATAGTAAAGAGAGCATAGCAAAAACTCTCCAAGTGTTATAACCTTAAACCAAAAACTATTATTAAGTGGAGAAAACGCTCATTTACCAAAGATGCTGGTATGGGTCCAAAGCATCCAAGATCAACTGTTTTAACTTTAGAAGAGGAGGCTATAATTGTTGCATTTCGTAAGCATACTCTATTGCCATTAGATGAATGTCTCTACGCTTTGCAAACCTCAATCCCACATTTGAGTCGCTCCAGCTTACATCGTTGTTTACAAAGGCACAACATTAGCAGACTACCAGATGTCGATGGTGAAGTTAAATCAAGAAAGAAATTCAAACAATATCCTATAGGCTATTTCCATATTGATATCGCAGAAGTTAGAACAGAAGAAGGAAAGCTGTATTTGTTTGTTGCAATAGATAGAACATCCAAATTCACCTACGTTGAGTTGCACAAAAGTGCTACAAAACCCATAGCTGCTGAGTTTTTAGGTAATCTAATTAGAATTTTACCGTATAAAATCCACACTATTTTTACAGATAATGGCATACAATTTACAAATCAGAAGCGCCATAAATACGCCTTCCAACACATATTTGATAGAGTTTGTGAAGAAAATAACATTGAACATCGTCTGACAAAAGTTAGCCATTATTGGACAAATGGACAAGTTGAACGTATGAATAAAACTTTAAAGAATGCTACAGTTAAGAAATATTACTATCGTTCGCATCAGCAACTTAAGGAGTATCTTTATGACTTTGTTATGGCCTACAATTATGCAAAGAGACTCAAAGCTCTTAGGGGTCTTACACCTTTTGAATTTATATGTTCTCAGTTGACAAAGTCTCCTGAATTATTTATAATAGATCCACACCATCACACTCTGGAACCATACATCTTATACTCTACCTTAATTCTAGTTTCCGGACAACCTCTATCTCTACAAAAACTATATTTTTCTTCAGAAGAGAGTTATATTGTAACTATGGACAAAATAATCATAAAAAAATTTGGTGGGACTTCGCTAACTGATTTAAACCGAGTTGCAAATTTGATAAAAAACGATATTGAGAAAGGTTGTAATGTAATCGTTGTTGTATCTGCTGTTGCAGGATTTACTGACCAAATGGCTTTTCAGGCTAGGCAAATCTCAAATTTAAGTTGCAGACAAGAGTTATCAGAGTATGACGTTATGCTTTCAGCAGGAGAACAAATTTCTTGCGGTCTATTAGCTATCACTCTCCAATCGATCGGAGTTAATGCTAAATCGTGGCTTGCCTGGCAGTTACCAATTGTAACTGATGATTTTTATTCTGAGTCTAAAATAAAAACAATAAAGATTGACCGTGTGAAAAGATCTTTTGCTGAGGGTTATACTGCTGCGATCATCGCTGGTTTTCAGGGTATAAATGATGATAGAATTACTACTTTTGGAAGAGGAGGCTCTGATATATCAGCAGTTGCCTTCACGGTAGCCTTTGGTGTTAGAACTTGCGAAATTTTTACTGATATTGATGGAATATATACAGCAGACCCAAGAATTGTTCCAAAGGCATGCAAGCTCAAATTTATCTCTTACGATGAAATGTTGGAAATGTCGTCATCTGGTGCTAAAATACTGCATAATCGTTCAGTACAACTTGCAATGAAGCATAACATTAAAGTGCAAGTGCTATCCACTTTTAAAGAAGTAGAAGGCACCACAGTACTACACAAAAGGGATGCACTAGAGAGATACTTAATTACTGGAATAGCTTATAGCACTAATGAAGCTCTTGTAACTTTCACTAACCTTGCAAATAACTTGCGTACTTTAAGAGATATAGTAGGGGCAAACGTTAAAATTGATATGATACATGGGTCAAGTTTTGTTATCTCCAAATTTGATATTGATTTAATGGAAAAGTTACTGAATAAGAATGAAAATTATGCTATAAACGATAATGTAGCTAAAATTTCAATAATTGGTATTGGTGTTATGTCTAACACTGAAGTGATGCACCGCACACTCAAGGTTTTAAGCGAAAAAAAGATAGAAATACTTGCTATCACAACATCCGAAATCAAAATCAGTATAATTGTTCAAAAAGAATACGTTGTAGCTTTGGTCAAAGATTTACATACTGAGTATGAGCTTGATATGCAACACTAGGATAGGCTCGACGTCCACAACTGTACGAACATTGCAATTTGGGCCTACCAGGAGGGTGTCATTCTCCTGTCATCCAAGTAGCTGACACTGGTTCCTTTATGACGGTGTCATCCCAGTGCCCAGACACTGGGATGGCTTTGTTGCATTGCTCAAGTGAAAAGAACTGGCAGTTACTGACAAAATTCATTATAAATAGCCATTTAACTGTTGAAGAAAAAATATGCCACAAAAAATGAGAGTCAGTAACTGCCATGAATATAACAAATTTCTCCAAGAAAGAGGAAGCATTTTTTGTTATATCAATGAAGCCATAGAAAATTGGTACGAGAATTGTCCAAAAATGCAGGGCGGCAACTATATTTATAGTGATAAAGTTGTGATTTTGGTGCATATAATCGTCAGTTTCTTTAGAATTGGTTTAAGACAAACAGTCGGGTTTATAAAAGGGTATTTGCAACAAATAGGAAGAGATTTGGCAGTTATCAGCTATTCACAAGCATCAAGAAGGTTTAAGAAACTTAATATTAAGATAAATGATTGCAGAATTGATAAAAATAATATGGAAGATATCGAAATTGCTATAGACAGTACAGGAATTAGTATATACAACAACACACAGCAAGGAAAATAGCACTGACAGAAAATATCGTGGCTATGAGCAAACGAGAAAATTGCACGTAATGTTGAATATAAACAACAAAAAAGCCATAGCTGTAAAATACAGTAACGGTGTCTACTCTGATCACTATGGAGCTTGTGATTTGCTAAAAGAAGTTGATTTTCAGCACGCCATAAAAGCACTATATGCAGATAGAGCATGTGATAGGCACAAGTTTTATAAGTTGTGTAACGAATATGATATAAAGACAAAAATTCTACCAATAAACAATGCGGCAGAACATCCAGAAATAGATTATATGTCTGATAGGAATGCTGCTATTAGGTTAATAAAATTATACGGTGAAGATGGCATGAAAGAATGGAAAAAAGAAGTAAATTATGGGAAAAGATCTTATATTGAAGGGTTTTTCTCAAGATTAAAGCAAATATTCGGATTTAGTTTTAGGAATAAATCTGAGATAAATCGAGAAAAAGAACTGCTAATCAAATGCTATTTGCTTAATAAATTCACTGATATTGGTATGGCTAAATTTGAGATAGTTACATGAATTTACCATAAATCACCATCTCATAAAGTGTGATGCAACAAAGCTATCCCAGTGTCAGCTACTCGGATGACATCTTTCAACATTATATCATGGACAAAATAAACTTTCTAAAATTCATTGAACTGTGCTTTCAAACGGTAGTGCCGGGGTGTGAGTATAATGATTATCAGTATATAAAAGTCATAGCAGATAGACTTGAAGCGGCAAATGTTGGCAAAATGTGTCAAGGAAGTTTTTCGTTTCTATGAGCTACTTGGCTCTCTGTTATAATGTTTGTTTGCTTGACCTAAGATCCAGGAGTATTTAAACTGAACCCTATACAGTGCTAAAAATGATAGGAAATCTAAGCGGAATAGTTGATGAAGTGCGCAGTGATCACATAATCCTGAATGTGAATGATGTTGGCTATATGGTGTATCTCTCAGCCAAAACTTTAAATGCATGTTCCATTAGAAGTAGAGTTAAATTACTTATCGAAACCTATGCAAATAACAGAGAAAATGTCGCTCAGCTATATGGTTTTATAAGCAAAGAAGAACAGCAGTGCTTGAGGTTGCTTGTTAAAGTAAGCGGTGTTAGCTATAAAACTGCAATGTCAATTTTGAGTAAATTAACTCCAGAACAGCTGTTTTTGGCAATTATGAATGAAGATAAAGTAGCACTCAAGATGAGTGGACTTGGCCTGAAACTCATAAATCGAATCATCACTGAATTAAGTGGCAAAGTGAGTAAATTAGAAATAAATAACAATAATTTTCATCCAATCAATGAAGATGCCCTTTCAGCATTGATCAATCTTGGGTATGAAAAAATGAAAGCTTATGATACGATAAAAAAAATACAAGACGAATCGTCAAATCTGGACACCAAGGATATTATTCGCATGGCGCTTAAGGAGCTCTCAACATTATGAAATCAATATCGTGCGGTAAAGAATATACTGAAGATGCGCGCAATATCAACATCAGGCCTGAGCAACTTGATGATTTTGTCGGACAAAAAGACTTAATACAAAATTTAAAAGTGTTTATAAATGCTGCAAAGACGAGAACTGAAGCTTTAGATCACGTTTTATTGTATGGTCCCCCAGGACTTGGCAAAACAACTTTAGCACAAATTGTTTCTAAAGAATTAAGGGTCAGCTTCCGCGCAACTTCTGGTCCTTTACTTAGTAAAGCTGGGGACTTGGCTGCAGTGCTTACCACTTTAAATGCAAAAGATGTTCTATTTATCGATGAAATCCATAGATTAAATCGCAGCATCGAAGAAGTTTTATATACTGCTATGGAAGATTTTTGCTTGGACATATTAGTAGGTGAAGGTCCATCTACTCGCACTTTAAGGATAGATCTACCACCATTTACGTTAATCGGAGCAACTACACGGCTTGGATTACTTTCTGCGCCACTCAGAGATCGTTTTGGCATTCCCTTGCATCTTGAGTTTTATTCTTTTGAAGAACTGGTTAATATTATAAAAAGAGGCGCAAGAGTTCTTTCTACTGAAATTGAAGAAAATGCAGCACGGGAAATTGCCTGCCGTGCACGTGGCACTCCAAGAATTGCTTTGAGATTACTCAGAAGAATAAGGGATTTTGTTGAAGTGAAAGATGATAAAAAAATCACTTATGAAGTCGCTGATTCTGTATTGCTAAAATTGGGTGTAGACAAAATGGGACTCAATAAACTTGATATGCATTATCTAAGATTTTTATTCAACACCTCAGGACATGTTGGAATTGACACCATATCTATTGCGCTATCCGAAGATGTTGGCAATATTGAAGAAACAGTAGAACCTTATTTAATCAAAATTAGTTTTGTAAAGCGCACACTAAGAGGACGCGTTCTAACCGACCAAGCAAAGGAGTATTTGAGCTTTCAACATTAAACATCATAATTTATATTGACTAATTGGCGTGGTATCTATATTCTAACATTTATATATTAAGAATAATGGAGGGTATATGTTAGGTAAGGTTAAAGAATTCCTAAAAACTATTCTATTTTTCCACAATGAGGATAAAGTTAAAGCTCCTTATGTGCCTATGGTGGAGGGACTTCTTTCTGATGATACAACTTAAAACCGGATAAGAAAAAGCCAGAAGAGCATCTTACCCTTCTAAGTAATAAAGCAAAGGAGAGCGGTAATTCTGATAAAACAAAAGGACTTCCTAGCGATTTGAGCACTCAGGATATACCTAAATCAACACCAGACAAGAATAAGCGTAAATATGTCGAGTTAGAAAGCGATGAAGAATGGAATAAGTTCTTTGCATTACAGAACAACCCTTCTACCAATACCACAAACCAGAAACCTTTTTCTCCAAAGAAAGGAGAATCTAAGTATCACGGCAAAGAGATTGTAGGCAAAATTGCTGACCAAATTAAATCAGAGATATCTGAAGGTATGAAAAATAATACCATAGGGTCCATAATGATAAAAGAAGGCAAAAGGGAAGGGAATGTTGTTTACCCTTCCGTGAGAGTTGTGTTGAATGTTAGTAAAGAAGGAGTAGATATAGCTAAACTTCTGAGTGGTAATATATGTAAAAAGTACAATGTAAAAACAATTACATTTTATCATTCTAATCAGGAAAAAAAGAGAGGGGCATGTTGCTATATTAATGATAAAGAGGAAAGAGTTTATGAAATAATTAGTGGATTATATGAAATGACTTTAAAGTGGTATGTTGATGGAAAAGAATGTAAAATTAAAATTAATATTGACAATAAGAATGGTGTAAAGCTCCTTGAAAGCAACGGTGTTACTGAGGAACAGTTACGTGCAAACAAAGAAGTAAAAGTAGGCAAGAGACGTGAACCAAAGTCTTTACATGAAGCATTAGCATCACAATTGCCACAAACACAATTGCAACAAAAAAGTTCTGAAGCAGTGAAAGTTTTTCCGCAACCTTCAACAGATGTAACAGAGAGCACAACACAAAAGCATCAAGCTCCTGCTGCTCAAATAAGTAAGTAAGAAAAAACAAAAGTAATAATTAGTATAAGTTGCTTGCATTTGCAAGTAACTTATACTCTTATAATGAGCAACATAATACTACCAAGAAATTTCTACGAGCGGCCGACCTTAACTGTAGCTGGAGAGTTATTGGGAAAAGTCCTCAAATTTTCTAACTTTAGTGGAATAATAACCGAAGTTGAAGTCTATATAGGAATGAATGACCCAGCTTGTCACGCGGCAAGAGGCTATACTAACCGAACCTCAGTAATGTTTGGTATGCCGGGGTTTTCATACGTGTATTTTATATATGGAATGTATTACTGTTTAAATATTGTAACAGAAGCAGAAGGGTTCCCAGCAGCAGTGTTAATACGGGGATTAAAGCTCATTGAACCGCTTGAAGCAAACTTAGGCGGACCAGGAATATTGTGCAAAAGATTAAACATTACAAAAGAACACAATAAACTGGACCTTACTATAAGCCACAAATTTTGTATTTATGAATCTCACCTCAAACCAGATTATATTTGCACTCCGAGAATCGGAATTAGTAAAGGCCAAGAGAAATTTTGGCGGTTTAAGATTTTCTAAACTTAAGATCTTGCGTAGACTACTTGCCAATCGGATAATCACCAGTGAAACAAGCATCGCAATATTGTGGTGTAGCATTGTTACGCACCTCTCCTTTAACAGCCTGATATAGTTCATCAATACTCAAGAAGGCTAGGCTATCTACTCCTATAACTTCCTTAATTTCCTCTACAGATTTATTTGCAGCAATTAAATCTTTGCACTCTGGCGTATCTATTCCATAAAAACAAGAATGCTTAATTGGTGGGCTTGAAATTTTGAGGTGAATCTCTTTTACTCCTGCATCCTTTAGCATAACTATTATATTTCTGAGCGTACTACCACGCACTATACTATCATCTATTAAAATTATGTTTTTACCTTTCAAAGTGTGCTTATTAGCATTGAATTTTAATTTTATTCTAACTTTACGTACTTCAGCGGTTGGTTGTATAAAAGTTCTTCCTATGTAATGATTACGAATTATCCCCAGTTCCATAGGTAATCCTGAATGCTTTGCATATCCAATAGCTGCAGGTATTCCAGAATCAGGTATTGGTACAACCATATTTACATTGTTTTTTGGTGGGCTCTCTTCTGCAAGTATTCTTCCTATTTCTTTTCTTATATCATATATGGACCTATTCTCCATTATGCTGTCTGGTCTCGAAAAGTAAACGTATTCAAAAATACAAAAACTTGATTTTTGCTGTGGGAAAGGAAACATTGAGGCTAGGTTACTATCCGAACTGATGGTAACTAATTCGCCTGGTTCTATTTCTCTAACAAACTCTGCATTTATTATATCAAGAGCACAAGTTTCAGATGCAAGAACGTAAGAACCGTTTAACTTTCCTAAAACAAGAGGCCTGATTCCAGATGGATCACGTACTCCAATAACTACTTCTTGATTGATTGCCACAAAAGAATAAGCACCTTGTATTTGCTTTAATGCATATATAAAACTCTCTAAAAAGCTATCTTTTTCACCGCTTGCTGTCAGATGCACTACTACTTCTGTATCAATATCTGACTGAAAAACGCACTCTTGTTTAATTAATTGTTCGCGTATCGGAGAAATATTAATTAAATTACCATTATGTGCTATGGCAAAATCCCCAAATTTGCCACTTTTGCCAAGCATGGGCTGCACTCCAAATTTACTACCACTTGTTGAGTATCGAACGTGACCTATTGCACAATCTCCAGGTAAGGATTTCTTTATTTCATCTATATCATCAAATACGCTGCTCACTTGACCTTGAAAGTGATAAGAGTGCAGCTTATCGTTGTTACTGGTTACTACGCCAAAAGACTCTTGACCTCTATGCTGCAAAGCGTGGAGAGCAAGTATAGAGTTAAATGCAGCATCGTTATTGCAGCTTATACCAAATACTCCACATTCTTCACGCATTTCATCTAGCATAAAAACTATTAAGTAAAGTTTAATTTTACTTTAGCATAGGTGAAATACAAGCATTTTGTTGTTCATCTGCTTTTATTGTCAGCAATAATCCTATGCATATCAAGCTTGCAGCAGTTGTACTTCCTCCATAGGAAAGAAATGGCAGTGGATCGCCTATCACAGGCAAGAGGCCTATTGACATTCCAATGTTTATAAAAAAATGAGCGCCAAAAAAAGCAAAAATCCCGATAGATACTAACTTAGAAAAATAATTTTTCGACCTATAAGCGATAGAGAAAATTATGCCAAGTAATGAGGTATAAAGCAAAATTAAAGCCATGCTACCTAAAAAGCCCCACTCCTCACTCAGCACTGCAAAAGCAAAATCCGTACGTTTCTCCGGCAAAAATCCAAGTTGAGTTTGACTTCCGTTAACAAAGCCCTTACCAAGCAAACCTCCTGAACCAATAGCTATCTGAGATTGCTGCGCATTATAACCTATTCCAAGTGGATCCACTGATGAATCCAAAAACGACAATATCCTTTGCTTGTGATAAGGACGTAAAAAAGGCCAAATAGCCGGTACTGCAAAAATGCCAAGCGTCCCACAAATTACTAAATGAGCTCTTTTTATTACTGCTGTGAATATAATTGATGCTCCTATAAACAACATTATCACAGCTGTGCCTAAATTAGGTTGCTTTAACACCAAGAATACAGGCAAGAAAATAATTATTACCGCCTTAAGCAATCTTTTAAATTCCATCATTTTATACACACTTTGCTTATCAAAATAACGAGCAAGCGCAAGTATTAAGCCTACTTTTGCAAATTCTGATGGTTGCAAACTAGTTGACCCAATTCTTATCCACCTCGTCGCACCCATTATGTGTGAGCCAAAAAAATTTACTGCTAATAGCGAAATCGCTGCTGCTATATAAAAAAAGTAGGCGTGCTTCAAATAAAAATCTAGCTCTATGAATGACATAACTATAGCGAGTAGGAAAAAGAAGGAAAATATGACTATTTGGTGAATTGCAAATGGTACCCACTTTCCTCCAGCAGAAGAGTATTGAACAGCAATGCCAACGCAAAACAGCACTATCACGTTAATGACTAATAACCAATGAATCTTCTTCAGCCTATCCACACTTATAACCTTAAAGTATAGTAAAATATGAAACAAAGATAAAAATCAAAAAACCAACTTCTCAACTACTAACCGAATTGGAGTGCTATATAATCCAGTTACTATTGTTAAAGCTGCCATAAACAATAGACAAAAAAGCATAGGAAATGGCACATCATTAATTTTGTCCGGTGTCATTCCAGCGCTTGATGCTGCACCATTTTCAAAATACATTTTCTCTACCATCTTCCACATGTATATTAGTGCAAGAAAAGAACCGGAAGCAAAAGCTATCAGGGAAATCCACGCGCGAGATTCTATAACTGCTTTCATTATATACCATTTGCTTACAAAGCCATTTGTTAGTGGCACACTGACTAATGCTAAACTAAGTAGAGTAAACGCAAGTGCTGTATAAGGCATTGATTTCTTGAGTCCCGATAAATTCTCTATTTTTGTTGTATCAAATTTGTAAGAAATACATCCTGCAGCCATGAATAAAGATGTTTTTATTATGCTGTGGTTTACTATGTGAAGAATTGCTGCAAATACACCTGTTTTTGAGTTAAAACTCAGTGCTAAAATTATATAACCAATTTGGCTAACACTAGAATTAGCAAGCAGTCTTCTTATGTCTTTTGCAGTTATTGCAGATATTGACCCAAATATAACAGCGCAAAGTGCGAGGATAATTATCACGTTGCTTAGTGATGGTTTAAATAAGAAGAAATTCTGATGGAAAACAGTATAGAAGATCCTAATGAAAACATATATCATCACTTTTGTCACTGTGCCTGAAAAGAATATGCTAATGAAACTTGGCGCCTCACTATATGCATTAATCAGCCACCTGCTTAATGGAAACAGTGCCATTTTAATTGAGAGACCAACAAAAATGAACAATGTGCCAAGTTTTATGATGTTGTTATCGTATAATGGAACTATTCTTTCAGCCATGTCAGACATATTGAGTGTTCCTGTCATGGAGTACAAAAGCCCAACACCAAACAAGTAAAACGTTGCCCCTATAGTGCCACTAATTAGATATTCAAATGCTGCAACCAAGGCTTTTTTATCCCTTCCCATTGAAACTAATACATAAGAAGAAAGAGATGAAATTTCCAAAAAAACATAAAGATTGAATATATCGTTTGTTACTAGAATCCCGAGCAGTCCGCTTAAGCACAGTAGAAATAGAGAGTAAAAACCAGTGATTTTGTTTTTGCTAATTTCTTTTTCGTTAATATAAAAGCTATAAAGCACGCTAATCAGCGCTATAAAATTCACCAAAGTTAGAATCAAGGAGTTTAACACGTCGATTCTTAACTCTATTCCATGCGGAGGAGCCCAATTTCCAAGGTGATAAGTTATAATCTCGCCTCTATATGTTTTAACGAGTAGTATCGATGAAATGATAAGAGTGATTGTTGTTGCAATAAAAGAAATAAACCAAGATACCTTGTGTTTCTTGGTAAGAAAGCAAAACATTGATGCAATTATTGGTATAATAACTTGTAAAATTGGTAATTGCATTAAATTGTTGTTAATATATCGTTAAAGTATTAGTATATATAATACTTTTTGTTTTAATACTCTTATGTTATCTAAAATTTGTAACGCAATAAAACGCCTATTACGAAGAGAAGATAAATTTGTAGGCAGAGATGAAAATGGAAATTCTTACTATGAATCAAGTAAAGGGAAAAGGTGGATTATGTATAGCAGTGTTTCTGAGCCTACAACAGTGCCTCCGGAATGGCATATATGGCTTCACTATACTGATAATGTAGTACCAGTTAATAATAAAAAAAGAAAAGTAAAACATACTCCTAATTTAACGGGTACAAAAGATGCATACTATCCAAACCAAAAAGTGAAAAATTACTATAAAAGCTGGAGTCCTGATAACTAAAGATGCGAAGGTCAAATATACTTGAAATAACCGCTGGATTATTTGTATTAGTTTTCACTATTTTTCTGATTTTCTTTGCTATTGATAAGCTATCTTACATAAAGAAAAACTATAAGGATTGCTATAAAATATATGGTCTTTTTGCTAACGCTAACGGTATAGGAGTTGGTGATAGTGTCAAGATCTCTGGTGTGGACGTTGGAAGCATAACTGGTGTGTCACTTGACAAAGCTACCTACGTAGCACGAATCGATATGTGCGTAAGCCGAGATATAAAGTTGCCAGCTGATAGCTCAGCTCTGATCACTAGCAGTGGAGTTGTTGGCAGTAAATTTGTTAATATATCACCTGGATCAGATATTAAACTAATCTTGCACGGTGGTAAAATAGAATATACTCAAGCTGAAGCAAATATGGGTGGAATAATGGACAGAATTCTTGGTATGTTTACGAAGTGAAAATGGCAGGATTCCAAGTATATCCGTTCAGGTGAAGCCTCCTGTAGTTCTAAAGTATTTAAGGAGTTTGCCTTATTTCTTGCCTTTTCTACCCCTTTCTAACCTATAATTGGGGTTTATAGTACAGCTTAACAGTTGCAGTGCATGTCTATCAATGATAAAATGAAGATTAATTTATTTTGATATTATGATTGGTTTACTGTTTGCCGTACTGTTGTTTTTTTGTGGTAGTGATGCACTTGCAAAACAGGAGCCACGTTCAATAGCTGGAGATAATCACATAAAGGTAATAAATTATAACCCACAAGCTATACATAAGTATACGGGTTTTTATGGTTATCAATCCAGCATATTGTTTGAACCAGGGGAGGTAATACAAAACCTTTCAATGGGTGATTCAACTGGTTGGCAACTCCTTCCTCAAGGTAACAGATTGTTTATTAAGCCTATAGATGATATTGCCGATACTAACGCAACTATAATTACCAATAAAAGAGTTTATTACTTTGAACTTCATGCTGAAGAAGCAACTGGACTGGATGATCCAAGATTAGCATATGAAGTAAGGTTTCTTTATCCATTATTTAGCAGTGATGAGATTTACACAACAAATAACGGCGATATCTTCGAACAAGCTAGTCATATCATTATTCCTGATATAAACGACATTGAAGTTGTAAAGAAGGGCTTAAATTTTAATTATTCCATCTCGCACGTTAAAGGCAGTCAGTCAATAATACCAATGAAGGTTTTTGATGACGGAAAATTTACATACCTGCAATTCAATAAAATAAACTCTGATTTCCCGGCAGTTTTTATGGTTGATTCTGCAGGGTATGAGTCTTTAGTAAACTTCCGTACAGATGACAACTACCTGATAATCGAAAGGGTGTGTTCAGTGTTTACCTTAAGGAATGGATCAAGTACAGTTTGCCTATTTAATGAAAACATGCCTTTCAAAAAAGGTAAGTGATTACTATCTAAAGGCTATAGTGCCCGAGATATGGGTGCAAAGTTTTTTCTATGATGTTCTGTAATTCCATAAAGGCCAATAGCGTTAAGGTGCTCTTTTGTCCCATATCCTTTATTTTTATACCAATTATATTCAGGATGCTTATTGTGCAATTCTTGCATAAGCCGATCTCTCGTAACTTTTGCAACGATTGAAGCTGCTGCAATTGATGTACTCAAATTATCACCATTTACTATGGATTTCACTTGCCATTTCACTTCAGGTGGTTGATTACCATCAACTAGCACATAATCTAATTCTAGGTCCAGGTCTATCAACGCACGTTTCATTGAAAGTTTTGTTGCTTGCAAGATATTGTATGAATTTATTTCTTCTACGCTTGCCATTCCTATACCAAATTTTGCAACGGATGTTATTTTTTCATATAGGACTTGCCTAAATTGAGGAGTCAACTTTTTCGAGTCGTTGATTCCATCAATAATTGTATTTCTATCAATAAACACTACGGCTGCGGATATTACTGGACCAGCTAGTGGACCTCTTCCAACTTCATCCACTCCTGCTATCACTCCTGATAATTTATTTTCTAATGTAAAGTCTGGGTATTTCATAGGTTTTTATAATAAGAAAGTTATAGTAAAAACTGAACAGATAATAGAAATTATCCAAAATTTCATAACGATTACATTTTCTGACCATCCCTTCTTCTCAAAGTGATGATGTATTGGTGCCATAAGAAAAATTCTTTTTCCTTCTCCATATTTAAACTTTGTATATTTAAAATATGATATCTGAATAATCACAGATAGAGTCTCTATTACAAAGATTATTCCAATAACGGCAAAAAGCATTTCTCTTTTAATTAGGACACTAGTTAACCCTAAAGCTGCGCCTACCGACAAGCTACCAACATCACCCATAAATATTTTTGCTGGATGTGTGTTAAACCACAAGAAACTTAAAATAGCTCCTATAAATGCAATGCAGAATAAAGTAATATTCATATCTGCTTGAGTTATATATGCAATTAGCCCCAAAAAAGCAAAGGAAGTGATGACTTGAGTTGCAGCAAGGCCATCCAAACCATCTGTGAGATTCACAGCATTAGCAGAGCCGACAATTACAAATGCAGCGAATGGAACATATAGATAGCCAAAGTCGATTATTACTCCTTTAAATAGGGACATTTTTGTAAAACCTTCAGCAGAGTATAGCTTAAGTATAGACATACTAACCAGAGTTACAATAAACTGAATAAGTATTTTGGTTTTTGCACTTAAACCTCGATAGTGATTTGTCTTCAATTTTAAATAATCATCAATAAATCCAAGTAGAGCAAAAAATAGAGTTATCAATATCAGCAGCAAGATTTCTGGTGTTAACTGAGCCCAGAGTAAAATTGGTAATAAAGAAGAAATCAGTATTATTATTCCGCCCATAGGTGGTACATTCTTTTTTGTTATTAAATGACTTTCTGGTCCACATGATCTAATTGGTTGCCCATCTTTACTTATTTTTTTTAGAAGCTTTATAAAATAGGGAAAAAGAATAAATCCAAAAACAAATGAGGTAAAAAATACTTTTATAGCTAAGATCATCTGCTTACTTAAATTGACTAAGTATCATACCACCTATAGCTAATAAAGTCAACTTCTGTCATCCTATAGCCTGACCATATTATTCCTTTTTCACTTCATTCTTTCCTAATTTGGTGCGTATAATTACAATAACTCTTGAATAGTATGAAGAATTATATTGTCGTTTTCTATTTCATCATTTCTTGTAAAGTAAAACTCGCTATTTGCATCTGTCCATGTATACATTTCTTTTAGATTAATCTCAGAAGAATCATAAACACCATACTCTGCTTTTGTATGGTAATCACAATACTGAAACTTACCCTCTTTATTGAAAGAGCCAAGTTCATCAATTAATGTGGCCATTTTCCTACCTTTTTTACCACTTATGAATTCGAACACGGCAACTGAATGGTGACCTGGAGAGCCTGGTTCAGGAGATTCTTCTGTAATAAAAAACGATGGTCGATGACTAAATAATTCCCAAAGATTCGGATTACATTCTTTTTTCGCACAATTTAAACTGATGAATTTATATTCATCTGAAACGTTCGAATACTGTGGATCGTATTTTTTGTATTCAAAGAATTCATTACCTAAAAAATTACAAAACGTTAATTTATAATCATCATTATTAAATTTAACAACTTTTAAATAGTGAAAATCTCTTGGGATAACTACCTTCTCTTGTGTAACATGATTACGCATAATCAATTGATCATCGAGCATGTAGTAACCTATTTTTGGTAAAGTAGCTATGGGCTTATCATTCAAGGCAACATTTGCTTCATAGATGTTATCCGATAACTCTTCCCCTTTTTGCAAAGTGAATTTCTGCTTTTTGTTGTTAGTCTCGGTTAAATTGCCTATTATTGTTGATACATCACATTTATCTTTTGTGTATTGATACTTATAGCAGCTGCCATCTTCACACACTGGAAGACACTTTCCATTTTTGTCTGATATATAGATATTGTCATCTTTTATTGTAAAATAAAGTCCACCATTTTCTCCTTTGATCTTCTGTAGTACTGGATCATTTTCATCATTAAAATTGATGAAGCTTAGCATTCCATTTAACTCAGTTCCATCGTAATTACTAATTATAAAATCAATAGCGAAATTTTCACTACCTTTTATGTTCTTGCGTGAAATTAATGCTTCTTCTCCTGATTGAAGCCGTTTTATAATATTCTCCTGATTTTCACCTATGATAGCTTCTTGTTCTATAACAAAGTTTCCTCCATTTAGTTTCAGAGCTGAGTCTTCTGTACATAAAACTATTTCATCACCCTGCCTCTGTAACTTTACATCATTAATAGTATCACCCAACTCAGCCGTACCAATGTGTGAATGGATAGTATACTTGTTGTTATTAATCTCTAACCTGTAATATGCAGTAGGAAGTTTAATCAGCTTCTTATAGAGCGGATCTTTATTATCTATTCTAAATGTATTTCCCATACTATTACCTTAAACAATTAACAGCCTTTAGATCAATCGCCTTGAAACTACTTGGAGGAGTGACATCGCTCATAAAACTCCTTGGCTGCTCGTTATCTGTTGCTGTTTTCTCAATATTAACAAACCCCCTTTGTTGCTCATTGTTTTCTAATGTTCTTTCCATACGATCTTTGAAAGTAGTCAAAAATCTATCAGTTTGTTTGTAATTTGGACATGATTTTTTTGCAGATAAATATAAGAGTTTTAACAGCTCGTTACGACTTTCATCATTAAATAATGACCTATCTAGAATGGTTGACTGTAGTTTTACTGGATCAAAATTTAGGCTTTTCTTTGGAATGCCGCATTTTGAAGCTGTTTCTTCTAATACTTTTTCAAATTTTATAGCAATATCTGCTGCATCCATTACTTTTGCCACTTGATTAAGCTCTTGTATTTTATTCTCTATTTTATATTCATCTTGTTTTACAAAAGGATAAAAGAAATTTATTACTTGAGATATAAATGAAGTTGGTCTACCTGCTCCACTTGTCACTGGCAGATTGTCTAAATTTTTAATTTCCCTCTTCTTTCTACGTGCAGTACAAACCTGATCTGTAGGTTTTGTTTTACAAAAGATATCTCTTGCTTTACTGTAGAATTCCTTTGTGTCTTGATGCAAAGCCTCTGTGTCTCGTTGCAATTGCACTACTTTATTCTTTAAAGTTTCAGCTCTTTTTGTTAAATTCACTGTTTTATCGTGTAGTTTTGTAACATTACCTTCAGCGTCTTGAGCTTCTTTGGCAGATTTTTCAGAAGCGGTTTTAGCTACCTCTGCTGCTTTTTGAGCATTCTGGATTTCAAGTTTTGTTTGATTCATCTTGCGCAGAAACTGATCAGCCTCTGCAGCACCTATTCCATCCATTCCTGGCAATCCAATATCACCTCTTTCTCCCTTTAGACCACGAATTCCAGGCATCCCTTGTAATCCAGTATCTCCTTTTTCACCTACGTCACCTTTTTCTCCAGGTATTCCTGGCGCTCCATCTGCTCCCTTATCACCTTTTGGTCCTTGAACTTTTCCTGGATTTTGCTTTAATTCTTCTGAAATGCTTTTTACTAGCTCAGTACTGTTTGCAAGTTTCTCTACCAATGTATCATTGTCAGCACTACTTAGTAACGCGTCTGCTAAATCTTGAGCTCTGCCATCAATTAGTTTAGTAGCTATTCCTTCGTGAATATTTTCATCATAAAGTCTTCCTATAATCTGTTGCTCTAGCAGTAAATTTCCACCTTTATCACGATATTCAAGTACTTTATTCGCAATGGTTTCATTGTCAATTAATTTTTGTGCAACCCCAGTATGCAGACTTGAACTGCCTGCAAGTTCTTCCATTAACATTTTTCCACTGGAATCAGTGAAGTTAAGCATCATCTCCTTAAACCCAGTGGCTCTAGTAGTGACTAGCTTATCTGCAACTTCTTCAGGATTTGCATCCATGCCACTATGCCCTTGTTCACCCTTTGCGCCTCTTGAACCAGAGAGGCCCTTGAAACCTCTAGGACCTTGTATACCCTGTTCTCTTTTATCTCCCTTGAAACCTTGTGGACCTACTAAACCTTGATCACCTTTATTTCCTTGAGGTCCTCTTGGACCTGCATTTCCTTGGTCACCTTTTGATCCAGGCATTCCTGGTAATCCATCTGCTCCTTTAGAGCCCGTGGTTCCATCTTTACCAGCTTTACCTTGCGCTCCCTTTGCTCCACTTGGACCTTGTGGGCCTATATTCCCCTTTGAACCTTTTAATCCAGCCGTACCCGGCGCTCCGGTATCTCCTTTATCACCCATATCGCCTTTTGGACCAGCATCCCCTTTATTACCAGACACACCTGGAGCACCATCTACTCCTTGAGGGCCTACTGGACCTGAATCTCCTTTATCACCTTTAGGACCTACTAGACCTTGAGCACCTTTTTCTCCTTGCGTGCCATTAAAGCCTTGTAGACCTGGCAATCCATCCATTCCTGGTGCTCCAATTTCACCTCTATCTCCCTTGAGACCAAGATCACCTTTTTTTCCTTGTACACCTTGCGTACCATTAAAGCCTCTTGGACCTACTGGACCTCTAAGACCAGGAGCTCCATCTGCTCCTTTAGAACCCGTGGTTCCATCTTTACCAGCTTTACCTTGCGCTCCTTCTTTACCTTGCAAACCAGATTCACCTTTCCAACCTCTCAGCCCTTTAGGACCACTACTACCTTCATTACCTTTCTCTCCCTTTGCTCCACTTGGGCCTTGTGGCCCTTTAAGCCCTAAATCACCTTGTTTGCCTTTAGGCCCTTGATCACCCTTCGCTCCACTTGGGCCTTGTGGCCCTATATCCCCCTTTGAGCCTTTCAATCCCGGTTCTCCACGATCTCCTTTTGGACTCGTTATACTCAACCCTGGCATTCCCTTTTCTCCCTTTGGACCTTGTGGGCCACCAGCTTCTCCTTTTTCACCTTTTGGTCCTCCAGGCATTCCATCTAGTCTTGGTGAGCCAGGTGCACCTGGCTCACCCTTTTGGCTTGGATAGCCGTAACCCAAATAACCTTGATCACCCTTGTCACCTTTCTCTCCAGGCAACCCGTTTAGACCTGGATGACCTTGATCCCCTTTGGGACCTGGATACCCTTGTAGACCTGGCTCACCTTTATGACCAGAAGAACCATTTCTGCCTGGAAAACCTGGAAGACCTATTTCACCCTTTTCACCTTTTAGACCTGGAAGACCCATATCACCTTTGCTCCAGGCATTCCATTTAACCCTTGCCTTCCTGGTGCACTTTGCTCTCCCTTTTGACCTGGCTCTCCCTTTATATTATTCGTGAATTGTGGGTCCTGTTTTAACTTCTCTTTAACTTTATCAGCTAAAGTCTTCCCAGTGTAAGTACGATCTCCTTCATCTATCATACGTTTTAGCAGTACTTTCTGTATAAATGTATCGCTCCCTACAACCTTATCAGCAACTTTATCAGCAGTTGGACTCTCTCCATCTGCTCCTTTGGGACCAGTATTTCCTTTATCACCTTTTATTCCAGATCTTGCTGGAGTTCCAATTTCGCCTCTTTCTCCCTTTAGACCTGGAAGACCATAATCACCTTTATCACCTTTAGGACCTGTCCAACCTTGCTCACCTCTTAGACCTAGAGGACCTTGCTCACCTTTTCGACCTGGAGAACCTGGCTCTCCCTTCTGACCTGTCCAACCTTTATCCCCTCTTGGACCTGGAGAACCTAGCTCACCTTTAGGACCTACTGGACCTGGAGAACCAACTTCTCCTCTTAATCCTTGATTGCCTTTTTTACCCTTTATACTTTTTCTAAAGTCCTTATTCTCTACAATTCTCTTCGGCAGGTCTTGAGTAACATAGTTACTAAGTGTTTTACCTTTTAATTCAGTTATAGGTGTATAAAACAGCACGTTTGCGAATTTTTTGATTTTTTCACTTGATAATAAAATAGCTTCCACATCCTCGGGCTTTGCATCTCTTCCTGGCTCACCTTTTTGACCCGGATAACCTGGAAGTCTAGGCATTCCTTCTACTTGTTCTCTATGTCTTAATTGCTCAATTTGCTCTTTTAAATATTGAACTTCTGCTTTTAAGTCTTCAAATTCTCTAGTATTCACCACATCAACCTCCAAAAAGTTACCAAAATTTTCTAAGTTATAATAATAAGGATATAAAGCTAAGTTATGATCGTATTTATACCCAAAAGAATTAGGGTTTAACGAATAGAAGTTTTTGCATTCGCCATTTTCATCGATATGCAACCAACATAATTGCTGCCTAACTTTTCTGTTGCGAAATAGCTATTTTTCACATTCAATCTCTTTATTTCATGAAAAGGAAATAATTTTAAATCATCACTTCTCCAATCGAATATTGGAACAACATTATTCAACATACCAACCTTACTACCAGTGGAGTTATGTATTTCAACGCTCTTATAAAATTTGTATTCAGATTGTGATTCTTTAAAAACATTGTCTCCAATTCGTATATCAAGTCTACTGCCAATAAGACTCATATTTTTACTACTTATTACATCTTTTGGATCTATTAAAACCTTACTACTTTCAAGTGGTTTAAATTTTATAGAACGTGTATCATAATCATATACATGAACATATTCACCATTCTTGCGGGATTGAGGTATAAAATCAATAGTAGCTATACTAATAATATTGCCATTATGGTAATAATAGTAATATTCACCTGAGTCAGTAACCAAAGCTAACTTGTTGTCATCTCCTACTTTTTCTAGCTTTAGTTGTAGTCCTTGAAATAAACCATTCAGCACCTTGTGTGTGCTACAGCTATGGTCAATCACAATAAGGCGCTGATCTATAGGCTCATCAATAATAACGTAAGATGTAGTAGGTAGACTAACTGTTGTTTCGCTATTTACTCTTACTTTAGTAGTTATCAGATAACGAGGTGCGTTACTACAGTCTTTACCTGGGGCATCTTCCTTTTCTAGTTTAAAACGCATTTTCCCTTCCTTTGTGGTCTATGTTTTAGACACAGTTAATTTACAAACACTAATTATTTATTAATAATGGTGATATGTAAATATAGTTATAAAATAATTGTTACACTTGAATTTCTTTCTGGTTTCTGTTGTCATCATAACATTAAAAACACTTTAAGAAAGCTGCTTAGTTAAATTAACTTGGACAAGTAAATAGCAGTTTTGCAGCCTGTTTTTATGAATGAAGATAAAATGTTGTAGCCAAATGCGCTTTCAGCATTGTGCTGAATTGCAATATCTCTGTGTTCTAGCTCCTCATCGCGGAATTTACTTATAGTTTCTCTTAATTCCCCATCTTCTAAATGTGAAACTTGCTCTTTGTAGTGCTCCCCTATAACTTCTTCAACTGCAGCAGTGCAAGCCATAGCAGCTTTTTTGCCCATAATGGCAGTTGCAACGCCAAGTGACACTCCTAAAACACGCCAAACTGGCAACAAAACAGTAGGACGAACTTTTTGCTCTTTGATTTTCTCATTAAAATAGTGAAAATGCTTTTTTTCCTGCTCTTCCATTTCAATTATTTCATTGATTATAGAAGATTTTTTAAGAATAAATTTTTGACCAGAATAAATGCAAATAGCTCCATATTCTCCAGCATGATTTACTCTAATTGCTTGTTGCAAGAACCGATTGTTGCTGTACCTTAAATTATTTAGATTTCTTTCTTTCTCCACAATACACCTTACCTGATACGAACAGAGCTACTATGAGATAAATTAAATTCCATGTTGCTAAAGAAACACCTAGAACGTAATGAGGTCTGTCACAAGATGGAGAGTAATTAGGATTTAGTAGATTATTTCTGAGCTCTTCTATACTAACGTTACCACTTGCTTGCTCTGTACAACCTAAAACATCATGAAATAAGTGGAGTTCAAGACCTACATGATAAAAAGATATTACTGCACCTATGAGGTAGCTGCAAAACATTGCATAGATTAGAATTTTGCTGTCTTTAAGCATGCATACTACTGCAAGTAACCCTGCAACATAGTAAACTACCCGCTCGTATGTACATAACTTGCATGGCAGCATGTTGAAAAAATGTTCTAGCACATATGCAAAAATTAGAGCAAAAGCACTTGATAGCAGAAAGATTGTAGGAATTCTGGAGTTATTACACACGACTTTAAGTAAATTATTATAAATACCCCTGAAAGTATAAAGCAGAGTATTCATTTTGCATAGGGATTTTTATTTTTTTTCAAAAGTAATCTGACTGGCACACCATCTACGAAGAAATTTTTTCTAAGATCATTAATTAAATAGCGTTTATAACTTTCATCAATACTTTCAGGTATGTTACATATCAAAGAAAAAGCTGGAGGTTTAGTACCAATTTGAGCGATATACTTCATTTTAACTGCTTTGCCTTTTACAAGCGGGTGAGAGTGCCTATCTAAAGCATTAATTAGCCACTTATTCAGTTTTGCAGTGCTGACTTTCTTGTTCAAAGATTCACTCACTTCAAGACACTTATCTATCACATCGCCGCAGCGCATGCCTTTCAATGCAGAAATTGTTACAGTTGGCACTTCCAAGAATAACCGAGTCACTTCCTGTTGTTTGACAAATTTTATTAACTTACTTCTGTCATCCTTACCTATTAAATCCCACTTATTTAAAACAACAATAATCCCTTTCCCTCCCTTAATTGCAGCTTCACCAATTGATAAATCCTGCTGCTCAATACCAACTAGGGAGTCTAGCATTAAAACTACCACATGAGAGCGCTTAATTGATTCTAAGCTTTTTTCAACAAATCTTGATTCTAAGTCATCTATAACATTCGCCTTTCTGCGGATTCCTGCAGTATCAATGAGAGTAATTAGCTCCCCATTATGATCATATATAATATCTACAGAATCACGTGTGGTGCCTGGCTCTGAATTCACTATTACTCTGTTTTCTGTAAGTAGGCTGTTTAAAAAAGTTGATTTTCCGACATTTGGGCGACCGATGATTGCAATTCTAAGTTTACTGGACTCACTGCCCAATAGATCAGTGTTTTCGTTCAAATTTTCAATAACACCAGCTAATACATCATAAAGATCAACCATACCAAGATTATGTTCGGCAGAGATATACACCGGGCCAAGAAAATCAAAAAACTGCAAATAATCAACATTTTCGGATTTATGACTCTCACATTTATTTGCTATGAGGATTACAGGTTTATTCATTTTTCTCTTTAGCCACTTTGCAAATTCTTTGTTTCGCTCATTTTGCACTTTTGCATCAACAAGAAAGAAAATGATGTTTGAATTGGATAGAGAAAATTCTATTTGTTCAATAACTTGTAGTGAAAAATTAGTTTGGTCGTTCCATCCTCCTGTATCTATAACTTTAAACTCTAAATCGCTAATTCTGCCTATTCCTTCTCTTCTATCTCGTGTAACCCCTGGAATATTGCTGACTACCGCTGCTTTTCTTCCCACCAATCTATTAAAAAGAGTTGATTTACCAGCATTTGGTAGGCCTACTATAGCGATTTTTAGCATAATTTAAGGGCATCTTCTATGTAAAGTAGATTATAACTAAAATTTTTCAATTTAACTATTGACTTTATAGATCACGCGAGCATACTATCACTAGAATTTCTTGTTTTATTATGTGAAATGGGGGTATATGGGATATCAAGATATAAATGAGCAGCTTAGTTCTCTAGATGACGGCAGACATTTTGAAGATGAGGCTATGGATGAGTCTGAGGATGAAGATACGCCTGAATTTAGGGCATCGTGTGAAAAACTCGAAGAAGAAATGAACCGTCCAGAAGTGATGTCGGAATTTCAATTAGATGGAGCAATATATGAACAAGTTGATGAACGTATGAAAGAAAATATCTCGAATGTATTGGAAACTAAATGTCGAGCTTTTAGGTTATATAGTGAGAGGCGACTGACTGTGGGACAAATGATAGAAAAATGGATAAAATCTGTAGAACTTGGAGAAAGTCAAAAGATCAGGTTTGGCATGCCATACTATGTGTTCTTAGAAAATTTATCAATAATAGATTATCTGATATCTAATGTGTACTTGCTAAAGAAGTACGAGTTGTCCATTCATGAAAAACATCAACTAGACCTTCTTTCGTCAAAAGTATTCGACCTAGTTTCAACAGGCACTTATGTGAGTGAGGAAGTTTTGAAGTTATCGCCAACAAGTCTACTGGAAAAACGTAACAGCTATTTATCAAATCTAAAACAAATTGTATGTGAGGGCATTGAAAAAGATGGAGAAGAAAATGTGATAAAAGATTTTATAGTAGAAAGAGATAATAAATTTTATTGTATACAGTGTCCAGAAGTAAGCATTGTGATTCCTGTAAAATTCCTGAGTAATCCAGAATTTCAAAATTTAGATGGAGCGCTGAAATTTGGAGAAGGTGATGTAATCCGAATAAAAAACGGACAATATCATGATATAAAGAGCAGATTACAGATGACTTTTCCAATAAGCAACAGTGAAAAGATTGTAATGACTCTATCTTCTGAAAAGGCTGACAAACCAGAAAATGCCTCAAGCTTTGACAAAATAATAGTACATATGGAAGATAAAAGTTGTGAAATATTCTTAAAGTACCTTGGAGAGCTAAAAAAAGAACCTCGTATAAGCAAGGTTGTTAATGCCGCTAAAAGTTTTGTGCAAAACAAATCTCCTCTTTCTTCTATAGACGATGCTAATGTCCAGCAGCTTCAGAGTAATGTCGAAAGTTTACAGAGTAGTGGCCAAAGTCTAGGTTGAAAAAGTTTTAATGATTACGATACACATACACTGTTGCATATAGCAATAGTGTATGTGTATAGTTAATAGGGTTTGTAAACTTAATAAAGTCTACAACTAATTTGAAAACTACTTTATTGTATGCAAGACTTTGAAATACTAGAAAATCTAAAAACTAAAGCACTAGAAGCTGAAAAAGGAGGCGGTTCTAACAGAATCAATAAACAACACAAAAAAGGGAAATTAACTGCTAGAGAAAGGCTCAGTGTATTACTCGATGAAAATTCGTTTGAGGAATACGATAAATTCGTGAAGCATCACGCAGCTAATTTTGGCATGCAAAATGCTAATTTTTTAGGTGATGGAGTAGTGATTGGTCATGGTACTATTTATGGCAGAAAAGTTTTCGTTTACTCGCAAGATTTTACTGTCTTTGGTGGGTCACTTGGTGCGTCACATGCAAAAAAAATATGCAAAATTATGGATATGGCAATTAATGCCAGGGTTCCAATTATCGGACTAAATGATTCTGGTGGAGCCAGAATTCAAGAAGGAGTAAATTCCCTTGCTGGTTATGGAGAAATTTTCCAAAGAAACGTAAATGCATCGGGCGTTATACCACAAATCTCTTTAATTATGGGTCCATCTGCAGGAGGGGCTGTTTATTCTCCAGCATTAACTGACTTTACTTTCATGGTAAAGAATAGTTCATACATGTTTATAACCGGACCAGATGTAGTAAAAAAGGTTACCTATGAAGATGTGAGCTTCGAAGACCTCGGTGGAGCAAAAATTCATACAAGCAAAACAGGAGTGGCAGATTTTGCATTCAATAATGATGTTGAGATGCTACTCAAAATGCGTGAATTTCTTACCTTTTTACCAGCAAATAATCAAGAACCACCGAAATCTGTACCAACCTGTAATGATGTTAATGAGATTGATGAATCCTTAAACACTCTAGTTCCTACCAATCCTAACACTCCTTATGATATGTATGAACTCATTGAAAAAGTTTGTGATGAAAGGAAATTCTTTGAACTAAAACCTGATTTTGCTCGTAATATCATAATTGGCTTTAGTAGAATTGGAGGAAATACTGTCGGTATTGTTGCAAATCAACCTATGCACCTTGCAGGATGTTTGGATATTGATTCTTCAAGAAAAGCTGCAAGGTTTGTAAGATTCTGTGACGCATTTAACATTCCTATCATCACACTTATTGATGTTCCGGGGTTTTTACCTGGTACAAATCAAGAATACAATAATATAATACAACACGGAGCAAAGTTGCTTTACGCTTACGCTGAAGCGACTGTGCCGAAAATTAGCCTTATCACTAGAAAAGCATATGGTGGTGCATATATCGTTATGAACTCGAAACATTTAAAAGGTGACATAAATTATGCTTGGCCAACTGCTGAAATAGCTGTAATGGGCCCTGAAAGTGCAGTTGAAATTATATTTAGGCATGAAAAAGATCAGCAAACGTTAATCAAAGAATATAAAGAGAAATTTGCTAATCCATTTTTTGCTGCATCACATGGATACATTGATGACATTATAGTGCCAAGTAAAACAAGGCATCACTTTCACAAAGCATTAGAGCTACTCAAAAACAAGAAAGTAGAAAGGATATGGAAAAAGCATGACAACTTACCTCTGTAACTTTCTTTTAGGCCTTGCTTGCAAGTTATGCAATATTATAAGTGTAATCAGTGTGCCGTTACCAAGACTCGAACTTGGGACCTCGTCATTACCAATGACGTACTCTACCACCTGAGCTACAACGGCAAGTTTATATATTATGATAATGAATAATACAAAAAGGAATAAGGAAAAAGAAGAGGAGAAAAAAAGATTAGCGAAAGCTTTAAAGCAAAATATTTTGAAAAGAAAAAAGCAGCAACAGAGTAGACAAGATGCCAGAACTACCAGAAGTAGAAATAATCTCTAACTTTTTGCTTGATAAAATTAAAAACAAGCAAATTAGTAATGTTATAGTTAATAATTGGAATTTACGTGCCCTAATAACAAAAAATATTGATGATATGCTAAAGGGCAAAGTCATACGCAACATCAAGCGTAGAGGTAAGTATACGATCTGGAATACAGATGGTAGTATGGCTGTAATCATACATCTTGGCATGAGCGGAAAGCTTATATATGCTGACCATGATCAAGTGCAGAATAAGCACGATCACGTGGTATTTTTATTTTCCGATAATACTTCAATAATCTTTAATGATCCAAGAAGATTTGGATTAGTTATTATTTTAAGCAAAGAACAAGAAATAAATTTTTTTGACGGTTTCGGAATAGAGCCCCTCACGGATGAATTCAGTGGAGACTATTTACAGGAGTTGCTGAAAAACAAAAAAGTGAATATCAAATCAGCATTAATGGACAATAAATTAATAGTTGGCGTAGGCAACATATATGCTTCTGAGAGCTTGTTTAGAGCTCGCATATCACCACTTAGGCCAGCACAGGATTTGACGCATAAAGAGTGCGAAAAACTTGCTGCTGAAATAAAAAATACTCTGAGTGATGCAATTGCTGCAGGCGGTTCAACACTGAAAGATTATGCACAGCCATCTGGATCTGCTGGATACTTTCAAAATAACTTTTACGTATATGGTAAAGTTCAAAAACCTTGCAAAATCTGCAACAATATCATAACACTTATACGACAAAATGGCCGTAGCACTTATTTTTGCAATGTATGTCAGAATTGAGGTTTTATTTTTGAATATGACACTCTCACCTGAAAAAGATCCTTTTGATTTGTTTTCAAAGTGGTACAAAGCAGTACTTAATTCTCCGTGTAAACAACCAACTGCAATGACGCTAGCAACTTGTAGCAAAGACTGCATTCCATCTGCAAGAGTGGTATTACTAAAGGAATATAGTAAAGAAGGTTTTGTGTTCTTCACTAACATAAATAGTAGAAAAGGAAAAGAATTGACCGAGAACCCTAAAGCTGCATTAGTGTTTCACTGGATAGAATTTGCTAGGCAAATGCGAATTGAAGGAGATGTTAAACTTCTAAACGATGGAAGAACTGACAAATACTTCTCTTATCGAGCGCGCGATAGTCAAATTAGCGCATGGTGCTCAAAACAATCGAGCATTCTGAAAGATTGGCAAGATTTTGAGCAAGCTATAAAATTGAAGGAGAAAGAATTTTACAATACACAAGTTTCTCGTCCTGACTTTTGGGTGGGATTTTGCGTAATCCCAAAAGTAATTGAATTTTGGCAAGAAGGTGAATATAGGAGACACACCAGATTTAGGTATACCCTTATTGGGGAAAGTAATTGGAAAGTGGAACAATTATATCCCTAGCTACATTCGTTATTGCAGACCCTTCTTAATTTACCATTGAGAATTGGATGACACCCTACTAATCCGAATTCTGGATTAAGGATAAAAAAGAGCAAATAACTTATAATTTTATAGCTAAAGTGACTTAGGTTTACCGATAATTTGAAAAACAACAAATTCGTCATTCCGCTACTTGTTAGCGCCGCAGCGGTATGACGTAGGTAAACCTTTCTTGGGTTAGCTATAGAAGGTTAAGGACTGCAAATTTTTCATTGGACAGGCTTCTTATACTTTTGGTGAGGTTAAATTTTGAAGTGAAAATTTTAATAAACAGCAAATAAACAAGTTTATCAAAAAAAGAGTTAAATGTTAGGATTTTAAATAATACAGCATTCCGGACAATTTAAAATCAACCTGGGATGGAGGAAGTTAGTGGCGGTCACATACTCTTTCATCACAATGATAAAGAAGCTTACCTTTATCTCTGACGTATTTTAAAGGAATTTTGGGATTATTGATGTCTTTACCACCAGTATCATGCCATTTCTTTTCCCATGTAATATAATATGGTTCAAGGTCTTGCGGCGTTAATTTATATATTTCTTTTAGCTCTATTCCTTCATAAATAGCAAATACCCAATCCACCTTTCGGTATTTTGCAATTATTGTAGGATTCATATGATGATGAGTAGAAAAGCTTTTTGTAAGAAGAGCATTTACTGATTTAAGCTCATATTCATTACCATACTCATCAATGGCATCATTTCCCTCGCGTGCTGGAAGAATAGTGAGTCCAGTTAGTAATAAGACTTGTAGGATTTTCCCGCCGTTATCCTGAAAAATATCATTTATACCATACTTAACAGCAAACTCCTGATACTTCCGTATATGAGGAAATATATCTTTCAGACATTTTCTGTCTTGATCCTGATTTAGAAGTGCAGTAGGTTCAACACCAAGGGCATCTGCTATGCGCTCAACATTATCTATAGAGATATTTCTCTCACCACGTTCAACGGAGCCTATATATGTTCTGTGTAATTCACATAAATCAGCAAGAGTTTCTTGGGAAAGCCCTTTTATATTTCTTATCTTTCGTATATTCTGGGAAAGAAGTAACCGCAAAGATTGTTTTTTTATTTTTGTCATCTTTGTAAGATAATAGTTGACAATTATAAGTCTACAGACTATAAGTATCTTTCATATGGCACATATATTGGAAAAATTTAAATTTAATAATAAACCCACATATACTACAGATAGGGGAGCTGCATATTGTGGAGACTCTCTTAACCTATTGCCGCAATTACCAGATAATAGCTTAGATCTCGTAATAACCAGTCCACCGTTTGCTTTGCAAAGAAAAAAAGAATACGGAAATGAATCCCAAGCCGAATATGTTGCATGGCTTAGTCAATTTGCAAAATTAGTACATAGCAAACTCAAAGATACAGGCAGTTTTGTACTTGATCTAGGTGGGGCTTATGAAAAAGGCGTGCCATCCAGAAGTTTGTATAATTTTAGAGTGCTTATACATTTCTGTGATGACATAGGCTTCTTCCTTGCAGAAGATTTCTATTGGTATAATCCTTCTAAATTGCCAAGTCCAATTGAATGGGTAAATAAGAGAAAAATCAGAGCAAAAGATTCTGTTAATACAATATGGTGGTTCAGCAAAACTGAGTGGCCTAAAGCAGATGTCACAAAGGTGCTAGTGGAATACAGTGGCCGCATGAAAAAACTTATCGAGAACCCAAAGGCTTATTATACTCCAAAAGAACGACCATCAGGGCATAATATTGGTAGTAGCTTTGGTAAAGATAATGGAGGAGCTATTCCATCAAATCTTTTGCAGATTCCCAATTCAGAATCTAACAGCCAGTATCTTGCTGCATGTAAGGAACTAGGTGTAAAAGAGCATCCAGCTCGATTCCCTGCTAAATTACCTCAATTTTTTATTCGGTTTCTAACACAACCAGGAGATGTTGTTTTAGATATTTTTGCTGGTTCTAACACAACAGGTTTTATATGTGAGCAAGAAGACCGTTACTGGTTAGCATTTGAAGAAAATAGAGAATATCTTGCTGCATCTGCTTTTAGGTTTTTAGAAAAAAAACACTCAAAGGGAGAGTTAGAAATTATCTATCAACGCATTGTTCATGGTGAAGAGCAAGTGTTAAAGGCTAAGCAGTCTGTATTGGATCTTAAGTTCATTCAGCAGTCATTAGTAGTTTAGTTATGCTCTTTGTTCATGGTTTTCCCGTTTTTAGCAATAATTTTTTATATAAGCATTTTTGTTGCCTATCCTCAACACTTTCCACATTAGCGTTACTAGCAGAAGTTACTCTTAAATGTTTGTTCATGTTAGCTACAAACGTTAAGAAATTTACCAAGCGAAAAAAAGGCAAAAGAAGCCATGGGGTTGGCTAGTTACTTACATTATACTTTCAAATATGGCGTTTTTTTATCCTAAACGCTTAATAACCGCGATTCAGCTGCTTTTAAGCCGCAACTAATCTAAATTATAAACGTTAAGAAATTTACTAAGTGGAAAAAAAGGCAAAGAAACCTCCGAGTAGCTGGTCTTGACTCTCTATTACTGTAAGTGGCGCTGTAATAATGTGCTAACGCTTACAATAAGCGCGATTTGGCTGAATGTAGAAAAAATTTAAAAGACATGCAGCCGCTATAATTTTATATAATCCGCCAATAAATACTTTAAGTTTTTTACTGAATTTTTGTCATTGAACCCGCGCGGATCAAAAACAAGTTTTGAGTCGAAAAATAACCTTGTTGTCATAGTAATGGGGTTGGCGGAATTTGTCAAGTAAGTTTTGGTTTGTATGAGCTGCCTGAAACCACAATATTCGCACAGTTGGAAAATGGTTGCGGGAGTAGGATTTGAACCTACGGCCTTCAGGTTATGAGCCTGACGAGCTACCGAGCTGCTCCATCCCGCGTCGTTGTTTATTTAGCTATTATACTTGCAATTATAGGATATACAAGGATAAAATCCGCTATGGGTCGTATATTAGTATATTTATTAACTTTTTTGACATAATAGTTAGCTATATACGTCATAACCTACGTAATGAAAAATATAACTTGATACTGTGGTTTCCTGTGTGTCAGTGTGTAGGGATTTTAACCTATTTTTCCCTAAGTTTTGAACCAAGCTGCATTTTCACTATATCTATTTTTCTTTTGCTTCCACCTACACTAACTCTGATTGCGATACTGCGCAAAAGGTACACAATACTATGCATTGCTTTAATTGCAGTGCTCATAGGATTTACAGCTAGTAAATTAAGAACAGCTTTAGTTGATACTCAAATTCTTGATAAAGAGAGATACGTAAAAGATATAATTGCCACAGTGAAGGACATTAATGACAGGGGCTCATACAAACAATTTCTGCTTTCTGTTACAAAACCCTCTACTATCTCAAAATCCTCTCCTGTCATCCCAGTACTTGATACTGGGATCCAGAAAAAAAAGATATGGATTCCAGCGTTACGCGCTGGAATGACACCGGATAGAGCTCTAGATAACATCAGAATATCAGTTAGAACCAAAGTGGAAAAAGGCATTAAAATAGGCGATCAAGTAAAATTATCAGCAAAACTCTTCCCTCTAAAGATTGCGCCCTCGGAGCATGCATATGATTTTGCAAGAATAGCATATTATCAGAAAATAAGTGCAACAGGTTTTGCAACAAGCAAAATAGCTTTGCACAAAAAGGCTGAAGCAAGGAAATTTCAAGAATATATAGAATCTTTCCGTCAATACATTTATGAAAACCTGCAGCAAAATATTAAAAAACCACATGCAGACATAATTTCTGCATTACTAATCGGCAAAAAGGACGGAATAGACCAAAAAACTATGGATGCGATAAGAGATTCAGGTATAGCACATTTGTTTGCCATATCTGGTTTGCATTTATCATTTGTTGCTGTCCTGTTTTTTATAGTGTTTCGTAATTTATTCGCAATATCTGAAACTTTGACTCTTAAGTATAACACCAAGAAAATATCTGCATTCCTTACTATCTTGCCAACCACGTTTTATTTGTTGATTACCGGTATGCAAATTTCTGCTCAGCGTGCCTATATCATGGTGATTTTAGTACTCGTTGCAATAATGATAGAGAGAAAATATCGAGGGTTAATAGCAATTGCGTTTGCTGCTGCAGTGATACTCTCAGTAGAACCAGAAGCAATTTTAAAGCCAGGCTTTCAGATGTCATTTTCTGCGGTTTTGGCACTGGTTGCCAGTTATCAAATTAATGCTAATAAATTGTTCAAAATAAAAATAATGAAATATTTTGTATCGATAATGATCAGCTCAGTAATAGCAAGTTAAGCAACTGTTCCGTACACGATATACAATTTTAATTATTTTTCAATTAGTGGTATTATCACAAATTTAGTTGCTATACCAATAGTTACATTAATTATTATTCCACTTGGAATAATTTATGTCTTATTGATTCCTTTAGGTATTGAATGGATTATGGTGCCATTTATAGAGCGCCCAATTGACAGTATTTTGTATATAACAAACGCTATCGCTAGTCTTCAGTATTTGGTTATTCCCATTCGTACTTTTCCTGCCTCATCAATTATTATCATAACACTTGGTTTATTGTGGCTGTGCTTGTGGGAAAGAAATTGGCGTTTCTTCGGAATTTTCTTTATTGTACTAGGTATTTGCTTTAGCACCGCATATAAAACCCCCGACATCCTAATAAATGCTGATAATGTTGCTGCAAAGGAGAGTGATAACTTACTATATTCTCTCACCAGAAAAAATAGGAACTTTGTTGTCAAAACATGGGCGAAACAAAATGGGCAGAACCAAATTTTGAATCATACAAAATATAGCAATCCAGATAAAAGACTAAAGTGCAACGATTATGGCTGTATATATAATAAAGGAAATAATAAATCAGTACTGCTTGCTTATAAAAAAGAAGATATTTCAGAAAATTGTGATAAAGTTGATTTAATAATTCAATTAAGTGAATTCGACTATTCAGTTTGTAATACTAGAACTATTAAATACACCAATCTAAAAACATATGGCACACATTCAATTTGGTTAACAAATCGTTACGTAAAGATTAATACAGTGCGCTCTAACCGGCCTTGGCATAAGTTAAAAAGCTTGATTTTAAAGTGTTGTTAACATATAATTAATTAAATTTAAATGTAAGGAAATTTATGTATTCAGGTACTCAAGAAAGAAATTCTTTAAACCTCAACCTAACTCATGATCATAATGTAGCCAGAATAAATGATGCCATTGGTTTTCTCCCTAAAGCATGGCATGCAGCAAAAAAATATTCTGTAAATAATACCCTACCTATAGCAGTTGTGAACACTTGGCTTCAATTTTCTCTAGCCTACATAACTGCAATGGTAATAACCCTTAACGATTTAAGCTTTATTGCTACTTTTAACCCAACATTAATGCCAACTTACTTTCTGGTTTCTGTTATTTTTGGAGTAGTTTTATTAACCTCTCTTGCTCTAAGATATATATACAAGCAAGAAATAAAAGATGAGAAATCAAAAGATGGTGATAGTCCAATAGATATAAAGATTAGAGGTGGAAAAAGTGATGAAATAAATGAGATTGCTCAAAATGCATTAACAATAGAAATTGTTCCTGATTTGGTCGATAAAAAGCAAGGTTTTTCAATAGTTTTACCAATCTCTGAAAAACAGGGAGAAATATTAGAAAACAAAAGACAAGAGAATAGAAATAAAGTTATTTTGCTTACTGTGCCATATATGCTGAGCGGTCTAATTGTAGCTGGTGCATTGATACAAAATAAATTTAGCTTTGCCAATGTTCATGGTTGGGAAGAATGGGGTTTCATTGCATTCGTGAGTGCTGTCTTCATTGTTGGAATATGTATAGCATTGAGTAAATTAAAAAGTAATGAAGTAAATAACGCATGCAATATTGTTAAAAAATTCGATAATGTGGATATTTTACTCCCATGGAGAAAAGGTAGTGTTGTATCAGTAATGGAGAATAAATTTAAGAGTGAAGAGGAGAATGATCCGATATCTCGATTGGAAAGGTTATTTAATAGACACCTAACTGACTTTATTGATAAAATTTGCTATTTATTTAAGAACGATCTTTTAGGGCCTGCAAATGTTAATATTAAAGAAATGCTTGATGGCATAGGAAATAATATTAAGATTTTGCTTGATAATTTAGAGAAAAATATAGAAAAAGATGTAGATGAAGTTAAGAAAGAGGCTAATAGCGAAATTGCTAAATGCTTGCAAAGTATTAGCAAAAGTATAGGTGAGTCATTGAAAGAGATACGTACTGAATTGAAAGAAAAACTTAACCAACTTCAGCCTTCAGGAATGGGAAGTTATCTTGTTAAACTTGTGCCAACTACAAGCAACAGACAAGCTGGCGATACTGGAAATTCTCATGATCAAAATCACTCTTTGGAAAGTGATAATGAGTTCTTTGATTGTTCTGCGCTTACTGAGGAAAATAAAAAAGAAATAATTCAAAGAGTACGCAAAATAATAAATGACGTGGTACAGAATAAGCTTGAGTCGATACAAGAACAGCTTGCAACGTTGCAAGCAAACGGCAGTCCTGATAGCGCTTTAGGATCTGAAGATGTAGATAATATTGACCAATTAACATTAGAAAATAAAGTCAAAGAACTACGTGACACAATTAGAAAGTTAGAGCTGGAAGCAGAACAAAATAAGCTGCAGCAAAAGAAGGAAAAGTTAGAGCAAAAAAAATCTGAACAAAAAGAAACAGATGAATGGAAAGAAAAAATCAACGGCAAAGCAAGTGAATTTTTATATTATTTATTAGAATCTATTAAGCTGGAAGAAAAAGATAATAAAGAAAAAAAGGTTGAGGCAACATTACGGGATTTTGATAATAAAGTTACAATCCATTGGAAAGATGGCTCTAAGACAACTTGCCATATTAAAAAACAAGGTGATCTTCAAATTGAGCCTGGTACAAAATTAGATTTTGTAGACAAAGACACTCACGCAGCATTTAAAGTAGCGTGTGCAGGATAGGCCACTCAGTAGTAACCTTAAATGTTAATAATGATAAAGAGAAATTAAGGCTAGATATCTATTTAGCTGAAAAGTGCAACATATCACGCAGCAAAGCTCAAAGATTGATACAAAATGAGCAGGTGAAATTACTTGGCACACCGATAATTAATAATGACCACATAGTAAAACCAGGTGAAGAGTATATAGTACATCTCGTTCAACCTGACATATCCACATCAATTGAGCCTAATTATGACATAAAACTTGATATCGTCTATGAAGATGAGGACATTATAGTTCTGAGTAAACAAAGTGGATTAACAGTGCACCCTGGTGCTGGGACAAACAATGATACGCTCTTGAACGCAGTTATCGCTCACCTTGATGTAAGACCAGGAATTGTTCATAGACTCGATAAAGATACTAGTGGGCTGATGGTAATTGCAAAAAATGAGGAAGCCCATAGTTTTTTGTCTGAATTGTTATCAAATCGTAAAATAAAGTGAGAATATTTAGCAGTAGTTTGGGGAGCATTATCTTCCCAGCAGGGAACTATAAAAACTAACATTGCTCCCAAACGCGGTAATAAAGAAATGATGTGTGTAACAAAAATCACAGGCAAATTAGCAATCACTTACTACTTAGTGCAAAAAGTTATAGGACAAGCAAGCTTGGTTGAATGCACTTTAGAGACAGGCAGAACACACCAAATTCGAGTCCACATGAGCCACATAGGACATTCCATAGTTGGTGATCAAGTTTACGGAAAAAATAGTAGTAAAAGCACAAAATATGCTAAAAACTCTAGGCTCTGTGGACAAAATTTTAGAGAAGCCATACAAGAGCTCCAACAAAATTGAGAAAACCCATAAAAACCTCAGCAGTTTTATCAAATCTGGAAAAAATGCGCCTAAAATTTTTAATTTTACCAAAAAAATACTCAATCAAATGACGTTCTTTGTAGATATGCTCATCGTAATACCTTTGCACTTTTCGATTCCGTTTTGGCGGAATAACTACTGTACATCCCTTGTCTTCAAGACTTATAACAAAGGCATTGCTATCGTAGCCCTTGTCAGCTACTACAGTAGAGTTATAGATACTTTCGGTTAACACTTGTGCCTGCGTAATTTCATTTCTTTGACCAGGAGTCAGAGTAAATTTAAGTGGATTTCCAAGTGCATCGACAAGCGCATGTATTTTAGTTGTAAAGCCACCTTTGCTCCTCCCTAAAGCTTCTTGATCCTTGGAGTTTTTTGTATATCCAGATGAACATGGATGGGCTCGGATGATCGTATCGTCGATTATAGCAACTTCTAAATCAGGCTCTTGTTTAGTATATTCAAGCAATTTTTTCCAGACATCTCTTTCACACCATCTTTTAAATCGCTTATGTATACTCCTGTAATTACCATAAGTTTTTGGTAAAAGTCTCCATTGGCAACCACTTCGCACTATGTACCACACTGCCTCTATGAATATTCTTAAACGTTTTTCATCTTTGCTGTGCATTTCTTTTACGCTTTTTATGAACTCTAAAATTTGTTTCCAATTTTCCTCTTTGATGTAATATTGCATATGGTAGTTTCTCCATTTTTTACCTATTAGGCTAAACTACCATCTTTTTCTCTCTTTTCATATTTTTTGTCCACAGAGCCTAGTTTCATTCGTAATTTCAATAAACAAGCACTACATGCTTACAAATTAGGATTACACCACCCAAAAAGTAAGGAATACATGGAATTTGTCTCTGATTTACCGCAAGATATAAAAACTTTAATTGGTGAGTTTGAAAATATACCTAAGAAAGGTTTACCTGATTTTTGAAGTATAAACCGACAATTTGAAAAACCATCATTCCGCTATTAGTTAGCGGATGAGATACCGCGGGTGTTGCTTGGGTCAGCATAAATTGGCTATAACATTTTTATCATTTGTTCACCCTATTGGTTTTGAAATTAAGATTTATTGCAACTACAATTAGTACTCTTATCATCACATTTTGGTGTTAAGTCGGGATAGAACGTGAGTATAGCATCATTCTTTCTTACAAATACTGATTGATAATTGTCATCTTCCATTTCATATAGGCACATTCCATCTTTTCCTAATTCCTTGAACGCCTTAGTTGCAGAAATTAAAATATCATCGGCATGAAGGTTATATGCGTATCCATTTGGGCATTTAACTTTCACTTCCCCATCCTTACCCAAATATTTCATTCCAAATGTATAAACTGGTGGCTTAATATCTGATTTATTGCATAGGGACTTATCATTCCAAATTGCACCTGCCCATTTATCTTCTTGAGCTTCAACATATCTACCTACAAAATGCATACCACCTAATTTATCGTTTGGCTCACCACAAAAAATATGTCCAAACCCTATAGTTTCTTTTTCACTTTCATTATTTGTAAACCAAATGTTAGCCAGTTCATCTTTAAATAACTCCAAATCCGCATCTGGCGTAATCACTTGATGATCAAGCTTATCATATATTCCTTTTACTACTTCTTGATGCTGCGGACAACTAAGTAAAATTTTGAAATCTTCTTTATCTGGATGTGCTCCCCAATCTCCACAAACTTTCAACACTCCTCCATCGAAGTCAGTTAATTCTGGAAACGGTGGTATATAACCTGGTTGTGAACTGAAAAATGGTTCAAAATTGACCTTAACATTTTCTTCTACATAACTGGTGTGAAAATAATGATCCTTAATATAAAAAATAAATCCTATTATCGGTATTATTGAACACAAAATTAGTTTAACTGTCTTCGACATAATCACGTTCACAAAAAAGCTAGCCTATAAGAAACAATTTAAAAAAGTTTTAATCTAATGTTGAGTGCATTTTTGCAGAGCAGCAACTCCCGGCATTTCATCACCACCCAGCCAACTTAAAAACGCTCCTCCACCAGTGGAAACACATGTAAAATCCTTATCGGTAAGGCCTGCAGCGCTTACTGCAGATAGACTATCACCTCCCCCTATTATGCTGGTTAACTTTCCTTTGTGCGTTAAGTCACTTACGACTTTCATTACCCCTATTGTACCACTTGCAAAAGCTGAATGTTCAAAAACACCAATAGGTCCATTCCATAGCAGAGTCTTACTGCTTGCTATTATACTGCTTATTGTACTCAAAGTTTGTGGTCCGATATCCAAAATTATATCACCGTCCAAAATGGACTCAGTTCTTCTTGAAATACTAGTGCTGTAATCAGAGTTTACTGCAACCAGAACGTCTTCTGGCACAACTATTTTGCAATTGTTTTTATTTGCTGTTTCAACAATATTATGTAGAAGGTTGTCAACACCATTTTGAAAGAAAGATTTTCCTATATTTACTTTGCTAAATAACAAAAAATTATTAGCAATTGCACCTCCGAGAACTAGGTAATCAACCTTTTCTGTTAGCTTTATAAGCATTTTTATCTTAGTTGACATTTTGGCTCCCCCAACTATCGCAGTAATAGGTTTAGCTTTAAACGATACAGCTTTTTCAAGATACTTTAGCTCATCTTGTAAGCAAAATCCCGCGTAGGAAGGTAAAAACTCTGTAATGCGTGAAATAGAAGCGTGAGCTCTGTGAGAGCAAGAAAATGCATCATTTACATATATATCCGCTAGAGATGCTAGTTGTTTGGCAAAATTTGAGTCACTCTGCTCTTCCTCTTTATAAAATCTTAGATTCTCTAGTAATATTATATCTCTTGCATCCATAGCACTCACTGCTTTTTGCACTTTTTCACCAACGCAATCATCAATGAATTTCACTTTTTTATTTAGTAACTGCGATAAAGTGTCAATTACATTTTTTAGCGACAGATTATTGTCTCTGGCCTTTGGGCGTCCGAAATGCGATATAATAATAATCTTTGCACTTGCATTCACTAAATACTCAATAGTAGGCAATGCTCTCAAAATACGAGTGACGTCACGAATTTCTCCATCTTTTATAGGAACATTGAAGTCAACTCTGAGTAAGACGGTTTTATTGTGAAGATCACAATTTTCTATACTAGGTATATTCATTGTAAAACTAAAGCTATAAAGCCACTATACAGCAGTTTGACCTAAAGTAAAGTTTTAAGTTTACGAACGTTTAAGGAAATTTGCATCCAGATGGTGTCATGAAAGTAGCTGACACTGGTTCACTCTATAATGGTGTCATCCAAGTAGCCGACACTGGGATCCAGGTTGCTTACAAGCAAATTAGCATAGAAAGTGGTTACAACGTTTTCGATGAGATTACAGGAACCATTGTCAGCTACTCGGATGACACCATTCTTTTTTCTGGATCTCAGTGTCAGCTACTTTCATCTGCCACCTGCAAATTGCAATGTTCGTGCAGTTATGTGTCACGCTACTTGGATGACACCGTTGAAAGAAATGAACCGCCTTTTCAAAATTGTTTTGAATAGAGGAATAACATTCACAAGTAAAATTTCATATTACCATTTTTTAATTTATGTATTATAATAAGCTTAATCTATAAGAAAAACAAAGTTGGAAAAGTTGGAAGAACTAAGCAAAAACTGGGTGATAAGAACGGGAAGATTTTTATCTTCATTGTTTTTTTTACTGTTGATTGCGCTATCAATACGTAGTTTTTTATTCGAGCCATTTCATATACCTTCTGGTTCAATGAAAAGCACCCTACTTGAAGGGGATTACATTTTTACTAGTAAATATTCATACGGTTACAGTAAACACTCATTTCCATTTTCTCCAAACATTTTTAGCGGTAGGATTTTTTATACCCCTCCAAAGCGTGGCGACATAGTAGTTTTCAAACCCACAAGAAATGACAGCATCAGGTTTGTTAAGCGAGTAATAGGAACACCAGGTGACAAAGTGCAAATGATAGAGGGAGAATTATACCTAAATGATCAGAAAGTAGAGCGAAGGCAAATTGAAAGTTTTTTTGATTATGAGTCAAATCGTAACATACCAAGATATATAGAAACGCTTTTAAGTGGCAAGGAGCATGAGATTTTGGTAGATAACATTTCTAATAAGCTATCATATAACACTCCGGTTTATTATGTACCTAACGATCAATTTTTTGTTATGGGAGACAATAGAAATAATTCTTTGGATAGCAGGTTTCCTGAAGTTGGTTTTGTACCAATGGAAAATATCATTGGGCGTGTAAGTATAGTTGGTTTATCGTTTAAATTGGGGAAGGTCGATTGGTTACCATTTAATTTCAGGTTACCTGTTGCTCTGAGATTTGACAGGATATTGCATAAAGTTGTGTAAACTCTACCTATCTGTTAATTCACATAATTCTAAAGCAGAACTTTCTAACTCAGCGATAGCGTTGTTAATTTCATTCAAGTCATTGCCTTGTAAAGCGTTTTTTGCGTTTTGTAATAGGTTTTTCAACTTTTGATCAGTGGAAACATTTTCAACTAGATGTATGAGCTTGTTACCGTTAATTTTAGCCTCTGCAAGGGAACGAGCCTTCATATCTTCATCAAAGCTGTTTATTGACTGGTTAACCATATTTTGAACATCAGCTTCACTCAAGCCAAAATTTGAATTTACTTCAACTGTCTGCTCAATTCCAGTAGCTTTTTCTCTTGCAGTAACAGTCAAGATTCCGTCAACGTTAACTGTAAATTCTATTTCAACTCTTGCAGAACCTGCGGGTAGTGGTGGTATACCTTTTAGTTCAAACTGCGCTAGAGATTTGTTATCCTCGATCATTTCACGTTCTCCCTGACAAACGTGAATTTTCATTGCTGGTTGCCCATCAACATAAGTTGTAAACTCTTTTATCTCTGAAACTGGTAGTGGTGTATTTCTTGGTATGATTTTTTCAACTATGCCTCCCATAGTTTCTATGCCAAGTGATAAAGGTAGAACATCAAGGAGAACAGAATGAGCCTGCAAAGCTGCTCCAATGACCACTGCTTTATCTGGATCTGCGTCACTTAGTACTTTATTTCCAAAGAGCTTGACTAGTGAATTTTGAACCAATGGTGTTCTAGTTGCACCACCAACTAAAATTACTCCTTTTATATCATCAATTTTAAGATCTATATCACTTATAGTACGAGTGACTATATTGATAGTCTTATTAACTAAAGGACTTATTGCCTGTTCGAACTTCTCTCTAGTTATTTCACATTCAAATGGCTTGCCGTTCATGTTAAAGCCAAAAGTGCCTGATGCATTTTCACTTAAGTATTCTTTCGCGGTACGGATATTGCAGGTTCCAGCGTTATGTGTTGGAATGACATTAAGGTGTGTTGTCGACCCCTTGTTTAAACCTACTTTTTCTCTATACTTATCAAGTACAATTGAACTCAGAAGATGATCAAAATCATCTCCACCGAGTTTAGTGTCACCACCAACTGCAAGAACTTGAAACACTCCTTGATGTAATTTCAATATTGAAATATCAAATGTTCCTCCACCAAGGTCGTAAACTGCATATATTCCGCTGCTGTTGTTCTTTTCAATGGAGTAAGAAAGTGCAGCAGCAGTTGGTTCATTAACGAGACGAAGAACTTCTATGCCAGCTAATTTTGCTGCATATTTAGTTGCGTTACGTGCTGAATCGTCAAAGTAAGCTGGCACAGTGATCACTGCTTTTTTTACTTCCATTCCTGTAGACTTTTTCACCCTCTCACATAAAGCTTTTAATATCTCAGCAGAAATCTCAACAGGAGTAAGATACTTTTCCTCTGAGCATTTTACTCTAATAACTTTTTCACTTTCGTTATCTATTTCAAAATTGAGGCCTTCTTTATTTAATTCTTCAACACTTTCACCCATTAAACGCTTTATTGAGTAGATTGCATTTTGACCGACGTCACAGCCAGTTTTCAATGTATTATTTTCATACGAAATAACAGAAGGCAGTAGCTCTCTTCCCTGCTCATCTTTAAATATCTCCACGTTGCCAACTTTATTTACCATGGCAATTAAAGAGTTAGTAGTGCCAAGATCTATACCAAAAACTACTTCACTTGAATTTGGTTCAGAAATTTGAATTGGTTGCATTCTTTTTCACCTCCTCAAATGACTTATATAAATATTTCAATCTTAAGACTTGTGTAGCAGCTCCATCAAAATTCTTTACAGCAAAAGTGTTAATTAGGTTTTTAACGCAATCTTTTATTTTTTCATCAACCATCCTACTTGCAAATTGTAGATCATCGCAGTCCAGCAAATATTCTCTTATTTCCATTGATTCATTTAGTATTTCAGAATTTAGATGATCCTTTTGGCTTTTCATACCAAAAAGATTCAACAAATGCTCGGCACGTTTTAGAGGTGACTTTAGCACCTGATAAGCTTTGTTAATATTAATTATATTTTTAGATTGTCCTTCGTTTATATCAGTCCTGCTTAGCTCAATATATTTTTTCTCTAACTCATCAAAGCTGATATTGAAAGTTGGTTCAATTTCAAACAATGCAAAATAGTTGCTAGACATGAAAACTCTCTCCACAACCACATTTTCCTTTCTCATTAGGATTTTTGAAAACAAAACCCGATGAAAATTTTTCTTCTACATAATCCATTTCAGAGCCAAGAATAAACATGACGGATTTTGGATCGATCAACACTTTAACTTTTTGGTCATCACTGCAGTTTTCCTCAATTATCGACTCTAAAGGACGAGTATCATATGCATATTCAATATCATATTTTAAACCAGAACATCCTTTTTGTTTAATTAGCACTCTTATTCCTATTGCTTCCTCCGGTTTCTCAAGGTTAGTATGCTTCTTTTGGTCCAATAAATACCTTATCCTTTCTACTGCTTTCGCAGTTATAGTAATAAGTTTTTTATCTTTCTTTATAGCGTTTACTCCTTGATATTCACTCATGCTTTAGTTCTCAATGTCCACCTTTACTTTGTTTGCTTTGATAATCATGAATAGCAGCCTTTATAGCATCTTCAGCAAGCACCGAGCAGTGTATCTTCACTGGAGGTAAAGACAACTCTTCCACTATTTGAGTATTCTTTATCTGTGTAACGTCACTGATGGTTCTTCCCTTTATTATCTCTGTTAACAAGGAACTTGAAGCAATGGCAGAACCACAACCAAAAGTTTTAAATTTTGCATCTTCAATAACACCTTTGTCATTGACCTTTATCTGCAATTTCATTACATCACCGCACGATGGTGCACCAACTAAACCAGTACCAACATTTGGATCATTTTTATCCAGAGAGCCAACATTCCTTGGATTTTCGTAATGATCTAAAATTTTCTCATTATAACTCATAAAATTACCTGTGAACCGCTATTCTACATTATAACATATTTAGATTAAAAACTAAAGGAAAACAGTCGTTTTACGTGTATTTTACTTTCAAAATTCCTGTAAAACGACTGTTTAACTTTACAAATACACATAATACGTGTATTTCTTTACAACCAGCGTCTCTATGTTGTCATTAAGTTTATAATTTAAAAAGGAGTATTCCCTTGAGTTTATTTAGTAACCTTTATCAGGGCTTGTTAAAAACTTCTTCTCGCTTTAGCGACGGAGTAAAAAGTATTTTTTCTGGCAAAAAAAAATTAGATCAGTCGCTTTTAGATGAGCTAGAAGAATTGCTAATTAGCATGGATATTGGTCATAAAACTTCTAAGTTGATTATCGATAGGCTCGCAAGCATCAAATTTGACAAGGAAGTTGAGCATAATATCATCACACAGCAGTTAATGAACGAAATAGAAGCTATATTAAACCCTGTCGTGCAACCGTTAATTTTAAACAGAAAACCACATATAATAATGGTATGTGGAGTAAATGGTAATGGTAAAACCACAACTATAGGTAAGCTCGCATATAAATATAAGGAGATGGGAAAATCCATTATGCTTGTTGCATGTGATACATTTAGAGCTGCTGCTAGTGAGCAATTAAACATTTGGGCAGAACGTTCTGATTGCTTGATTGTTACTGGAGAGTACGATAGCGATTCTGCGAGTGTGGCATATAGAGCTGTAAGTCAAGCTATAAAAGATAACGTTGATGTTGTTCTAATTGACACAGCAGGAAGGCTGCAAAATAATGTGAACCTTATGGAGGAATTATCAAAAATATATAGAACGATAAAGAAATTGGATGACACTGCCCCTCATGATGTTATTTTAGTTCTTGACGCAACTACCGGCCAAAATGCTTATAGCCAATTAGAGGCATTTAGTAAGATGGTTAGTGTTACAGGGTTAATCATAACAAAGCTAGATGGCACTGCTAAGGGTGGAGTAGTAATTGGACTTGCAGAAGCTTATAAGGTAAAGTTACATGCTATAGGAATTGGTGAAAGTATAGAGGACTTAAAGGAGTTTACTAGTAAAGAATTTGCTGAAGCGTTATTTAATTGTAATTAAAGACTTCTCTTAATTCCCTTACGTGACCAAGCTTAATTATCTCAATATCATGAGAAGAGTAATTACCATTTTTAGGCATAATTGCTTTTTTGAATCCTAACTTTTGTGCTTCTTTTAGTCTAAGATCAGCATGCGAGACATTCCTAATTTCTCCAGAAAGTGCAACTTCACCGCAGATTATTGAAGAAGTTGGCAGCGGTAAATTTACTACACTTGAAATAAGGGAAGCAGCAACAGCAAGATCAGCCGATGGTTCCTGTATTTTCAATCCTCCAGCGATGTTTAGGTACACTTCTTTATCATGCAAAAACATTTTACAGCGAGCATTTAGCACCGCGATGATCATAGCCAATCGATTAATATCCCACCCAACTACTGCCCTTCTTGGGGTTGCCATATTAGTCCCTGCTATTAATGCTTGCACTTCCATTAAAATTGGTCTTGAGCCTTCAATTCCTGCAAATACAGCGCTGCCAACTACTTCTCTGTCATGGGCTATCAGAAACAATGATGATGGATTATCAACAGGCACAAGTCCTGCTTCAGACATCTCAAAAACACCAATTTCATTTGCAGGGCCAAATCTATTTTTAATAGTACGCAAAATACGGTATTGATTGCTATTTTCACCTTCAAAATATAATACCGTATCTACCATATGCTCCAAAGTTTTAGGTCCAGCTATTTGTCCATCCTTAGTTATATGACCAACTATTAAAAGAGAAACACCATATTGTTTCGCAAGAATGGTTGATTCATGGGCACAAGTACGAACCTGAGTTACAGTTCCTGGTGCCGATGTAATTCTGCTATCATACATTGTTTGTATAGAGTCAATTACTAAAAATTTAATACTTTTATTTTCCTTTATTGTTGCTACTACATCAGTTAAAGACACTGTAGATAAAAGCTTAATTTTAGGTTCATTTATCTTAAGACGCTTTGCTCTGAGGCTCACCTGCTCTAAAGATTCCTCGCCAGATACATAAAGACATTCAAAAGAGGAAAGTTGCACAACATTAGCTGCAATTCTAAGCAAAAGGGTAGATTTTCCAATACCAGGTTCGCCTCCAATTAGAATGCTAGCACCTTGAACGATACCCCCACCAAAAACTCTATCTAATTCTTCTACTCCTGTTAGAAAACGACTTGGAGTGATAATTTCGCTACCCGATAACGCCTTTATTAAAATTGGTGCAGATATACTTCTTTTGCCCGTTTTTACTGCTATTTCTTCAACAACTGTATCCCAATTGTCACATGCAATGCACTTTCCTACCCACCTACCAGTGCTATGACCACAGGATTGACATACATATACAGTTTTCATCAAAGCCAAAATTATTTTGTTGTAATTGTAATAAAAATTAGCTGAATAGGCGAAGTAAATCTAAACACTGAGTCTCACAAACGTTTTGGTGCGAAGATAATTGTCATAAGTTGTGCCATTTAAATTCATGCACAATAATTGCGCGAACGCTTCCCTCTAGGATCCAAGTAGCCCATTCTCCTGTCATTCCAGTGTCAAGCACTGGAATGACAAAGGAGGGCAGTGTCACGCGCTGCCCAGTTCATTTGGTTACAAACATTAAGAAATTTACCAAACAAAAAAAAGGCAAAAGAAGCCCCGTGGTACGAGTTTTGACCCTATAATAATTTAAACTAGCGCTGTAATAATGTGCTAACGCTTAAAATAAGCGCGATTTTGCTGAATGTAGAAAAAATAAAAAAGACATGCAGCCGCTATAATTTTATGTAATCCGCCAATAAATACCCTGAGTTTTTTACTGAATTTTGTCATTGAGCCTGCAGGTCAAAAACAAGTTTTGAGTCATAAATACCCTTATTGTCGTAATAAGGGGGCTGGCGGAGTTTGTCAAGTAGTTTTTCGTTTCTAACGGTTGTTGCCGAAAACTATACAAAAAGTCTAATGAGTTAACTTCCATATATCCTGAGTAGTTCTTGTGCATTAGCTTTGATTAGGATAGGGCATTTTCTGTCATTTAATAGGGAACGCAATATTTCAGTTGCACCTTTAATGTCGTTATTATGTATCTTTACTACAGCGATAGCTTCTTGGCTTGAATAAGGATACACTGCACTTGATTCTAAATTATCAATTTTATCTTTATTTATTTTTTCACCGTTGGAGTGAAGTAAGCTCATTACCTCTAAGTATTGTGCTAACTCACGCAAAACATTAGGAGCATCTTTATTATCTGCCAAATCATTATAAATAGATGCTGTGTTTGTTGGCATTGAATCTGAGATATGATTGAATGCGTGTTCAAAATTTGCTAAATACCCCCAATTTGAATCTATTTCTTCTAGCAGCGGCTTATTATCTTTTTTAAAGAATAATATTTCGTAAAACTTGTCACCCGCAGTTATAGATTGTTTTGTGTTATCAATGTTGCGCAATAAGTATAATGTGATGCCAACTAACATTGGTGCGAGTGCAAGCAGAAAGATGTTTTTTTTCATGGTAATATTCCAAATAGTTATATATTTATACATTAATGCTTTTGATTTGCAAAAACATATTGACATAGTGATTATATCACATAATAATATTCTCAAAGTTGTTTGAATAGTTGGAGATTAAAATATTTCTAAAGTAGAAATAAAGACAGCAGTATTAAGCTAAATTATTTTTTGTCGGATTTATCCGATGTACCCTCAACCTTTTATAGGTTGAAGTCTAAATTTGAGAGTTTGATCCTGGCTCAGAATGAACGCTGGCGGCAGGCCTAACACATGCAAGTCGAACGGAGTTATATTGTAGCTTGCTATGGTACAACTTAGTGGCAGACGGGTGAGTAATGTATAGGAATCTACCTAGTAGTACGGAATAATTGTTGGAAACGGCAACTAATACCGTATACGCCCTACGGGGGAAAAATTTATTGCTATTAGATGAGCCTATATTAGATTAGCTAGTTGGTGGAGTAATAGCCTACCAAGGCAATGATCTATAGCTGATCTGAGAGGATGATCAGCCACACTGGAACTGAGATACGGTCCAGACTCCTACGGGAGGCAGCAGTGGGGAATATTGGACAATGGGCGAAAGCCTGATCCAGCCATGCCGCATGAGTGAAGAAGGCCTTTGGGTTGTAAAGCTCTTTTAGTGAGGAAGATAATGACAGTACTCACAGAAGAAGTCCTGGCTAACTCCGTGCCAGCAGCCGCGGTAATACGGAGAGGGCTAGCGTTATTCGGAATTATTGGGCGTAAAGGGCGCGTAGGCTGGTTAGTAAGTTAAAAGTGAAATCCCGAGGCTTAACCTTGGAACTGCTTTTAAAACTGCTAACCTAGAGATTGAAAGAGGATAGAGGAATTCCTAGTGTAGAGGTGAAATTCGTAAATATTAGGAGGAACACCAGTGGCGAAGGCGTCTATCTGGTCCAAATCTGACGCTGAGGCGCGAAGGCGTGGGGAGCAAACAGGATTAGATACCCTGGTAGTCCACGCTGTAAACGATGAATGTTAAATATGGGAAGTTTACTTTCTGTATTACAGCTAACGCGTTAAACATTCCGCCTGGGGACTACGGTCGCAAGATTAAAACTCAAAGGAATTGACGGGGACCCGCACAAGCGGTGGAGCATGTGGTTTAATTCGATGCAACGCGAAAAACCTTACCACTCCTTGACATGGAAATTATACCTATCCGAAGGGAAAGGGTCGGTTCGGCCGGATTTCACACAGGTGTTGCATGGCTGTCGTCAGCTCGTGTCGTGAGATGTTGGGTTAAGTCCCGCAACGAGCGCAACCCTCATCCTTAGTTACCATCAGGTAATGCTGGGGACTTTAAGGAAACTGCCAGTGATAAACTGGAGGAAGGTGGGGATGATGTCAAGTCATCATGGCCCTTATGGAGTGGGCTACACACGTGCTACAATGGTGGCTACAATGGGCTGCAAAGTCGCGAGGCTAAGCTAATCCCTTAAAAGCCATCTCAGTTCGGATTGTACTCTGCAACTCGAGTACATGAAGTTGGAATCGCTAGTAATCGTGGATCAGCATGCCACGGTGAATACGTTCTCGGGTCTTGTACACACTGCCCGTCACGCCATGGGAATTGGTTTCACTCGAAGCTAACGACCTAACCGCAAGGAGGGAGTTATTTAAAGTGGGATCGGTGACTGGGGTGAAGTCGTAACAAGGTAGCAGTAGGGGAATCTGCAGCTGGATTACCTCCTTGGGCTTTGCGCATAACTTACCATTTTTAATGATGGTGTTATTATGTGCTATACTGCTGTCTTTACTTCTACTTTATTTTAATTTCCCAATAACGGAATTTTATGAGTGATAGGCCTCTTTCTCTACATTTACAAATATATAAAGTACAAGTTACTAGTTTTTTCTCTATTATGCACAGATTGACTGGTATCTTGCTATTCCTTTTATTAATGATACTTTCTTGGTATTTCATATTACATGTTTACTTTCCTGAGTTACTTATAATAAGGTACTTAAATGCATTATTATTCACTCCTGTTGCTAAATTAGCTTATGTCTTATGTTTTATAAGTTTTGTATATCATTTTCTTAATGGTATTCGTCATTTATTGTGGGATGTTGGGCTTAATTTAGAAATTACTGGCGTTTCAAGGGGTGCTGTACTGCTGGCAGTAATGCTACTTCTTTCTACTATTGCTTTTTTATTTATGTTTATATGAGTCAATCTGGAAATTCAGTACATCATTGGTGGGTCCAGCGTGTTTCTGCGGTAATTTTACTGCTCCTGTTTCCTTGGTTTATCTATTCATTTTCTTGCGCATTTTATACTGATAGCTCTTTGTCTTTTAGTGAAAAATTTATTAATCACCCTCTAGAGCTTTTATTTTTTGTTGTATTGTTGTTTTGCATTTTTTGGCACGCAGTTCTTGGAATGCAGGTAGTGTGTGAAGATTATATACACAGCGTATCTCTAAGGATTTTCACAATTACATGCATAAAGTACTTATCAAGCATTACTTATATAACCCTCGCTTTTACAATCTTTGTCTTCTACAGGCATATTTTCTTGTAAAATTGCCAATTCTGTGTTAATATATTATTAGTGTACTAGTTTTATCATTGAACTATAGCGATTTTGGTTTAGCAATATGTTAGAGACATTGAAAAAGTGGGGAATAGACCTTACGCTAAAGGTGAAGGATCTATTTAGTTCATCTGAGTCTCAAGTTTATGTCAAAGACCTTAGAAAGGTAATGATATATGAGGATGGACGAAAGTGTCAATATCCAAAAAATTATGATCAGATTGTAGATTCTGGGAGAGTTGTAAAAAAAAATGGCAAGCTTGTAAAAGATAAAGACGGAAATCCAGAGTACCAGCTTATATATAATGAATACAAATTTGATCTAGCCTTGGTTAAGGACATTGATAAAAAATCTTACTTTACTATTGACTTTTTAGTTAGTAAAGGTAGGCGTAAGGTTAATGATTATAGTAAATTTTATAAGCCATTTAAGTTTTCAAAAATAGATCTTGAAAAACACTTGCCGGTCTTTGAGGTTGATACTAAGTTACTTAGGTTAACTAATTCTTCTTTTCTTGCTAAAAAAGGTTGCTTCATCAATGATGACACGGGAGAAGTTGATGAGAAAGATAGAGATGAAAAAGGAAGAAATGGAAAATTACTATACGCTAGTGATTACAAGAAGCTAAGCACCCATTTTTCAGAAATTAGAGATCAGGATGGTAATCTAGAGTTAGATAAAAGTCTTATATCTGTTCCTATCGTTTTTGCTACAAGCTTGGCTAAAGTTTGTACTAAATTGTTGACCTCTCTTCCTATAAAGTTAGTGGAGTATTTAATAAGCGAACAAAACCCAATTGTAAAGTCTTTTGGCTATCTTTTGTTCACCCCTGCAATGGCAGTAAAAAATTTAGTGAATATGGGAGCTACCATACTTAAGGCTCCAATTTTATTATTTGTAGCAGATAAGAAGAAGTATGGTGATGCTTACTTCACTATGTGGAAACACCAATTGAAAGGATGTTGGGAAGAAGCAAAAAGTGACTTTAATGTTATTAAAGGTGGAGAAAGGCTAAAGCCAGGGCAAAAGGATCATAAGCCACTTAGTATAGTGGGCACATGGGATGAGCTTAACGCTAGAAGGCCAGGTATTGAAAAAGACTTAGAGAAGCCGTCAAATAAAAGTAGTGAAAGTATAGATAAATCTAGAGAACCAGATATTGGAAAAAGCTTAAAGAAGGAAAAGTTGCAAAACAAAAGTAATGAGAAAATAGCTGCGTCTAAAAAAGCAGATGTTGAAAAAGTGAGTGATACTCCTCATGTTAATGAAGTACTAAGCAGACGGAGTTCATTGCAAGATGAAAGAATTCGATCATCTTCTCGCTAGTTAGCCATTACTCTGCTGAATATCTACTCTCTATCTTAACTATTCCACAACAAAAACTTGCATGCATTTTACTCTTAGCATAAGATATTAATTATTTAATTAATTTTCTTAACTATATGCGCCCTGTAATACTATGGTGGTAGTGGCAGCAGACTTTGGCCTTTATCTAAGCCAAAGCAATTTCAGAAAATATTTAGTCATAATACTATGTTTCACAACACTTTGTTGAGACTAAAAAGTAGTTATATGCCGCCCATAATCACCACAAATATACAGTATGAGTCGTTAGTGATGGAGGAATTACATGCATTACAGGAATATAAAGTGGTTTTCGAACCAGTGAAAATTGGAACAGCAGCGGCGATATTAGTTGCTGCACTTCTCTGCAATGAAAACGAGACAATGTTAATTCTGCCTTCAGACCATTTTATAGGTGATTTGAATAATTTTTATGCTTCTGCTCACAAAGCATCTCAGCTAGCTTCTGAAACTAACTCTATAGTTACGTTTGGAGTTAAGCCTCATGAATTCAATTCTGAATACGGCTATATAAATGCAGTTTATGATCAGAAAGAAAAATGTCATATAGTGAAAGATTTTACAGAAAAACCCGAGCGTAAGTTAAGCAACGATCATTACTGGAACTATGGCATATTTGTATTTAAAGCAAAGCGCTACATAGATGAGATCAAAAAATCTGCCCCGACTCTTTATAATTTATGTTTTGCAAGTGTGAAACATTTCACATCGCAAGAGAGACTTCTGTATTTAAAACAACGAGATTTTGCAGGAATTGAAGGCGTCTCTATTGATTACTTGGTAATGGAAAAAGCAAAAAACGTTGCAATGATAGAAGCTAATTTCGATTGGCTGGATGTTGGAACTTGGAATTCAGTTTTAGAATTGAGTGAGAAGTTTACGTCGTCATTCCGACATGTAACAAAAAAAAGAGAGCCAGTTTCAACGACAGAAAGTAATAAAAATTTATTGGGTGGAGCTTATAAGCAACCAAACAAAAGCCTAATATCGTTTATTAATAAGGTTAAGAAAGCAAAAGCTATAAGAAGAGAAATCAAGCCATGGGGATTTTATAGTATAATTTTAATGAGCGAAAATTTTCTTATAAAATATCTTTTTATAAATCCATTAAGCTGCACTTCTAAGCAATTCCATCACTATAGAGATGAATACCATATAGTACTATCGGGAGTTGGGTATGTTAGTTTAGGCGACAAAGAATATGCTATAGTAAAAGACCATATGATAGAAATCCCAAGGGAAGTTTCCCATAGGATTGAAAATAGAAGCACAAGCTCTCCACTTGAAATAGTTGAATTTCAGATAGGAGAGCATTTATCTGATAATGATATAGTGAGGTTGGATGATGTATATGGAAGATTTTGAAATTCCTAATGTTAAAGATACTCTATAAGTCTGCTAAATTTAAGGAAGCAAAAATCTCTAGTTTTCAAGTAAAGAAAAGTCTACAATTATAGAAGTTTCGAGAATATGATCTCAATGTAATGTCCATTGCCTTTGAAATTACTATGGCTGCTTGCTATTTGCGAGCGAAAAATGCCAGGTTTTGCTCTATAACGACTTTGTTCTCTATTATCGGCATTGCCCTTGGAGTTGCAACACTAATAGTGGTGATGTCTGTGATGAACGGATTCAGAGCAAAGTTGCTTGACTCAATACTTGGCATTGATGGCCATATTAATGTTTATTTTGATAGGAACATAAATTCAGATTACTGCACAGTTTCGAAATCTATTGAGAAAATTACTGGTATATTAAAAGCTACTCCTATGACCAATGATCAAGTTATTATTGTAGCAAATGGTAAAATTGCAGGTAGCGTAGTGCGAGGTGTGTCAACTAAAGATTTGCTTGATAGTACTACCATTACAAATAATGTAATTATAGGTAATGTAAAAAAATTTGATGAAGGGATAATAATAGGAGCACGATTGGCAGAAGCTTTGAACGTTGACTATGGCGACAAAATTACGTTTATATCATCTGAAGAATTTGATGCATTACTTGGTGAAATGCCGCAAATGAAAAAATATAAAGTTATAGCAATATTTGATATGGGTATGTTTGAGTATGATAATACCTTGATATATATGCCTCTAAAATCAGCACAAGCCTTTTTTAATTATGAAAATAGCATAAAAAATATAGAAGTACTTGTAGACGACGTTACTAGAGCTGGTAAGCTGGCAGATGCTATAGAAAAAGAAATAGGAATGAAAGCTGAAAGTTGGCAATCACAGCAAAGCCATTATTTTAGTGCTTTAAAAACTGAAAGAAATGTGATGTTTTTAATTCTTACTTTGATTATAGTTGTAGCAGCGTTTAATATTATCTCAAATTTAATGATGATAGTGCAAGAAAAGAAATCCGCGATTGCAATTATGCGTACATTTGGTGCAACAAGTGGAAGCATTATGCGCATATTTTCCGCTTGTGGTCTATTAATCGGTTTTACGGGAACTTGTCTTGGCTGTATTATAGGTGTCATTTTTTCTCTCAATGTCGAAAGTATTAGAGTGTTTTTAGAAAACATTACTAACGTCAAGCTGTTTGATCCTATGATATACTTTTTTTCAAGTTTACCGGTGATATTAGTCCCTCAAGATGTAGTAAGTATTTCTGCACTTGCGTTACTCTTATCATTTTTAGCGACAATTGCTCCTGCATTGCAGGCAGCTGCACAAGATCCTGCGGAGATACTACGTTATGAATGATACTCAGCAAAAGTACATAGGTTGGTTCTTAATTGTATTGTTATTTACCGGTTACATCACAATAAATAACATAATCTTTTTAAAAATAAGTCAGCAAGAAAGCGAAGACAATATAAATGTTTTAACGGAAAAAATAGATGAATTCAGAATGTCACTTGAAGTTAATCAATCCAGGGTAGAAAAAAAGATATTTGACTTAAAGAGAGGTCTGCACACTCAATGTGAGCAAAGTGATGGTAGCTCAAGGTATAAGAACCTCGCAAGATTGCTGCTACTTGTAGTTAAAATGAAGAATTCGTTATTGCGAGAAGCAAAATTTGATAATCATATAAATTCAATAAAGCCTTTGATATCAGAGCTTGATGATCCAGAGATAGAAAATGCAGTAAATGAATTGGAAAGTTTGAAAGAGGTAGATACTTTACGTGAGTTGAAGTTATCTTTTGAGAAGACCATTGCTGTTATTAACTACAATAAAAGTACATTGTCTAAAAAAATCATTTCAAACTGGATTAGAATACAAGATAAAAATGACCCATTAAGGGCAAAATTCGCAGAAATTGAGGAGTCAATAAACGATAATGATTGGCAAAATATAACTGTTACAGTAAGCAATTTAACGCATTCAGAATTCAAGCCATGGCTGAATAAATTGAATGGTTTTATTGTAGCTTCTAAGAATATTTCAACAATATATCATCACTTATTACAATATATCTCATGATTTATTTTATAATTTTCGCTCTTTCGTTTTTATTTGGCATATGGGTCAAGGTAAGTGGTGAAGTAATAAAATTGGAATTAGGCAATTACACTATAAGTATTGATCTATATTTCATTATTTTTACTTGTGTAGTTTTATTATTTTTATTAATTACACTTGTACGCTTTTTTTCCTCCATTTTATCAACATTTGCCAACATAAGAAATAGAAGAAGGGATAGGGAAGAATTGCTTCTCTTTGAAGCTTTCTTTAGCATAGACTTAAACAATATAGAGAATGCCCAAAAGATAGTTAAAAGTCTAAATGAGAAGAGCAATAGGTTATCTTTAATAAAGCTCTTTAACTCAGGTAAGACGGGAAATTACAGCTTTTTCAGTAACGGTTTAACAAATATTGCAAATAAAAATCGTAACTTAGCTCTACTTCTAGCCAATAAGCTGATTGTTCACCTCAAACAAGAAAAAGTAGTCTTTCAAAAATTTATAGAATATTGCTCTAGTTCAATTAATGATAAAATGCTATCTATTCCCTTTCAAATAGAGCATTGCATATTGAAAGAAGATTGGATTAATGCAATTTTGAAGTTGAGGGAAGCAGTTAAGTTCAATGTTTTTCTTCCCTTTGACCATAAAGAAATGTTTGCAGTTTTTTATTGTGCTTTGGCAAAACAATATGAAAGTAAAGGGGATTTTAAAGGGGCTATAAAGTCTTTACTCAGAGCACAAAGTTATTATGCAACTTTTCGGCCCATTAATTATTTAAAGGCAGAATTATATATTAAACTTGGAAAAATCAGAAAAGCTTCTGCAGTGCTAGAGGAAGAATATGCAGTAAATCCTACTCCTCAGTCAGCTAAAATGTACATCAATTTAAATAGTAAAGGTGCTGAAAGACTATACAACTTACGCCCTGATTATTATTTTAGTTACTGTTTACTTGCTTTGTCCTCAATGAGTTCAGGTAAATATGATCTTGCAAATCAATATTTAGACACTGCTATGAAAAAAGCTAATTACATGTCAATCTACCTTATCATGGTACAGCTCAAAGTTGCATTGCAAGAATACGACGAAGCAATCCACCTACTAAACAAGATGGGCTCAGAAGCTTTGCCTGATCCGGGCTGGAAGTGTAAAAATTGTAACAGAGAACTAAAGCAATGGGATCATAAATGTTCAAATTGCAATAGTTTTAATTGCGTTTATTATATATTATAAGGTTCCACAAAGTGTGATGATAATAATATATGGAAAATTACCATCAAAGACCTCTATTGAACAATTTTTGGAGTAGATCTCTTAATATAACCCTTATTTCAAAATAATAAACCTGCAAGTTTTTTAGTTAGACTTGGTTCTAATGTCAAAAAAACTTGCTTTTAGACACTAACAATTATATATTTTAATAAATCAGGGTTGTATACAAAATGAAGAGCTTAAAGGAATTATCCTTAAGAATTAAGAATATTAGGTCTGTACAGAAAACCACGAAAATAATGCAAATGGTTTCTGCAGCAAAGTTATTACAAAGCCAAAAGAAATTATCAAATTCAAAATTATATATATCTAAGCTGCATAGCATTATTTCTTCATTAATGCTATCAGTTGATCAAAAATTACTGGCAAAAATTCTAAATATCAGTAATGACGGTTCTTACCTAGTATTCATTGTTGCGTCTGATCGTGGCTTGTGCGGCAACTTTAACTCTTCTATTGTCAAATTTAGTCAAGAGCGTGTAAATAAGTCAATCGCAAACGGCAAAAAAGTAGATATTGTATTTCTTGGTAAAAAAGCTTTTGATGTAGGTAAAAATAGATTTGACTCTAAAAGTATCTTAAAAATTGAAAATAGTAAGGGGATCACGTTAAAGCACGTAGAAGCTTTGGTTGATGGTATAGATTTAAATAAATACGATAAAGTTAAAGTTTTTTATAGTAAATTCTATAATACCTTCACGCAAAAACCAATGTTGGAAACAATAAAACCATGGAGTGAAGACTCATCCTTGATTGACAACTCTCTGGCTGGTCCAACAACAGATTACGGCTATGAGTATGAACCACAAAATATTGAATTTATTTTAAAATCTTTGGTTCAAGATTACGTTGTAATTGCTCTTTACTCTGCTTTGCTTGAAAGTGCAACAAGTGAGAATAGTGCTAGGATGGTTGCTATGGAATCAGCAAACAGAAACACTAAGGAGATGCTGAACAAACTAGCATTGCTTTATAATCGTTCTCGTCAAGCAGCAATTACAACTGATTTAATTGAAGTTATAGGTGGTGCAGAGTCTTTATAAAAATCTAAGGAATAGAAAATGAATATATTAAATATTGCAGCAGATATCACTAAATTAATAAAAAAGCAGAATCAAGATGCGGAAGTTACAATATATGAAACTAATAAGACTTCAGTTTCTCAGCGTCTATCAAAAATTGAGCAAATATCACAATCTCAAAATTGCACTGTAGGAATCAGAGCTATAGCAGGTAAAAACAAAGCTGCGTATATTTCTACAAACGATTTGAATAATCTTAGTGATACGGTAAGCCAAGTGGTAGAAATGGCAAAGAATGCGCCAGAAGATCCTTGCATTAATTTTGCTGTAAATGGTAGTAATTATATCTCTTCTGCAGATTTAAGTATCTCAGATAATAATGTTGTAACCGTTGATAACCTAAAAGAAATTGCTGAAGCTGCAGAAAATTCAGCCCTTGCACATAAGAGTATCACTAATTCTGAAGGAGCCTCTTCTTCATACGCTTTAGTGAATACAGTATTATCGACTGTTTCTGGTTTTATTGGCTCGTTTAGTAAATCAACCTTTGCTAATCAGGTCTCTGTTGTTGCTGGAAGAGAAAGTGAAATGAAGGTTGGTTACGATTATGATATAGCATGTAATTTTAGTGATTTAAAGTTGCCAGAGTTAATGGGAAAAGAAGCAGCAAAAAGAGCAGCTGATCAATTGAATTCACGTACAATTAAAACTGGTAAATTTCCAGTTATTTTTGAAAAAAGAGCAGCAAAAGGGCTAGTAAAAAGTTTTGCTTCTGCTATAAATGGGAGCAGTATTATAAGCAACAGTTCTTTCTTGAGGGGTAGTTTAAACGCTCAGATTTTCAACGATAGAATTAATATTATCGATGATCCATTATTGCCAAGAGGCATAGCATCGAGACCATTTGATGGAGAAGGGATAACTAGCAAGAAAAATATATTTGTAAAAAACGGAATATTACAAAATTGGATTTTAGACTTATACTCGGCTAGAAAATTAGACTCAGAAACAACCGGAAGTGCAACTCGTGCAAGTAATGCTGCAGTTATTCCTGCAGCTAGTAACCTCTACATTGAGAATGGTAATGTATCGTTTGAAGAATTAATTCAGGAAGTGAAAGAGGGAATATATGTAACTGATTTATTTGGCTTTGGTGTTAATTTAATCAATGGCGATTACAGCCAAGGCGCTTCCGGATTTTTTATAGAAAATGGAAAAATAACGTATCCAATACATGAGATTACTATTGCTAGCAATTTGAAGGATATGTTTAGCAATTTAGTCGTTGCAGATGATCTAACTTTTTGTGGGCAATTTAATTCACCAACGATTAAAGTTAGCGAAATGACGGTTGCAGGTTCGCTTAACGATTAAAAAATTTATTTGCATTAAGTATAACAATTGTGTATTATTGTCATGTAATGTTAAGAATAGACTATGGAGTATAAAGGTTTAGTTTCAATAGCTAAGCTTAAAGCATTCTCAATCGTAATTTCAAGGTTTTTCATCACATTAGTAATGTTAATTAATAATTTAGGAGTTGTTTAAATGGAATTTGGTAATGTAAAATGGTTTAATGCCGAAAAAGGCTATGGTTTCATCAAGCCAGAAGGTAAAGGGGGTGACGTTTTTGTACATATTAGCACGTTGGAACGTTCAGGAATAAGGCCTGAGACACTTAAAGGAGAGAATAAAGAGAAGGGGATAAAAGGAGAAAGGGTGAGTTATGAGGTTAAAGAGGAGCGCGGTAGAAACGGAGAAGATAAAAAATCTGCAATAAATTTAAGATTGGAAGATTAATCTATTATGAAGTCTTTTAATAGGGTTAACGTATTGTGAATAATTTTTATGAGATGGGTCTCCCAGCTTCGCTTACACAAGCTCTAGATAAAAATAATCTTTTCGTCCCAACTCCGATTCAAATACAAGCAATTCCCTTAGCGCTACAAGGTAAAGATATTCTTGGGTCTGCTCAAACGGGAACTGGAAAAACTTTGGCATTTGCTATTCCGTTGGTTGCTAAGTTGCTGAATGAGCCTAACACTGGTTCAGCTTTAGTCATCGTGCCAACCAGGGAGCTTGCGCATCAGGTAACAAATGAGATAAGAAAACTCTTATTTCAAAATTCTGCACTAAGGGCCGCTTTATTGATTGGTGGTGAGCCTATTTTTAGGCAGCTAAATCAGCTTCAGAAAAAACCACAAATTGTAATAGGTACTCCTGGTCGTATTATAGACCATATTGAGCGTAAAACTTTGATTACTCGCAATGTTAGCGTTCTTGTGCTTGATGAAACGGATCGTATGTTTGATATGGGCTTTGGAGTTCAAATTGAAGGGATCATGAAATATCTGCCAAAAATACGGCAGACTCTTATGTTTTCTGCAACTCTTCCTAGTGATATAGTTAAACTTACTGAGAAGTACCTTAATCGACCAGAACGTATTTCTGTTGATTGTGAGACTACAACTTCTGTAAAAATTAAGCAAGAGATTGTTTATGCATCAGAATCAGAAAAATATGAAAAGCTTGTTACACAACTATGTCAGCGCGAAGGATCAATCATTATCTTTGTCAAAACAAAGCAAGGAGCGGATCAGCTAGCTAGCAGATTGCACAAAGATGACTATAGCGCTTTAGCAATTCATGGTGATTTAAGGCAGCACAAGCGCGAAAGGGTCATTAATTCTTTTCGTCGTGGCCGCAATCAAATCATGGTTGCAACAGATGTTGCTTCTCGCGGCCTTGATATTCCCCACATTCAACATGTTATCAATTATGATGCACCACAATCGCAAGCTGACTATATTCATCGTGTAGGCAGAACTGCACGTGCTGGAGCTGAAGGGCATGCGCTATCTTTTGTTACACCTCAAGATAAGAGAAGACTGCCTGCATTGGCAGACAAAGAAGGAGAGCCAAATTTTGATTGTAATGTGCAATTTAAAAAACGTAATAGCAAAAAGGTCTTTAAAAGGCTAAGTACGTTAAAGACTAAATACGGTAGAAAAAAGATCAATGCATTTAAGAAGAAAAGCAGAGTACTAGAAAAAGCGTATTAAATAGGATTTACCTACAACTTGATAAGCGTAAAACTCGTCATTCCGCTACTCATTAGCGGAATCTATGTTGAGATATCGCGGTGCTATGATGTAGATCCAGAGTGGGGATTCAAATTGGCTACAGCGAACTGCTGGATTTCAATTTTTTTAATAATTGTGTGCTATTCATTATATATGAGTTCCCACTTTTAAAGAGAATAGGAGATGATTTCCAAAAACTTAGAGGCAAGTTTGAATAGAGCGCTACTCATTGCTTCTAATTTTAATCTAAAATATGCGAAAGTAGAACATTTATTGCTGGCATTAACTAAAGACGTAGATGTAAATTACATTTTATCAAGATGTAATATCAGAGCCGATGAAATCATCAATATGGATAACATTCTATCAAGATACAATATTAAGGCTAATGATTATAATAATAATATAAAAGGGTTTTTACAAAGCAGTTCTGAATTGATTATCAGTGGAGTTAAACCTAGCTCAATGTTTCAATGCATAATACACAAAGCAATAATACGGGCTCATAGCTTGGGGAAAAAAGAAATAAATGGAGCAAGTGTTCTAGTAGAAATTTTGTCTGGGCAAGATTTATACGTTGAAGATCTATTGCAGAAACAAAGTGCGAAAGATTCCAATTTGATTTACCATATATCTAATATGAAATACTCTAACGATATAGATGAATACACCACCAATCATAAAGTAAAACTTGATAAAAATAATGACGCTCCTACTACAGTAAATAAAGGTGAGCTACTAAAAGATGAGGAAATTCTACAAAGTTATTGTAAAAATTTAAATGACTATGCAAGAAGCAAAAAAATAGATTATGTTATTGGTCGTGATTATGAATTAAATCGCACTATAGAAATATTATTGAGGCGTAGAAAAAACAACCCTTTATATGTTGGAGACCCAGGTGTTGGCAAAACAACAATAGTTGAGGGTTTGGTACTCAAGATCATTGAAGGCAGTGTTCCGAGTGCGCTCAGGTCCAGTATAATTTATGCTTTGGATCTAGGATCACTCCTTGCAGGGACACGCTACAGAGGTGATTTTGAAGAGAGAATAAAATCTATAATAAAAGCGATTGAGGTAAAACCAGGTGCTATCCTTTTTATTGACGAAATACACACTATCATTGGAGCAGGTTCTACAAGTGGTAGCTTTCTTGATGCAGGTAACCTACTCAAACCTGCGCTTGCAAGAGGTACACTACGTTGTATAGGTGCAACTACATATAGAGAATACAGCACTAGTTTTGAAAAAGATAAAGCACTAGCGAGAAGGTTTCAAAAAATTAATGTTAAAGAATCTTCTGTTAATGAAACGATAAAGATACTAGATGGCATAAAGTACTACTATGAAGGGTATCATGGAGTATATTATACAAAGAATGCCATTAGGTCTGCGGCTGAACTTTCGCATAAGTATATTACTGGGCGAATATTACCTGATAAAGCGGTTGATGTTATTGATGAGGCAGGGGCATATTGTAAATTTCTAAGAAACAGGGGTAAAATTGTAAATAGTAGAGATATTAAGAATACCATTACTAGAATTACAAATGTGCCTTGCGGATCTGAATCTGATGATTTGCAGAAAGTAAAGTCTTTAAAAGCTAATCTAGAAAAGGTGATTTTTGGCCAAGAGCAGGCAATAGAATCTCTTGTTAATTCTATTAAAATTGCTAAATCTGGGTTGAGAAATTACAATAAGCCTTTAGTAAATTATCTTTTTGCAGGGCCAACCGGTGTTGGTAAAACCGAGCTAGCAAAACAATTAGCAGAAAGCATGGGCATGAATCTTATACGCTTTGATATGTCCGAATATATTGAATCTCATACGATATCAAGGATGATTGGTTCTCCTCCTGGATATGTAGGTTATGATCAGGGTGGATTACTCACAGAGTCTGTATCTAACAATCAATATAGTGTTGTGCTGCTTGATGAAATTGAAAAGGCCCATAGCGATATCTATAATATATTGCTACAAATTATGGATTATGGTTGTGTTACAGACACTTACGGACGTAAAGTTAACTTTTCCAATATAATTTTAATTATGACAACTAATGCAGGAGCAGCTGAACGCAGCAAAAGTTTTGTTGGCTTTGGGCATAAAAATTTTAACATTGGTGATAGCAAAAAAGCAATAGAACAGGTTTTTAGCCCTGAATTTCGTAATCGTCTTGATGCAATTATTTCTTTTTCTGACTTAAGTACGGATGTGATTTTGCATATTGTGGATAAATTTGTCCTAGAACTGAAAAAGCAGCTGACGCAAAAAGGCATAAACTGCTTGGTAGAGGATGAAGTGAAATCTTATCTTGTACAAATGGGTTATAGTAAGGAAATGGGAGCACGTCCGATAGAGAGACTTATTGAAAAAGAGATAAAAAGTTACTTAGCGGAAGAAATACTGAATCATAAATTAACAAAAGGAAAGAAATTAAGAATCTATATGAATAAAGTAGAAAATAAAATTGCTTTTGATATAGTTTAAAATCCTTGTATTGAACTTCATCTTTGTTACAATTTATAACTTAAATTTAATTTGAATTATAGTGATAAGTGATAAAGTAAAACAAGTCCTAAGCTACTACGAAAGTGAAAACCCCGGGGTAAAAGCAAATCTTACTCGTATTCTCATGCATGGAAAGCTTGGCGGTACTGGCAAGTTAGTGATTCTGCCAGTAGATCAAGGATTTGAGCACGGGCCAATAAAAAGCTTTGAAGTTAACCCTGATGCTTATGACCCGCATTATCATTTTCAGCTTGCAGTTGATTCGGGAGTAAGTGCATATGCTGCTCCACTTGGTATGATTGAAGCTGGTGCTTCAACTTATGCTGGAATGCTCCCACTTATTTTGAAACTTAATAGTTCCAACTCCTTACATTCAAAAAATCTGACTTCTGATCAAGCAATAACCTCTTCTGTGAAAGATGCACTGCGTTTGGGCTGCTTGGCTGTTGGATTTACTATATATCCTGGTTCTGCTAAGTGTTTTGATATGATGGAAGAAGCCCGTGAAATCGTAGCTGAAGCCAAATCTTATGGGCTTGCAGTAGTGCTATGGTCTTATCCACGTGGTGAAGGAATTTCCAAAGAAGGTGAAACAGCAGTTGATGTTATTGCCTATGCTGCGCACATAGCAGCTTTACTTGGCGCTAATATAATCAAAGTAAAACTTCCAACTAAATATTTGGAAAGGGAGAAAATAGAAACAGAAAATATTGAATCATTATCTAAAAGAATTGAATATGTTAAAAGATCTTGTTTTGCAGGGAAAAGAATAGTAGTTTTTTCTGGTGGCGAATCGAAATCAGTGAATGACATATGCAATGAAGCGAAAGAAATTAAGCAGGGTGGTGGTAATGGTTCAATCATTGGACGTAACACTTTTCAACGCAAAAGGGAGGAAGCTTTATCTATGCTAAAAGATATAATGGATATCTACACATAAAAAATGGCTGGGTGGCAGAATGGCTTATGCGGAGGACTGCAAATCCTTTTATACCGGTTCAATTCCGGTCCCGGCCTCTTTCATTTTCTATATCTTGTAAAAGTTACTCAATTCAACAGTAGCTTTAAGTGTGTAACCTATAGAGAAAGCTTATCCATTATTCATAAGTAAAATCAATTTCTTTTCAAGTTATGGTTATACTCTTATAGTGTTGCATGGTAAAAAATAAACTAAAAATAAGCAAAGTGTTTTACAAAATGATATTACGTAATTTATTGTTTTTACTGTCACCTGAAGTTGCTCACTCTTTGGCAATTATGGCATTAAAGAAAATACCTTATAAGAATCCTATAGAGCTACCAGAATCTTTGAGTGTGAATTTTTTTGGTAATAAGCTCAGAAGCCCCGTGGGCCTGGCTGCAGGTTTTGACAAAAATGCAGAAATTATAAGACCTATGCTTTCATTTGGTTTTGGGTTTATTGAAACTGGTACTGTAACTCGTAATCCACAATATGGAAACAAAAAACCAAGAATTTTTCGGTTAATTAAAGATCAAGGGGTAATTAACAGATTGGGATTTAACAATAAAGGAATAGACTATTTTCTTAAACAAATAGATGAAACCAAGCTTGATGACTGCATTTTTGGCATAAATATAGGAAAAAATAGTGCATCGAAAGACCAAATTAGTGATTATGTTGATTTAATAAAGATGGTATATGGAAAAAGCAATTATATAGTGCTGAACATCTCGTCTCCAAACACGCCTAATTTACGCAATCTGCACAATAAGCAAGAATTATCGAAATTGTTGAAATCCATAACTCTAACCCGGAAATCAATTGATAATTCCGCAATAATATTAAAAATCTCACCAGATATAGATCAGCAAACGAAAGAAAATATCGCTGAGCTTGCGTTGGAATATAAGATTGACGGATTAACAGTAAGCAACACTACGGTAAGTAGAGATAATCTGCATTCCCACCACAACGAAAGTGGCGGATTGAGTGGCAAACCACTGTTCAAACTTTCAACCGAGTTATTGGGCGATATGTACAAATTTACTAAGGGCAAAATATTATTGATAGGGTGCGGAGGAATCTCAAGTGGTGCTGATGCATATAAAAAAATAAAGGCAGGAGCCTCTTTGGTGCAATTGTACACTGCTCTCATATACCACGGACCTCAAGTTGTAAACAAAATTAATCTAGAACTTGCAGAACTAATAAGGAGAGATGGATTTAGTAACATTAGTGAGGTGGTGGGTTGTATACATTAATTTTGGAAGTTGGTGGTATTATTTTAATAAAATAAAACTAATTCTCTGGTATAAAGGTGGTAGAAAGTGCTTTTCTTTTAAATAATGGGTATGAAGAGTTTGAATGATGCAATATCTAAGATCATTGATTATAAATTTACAAATTGTGCAATATTAGAAGAGGCACTAACTCACCCAAGCGTAAATAAAAGGAATAGCAAAAACCAGATTGTAAGCTACGAAAGACTAGAGTTTTTGGGCGATAGTGTTTTGAATATGGTCGTATCTGCCATACTGTTTAAACTATTTCCTGAAGAAAAAGAAGGAGCATTGGCAAAAAGAAAAACGGATTTAGTTTGTGGCAACACCATTGCTAATGTTGCTAAAGAAATAAAATTAGGCAGCTTTATCATCATGAATAATAGTAAACGCTGCAATGGAGGGAGATGTAATCTAAAAAATTTAGAAAACTCGCTTGAAGCACTAATAGGTGCAATTTATATTGATGGCGGACTTAAAAATGTTGAAAAATTTATTACCCAATATTGGGAAAAGCTAGCTAAAAGCATGCTTGACCCCCCTCAAGATCCTAAAACCTCACTGCAAGAGTGGACTCAGAAAAACAAATTGCCTTTACCAGAGTATGAGCTTGTAAAACAAACTGGACCAGCACACAATCCTGAATTTACTATATCAGTTTGCATAGAAGATTATGGTAAAGTTTCTGCATGTGCTTCTAGTAAAAAGATTGCTGAACAAAAAGCTGCTGAGTTGATGCTAGAAAAAATTGGAAAAGACGCTTCAGTTTAGGCAAAATAGGCATTAATAGACTTCTTTCAAAATTCATATAAGGAGCTCAAAATTGTGGATAGCAGCAATCAAATTAAATCTTAAACCAAAACGTTTTCGTCGGTTTCTATGTCTATCGGAAATGATTTTAAACCTTTTCAATTACGTTTTCAACTATTGCCCTTTGGATCATAAGTGTTCTGTTTTCTTTTTTTTGTTCTTTGCTTAACGGATTCTTTTTCGTTTTCCTGTGCGGTAATACAACATTTTTGTGTATCTTCTGCATTTCCCTGTAGCCGGCATCAGCTAAGATTTTAGTTTGTGGCAATACTGCTACCTTTGATTTTCTAAACATCCGAAAATCATGTTTTCTACCATTCGCTCAAATGTTGCTTTTTTTACCCCTGTTAAACGTCAAAACTTTTCTCCTTCTAACTTTTCTATTTCCTTATATTTCATGCTTTCAAATACTTGATCTTACACTCCCTCTAACAATTTTGAAAGAAGTCTAGTGAATGGTCACGTTAAAGCATGTTTTTAAATTTTTGCCAAAATCCTGGTTTATTATCATTAACCTTTGTAAATGTTATATTTAAACTGTATTTCGGATCATTTGGCACGTCGTATTTTATGCTAAATGTTGAAACTTTATCGTTATTGTAAATATGTACATCATCATATGATAGCTTTGTTGTGTAACACTTTACATGCTTTTGCTTATCATACACTAAATCACCTGACTCCCTTTCTAGTTCCACAAATTTCGTTTTTTTCTGATATTCCTTCATTTTTATTAAATCCTTATCTAGTGGTATTGAAACTGGCAACGTATTTCCAGCATATTCTTTAGCTAAAAGTTCACTTTGAGGATACATTTTTATTTCCCTGCCAAAATGTGAGTCTATGAAATTATTACTCCAAAATTTATCGCCAGAATGCACGTACTCATCAGTAGCATACGACACCCCACCATAACTGCATTGAACTTTGTAATCTCCAACACCGTTGTTTTGAAAAAAATCATGAATGGCAGTGTAGCTACCGGCAGCATCATTTATATAATCCATTACTTTATTCCTTAAACTTTTAATTCATTATATCATAATCATTATGCCAATCAATCAAAAAAGCTCTCCCTTGCTGTTTTTAAAACCGATTTTAAGCAAGCGCTCTCGATTAGTTGGGAGCGTATTTATAAGATTGTGACATTCGTGCCTCCCAGTTTTTCACATACTGCTGAATCAATTCAGGATAATCTGTAATAATTAATAAATTTTCAGCATTTCCTTTTTTAGCTGTCTTACTAAGGTTAAATGACCCTGTGATGACTTTTTGATTGTTAACAATCATTATCTTATTATGAGCAATCTTTGGCTTATCATCGATCCAAATTGGTACTCCACCTGAAAATAATTCATTTATAACACTATATTTTGAGTAGAGTTGCGATTTATCTAAGATGACTTTAACATCAACACCGCGTTCTTTAGCATTAATCAAAGATTTTGCAACTGTTCCAAGAGTAAATGTATATTCTTGAACTAAGATAGATTTTTTAGACTGATCTATTACGCTGATTATCGGTACAGCACAATCTTCTCCAGGTGAAAAGCAAACCGTAGCTTTTGGGCAGGGCGAAAATATAAAACCCGCATAGTAATACAGAGAAAAACACATTAATAAGAATAAAAAGTGAAAAAGCCTCATAACAACCCACCCCCGGATATACGGCGATAGGCTACATCATAATTTAATCACCTGTCAATCCATATTCCTTCCACTTCTCCGTGACTTTTCTTACTATTTCCTCACTCATTTTAATTTTCTTTCCCCATTCTCGTTTGGTTTCAGGTGGAATTTTGTTTGTCGCATCAAATCCCATCTTACCTCCCAGGCCACTTTCAGGGGAAGCAAAATCTAAATAATCAATAGGTGCGTTCTCTATTGTGATTGTGTCACGCACAGGGTCCATTCTCGTTGATATTGCCCACATCACTTCCTTCCAATCACGTACATTTATATCATCATCAACAACGATAATAAACTTCGTGTATAAAAATTGCTTTAGAAAGGAAAGTATGCCCATAACAATTCTTTTTGCCTGCCCTGGATAAGACTTTTTTATCGATATCACCGCTATTCTATATGAACAACCTTCTGGTGGTAGATAAAAATCCACTATCTCTGGAAATTGATTGATAAGAATGGGCACAAAGATTTCGTTGAGCGCTTCACCAAGAATTGATGGTTCATCAGGTGGCTTGCCAGTGAAAGTGCTGAGATAAATTGGATTTTTGCGCATAGTAATTGCAGTAATATTAAATTCTGGAAATTGCTCAACAGAATTATAGTAGCCGGTGTGATCTCCGTATGGCCCTTCATCTTGATATCTATCCAAACTTACATAGCCTTCCAGAACAATCTCTGCATGAGCTGGCACTTGAAGCGGAATAGTCTTACAATTTACAAGCTCAAGCGGTTTTTTGCGCAGCAACCCAGCAAATTGGTATTCTGACAATGTTTCTGGCACTGGAGTTACCGCAGCAATAATTGTTGCAGGATCACTACCGATCACAGCAGCAGCAGGAAATTTCATATTTTGTTCCTTCTCTTTCCATCGTTTGTGGTGACCTGCACCACCACGATGTGCAAGCCAGCGCATTAGAGTCGTTTTTTTATCTATAACCTGCATACGATATATTCCAAGATTGAAATTATCTTGCTTGTCTTCCGTTGGGCCTTTTGTCACCACAATCGGCCAGGTGATAAGTGGTGCAGGTTCATTTGGCCAGCATGTTTGAATAGGTAGAAAACTAAGATCTACCTCATTCCCAGTTAGCACCACTTCTTGACATGGAGCCTTGCTCACAACTTTACTTCGCATCGACAATACAACTTTTAGTAAAGGAAACATTTTCACGGCATCTTTGAAGTTTTTTGGTGGCTCAGGTGATCGCAAAGATGCTAAAAGTTTACCAAGATCTCTTAGTTCACCAGGGTTTATGTTCAACCCCAATGCAATCCTCTTAATAGTACCAAATAAATTCACCAAAACAGGGATCGAGCTTTTACCATTCTCTTTAACAACATTCTCAAAAATTATAGCTGGCCCTTTGTTTGACAAAACCCTACGGTGAATTTCTGTCATTTCAAGAACTGTTGAAACTTCCTCCTTAATCCTAATCAGATCTTTTTTTTCTTCTAAGGCTTTAATGAAGTCGCGTAAGTTGTTGTACATATTAAAATTTAAAATGACTTAAAACAAGTCTTCTAGTGTAATCACATGATGTATCGTATCTTTTAGATATTGGTTCTCAGAAACTCCATTTGCAGCAATTAACACCCAGAATATTTGCTTCTTTGATTTCGTTTTTTCTCTATAAATTGCTTCTTTTCTTTTTAATTGTTCGACAAATTCCTTTGTTACTGTATAAGGTTTATCACTATATTTTATCTCACAGAGCATTACACATCCATCTTCTCGATCGAAAACTAGATCTATTTGAGCACCAGACTCTTTACTGTATTTTTCTGGTTGATATTGCCAATCTCCACATATAACTGCTATATGCTCTATATCTAATTTTTTTCTAATTACATTGGCATGTTTAAAACACACTGCTTCAAATGTTTGCCCTGTCCATGTTTGCCAAGCTGGTTTCTTTATTGCTAACTCCCAATAGTGAGCATCACTTATTATTGCCCTTTTTGTTACTTCCTTAAACGGCTCAATCCATGTTAGATAAAATAATACATATTCGTCCATTACCCTGTAATATACTCCTCTCTTTCCCTTGTTCAATGGTAAAAAACCACCAATAAATCCTGCTTCTTCTAAACTCCTTAATTTAGCAGTTAAGCGACCACCCTCAGTGATTTTAGTCGCTTTTATAAGTTCTTTTCTGCTTATCCCTTTTGGCTTTTTTGCAATCGCACGAATGATATTTAGATATGTCTCTGGCTCTTCATACAAGGAGTGAAACAACATATCAAATTCATCAAATAACAAACCACCCTTCTGAAAACAGATCATATTAATGTTTTGTGCTGCTGATAATCCTTTACTTACTTCCTTAAGGTAATGTGGTATTCCTCCAATAGCCATATAGATCTGTAATATCTGCTGGTGATTAAGGTTGATTCCTAAATATCTTAGATACTCTTTAGTTTCACGTAAGTTAAAAGGCTGCAAAGGTATCCTTGCGGTAATGCGGTTATGCAACCCCCATTTGGTATAAATTATATTTTCCAACATCCAAGAAGCTGCTGAACCACATACAACCAAGATAAGCTTCTTTCGGTTTGTCCAATGTATATTCCAAAAATATTCTAACGTTTCTAGAAAACGAGACTTTCTTGTAGCTAACCATGGAAGTGCATCAAAAAATAAGACAATGTGTTCATTCTCATGTGTGTTATCAATAGCAAGTGTTAATTGTTGTAATAGCATCCAGCCACACTTCAGGCAAAGCCATTTTTGCACCTTTATAAAAAGTATTTGATAACGACTGTGTAAAAATTGCAAGTTGTTCCTGCATAGTACCATTATTAAGACCTGTTTGTTCAAATAAAACATCGGTATGTTTACTGAAAAATTGTTTTATTAGGTACGTCTTACCCACATGACGCCGACCATACACTGCAATAAACTCAGCAAATGGGGAAAAGAGAAGCTTACTTTCTAGAATGGCTATTTCCTTTTCTCTACCAATTATTGGTTCGCTCATATAATTTACCGCCGCATTTGTTAGCATTATACACGGCGGTTATAAGATGATCAACTTTTTTTACCGCCATGTTTACAGTTATTATACGCGGCGGTAAAAGATAGAGCATCTCATAATTGGCTATTCTGGCGATGGTTTGGTCATTTGCATCACCAAGTCTTCTGATGAGCTTTTCAGTAATGTGCTTGAGTTCCATTGTACGTAAAGTTTGCATTTGAGGCAAAACTGGTTATAAAATACACTTGATATAAATGTTTTCATATATTAATATTAGATGCTTCTTTTAATATGCAGATAAATGTGTACTAAAGTTTTATGTTGTAGGTTTTTAAATAAATTGTATGTCTAGAATATCGTTTTTATTGATTCTTATACTGGCAGTAGCAAGTTTACCAGTAATAAACAATTGGCTTTCAAATCGCAGCCAAATGCTAAGCGATGATTATATAGGTGAGAAATTAGATAATTATATAAGTAGAAATTTTGATAAGATCGTAAAAACTCTCAAAGAGGAGTCGATTAAAAGTAGTTACGCTGCTCGAGATAATGTGACCAAAAGTAAAATTTCACAATACAAGGATCAAATATTTGACCTTACTTATCCTTACTCCGGAAATGAAAATAGTAGTGTTATAGCTGTAGGTTTCTTTGACTATTCTTGTGGATATTGCAAGACTATAAAAGACGATATAAAACAGTTAATTAACGACGGTAAAATTAAGTATATCTTTAGGGATGCTCCAATACTTGGTAATGACTCTTTAAGGGCAGCAAAAAGCGCTTTAGCTATTTACTTTATTGATAAAGAAAAATATTTCGACTTTCACTATTCTGCTTTAAGTCACAAAGGAGGATTTTCAGACGAAAGCATATTGGATATAGTGAAAAGAATAGGGATTGATGAGGATGATTTTAATAATTCCATGAAAAATAACGCGGACAAAATTGAGCAAATGATAAATGGCAGTAAGCTCCTAGTAAGAGATTTGGGAGTAGGTGGCACACCTTTTTTAATAATTGGGGATAGTCTGTTTGTAGGGGCAACTGATTTGAATGTATTACGCAAAAAAGTAGATGAATTAAGTCGCAAACAAAAACTAGCTTCAGCGATTAATTTGCTATAAAATTTTATTTTTTTACTTGACAACGTAAACGAACCTGAGTACAATGTACCGTAGGCGTGGTGCTTAAATTACACTTAAGATACCATTTAATTAGCAAGTTTTCTCTCAAGCACAGACATCAATAATTGTACTTTTTAATCAGGATGACCTGGTGTTATTTAGCTCAAATTACTTTAATTTTACTTTCACAGGAGGACATATGTCATTCACAGAAATTAGATTTCCAGAAAATATATCTTATGGTTCCACTGGAGGACCGGAATTTTCCACTGACGTTGTAACAACTCATAACGGTTGTGAACAGCGCAACATCAATTGGTTTCATGCACGCACTAGATACAACATAGCTTACGGGGTCAGATCAAACGAGCAGCTAACAGAACTCATAACATTTTTTCATGCACGAAAAGGTAAAGCAATAGGGTTTCGTTTTAAGGATTGGTCAGATTTTATAGCCATTAATCAAAAGATTGGTATAGGAGATAACAAAAAAACGACTTTTCAGCTAATCAAAACTTATGTAAGTGGGGAAGATAAGCATATACGCATGATCAAAAAGCCAGTACATGGGACAGTAAAGATTTATTTAAATGGTAAAGAAGAGAGTGAATATTCAGTAAATTATTCAACGGGAGAAATAACATTTATGAAGCCACCAGTAAAAGATGCGATAATCACTGCGAGCTTCGAATTTGATGTGCCCGTGCGCTTTGATACAGATTACTTAAACGCTTCTATTGATGACTATGGAAGCAATAGCTGGAATAACATTCCACTAGTAGAGGTGAAGTTTAATTAAGCTGCTTTAAAATTTCCTCCTGTTGCTGAGTGTGAACACTAGCATAACCACATGCAGGAGATGCAGCAGCAGGTCTTGCGATACACTTAGGTCTTTTTGCTTGAATATTGAGGTCAGATAACACCTCGTCTATCAATGGGTTGACAAAAAACCATCCCCCCATATTTTTTGGTTCTTCTTGACACAATATAATTTCAGCGTTCTTGTACTTTTCAAGTTCGCTGCTTAATTTATCGGCCGGAAACGGATAGAATTGTTCTAAACGTATCACTGCTATATCGTTTATTTTTTGTGTTTCAAGCATTTCAATTATATCGTAATAAACTTTACCACTGCATATTACAACTTTACGTATTTCATTATTTGAAACTAAACCTGTTCTACATTCTGGAATTACCGTGAGGAATTTTCCTTCAAAGTCAGATAGGTTAGAAACTGCTCTTTTATGACGCAATAGTGATTTAGGTGTAAACACTACTAAAGGCTTACGAAAGTCTCTATGCATTTGTCTGCGTAAGACATGGAAGTAATTCGCCGGAGTGGAACAATTAACTACCTGCATATTATCCTTTCCGCAGAGTTGCAAAAATCTCTCTATACGTGCGGAGCTATGCTCAGGTCCTTGTCCTTCATAACCGTGGGGCAACAATAGAACTAGACCGCTTGATCGCAACCACTTTGTTTCTGCAGATGCGATAAACTGGTCGATCATAATTTGTGCACCATTTGCAAAATCACCAAATTGTCCTTCCCAGAGCACCAGTGAATACGGAGAATCAAGACTATATCCATATTCAAAGCCCATTACAGCATACTCTGATAAAGCGCTATCTATGACCTCAAAGTGAGCTTGCTTTTCATTTATATTGTTTAGCGGAATAAACGCTTCTTCTGTTTCCTGATCAACAAGCCTTGAATGACGGTGCGAGAAAGTCCCACGACCAGAATCTTGTCCTGATAAACGCACTCCTATTCCTTCTGTAAGCAGTGACGCAAATGCAAGACTTTCGGCAGTTGCCCAGTCTATATTGCTACCAGAATTTATGCTGTCTATTCTTCCATAGAGTATTTTTCTAACCTTATTGTTAATGTTAAAGTGACTTGGGATGTTGCTATTTATATGCACACCCAATTTTTTCAACTCATCTGGCGGAACACCAGAATCCGTGTAGTATTCGCTCAAATCGTTCAGCTTTGCTCTTCTTAATTTTGACCACACCCCACCGAACCAGTCAGCTTTTTTTGGAGTGTAAGTCACTGATTCAGCAAGACTTTTATCTAATTTTGCCCTGAACTCACTGCGCAATTTATTTACTTCATCGCCATCTAATACTTTCTCTGCAGTCAATTTTTCTTCATACAATGTTCCAGGAGTTTTATGTTTTGATATCAGCTTATACATAAGTGGCTGAGTGAAATTCGGTTCATCGCCTTCATTATGGCCGTATTTGCGGTAGCATATTATATCAATCACTACGTCCTTTTTAAATCTCTGCCTATATTCCATTGCCAGACTTGCAGCAAAACTCACAGCTTCCGGGTTATCTCCATTCACATGGAAAACCGGAGCTTCTACTGATTTTGCTATGTCAGTGCAATAAAAAGAGGATCGCGCGCAGCATGGGTTAGCAGTAAAACCAACTTGATTGTTTATAACAATGTGCACAATACCACCCACTTTATAACCTTCAATGTTGCTTAGGCTCAAGGTCTCGGCAACGACACCTTGACCGATGAAAGCCGCATCACCATGAATTGATATGCCAAGCACAGACCTTATATTCTGTTTTGCTCTTATTCTTCCAGCCAAAACCGGATTTACCGCTTCAAGGTGAGATGGGTTAGGACATAAACTTAAATGTATTTTTTTACCACCAGCAAGTGCTCGATCAGAAGAGTAACCAAGGTGATATTTAACATCGCCAGACACCTCAAGACCACTTGGGTATGCAAGGTTGCCTTGAAATTCAGATAGCATTGCCGCATATTCTTTGCCCATAACTTTGGTCAGAACATTAAGTCGTCCGCGGTGAGCCATGCCAAGAACTACTTCTTCAATGCCAAAAGCCGCAGAATCACTAATAATTCTCTCAATCGCAACGATAGCTGACTCTCCACCTTCGATAGAAAAACGTTTATATCCAGGAAATTTCATATGGAGAAATTGCTCAAACATCTCAGATTCGATCAAGTGCCTCAGGATTTCCTTTTTATCTTGTGAACTCAGCGTATAGGTTTGATTTTCGATCTTTTCCTGCAGCCATATTCTCTCCTCATAAGAGGAGATATGCATAAATTCAAAACCGATATTCTTGCAGTAAATATCTCTATAGATTTCAGCATCACGTGCTGGGGATAAATTTGAATATTTTTGATAATCTATTTCTTGATTTTCATTTGGTGATAGCGGGTTAAAGTCTGCAAAAAAATGACCATAAGACCTGAAAAAATTTGCCAGATTAGAAACTGCATTGTCTGTTTGGGTTGCATGCTGTGCACCGCAAGACTCCGCTTTATTAACTTCTAAATTGCTTGAAAAAATCCTATACCAATCTTCCCCGATTGATTTATCGCCCTGCAGATAACGGCTATACATTTCTTCCACAAATTCTGCATTATCACCATAAAGGCAGCTTAAACTCGACATAATTACTATATAAGATATCAAACACTTATAAGTATAACTTAAGTTTTTTAAAAAAGAACTTTTTTAGTTTCTATACGTCATACCACGATTCATTCGCGGTATAGATTCCGCTAACAAGTAGCGGAATGACAGTAAATCTAGATTACTTTAGCTATAATTATTAAGCTGCACCTGCTGGATTTGGTGATTGACTATTAAGAAATTCTGCTCTAGCTTCGGTAAAATCAGGCAATGGTCCTGGTGAAAAAAATAGAGTTTTTATTGCGTAGTACGCACAACATAATGCAACAGCAGCCATAACTGCTGCAAGAGTAGAACACCAAACTTTACCTATGTATGCGTCCGCAACCCCAGAAATCAAGGCAATACTACCTGCTGTAGTCAATAGTGCAACAGCCCCAAGCGAGGTTGCTTTATTATAATCAATAGCACCAAATAGTTTTCCAACATCACTGTAAGGAGAAACAAGATCTATTGGCTTTTTGCCATCTTTATCCTTCAAGTCTGGATCAGCCCCCTCCTCAAAAGCAATTTTGCAATTTCAACACTACTATCTTTGTAATACTTTCTACACAAGTAATGTAACGATGCCCTACCCAGATCATCCTGCATATTAGGGTTAGCACCTTTATCCAAAAACAATTCTACAACTTTATAACGATCGTCTATTCTATAGCTATCAATAATATAATAGTGATCTGCCTTTTTGATCTTTTACATCAGGATTTGCATCATGTTCCAAGAGTAGCTCTACAATGCTATCACGCCCTTTAGAGCACGCTTCATACAATAGAGATTCACCATGTTCATTTTTTATATTAGGGTCAGCACCATGCTCCAAGAGCAGCTTTACAATTCTAACTTTACTGTCACACAGAAATCGATCTTTAAGTACACAGCGTAGTAGTGACTTACCTTCTTGATCTTTCATATTAGGGTCGGCACCATGCTCCAAGAGCAGTTTCACAATATTATCACGCCCTTCAGAACACGCTTTACGTAATAGAGATTGAACACGTTCACTTTTTATATCAGAACTAGCACTATGCTCCAAGAGCAGTTTTACAATGTCATCACGTTTTTCAGAATAAGCTTTATATAATAGAGACTCACCGCATTTATTTTGTATATAGGGATTTGCACCTCTTTTGAGAAGCAGCTTCGCAATTTCAACACGATCGTGACTTTTATCTTCAAATAAGTAATGCAACAGTGTTTTATCTTGCCTATCTATTGCATCAGGATTAGCTTTATAGTCTAATAGTAATTCAGTAACTTTGTGGCAAAAACGCCATTACTATTATTAATAACACAGTGTAATGATGATTTACCTTCTCGGTTTTTTGTATTAGGGCCAGCACCATGCTTCAAAAGTAATGTTATGGCATTAACCCTTAACACATGTTTGTATGTATACCCAAGCGCGAAGTTTAATGGTATATTGCCACCAGTACCTTCTGTATTCAAATAGTTAAATTTATCATCATTTTTTACTGTCTCTAGCAACAACTTCAAAAAATCCAGTTTATCGTCGTCAATGGCTGATGTTACAAGGTCCGAAAAAACTTTTGCCTGATCTTGGTAATCTTCAGTAAGCAATTTGCATGCTTCTATTTTTTCGAGAGTTCCTCTGTTTTACCTTTTTCTAAAGGGCGTGACAACATTGTAAAATTGTTCTTATACAATTCATTAAGTTGTTGTTTAGCTTGTTCATAAACCTCATGCTCAGAAAGACTCGTTATTCCCAAGATTTTTAAAGCTTTTTCTTCGTTCATGGCAATTATCCCTTACTAATAATAAACTATGCTTAAGTATAACCCAAAATTTCAAAAAGTAAAGCTTTTTATGTCAAACTGTGCCTGTTGCACAATTCCATAACTGTACAAACATTGTAATTTATCTCCATCTAGGAAAGGGTGTCATCCCAGTGCCCAGACACTGGGATCTAGTTTTCCATAAATGGTGCATTTTAACATAACTTTTATACTTGATAAAATTCCTGGATTCCAGCATCAAGTGCTGGAATGACACCTCTCTTTGAGCTATAAACATTAAGAAATTTACCAAACGAAAAAAAAGGCAAAAGAAGCCCCGAGTAGCGAGTTTTGACTCTATATTACTGTAAGTGGCGCTGTAATAATGTGCTGACGCTTAGTTTAAGCGCGGTTTGGCTGAATGTAGAAAAAATTTAAAAGACATGCAGCCGCTATAATTTTATGTAATCCGCCAAAAAATACCCTAAGTTTTTTACTGAATTTTGTCATTGAGCCTGCAGGTCAAAAACAAGTTTTGAGTCATAAATACCCTTATTGTCATAATAAGGGGGCTGGCGAAGCTTGTCAAGGAAGTTTTTTTGTTTAATCCGTTTCTATGAGCTACTTGGATGACGAGGAAAGAGCATTTACATATTTATGGCAACCTCATTACCTGCGCTCAAAAAGTTTTTCAATATCACTGAGTTTCATTTCTATATAAGTTGGTCTTCCGTGGTTGCATTGCCCGGAATATGGAGTTTTTTCCATTTGTCTTAACAACTCATTCATCTCCTCTAACCTCATTTTCCTGCCTGCTCTAATTGATCCATGACAAGCGATAGTAGCCAATATCTTGTTCACTTTGTCTTCTACTGGCAATGTATCTTCTATTTCCGTTAATCTACCCACTATATTAATTAGCATCTCTTTCACATCTATTGCTCCCAAAATTGCAGGGATTTCTTTTACTATCACTTTATTCTCTGATTTGATTTCAATATCAAAACCCATTTCAAATAACTTATCTTTATAGATTTCAATCATCTCCATTCCAGCTTGATTTTTGATTTCAACCGTTTCAGGAAGAAGTAGTTTTTGTCTTTTTATACTTGATTTTTGTTTTAGGCATTCATATACTAATCTCTCGTGGGCTGCATGCTGATCAACTATAATCAATTTGTCTCTTACCTCGGCAATAATGTAAGTATTATAGACCTGACAGCGTGCAAACCCGAGCGGGTGGCTCTCTATCAAATCAACTTGCTCTAACACCTTTTTTTCTAGAGCTATAATTTCCGCTTGTGATGGGGATTTCTGTATGCCGGTATAATCAAACGATTTTGACTGTTCTGATAAGCCTTTTGCTTTTTCATTTGGAGAAGCAAATTCTTTTATTAGTTGATTTTCAAAAGGACTTGGCCTTCTTTCATAAAATTCATTTTGAACATCAGATTTATCAAAAGAATCTGATAATGAACCTTTCAAAAAACCCTCTATTGTATTAGTAATTTTCTGGTCACTAGCTGAAATGACATCAAAGGTGCCTATCCTTCTTGACAACGCTTTGATTAATCCTCTTGTCACTATCTCATATATGAGCTTCTTATTCTGAAACCTTACTTCTGACTTATTTGGATGCACATTTACATCTACTTGATCATAAGGTATCTCTAAATGTAACGCTGCAAAAGGATACCTATCGCTTGGAATAAAATCATGATATGCATACCTAACCGCACCAATAAGTAAATTATCTTTAATTGGCCTTCCATTAACAAATGTATAGATCTGAGTTGACTTACCACGATTGACGGTTGGCTTACAGATGTGTCCCGTAAGTTTGATACCGTCTTCTTCTTCATTGACCTCCAAAGAATTGCCCTGAAATTCTTCTTCTACTTCACACAATCTATGAAATAACGAAGTCTGCTTAGCGTATTTTAAGAGCTTTTTATTACCTGAAGTGAGAGTAAACCCTATATGATAGTTAATCATTGCTAGGTTGTTTACAATATCAACAATGCTTTGAGTTTCTGCTCTTTCGGTTTTTAGAAATTTTAGTCTATTTGGGGTAGCGAAAAACAAATCTCGTACTTCAATATGTGTCCCTTGTGATAAAGAGTAAGGAGTTAGCTCCCCCATCTTTTCTCCACCCTCATAACTTATAGACCATGCTTCACTTGTTCCGCTTGCTTTAGACGATAATTTTATCCTACTTACTGCTGCTATTGAAGGCAGAGCTTCTCCTCTAAAGCCAAGATGCTTGATTTCTATCAACTCACTATCGCTCAATTTTGAAGTAGCATGGCGCATAAACGCAAGTTCTAAATCGTTTTTTTCTACTCCGTTACCATCATCTGTCACAATAATAAGGTTACGCCCACCACTTTCTATTTTGATCTCTATTTCTAAACTTCCAGCATCTATTGCATTTTCCAATAATTCCTTTACTACACTTGCAGGCCTTTCTATCACCTCCCCCGCTGCTATACGGTTTATGGTTTTTTTGTCTAAAAGAATTATTGCCATAGATTTATTATGAAACTGGTTTTTCTTTTACTTCTTTGGTCTGTCTCTCTCTCCACTTTTTTAACCTACCTGCAATTTCACTGTTGGAAATTGACAATATAGATACGGCGGTAATGGCAGCATTATATGCTCCATTTTCTCCTATAGACATGGTTGCAACTGGAACACCCTTTGGCATTTGAACTATAGAGAGTAGACTATCCAGCCCATTTAATTGTTTACTATGCACAGGAACGCCGATAACTGGTAAACAAGTTAATGACGCAACCATACCAGGTAAATGAGCTGCACCTCCTGCACCAGCTATAATAACCTTAAAACCTTCTTCTTGTGCAGATTTAGCAAAATTGAAGAGCCTTTCTGGTGTTCTATGTGCAGATATTATGAATATGTCATGTGAAACTTCTAATGCTTTTAGCATATCGACGGTATGGACCATAGTGGTGTAATCTGACTCACTTCCCATAATAACAGCAACATCTTTTTTTATTTTTGTCATATTCAACACAATTTTACTTACTAACTAAATAGTGTTCCAGCTAAAAAGCAACAAATATTTAAGTTATATTATAAATATAATATATAGAATTCTCGTTAAAATAGAAATTTTAAAAATTTAAATAAATATCTATGTTAAGATATAGAGATATAAACTTCTTATGTAAGATAAATTTATAAAATAATTATTTTTGTATTTCAAGCTTTTTAATTTTAGCTTGTTCTTTCTGTAAATGATTTTTTCAGAGAGGCTGATGGTAAAATAGTAATTTAAAATTACTAGAAATTTGATTGAAATATTAATATACAATCAACTTAAAGTTTTAAATTTGATATCATATAATTATTGACAAGTTATATGATATTAATATCTTGGTATATTAAATATTATGCTATAATATTTAATAAAGTTAATTGATATGTGAGTGTAAGAATTATGGAAATAATATCGTTAAATAACTTAGACAGTGCAGCAATAAAAACAAAGTTGCTCTATATAATAAATAAAATTATAGAAAAAAATGCTTGGACTCAGGCTTTTGCAGCTGAGAAACTTGGTATTGATCAGCCAAAGGTATCACAAATTAAAAATGGTAAAATAGATGGTTTTTCTTTAGAGCGATTGTTAGGATTTCTAAAAAAACTTGATCATGAAATAACAATCACGATGACGGAAAGCCAAGAAATAAAATCTGAGGCAGAAAAAGTAAAACATGAAGTTGAATCGCAATAGATACAAAGTTGACAACTTGTTTTTTGTGATATAGTATAAAACTTATTAAGGTAGTATCTTATGGCTGAGTCTATTGTAGAAAAGTGTACAGAACAGGTAAGTAACCGTTTCAAATTGGTTCTATTGGCAAGTCAAAGAACACATGATTTAAATACAGGAGCAAGTAATCCAGTTCAAACAGTTCAGTTTAAAGACCATAAAAACACCATAGTTTCCTTATATGAAATAGCAGAAAAACAGGTGGATACTCATGAGCTATTTAACCTTTTGGTAGGTAGATGCAAGGAGTACATGAAAGGAAATATGAATAATGTTTACAGCAGTAATACAAGTAAGCTAGCGAATTTATTAAATTTTTCTGGTGGTCAATTTAACACAGATCTTGATGCAAGTCAAGAAAGCCAAGATTATGAAGTGGATGGTGAAATAGATGATGAAATAAATGATCAAGATGGCGATGAAGAAGTATCCGTTTAGAAATCTACTGAAGTTACATAGTCTTTAAATGCTTTACATTGCTATCTATACACTGTTGTTCTGTATGAGTGTAATGTTGTGCCGCATAGTGTCTAAGTCAAGTGATGTGTACAATAAGGTTTTAGCGTTCAATAATTTCTCAACGCAAGTAGTTGTACTCATAACAGCAATATCAATCATTCTGAATAATTTTTTTTTAATTGATATAGCATTGTTGTATGCTAGCGTTAGCTTTATATCAACTATAGCACTAATGAGATTAATGTTGTTTTAATAATTTATGATAGGATCCGTTCTTATATTTTTAGGCATTTGTTCAGTAATCATTTCAAGTGTGGGAGTAATTAGATTTCCTGATTTCTATACTAGGTTACATGCAGCAGGTATTACAGATTCTAGCGGTGCAACGCTATTGTTAATTGGTTTTGCTTTGCAGAATGGATTTTCAATCAATACTGTTAAAACAATATTATTAATTCTTATAATATGGGTAGCTAGCTCAACTAATGGCTATATTTTAGCGCGCACTTATTATAAAGTTAAGAAAAAAACTGTTAAAGAAGGTTAAGGTGTTAGAAATATTAAATGTAGTGCTACTTTTGTTGTTACTAACAGTTACGGTTTTTATAGTCTTCTCGCGACATTTAGTCGTAAGTGCTGTTCTAATGTGTGTATTTAGTTCACTTATTGCGCTTATATACTTAATTATGAATGCACCTGATGTTGCAATTACTGAAGCTTCTGTTGGTGCGGGGCTCAGTACGATTTTTACGTTTGCAGCACTCTCCTTGATAAAGAATCATAAAGTAAATCTATCTCATAACCCTATAACGCTTTTTTTTATGTTATTTTTGGCTGTATGTTTGTCATATTTTATGATTCAATTGCCAGATTTTGGCAGCCACAATGCTCCAATCCACTTGCATGTTGCTCCTTATTATGTGGAAAATACCGAAAAAGCTACCGGTATTCCTAATATAGTGACAGCTGTTTTGGCAAGCTTTCGTGGTTATGACACGTTTGGAGAAACTATAGTAGTTTTTACTGCTGCGCTTTGTATAACGTTGATATTAAAAGAAGAAAAAGAAAATGATTAAAGATCCGATATTAAATGCAGTAACATTTTTGATGATACCTTTTATCATTTTATTTGGTTTATACATACAATTTCACGGTGATTACACTCCGGGTGGAGGTTTTCAAGCAGGAATAATTATTGCCTCCGGGATAATATTATATTCAATGCTATTTGGTGTATCTACAACTCTAAAAGCAATACCTTATTCTGTGATTAGATTGACTAACGTGTTAGGTATTTTAATTTATGGAGGAACGGGCGTTGCAACAACTTTGCTTGGCCAAAATTTTTTATCTTATGATATCTTGTCAGCCAATAATAGAACCGGTCAAAAATTGGGTATTTTTTTGGTGGAATTAGGTGTAGCATTTACTGTCTGCTCCTCTATGTTAATTATATATATGAATTTTGCTTGTAGGAAAAAACAATGACTTTATATAATTATACGATTATTATTGTATTAATGGTGCTAGGTTTATATATTATTATAAACGATAAAAATTTAATCAAGAAAATGATAGGGGTAAGCGTCTTCCAAGCATCTGTTTTGTTGTTTTACATATCTCTAGGATATATAAAAAGTTCTTTGCCTCCTATATTGGTTTCAAATTTTTATTCATATAGCAATCCTATACCTCATGTTTTAATGCTTACTGCTATAGTGGTTGGAATTGCAACATTTTCAGTTGGATTGTCCATAGCAGTAAAAATGGAAGAAAAGTATGGAACAATTGATCAAGACAAGTGTACATAAATTAACAGTATCTTAAACTATATGAAGTAACAAATAGCCACAAGTTAAAAGTAAAATTATAGACTTGCTCGTTGTAAGTTTATTTGTTAATAAGAAATAAAATTATAAACTATAAAGGTAATGATGTCAACTATTAATGATGCAGAAGATAAGAAAAAAATTATCAGAGATCTTGTAACTAAAAGTATAAAAAAAGGTGGTTTTGTCACCTTTGATGATATAAATGATAAATTATCAGATGAAAATTTTTCGTCTGATTTTATAGATGATGCTATATCTTTATTGCAGGATTCCGGAATTAATGTGCTTGAAAGTAGCGAAGATGAAGAAGATATTCCTTCCAACAGTGATGATAGTAAACTTGATGATGATGATACATCGCCAAATGTTACTGCAACTTTAGTACAAAATGATGATCCAGTGAGGATTTATTTACAAGACATGAGCTCTGTAAAGCTTTTGTCAAGGGCAGATGAAATCGAGATAGCAAAAAAAATTGAATCTGAAAAGCATAACATGTTACGTGCAATAATTGAAACATCAGTAACATTAAAGGTGATAAAAGTATGGCGTGATGATTTAAGTAGTGGAGCTCTCTTACTGAGAGAAATTATAGATCTGGATGCAATTTATAACTCTGACTTTAATGTGGTACCCAAAGAAGAGAGTGAAGAAAGTGCTGAAGATGTTGAAGATTCTGAGGATGTTTCTGAAGATGCTGAGTACTGTAGTGATGATGAGAAAGATAGTAAAAGAAGTGATGATGAGAAAGACGGTGATAATGAAGATATAAATTCAGCGAATTTAAATGTTTCTATTCTTGAAATGGAAAGTGACTTATTGCCAAAGGTCATAGTTGCATTGGATGAGATAATTACTTTAACAAATGAAGCATTGGTATTAAGAAAAAATTCTAAAGATTCCTCTGATGAACTAGAGAATTTATATAGTCAAATATGGTCTATAGCATTACAAATTAAGTTAAGTGATGCTGCTGTTGCCAGAATTACACAAGAACTTTATAAGATAAATAGATCCATCACGCTTGAAGAGGCTAATCTTATTGCTGAGGCTAGGAAATACGATATCGATAGAGAAAGTTTCTATAAAGTTTATGATGACATGCTTTTAAAGCACGAATTGAAAAAGATAAGTCTTTTAAAGATCAATGAAAATCAGCCCTCTTTTACAGGTGAATTAAAAAACAAATTTTTAAGGTTTATAGACGATAACTCTGAACATATAGCTAGTACTTTGAACGGTATTAAGCAGCATATACAGGAAGATAACGTGCAAGAATTTAAGGAGCTAATCAGGAGAATACAAAAACACGAACGAGAAGTCTCTGAAGCAAAGCAAGAGATGATTAAGGCTAACTTAAGGCTAGTAGTTTCCATTGCTAAGAAGTATTCAAAAAGAGGCCTTGATCTGCTTGATTTGATACAAGAAGGCAATATTGGTCTTATAAAGGCCGTGGATAAGTTTGATTACAAACGTGGATATAAATTTTCAACTTATGGCACTTGGTGGGTAAGACAATCAATCACTAGGGCAATACCTGAGCAGTCTAAAGTAGTTAGAATACCAGTTCATATGGTAGAAATTATCAGTAAAATCAACAGAGCATTAAGAAAAATGACTCATGAGATGGGAAGAGAGCCGACGTTAGAGGAATTAAGTGTAGAACTGACAATGCCACTGGAAAGAATACGCAAAGTTATGAAAATAGCAAGGGACCCAGTAAGTCTTGAAGCTCCAACAGGAAAGGATGATAGTAGTACCTTCGGTGATTGTATAGAAGATAAGCGAGTCTCCAGACCAGAGGATGCTGCAATACTTGCTGACTTGCGTGGTATTACAACCAATGTTCTTGCAACTTTAACACCAAAGGAAGAAAGAATTCTAAGAATGCGTTTTGGCCTTGGTAAAGATGGGAAGGAGCATACCTTAGAAGAAGTAGGAAAAACTTTTAATGTAACACGTGAGAGAATTAGGCAAATAGAGGCAAAAGCACTGCGCAAGTTGAAACATCCAAGCCGCGCTAGAAAACTTAGAGGGTTCTTTTAAGTATACGTGTCAAGTTAAGAAGAAGCTGATTTTGCCCGGAAAAAGTGGAGAAAAAGTCAGAGCGTTTTTAAAATAAAACGTTTTTTCAAAAAGGTATGATATGAAGGAAATGCACAATAAAGTTTAAAATGGGGGTTGTAAAAAAGTTGCACCGCTATTTTTTTTTATGAATCTAATGAAACAACATGCTAATCTACGGTAAATATTATGACAAACAAAAATGACAATTCTAATTCAAAGTATAGAAATTTTTATGTTCTGGGTGATAGTTTATCCGATAATGGCGCAATCATTGGAATTTTAAATAACTTATCCTTTGCAAAAAGCGTAAAGTTTGATGACCCTTTTTATCAAGGAGGATCTTTTAGCAATGGCCCTACTGCTGTTGAATATGTAGCAAAATATTTAGATTTAGACGAATTTAAACCTGGGTGGAGTTATTCATTTTTTGGTAGATGCCACGAACAGCAAGGTCAAAACTATGCAGTTTCATGTGCAACAGCGTCTGAAATTTTTGACCCTATTTTTTCTTATTTCTTCAATAAATTTCGTTTAGCTAACCAGCTAGATGCGGTAATTAAACATCATCCAGATATAGGTAAAGAAGATTTATTTTGCATCATAATCGGCGGAAATGATGTTATGGTTGCCACTGCTTATGACGATACTAAAGCGGAAGAAGTGTTGGAACAAGCAGTGAGTGAAATATGTAATGCACTTAAGGTTCTAAATGAACATGGTATTAAGCATGTAGTTGTTGCAAACGCACCTGAAGTTGGCTCAATACCAGCTTTTAATAGAGATGAAGAAGCAAGGGAACTAGCTACGAAGCTCACAGAGAGTTTCAATGCAAAATTGGCTAATGGCTTAGATTATATGAAGAAAAGTACAAATCTTAAAATAAAAGCATTTGATCTTAACTCTAAAATGAAAAGTATGCTTAGCGAATACAAGAGCAAAGGTTTAAATTGTCAAGATGCATGCACATCGAACATTGCAGACCAAATTGGGAGATTTAAAGAAAATATAAAAATACTCTTAAAGTTGATATTTAAAGGGGAACTTGACGTTCACTATAACCCTGAGTGTAGCGAAGAAACACTAAAGGATTATTTCTTTTTTGATTATTTCCATCCAACTGCAGAACTTCATCATGAAGTTGGTAATGAAGTGTATGAGTTGATTTGACACAGTTTTTTGAACATATCCTTTTAAATAGTAACCAGACTGCATTCTGTAATTTTTAGCAAAACACGATCTTTCATTTGAGCTTTCTTCAATTTAAAATAAATACAGAAAATTGCTGCCTATAGCTAACCAAGAAAGGTTTTCCTACGTCATACCGCCGCGGCGCTAACTAGTAGCGGAATGACGGTTTTTCAAATTGTCGGTAAATCTAAGTTAGTTTAGCTATAATTTCCTAAATTTGCTCACAATCTCTTGACTTGACCATATGTTTTTTTTAAACATCCCCAAATGTTACTATCTTCCTCCTTTTCCTTTCTCAATTTGTGCAACCATTTCCTTAACACTTACTTGTGTGGAAGGAGGATTTTTGCTGACATGAGATTTTGGATCAGATTTTGCTGTTATGTGTTTCGTTGCAGATCTTTTATTCTCTGTTAGAAATGAATGAGATTGTTTTTTCTTCACACCGATATCCGCTTGTGCTGCTGGGGTAGTTTTGCTTTCAGCAAGCCGTACATTAGCATTTCCTTTTGCTTGATTTTGCTCAAATTTTTCTTTTAATGCCTTTACTTTACTGCCCATCTCGCGATTAGCTCCTCCTTTCATAGTAGCTGCTGCTACTTTTGGTATCATCTTACCAGCAGCTTTTTGTGCTGATTTCCTATTGTCTTGATTTTCAGATTTTAGTGGTACTATAGGTTTACTTTCAGCTGATTTTTTAAGAATTACTTCTACTACTTTTGGCTCTGTGCTTACTTTTTGATCAGCACGGCTTAGATTTTTAGGCTTTGGCGGTACTGCAGGTTTATCTTTGACTACCACTTTCGATTCTTGTCTAACTTCTTGACCAGTAGTAAACATTTTTTTTGGCACTTGCGATGCTCTTGGTGGTTTTGGTAGTACGAGGGATTGAGGTTGTTGTTTCTGCTTACGTTTTCTTTTTGCCTCTATATGTTCTTTAGAAACTGTTGCATAAATTGGCTCTTCTTTGGGCGATTTTGAACTCTGCGAATTTTCTATTAAAATTTTACTCTTCTTCTCTTGATAATTTGATATGTCTTCATATTCATGCTCTTCATTTAATGAACTTCCATAGCCTGAATCTCCTGCTTGTAGCTCATATAAAGGATTTTCTTCTTGCTTTGACGCTGTTCTATCCTCTAAGTTCACTCCATACAATCTATGTTCCTCCTGATTTTTTTTACTTTGCTCTAAATCTGAAATTTTCTTTAAAACATTTAGGTATTCGAATGTTATTTTTTCAGCAAGACTGGGCAATTTATCATTAGCAAAATTTCTTATATCGTTATCCTGAATTGAAGCATCTTTTCCCAAGATTTTATTAAATATTTCCTTGAATATTCCAAAAAAACCTGATGGCTTTTTGTTCACCGGTTCTATAAAATTATTCAAGTCACTACATATAACAAACTTAGCTACATCTTCTGCCTTATCTGTAAAACTCTCTAATGTCTGGGATAAATCTCTCACTGTTTTATTATATTGTTCACCAATATTTTTCAGCTTTATAGCTTCTATCAAGGAGTCAAGATTTTTTTTATAGTTCTCACTTTTAAATGGATCATTCATACTAATTACAGCTCATTATTTATTAAAATATAGATCTAAAATATTAAGATCTAGTAAATATTACTTTTGTAATTCATGTAGAACTATAGCTATAATAAGTAAGATTTCCCTACGTCATACCGCCGCGGTATCTCCAGATCCCGCTAACAAGTAGCGGGATACTTGACCTTTACAGGGATGACGGTTGTCGTTTAGCCATAAATATTTAAGAAATTTACTAAACGAAAAAAAAGGCAAAAGAAGCCCCGACTAATATCTATTTTAAAACATTGGCGTTTTTTATGTTTTAAACGTTTAATAACTGCCACTCAGTTGCTTTTTATTGCAACTAACCTTTAGTCATAAATGTTTAAGAAATTTACTAAGCAGAAAAAAAGGCAAAAGAAACCCCGTGTTAGCTAGTTGTCACTCTCTAATCCTGCAAATTGGCGTACTATACTGTCTTAAACGCTATATAAGCGCGTTTCAGCTTATATAGCTAGAAATGTTGTGAAGACATAAGGTGCACATAGTGCAAAAAATTAAAAATAAGATGCCAACTACGTTGTTTTTTTGCTGTTTAATCTGCACAGATAAAGATAACTGAATACCTTCAGTTTCATGATAAGGGGGCTGGCGAAGTTTGTCAAGTAGGTTTTATGGCCTAGCGTCACGCGCTGGAATGATAATTTCGATTATTTCATACATTGACTTCGGTAAATCCAAATTATATTAGCTACATCTAACGAATTTTACACTTGCTAAGATTGCGCTATTTGAGTATCCTTAACTGAAAGAAGTTATTTTTTATCCAATATGAAAAAAGCCTTTATATTCACATCCTTAATAGCAGTTGTATTAATAGTCATTACTTTTTTGTATAAAAACAGCGGAACTAACAATTCACAAGTAGTGAATGTCTATTCATCGCGCAAAGAAGAATTAGTACGTACTTTATTTGATGAATTTACAAAAAATACAGGCATTAAAGTACGTTACATCATTGATGATTATTCTCAGCTACTTTCACGCATGGAAAATGGCGGTGAAGCTGACTTACTTTTAACTGCAGATGCAGTGAACCTGATTTTGGCAAAAAAAAGAGGGCTTTTATCTCAAGTGGATTCAGAGATTTTAAAAAGTGTTATACCTGCAAAATTTAGAGATAGTGAAGATTATTGGTTTGGCCTTACAAAAAGAACCAGAGTATTGGTTTATAATAAAGAGTCAGTAAATCCTAAAAACTTAAGTACTTATGAAGATTTAGCAAATGAAAAATGGAAAGGAAAAATATTAGTGCGTTCTTCTACAAGTCCATATAACCGGTCATTGATTGCTTTTATGATTGCAAATAATGGTTTTGAAAAGACGAAAGAATGGGTAAGTGGAATTGTGAGTAATATGGCAAGAAAACCAAGTGGTGGTGATACTGACCAAATTTATGCTGTAGCTGCTGGTGAAGGAGATGTTGCAATAGTAAATAGTTATTACTTTGCAAGAATTCTTTCATCAGAAAATAAAAAGAATGTTATAGACAAGCTAGGGGCTTTTTTTCCTAATCGCAATGATCACGGCGTAATGGTAAACATCAGTGGTGCAGCAGTAACAAAAAACGCAAAAAACAGGGAAAATGCTATAGTCTTATTGGAATTTTTAGTAAGCAAGCAGGCTCAAGAGCTATACGCTAAAAAAAACCAAGAATACCCTGTTATTGAAGGCGTTGAAACTTCCGATATACTAAAGTCTTGGGGAAATTATCCACAAAGTGATTTACCTCTAAGTGAACTTGAGAAGCATCTTTTTGAGGCTGTTATGATAGCGGATGAGTGTAAGTGGAAGTAATCCCCAGTGCCACTGAACACTGGGATGAAAGATTTATGCTAATGTACCTTACTCTTGACTCGCTAAACTTTTTCTTTCTTCTAACTTAATTTTGACTTTGCTATCTTTTTCTGTTCTTTCACCAAAACAATTGCTGCACAAGAGGTCTATTGAAAAACAATAATAAGAAAGTAGAATAGGTTCAAGTAGTTGAAAAGGAAACTATGCACAAGAGAAGGAATTTGTTAAACATCTCAGACCTTACAGTCGATGATGTAGAAAATATAACTAAGTTGGCTAACCAGTACCTTAAAAAAGAAGCTGCAAATAGTCATATCTTGGAAAATAAGACAGTAATAAATTTATTCTTTGAAGATTCAACGCGTACACTTGCGTCTTTTGAAATAGCAGCAAAAAGCCTTGGAGCAAATGTTGTAACTTTGCCAATAAGATCTTCTTCTATTAACAAGGGAGAAGATCTAAAAGACATGATCAAAACATTAAATGCAATGAATCCTGACTATATAATAATCAGGCAAAAAAATAGCGGTATTGTTAATATGCTGGCTAAGAATGTTAGCTGCTCGCTAATCAACGCAGGCGATGGAAGCAGTGGACACCCAACTCAAGCTCTTGCAGATTATCTTGTAATCAGCAGTCATAAAAAGCAAATAAAGGATCTCAAAGTTGTGATATGTGGAGATATTCTGCACAGCAGAGTTGCAAGGTCAAATATAAGGTTGCTAAAAATGTTTGGAGCAGAGATAAGCTTGGTCGCACCACCAACTTTGATTTGTAAGCATTTTCCTGAAGTAGATTCAGTCCATTATTCATTAATTGAAGGTATAAAGGATGCTGATGTAATCATGCTTTTAAGACTGCAGAAAGAGCGCATGAATAATAGTTGTTTTGTTCCTTCAGAGAAAGAATATTTTCATTTGTATGGACTTGATTCACAAAAGCTATCATACGCAAAACCAGATGCGATTGTTATGCACCCAGGGCCAATAAATAGAGGGATTGAGATTAGCAGCGATGTGGCAGATTGTGTTATTTTACAGCAAGTAGAATTTGGATTGGCAATACGTAAGGCAGTGCTGCACTATTATAGGCCTTGTTAATGTTAAAAGATGCTACACAACTGATGCGAAAGAAGGGTTTTTTCATGAAATGACGAGGCTTGTAAATGGTTTGAGAATGGCCATTAAGATGTTAAGGCCGAGGATATGGTGTGGAAGTTTTTACGAAAGCCTGAAGTCAATCAACAACCTTGCAGAACGGCAAATTAGACGGCTATCGTAAAAACAGCTTTTTCACCTGGTTGGAACGTGGGGAAAGGTTCGTGGAAGAATGTTGTCGATATTTTTGACATTACGTCTCAATGGCCAAAATCCCTTCCAAAAGTTACGACTGCTTAGTTCTTTATTCATTCTCACAATCCGTGAACGGTTACTTGTTTTTAGCGTTAAGCAGCAAAATTAATAATTTGAGAATTTTCCTGAAAAAACTTACCACAAACTGGTCACAATTTTCTGTGAAAGACAGATATAGAAAGACTAGAGTATCCACCTTAAGTTCATTGAATTTTCTTACCTTTGCTTCTTAACTTGACGCGTATAGTTTATTTAACGCTCCCTAAGTTTGCCATTGCCTGAACGGATACAATTATTTTAACTATAAAAGCGATAAAATCTTTTACTTTTTGCTCAGCATATCCATCATAACTGGCTTACTTTTAGTGATTCATGGAGTTAAAAAAGTCAGCATTGCTCTTTGTTAAAAGTAGTTTGTCACGTAAAAATTCCATTGCTTCAACAGATCCCATAGGATTGAGTATTCTACGCAACACCCATATTTTATTTAGTATAGCCTTATCAACTAATAGCTCTTCCTTCCTTGTTCCGGATTTTGTAATGTCAATAGCTGGAAATATACGTTTATCAGAAAGTTTTCTATCAAGTATAATCTCAGCGTTTCCTGTACCTTTAAACTCTTCAAAAATAACCTCATCCATTTTTGAACCAGTGTCTATAAGAGCTGTAGCGATGATTGTCAAAGAACCACCATTTTCAATATTACGAGCCGCTCCAAAAAAACGCTTGGGTCTCTGCAGTGCATTTGAATCCACACCACCAGTTAGAACTTTCCCAGACGAAGGAATAACAGCGTTATAAGCACGTGCAAGTCTAGTAATATTGTCAAGTAGGATTACCACATCTTTTTTATGCTCAACCATTCTTTTAGCTTTTTCTATTACTATTTCAGCAAGCTGTACGTGACGGTAAGCAGGCTCATCAAACGTAGAACTCACTACCTCACCTTTTACAGAACGTATCATATCTGTTACTTCTTCAGGTCTTTCATCTATAAGTAACACTATTAATTCTATTTCAGGGTGATTTATAGCTATAGAGTTAGCCATTTGCTGAAGCAATACAGTTTTTCCTGTGCGAGGTGGAGCAACTACTAACGCTCTTTGCCCTTTTCCAAGAGGAGCTACTATATCTATAGCACGCATGCTTAAGCCTTTTTTATCATCACCACTATTACACTCAAGTACTATGCTTTCCTCAGGATAAAGAGGAAGCAAATTATCAAAATGGACGTACTTTCTTAATTCACTGACTTCAGTAGAGTTTATACTTTGAACCTTAGTTAAAGTAAAATATCTTTCTTTATCACCAGGTGGCCTTATTTCTCCACATGCCATATCTCCTGTACGTAAATTAAACTTCTTTATTTGCCCGTTAGAAATATAAACATCATCGGTACTTGGGGCATAATTTGCACTTGCTGAACGTAAGAAACCAAAACCATCAGGCAATATTTCCACTATTCCACTCCCTGTGGTTATGCCTCCTTCTTCGCTCATTTTCTTCATTAAGCTGAATATCATTTCCTGCTTTAGCATTCTACCATTGCTTTTACCGTTAGTTGAAATTTTTCTTTCTTCAGCTAACTCTAACAATTCTTCTGCTGTTTTCTCTTTTAATTCGCTCAGATCTAATGTTTTTCTGTTTTTCTCAGTACCTTCATTGACCATCTGTTTTACTGTATCGTTATTGTGAATTTGCTCACTTTTTTCAGGTTGAGCTGTAACCTTTCCTTTTGCCAAAACATCTTCATTGATTGTTGTCATAATCCTCCAAAAATTTTAATTGATGCTTGCTAACCTAAAATGTGACTATAAGATAATAAATTAGGCTGAGCTAGTTTTAGTGCGTATTAAGCTTAATTATTATTAAACCCTGTACTTTACTTACATTATACTAATAAACACTAGCAAGTCAAGTTAATTTAATGTTAACAAAGCACAAAAATTTGAGGATTTTCAATAGCTATTCTTTATATTTTTTAACCTTTCTTGCTTCTCTTCTTCTACTTTTGCTTTTTCCACTTCTGCTTCTAAATTTTCTTGACTACATAAGCCAAGTAGTACAGGATCTTGGGGTTTTATATTTTGCATGTTATGATGAGATCCATCTCTTACCTGCTCAACTGTGTAATTTGTTGTACTAATTAATTTAGCTATAACGTTATTATCCAAGATAGGAAATTTTTTTACTAAATAATAAATCGCATCAGGTTTATCTCTACGCCTTGCCGTAGAGGCAAAGCCAAGAATGCTACCAATCGCTTTACTCCTTTTTTTTATATTTTTTATAATCAAATTTGGTACACGGTTTGAATTTTTTTTGCAATCATCGATTTCTTTTTCAGTAATTACCCCAGAAATAATAGGGTTATATTTTTCAACTTCTATTTCCTCATCAGCTATGTCTTGTACTTCTTCAAGGGCCAACCTACAGCATTGTGCTATTTGATTAAAAGTTAAACCAGTGTTGTCTACTAACCAAGCAGCTATTTGCATTAGAAACTGTTTATTTCTATCGTTATTGCCCTTAGAAGATTCCATTGACATCAAAAAAGCATCTCCCATTTAAAGTATCCCTTACTGTTATACAGAGCTAAAATATAAGCTATTAAAACTAAAAAAGCATTAATTTTGTCATTCAATGACTTTTTGTTTGTCACTTCCCACCTCTTAAGTTAATTAAATGCGCTTACGTTTAAGCATATTTCAAACGATTCAAAAAAATATTTTCCCTTCTTAAGGTATAGTATAACTCAGTCAAACATATGTTTCTATTTAAGAAAAGAGTTAAATTTTAAGTTAATATATTGTAATATTATATATATTAGCTAATAAAACAACAGGTTTACAAGAATTAAATTATCACTATTCTATAATTAACCATTAATTAACTGAGTTTAAAATGAATGTTAAAAATTTTTTCACTAAAGTAACCGTTGTCCTTTTAGCTTGCTTATTAGTCTTCATGGGAATTGGCAACCTTTTATCAGGTGATGATGAAAAGGAAGAGGTAGCTAGGGTTGGAAAAGAAGTTATAACGTCAGATGAGTATAAATCACTATATCAAAATTATGAAAAGCAAATTTCTGGATCTGATGCGAGTAGAGAACAAGTAAAAAAGCTGAAATATGATTTGCTTAACGCACTTATAGAGCAAAAACTATTGTTTAACCTAATTAGTGAGCTGGGGTTGACAGATGGAGAAGAGTCTATAAAAAACCATATTAAAAATACCAAATACTTTCAAAATGATAAAGGCGAATTTGACAAAAATAAATTCCATGAAACGCTAAATGACCTGCATATGACAGAGAAAGAGTATATAGCAAAGCTAGAGAAAGTTCTGCCTGCAATGATGTTCATGACTTCGTTATTTAAAGATAATTATCCGGTAACTTTTGGCGAGAGAGTTGATGAGCAGATATACAAAAGTCGCTACCAAACTAGAGTGGTTGATATTGTTAAAATAACTGAAGATGCAGTTACAAACATTCCTGAACCAGATGATCAAGCATTACTTGATTTATACGAAAGAAATAAATCCCATTTTTATTATCCTGAGTATCGAACTGCGCAATATATTTCCCTAGGCCAAAAGTATTTTGAAGATCGAATCAAGATTTCAGATGAAGAAGTTGATGGTATAATAGAACAACAGGAACTAAAAGATCAAAGAGATGTATTCAATGTAATATTTTCTACCAAAGAAGAAGCTGAGACAGCAAGAAGAGCATTTGAGGAGGGTAAAACAAGCTTTGAACAGATAGTAGGAGAGTTTGGCAAAGCAAAACTTGAGGAAACTAGAGTAAATAATATAACTAAGGATTTTTTACCAGAAGACGTGAGGGAAAAGGTATTTGCTCTCAAAGTAGGTGAAGTAAGTGAAGTTTTAGCAAGCAGTTTTGGTTGGCATATAATAAAAGTGGAAAGTGCGCATCAAATCTCTGATGAAGACTTAGTTGATTTAAAAAAAGACATAAAGTCAGTTCTAACTAACCAAAAGTCTTTTGAAAGAGTCAATGATTTCATAAACCAAGTGAACTATAAGATATACAATGGTTCAGAAATTGAAGAAATATTGAGTGAATATAATTTACCTATACAAACTATTGGTCCAGTAGATACGAGTGGAAAAGATCAAAGCGGTAATAACGTAGGAGATTCTAGTGATTTGATTTCTTTCATTTTTTCGCGAGAAAAGGATCAGAAAGGTTATTTCAAGGGCGTTGGGGACGCTGTTGTTAGTGTAAAAATCATTGATATCGTTCCACCCAAATTGCAAAGTTTTGAAGAAGGCAGGGCATTAGCGGTAGAGCTTTGGTGTAGTGAGTTTATAAAAGAAAGAATGTTTAAAATTGGGCAAGAGGTTGCAGTTCAACTAAGAGAAAAAACAGATTTGGAAGAAATTCAAGGTGTGGAATTAGTTAAAGGTCAGCAGATGCAACGCAATGAAGTGGATCAACAAAACTACCCCTTTTCTTTTGTAGAAGAGATTTTCAATATGAAAACAACTGGTTCAGTGACAGAACCTATTCAATACAATAATGAAATTATAATAGGTGTTCTAAAAGAAATGCATTCATCAAATGGTAAATTAAACACGCTTGACACCGGAAAACGTGTGATGATATCGCTAAAAGAGCAATTAATTACCTATCTGGAATCAAAGTATAAAGTCGAAGTTAATCACGCTATACTTGATGATATATAGCCAGATAAGAATTAAATCCTTATAAGAACCTGTTTTACCTCAAACGCATCCAGTGCTCCGAACTTGGACCCAGAAACTTACTAAGTGGCTGCATGATGGAAATTAGATTCCAGTGCCCGGTGCTGGAATGACACCCTACATTATTGGTAATTATATTATAAGGTGCAAAAGTTGTATAATTCATTTGACTTAAAACGGCTCATTGTATAAAATTGTGACTAATATATGAATAAAGGTTAACATGGTAGTTAAAATAAGGTTGGCAAGGTTTGGCGCAAAGAAACGCCCTTTTTATAGGATAGTTGTAGCTGATTCACGAGCACCAAGAGATGGGCGTTTTATTGAGAAAATAGGACAATATGATCCAATGTTACCAAAAGACAATAAAAATCGTGTTGTGGTGAAGGCTGATAGATTAAAACATTGGCTAAGCGTAGGCGCGCAAGCAACTGAAAGAGTACTATGGTTCATTAAAAAAGGCATAGTAACTTTAGAAACAGAACCAAAGAAAACAGAAAAGAAGAAAGTAGAGAACGAGAAAGCACAGGGACAAGAAGCATAAGTCTCTTTAAAATGCTAAATACTGAATTAACAAATAATGGTAAATTAGACGATGTCGTATCTTCTGATTTATCAGCTATGAAGGACTTTATCTTCAAAAATGTCAATGATGAAGGTGCTAAGCTTGCTACTGATATTATATCTCATCTTGTTAGTTCAGGTGGGAAAAAAATAAGGCCTAAACTAGTTTTTATTATATGTAAAATGCTAAACTATTCTGGGGAGGATAGGATCAACGTTGCTGCATCGGTAGAGTTTATACACAATGCTACTTTACTTCATGATGATGTGCTCGATGAAAGTGAGGCACGCCATGGAGTTAAAACAGCGAATAAGATTTGGGGAAATAAATCAAGCATTTTAGTTGGTGATCTATTGTTGACTCTAGCATTTAGATGGCTTATAGAGTGTGGAAATTTAAATATTCTCTCTATTTTATCTAAAGCATCGCATTTACTTGTGAAGGGTGAAATAAAGCAGATGACAAGACGTTTTGACCCCCACACGGTCAGGGAAAATTATTTTGATATCATTGGAGAAAAGACAGCATCTTTATTTTCTGCATGCTGTGAAGCTGCATCTACAGTATCTGGTGCAACAAATGACGAAACAGAGAGGCTAAAGAATTTTGGTTTTAATTTTGGTATGGCATTTCAAATAGTTGATGATATGCTCGATTATACTTCTAATCAAGGCACTTCTGGAAAACAAGTCGGAAAAGACTTTTTCGAAGGTAAAGTCACCTTACCTGCTATTATAGCATACGAAAAGGGCAGTCCAGCAGAGCAAAAATTCTGGGAAAAATGCTTTTCTTCAGCTAGACACAATTTTGACCAAGCATTACACTATATTAATCACCATAATGCCATTCAGCTTTCTATGGAAAAAGCTAGACACTACATTAATATGGCACAAAATGATATTAGTACTTTTTCTGATTCTTTTTATAAAATTACTTTAATTGACTTTTTAAATGCGAGCATAGAAAGACAAATGTAGCTGGTGCTTGATATTTTCGAATTAATTGTTATATATTCATTAGATTCTTAAGGATAGTGATATGTCAGACAGCAGTAAAGAAAAAAAGAGGAAATTTGCCGATATGGTAAATAGGCAGAAAGGTAACGACCAACAAAGTAATAATCATAAGCAAACTGATGATTTAAGTGAAGATCTCAATACATTAAAAGAACGTGCAGCTCAGCTTGAAGATCATTTACGCCGTGCTGTTGCAGATAATGAAAACGTCAAACGTATAATGCAAAAGCAAATTAGCGATGCAAGTGACTATGCAGTCACAAAATTTGCACGTGATATGATCGACTCGTGCGACAATTTAAAAAAAGTAATGGAAATTTTGAAAGACGGTGATCCTGTTCATGAGGGGATTAAAGTAGCTTATCAAAAAATTATAAATGATCTAAAAAAACATGGAATAGAGGAAGTAGATCCACTTGGTGAGCTTTTTGATAGTAATTTACACCAAGCTGTTGTGGAAAGAGAAGACAATGAAAAAGAGCCTGGCACTATTATAGAAGTACTACAGACTGGTTATACTATCAAAAATAGGTTGCTCCGTCCTGCAATGGTTATTCTTTCTAAGAAATCTGCTGATTGTGGAAGCGATTAGCATGAGGTAAATGTATAATGACAAGTATTGTCTTTTCAGGTATCCAGCCAAGTGGCGTACTACATTTAGGTAATTATCTTGGTGCAATCAAACAGTGGATAGACTTACAGGATAAATACAAATCTCTTTTTTGTATTGTCGACCTACATGCAATCACAGCAAATAAGCTTCCCGCAAGTGAATTAAAAAGTAATATTTTCAAAACAGCAGCAGCTTATATTGCATGTGGAATAGATCCAGAAAAGTCCATTATTTTTAATCAGTCCACGGTTAGTGGTCATGCAGAACTGGGCTGGCTGCTTGGGTGCTATACACCAATTGGTTGGCTTAATCGCATGACTCAATTTAAAGATAAAGCTGGCGGCGATAAACAAAAAGCCTCTCTTGGATTATATAGTTATCCAGTACTTATGGCTGCAGATATATTGTTGTATCAAACTAAATACGTTTCTGTTGGTGATGATCAAAAACAGCATTTGGAGCTTGCACGTGATATTGCATCAGCTTTTAACAATCATTATAAACTGGATTATTTCATCGTACCTGAAATCTTAACTTTGGATTGCACATCAAGGATAATGAGCTTAAGAGATGGCACAAGCAAGATGAGTAAATCTGACCCTTCAGAATATTCGTGCATTAACCTTGATGATACGGATGATTCAATTGTCAAAAAAATAGAAAAAGCAAAAACAGATTCAATTCTAGGCTTTGATTTTGCTACTTTAGGGTGTCGACCAGAGATAAGCAATTTGATAAACATTTATTCAGTGCTTAGTAATTTAAATGTGGAAAAAGTGTGTGAAGAAGTGAACAAACATGACATGAAACACTTCAAAAAAGAGTTAGCTGATTTAATTATCAGTGTTATGTCACCCATACGTGAGGGAATGAATGATCTTTTAAAAGACCAATTCCATTTACATGAAATATTAAAAAAAGGTACAAAGAAAGCAGCAGAAATTGCAACCCATAATATAAAAGAAATCAAGGATATTATTGGATTTGCTCAATAGACCTCTTGCATAACCTAAGGAATCAATTCAAAATTATAAAAACAGGCAATAAGGAAATGTTCAAAAAAGTGTGTCAAACCGCATTTTTAACTCAACTCAATTTTCAATCTACCAGGAAAGAAAATATCAAGTTGAGATATAGTTAAAGCCCAATTAGGATAGCCCAATTTTGCTCTGCCTTTTTTATAGCACAATATACCTGTTTGTACAAGTTAGTAAATGAGCCCTTAGTCTTAGTGAATTTTCTAATCTGTCTATGCAGTCCCTCAATAGGGTTGGTAATATAAATTAGCCTCACGCGAACTTTAATTTTTATATTCTTTCATTAGCATAATATAATTTTGTGCTGATTGTGTAATATGTTTTATTTCTTCATTTGACATTTTTTTGAAGAATTTTGCTGGCCTACCAGCCCATATTTCCCCACTTTTTATTACTTTTCCATGTGTCACTAGTGAGCCAGCAGCTACCATAGCTTCAGACTCCACAACTGCATGGTCCATCACGGTAGAGCCCATACCAATAAACACTTTATCATGCACCGTGCATGCATGCAACATACAAAAATGTCCCACTGTTACCATGCTGCCAATAATTGTGTCACCACCTGGGTTTCTATCCACATGAATTACCGTTCCATCTTGAATATTTGTTCCATTACCTATTGTTATTGATCCAATGTCCCCTCTGACCACACAATTAAACCAGATGCTTGCATCTCTTCCTATTTCAACCTTGCCTATGATATGCGAACCACCTGCGATGAAAGCACTTTCGTCTATTTTTGGTTCATAATCTTTGTATTTTAAAATGTGATACATATTAAGCCCAAAGTCTTATGCATATGTTAATCAAAATAAGGTAGGCAGTAAATACATACTTAGATTTCAAGCTACTTGGGTGACAGATGTTCTTGACTTACGTGCTTTGTACTGCTAAGGTTTTTATTTTCAGCCCTATCTATAATGTCAGTAGCGGTATTAAGTATATTTCAAATAATATTGGTTGTTGTGTTAGTAATTTTAGTGCTCTTGCAGCCGCCTGGGAGTAGTTCGTTAAGTGGTTTTAGTAATACACAACAGGGAGTCAATTCGATGATTCCGGTGAAATCTTCTGAAAACCCGCTCAGCAGAATAACGGCTATTGTTGCTGGATTGTTTATTATAAACACATTGCTATTGTCAGGATTATATTCAAAAGACGTACATAAAAAATCGATTGCAGAGAAAATTATATTAGAAAAAAAGCAAGAAAGTGAACCTACTTCTGTTCCATTTGAAAATTAATGAAGGAAGCTAAATTTATCTTTGTCACAGGTGGAGTTGTGTCATCGCTTGGTAAAGGCTTAGTTGCTTCAAGCGTTGGTGCGCTTCTTCAAGCTTACGGTTTTAAGATCCGTATCAGAAAACTTGACCCGTATCTCAACATTGATCCTGGGACAATGAACCCAACTCAGCATGGAGAGGTGTTTGTTACCGAGGATGGTGCTGAAACTGATTTGGATCTTGGGCATTATGAGCGTTTTACTGGAATTAAAGCAACAAAAGATGACAATATAACAACTGGTAAGATATATCATGAGTTGTTGAAGAAAGAGAGGCGTGGTGATTATCTGGGCAAAACTGTGCAAGTTATTCCTCATGTGACAGACTTAATCAAATCGTTCATTTTTAATGGTACGGAAGGGTTAGATTTTGTAATATGTGAAATAGGTGGAACTGTAGGTGACATTGAAAGCCAACCATTTTTGGAGGCTATACGCCAAGTTAACTACACATTAGGAAAACAAAGAGTTATCCTTATTCACTTAACTTTAATACCATATCTTACCGCAGCGCAAGAATTAAAGACAAAACCAACGCAGCATTCAGTTCGAGAGTTAAATTCCGCGGGGTTACAACCAGATATTATATTATGCCGCAGTGAGAAAGAAATTTTCGATAATCAGAGAGAGAAAATAGCTAAGCTTTGCAATGTTTCTTTGTCCAATGTGATACCTGCTCCTGATGTGAGTCATATATATGAGTTACCGGTGTTGTATAGCCAATGTGGGCTTGATACGCAAATTTTGGAGCACTTTCATTTAAGTGAGCCAAAACCAAGCTTGATTGAATGGGATCAAATAGTGCATTCCATAAGGCACCCAACACAGGAAGTTACTGTGTCTATAGTGGGAAAATACACCGAATTCCCTGATGCGTATAAATCACTAGTTGAAGCATTAAATCATGGTGCGATTAGTAATAAAGTCAAAGTAAAGATAAATTGGGTTAACTCAAGAGAGAAGGAAGAAAAACCTATAAATGAAAAGCTTATAGGGGAGAAGTTACAGAATTCTCATGCAATTCTTGTCCCAGGGGGGTTTGGTGATGACGGAGTAGAGGGTAAAATATTAGCAATAAATTATGCCCGTACAAATAATATCCCATTTTTCGGAATTTGCCTTGGTATGCAGCTTGCAATTATTGAGTTTGCTCGTAATGTTGTTAAGCTTGAAGATGCACACTCTGAAGAATTTCATAACTGTAAACATCCAATCGTTAAGTTAGCTGGCGGTCAAGATGACGATCTTGGTGGAACCATGAGACTTGGAGCATACAAATGTAATATAAATGCAAGCTCTAAAATGATGGATGCATATAGTAACACTACTATTTCAGAGAGACACAGGCATAGATACATAATCAATTCAGATTATAAAGATGATTTGGAAAAAAATGGGCTGCTATGCAGTGGCATATCAGAAGATGGAACATGTATAGAGGCAGTGGAGTTAGAGAGTCATCCGTGGTTTATTGGCGTGCAGTTTCATCCAGAGTTTCAATCAAAGCCGTTTTCTCCTCATCCTCTTTTTATATCGTTTATTAAGGCAGCAGTTAATAAAATTTAAAAAAAGAAGATTAGCAAAGGAAAGTGTTCAAGTATCAATATATGGAGCTTGCCATAGAGCAAGCCAAACTTGCTCAGAAAGATGATGAGGTTCCCATAGGTGCTGTAATAGTTAGTGGAAGCAATGTTGTTTCTTCTGCACACAATATATCCAATGATCCAACTGCACATGCAGAGATGTTAGCGATCAAGCAGGCATGTGAGTTGCTCTCAACTTCAACGCTTTATGATTCTGACATATACGTAACATTAGAACCATGTCCGATGTGTGCTCAAGCTATTTCCTTTGCCAGGATTAAACGATTGTACTTTGGAGCTTATAATCCAAAAGGTGGAGGAATTGAAAATGGTGCTAAGATATTTCAATTTTGCAGCCATATACCTGAAGTTTATGGTGGGATATTAGAAACAGAATGCTCTTTTTTGTTAAAGGATTTTTTTGAGAAACTGAGAACCTAACTTAGGTTACGGTATAAATTTAAGAGAAAACTAAGACCAATCACATTTTTTATCTTGCGGTTTTATTTGCAATATTGCTACCACACTGATCAACAAGCAGAAGACTATATAAAGCCCAGCAGCAAGGTTTGTTTGAGGAAATGTTACAGTCAACAAAATACAAACCATAGGAGTAAATCCTCCATGTAACGCATAAGAGATGTTGCGTGATAAGCTCACACCACTAAATCTAACATTGGTGGGAAAGAGTTCAGATGCAACTATTCCTATGGGAACTATACCTCTTTCTATTATAGAAAGAGCCATTACACTAAGCATAATTATAAGGTAATTTTTGTAGTAATATGCAATAGATAACGCAGGACAGCATAGTGCCATTGTAATTGCTATAAATAAGATTGCAGTGCGCTCTTTTCCAACTTTATCAGCCAACATTCCAAACGCTATTGAAGATATCGGCATTAATACACTGGTTATAATGAGCACAATTTCGTTGATATATGTCATTACATACACATCCACTGATGCTATTTCCTTTGCGAGTGTTCGAAGAAATATGGTAAATCCGACAGCAACATTAACAGGTACAGATATTAAAATAGCAAGTATAAGAGCTCTCTTATGGCGCTTTATAAGCTCTATTATTGGCAAATCAGGTAAATTTCTTTGTTTTCGATTTTTTTCATATGCTGGAGTTTCTCCCAATGTGTATATGCTATACGCGCTAATTAATCCTAAAATAGCTGAGAAAATAAATGGCAATCTCCAACCCCAGGTACAAAAATCAGTAGTTTTTTTGCAGATAATTACTATCACTGCAGAAAGCAAGACACCAATGGAGCGACCACAGCCCATTATTCCAAAATACATCCCTAAGTTCTCTTTCCTACTGGATAAATGTTCTATAAGATAAACAGAACTTCCTTGTTCACCACCAAGTGCAATTCCTTGTGTTATATGGATTGCAAGAAGCAATATAGTAGAAATGATACCTACTTGATTGTGACTTGGAATAAATGCAATAAGACTTGATGGTATCGATATTAGCAAGATAGTAATTATTAATGCTATCCTTCTTCCATACCTGTCACCAATGTGACCAAATATGAATGCACCAAGTGGCCTTACAATTGCGCCTAGCCCTACAATTCCAAATAATTGCAGTATGTTACTGTAGACATCTTTTGCAAAACAAAACTCTCTGCTGATTATGTTAATCAAATCAATAAAGAGCATGTAGTCATACCATATTGCGATTCTGCAGAGTATGGTTGATATCAACACCCTTGTTTGCACTAAATTCAATTCGTAAATGTTTGCTTATTCTATTCTGGCTGCTTTTTGGGATTTTACAACCTAAACATATATAGCTAAAGTGACTTACGACAATTTGAAAAACAAAAATTCGTCATTCCGCTACTAGTTAGCGCCGCGGTGGTATGACGTGGGGAAACCTTTCTTGGGTTAGCTATAGAGTTGACTTTTTTATTATGGTGTGTGATAATTAAAATGCTATTAAAATCAGAGGTAAAGTTATGACAATGGAATATGAGCAGTGGAAAAGAATACTAAGTACAGTTAATGAAGAAGGGAATTTAAGTAAGGACAATGTAATTGAAAGAATAGAAAAAGCATTAGGAAGTAGGTTAATTGAACTAGCAAGTCAGTTAAGTGGAACCCATGATCAGGAACATGATGAACTCAAGGAAAAGCTTTGCCTATGGAGGGAAAGTGGATTTTTATTGGATTATCGATTCGGTAGTGATATAGGTACATTACTGCACATAGCTGCTAGAGATAACTATGTAAATATAATAAAGCCCCTGAAGGACAAGGGTGCAGATATTAATATACAGAATGAGCGTGGAAATACTCCCTTACATGAAGCTGTTGAAAGTGGCTGTAAAGAAGCGGTACAGTCTCTAATAGAAAATGGAGCATATGTAAAGGCAAAAACTGAAAGGAGTGAAGACACTCCTTTGCACTTTGCTCGTAATGCAGAAATAACAGAACTTTTAATAAAAAATGGAGCGAGTATTAATGAAAAAAACAAACATGGATGTGTCCCTTTACATAATGCGGTTGAGTGCAAAATAGATATAGTAGGATGGTCAATAAAAAAAATGTTCAACGTTATTGCTCGAGATAAAGATAAAAACACGCCTTTACATAACGATGGCCATACAGATGCAGTAAGGGTTCTGTTACAAGCAAAAGGGATTGATATTAATTCAGCAAATGAAGATAGACAGACCCCTTTACATTTCGCTGCGTCATTAGGCCATACAGATATAGTGAAGGTTCTATTGCAAACGAAAGGGATTGATGTCAATGCAGAAGATAAAAATGGATGGACCCCTTTATGTATGCGATTAGCTGCCCAGTATACAATTCAACATGGAACTCAATATATAACAGATATTGCAAAAGCAGTAGGTATAAACGTTAGTATTACAGCTCCAGTGCTACTTTTAGATGAAAATAACAATAAAAAAATAGTAGATGCTCTTATGGAAAAGGGAGCAAACCATCTATTAAAAAGCAAAAATGGTGAAACTCCCATGGATTTTGGCAAAAATGGATATATAAAACAATTTTTAAGGGAAAAAGCACTTAAAAAAAGCGTTTTTTATGGTGGTTCAACTGCATTATTAGGCGCTGCAATAGCAGTGACACTTTTTGCAACCGGAACGGTTGCAGTTGCAATAGCAGCACTAACGGTTGGTGGTATTACGTATATGATGTCAAAGCCTAGTACTAAAATGGAAGAAGCAAAAGAAGAAAAAACTGCTGGAGATGAGCGGGAAGTACCATCCTAGTGTCCGCTACTCAAATGACATGGTGAGGCATCATCCCGCTACTTGTTATCCCACTAACAAGTAGCGGGATGACGATTGTCAGGGTGTCATCCTAGTAGTGTGACACTGGTTCACTCTATAATGATTTCATCCCAGCACCCTCTTCTTGTCATCCGAGTAGCTGACGCTGGTTACTTTATGACGGTTTCAGCCCAGTGCCTTTGTTACTTCTTTTTCCCATTCTCATTTACTTCTTGTGCTTTCGCTCCATCCACTTGAGTACTAGGTAATGCTGCATATGTAATACCACCAGCTACGAGTGCAGATACTACTGCTGTACCAATCATTACTAACATCTCTAACCTAACTGTACGTTCAAGTGCAGTAAATGCTATCAGTCCAGCAGCAAGACCCATACCAACAGTAGCGGTATACTTCGCTCCATTGCCTTGTTTTGGTTGCTCAGTTGTTTTGTTTTTAGCTTCTAATTCTTTATTTTTTTCCCCCAACTTCTGAATTTCACTACCTTTATTTTCTAATTCTTTCTTTAGTTTTTCAACTTCATTATTTAATGTGGTTATTTGAGCTTTAGCTTTATTCTTTTCAGCTTCTAATGTTTTTATTTGCTTCTCTTTAGCTTCTAATTCTACCTTTAAGTCCGCAACTTCCTTACTGAACTTACTTGCATTTATTATAATGTCCTTTAACTCTTCCTTAATCGACTCCACAATTTCATCTACATTTTTACTTTGATCAGTCCCTATTATAGATTCTATTTTTATTTGTAACCCTTCATGCAATTTCCCCTTATCTTCATCTTTCATTTCTGATAAATTACTGCCTATTATATCTTCTATTGTGCTCTTTAATTTTCCATCATATAAGCCCTTAACTTTATCTTTTAAATCTTGATCTGTGGATCCAATTAGACCTTTTATTTCTCCGTTTAACTCTTCAGTAAATAAACCATCAATTGCTTCGCTGACTTTCTTCTGTTCATCTTTTAAATCGTCTAGTTGCTTTTGTAAGACTGTTTTTTTCGTGTTAGCTGCGTCCAATTTAGTTTGTAATTCTTGCTGTTTCTCCTCAGCTTCTTTCTTTGCATCTTCTAGTGCTTGTTTTTCCTGATCGAATTTAGTTTGTAATTCTGCTTTTTCCTTCTCGGCTTTCAGCTTTTCAGCTTCTAATTCTTTATTTTTTTCCTCCTCATCTGCTTTTAATTGAGTTTCTAATTCTTTTGTTTTAGTTTCCAATGCTTCCTCAGCTTTCTGCTTTGCAGTTTCTAAGTTTTGTTTTTCGCTTTCAGCTGTATTCAATTGACCTTGTAACTGCTGTAAATGCTTAATATTTGCTTCTTTCAGGTCTTCTATTTGAGCTTTTAAGTCTTTTATTTCATCCTCTTTAGCTTGTAACTGAGCAGCATCTGATCGGTTGCTTAACTGTGCTTCTAAATCTTTTATTTTAGATTTCGATTCTTCTATTTGTTCTCTGGAACATTTAAGCATCTGCACCTTAACTTCTTTGTTTTTATTATCAAGGTCAAACAGGAGTTTTATTTCTGCTGGAGCAGTCAAAGCTTTTGCGTCAACGGCTTCGTTAGCTGAAGATACAAGTATGGTTACAGTATTATCTTGTTGATTTTTTTCTATTTCTCCAAAAAAACCAGTTATATATAATTGCCTACCATTTAGTGAAAGAACCGCATAAAACTTTCTAGAATCTCCAAAGTGTTCATACTCTTTAAATTTTTCAAGATCATTTTGTGCTATTTCAAGCAGTACTTTTTTATTTTTGCCAATCTTTATTGTACCATTAATCTCTGTATGCATATTAAACCTCAATATATAATTAACATTACATAATACCTTTAGAACCTAAGGTAAAGTAATATTTTTACCATAACATAGAAATTTATGTTCGTAAACAAAAAATTTTGGCGTAGCCGTCTTTACTCAGTTGTGCTAACTTAGAGCTTAAAACTTAAGAAATATTTATGTTAAAAGAAAAATACGGCTTTAAAGAAATTGAAGACAAATACAACATATTATGGGAAGGTAGTAAAGTTTATAAATGGAATGGTGAAAAGGATAACACTTTCACTATAGACACACCTCCACCAACAATATCGGGAAAACTCCATATTGGCCATATATTCAGCTATTGCCATACAGACTTTATTGCAAGGTTTCAGCGCATGCTGGGAAAAGATGTGTTTTATCCAATTGGGTTTGATGATAATGGGCTCCCCACTGAAAGATTGGTTGAACAAACCTATAAAACCCGTGCAAAAGAAGTTGGCAGAGAAAAATTTATAGAGATGTGCCATGAAGTTATTGAGAAATCAAAGCAAGAATTTAAGGAACTATTTAAATCGGTCGGCATTAGTTATGACTGGAGTTTGGAATATCACACGATCAGCAAGGAAACTGTGACACTTTCTCAAATGTCGTTTATCGATCTATATAATAAAGGGTATGCATATAGAAAAATGCAACCTATTCTTTGGGATCCGGTTGATAAAACCGCAATTGCGCAAGCAGAAATAGAAGATAAAGTTTTTGAGTCATCCTTAAACACGATAGTTTTCTCTACTCACGAAAATGAGCAGATCAATATTGCAACTACGCGACCTGAGTTACTTCCCGCATGTGTTGCAGTTTTTTGCCACCCAGAGGATGCACGCTACACCCATCTGATTGGCAAAACAGCCGTAGCGCCAATAACAAAGGAAAAAGTTCCAATAATAGCTGATGATAAGGTTAAAGTAGATAAAGGCACTGGGCTTGTTATGTGTTGTACATTCGGTGATGAGCTCGACATATATTGGCAGCAAAAGCATAATCTGCCGATGAAAATTATCATCGATCAGGATGGGAGGATGAACCTGCAAGATATTCACTCCAGTGTCATTCCAACATACAATAAGGAAATAGAAGAATGGATCCCAGTGTCAGCTACTCGGATGACAGGAGAAAGGGCTACTCAGATGACAAAAGAAGACGTCATTCCACCACACCCCGGCGTCATTCCAGCGCGTGACACTGGAATCTACAATGAAATCAATGGATTGAAAGTTACAGCAGCAAGAAAGAGGATGATTGAAATCTTGAGTGGAAAAGGACTTTTGATAGAAAGCACTAGCATTTCTCATTCTGTCAAATGCGCAGAAAGGTCTGGTGCACCACTTGAGATATTGCCTACTTATCAATGGTTTATCAAGATCTTAGAGCAAAAAGCTCAAGTATTAGATAAAGTAAAAGAATGCAATTGGCATCCAAGCAATATGCGTAAACGCATGGAAGTGTGGATAGAAGGGCTAAATTGGGATTGGTGCATCTCAAGACAGCGCTATTTTGGTGTGCCATTTCCAGCGTGGTATTCCAAACGTAAGGGAGAAGAAGGTAAAATTATTCTAGCTGAGATAAAGGACCTACTTATAGATCCACTCAAAGATTTGCCAAAAGGGTATAGCAAAGAAGAGGTTATCCCAGATCAAGATGTAATGGATACCTGGGCCACAAGTTCAATTACTCCTCAACTAAGTGCACTGGCAGTAAACAGTGAGTTTAGCTTACCAAATCATCGCTATAATACAATATTTCCTGCAGATCTGCGCAGCCAGAGCCATGAGATAATAAGAACTTGGGCTTTTTATACGATTTTGAAAGCACATTATCATGCAGATTCTTTACCTTGGAAAAACATTATGATCAGCGGTTGGTGTTTAGCCGATGATAAGAAAAAGATGAGTAAATCAAAAGGTAACATCATCACTCCTCATGTAATACTTGAAACTTATGGAGCTGATGTAGTACGCTATTGGGCAGCGAACTCAAGGCTTGGAGTTGATACAGTCTACTCTGAAAATATATTTAAAATTGGCAAGCGCTTAGTTACAAAACTTTGGAACGCTAGCAAGTTTGTTTCCATGTTCATGGAAAAGCATCAAGTAATGAGCATAAATTCTGCTCACGAGACAATAGATAAGTGGATATTGTCCTAAGTTATACAAAGTTATAGAAAGAGCAACGAATAACCTATTACAGTTTGAATACTGCGAAGCTTTGGGCGTAATAGAGGAATTTTTTTGGAAAGACTTTTGTGATAACTACTTGGAATTAGCAAAAAAGCGCGCATATGGAGATAAAGTAGACAGCGAGGCAAACTTAAGTGCAAAACAAAGCTTGGCGTATGTGTTAAATGTTATTTTGCGGTTATTTGCACCTTTTTTGCCTTACATTACAGAAGAGATATACCACCAGTTGTATAGTTATAATTCTGTGCACAATCAAAGTAATTGGCCAAAATTAGAAGAGCTTATCTACGATAAATATTCAGAGGAAATGGGAGACAATTGCGTGCAGATATTAAACATTATCAGAAAGATAAAAGCAGATAATAATGTATCAGTTAAGCATTTGATAAAGAAATTAGTGATAAAAGCAGATCTACGAGAGGACAAATTGAATCAATCCGCGCAGAATGACCTACAAGCAGTTTGCAATGCGGAAATGATAGAGTGGATGCAGTCTGAGCTTGAAACTGAAGACGGGAAATACATAGTGAATATAGACTTATACTGATTTTTATAGCTTTACTTCCCTTGACATTTATGCTATTATAATACTTTAGTTGTGAGGGAATAATAATGGGGGATTTATATAATAAAGCCAATGCACCATATCTTATAGCTGGTGCTTTTGCTACTTTGGTATTGCTTGCTCTGGGACACTTGCTGTTGCCCCTTATGTTGAGTCTTGTCTTCAGTTGCAGTCTTTAATGTAGCTCTTCCTGTTGCCTTGAGTTTGTCTATACTATCTACTTTGATACTCGCACTTTCATGCAAGATGATTAGTAATAATAAGAAAATAGAGGTTGAGAAAAATAAATTTGCTGAAAAAGAGCAAGAGTTAGAAAGCGTAAAACAACAATTTGAGAGTAAGGTACAAGAGTTAGAAAATAAAATAACTCTAGAAAAAGAAGCTAAAGAAGCTGCAAGCAAAGAAGTGGAGGAATTGAATAATCAACTAAATAGATTAACTCGAGAAAAGCAGGGTTTAGACGAGAGAGTAAAAGAATTAAATAAGAAAGTAAGTCAGTTAGAATGTGAAAAGAAAAATTCTCTTCATTATACTGAAGAGTTACGTGATGAAAATGCAAGATTGAATGAAAGAGTAGGTTCTTTAATGGAGGAATTATCTCAGCCTCAAAAAGAAGTAGATTCCTTAGAAAGGCAGTTACATGAATTAAAATATGAAGGAACTTTAGTTCTTTTATTAGAAGAAAGAATAACAGAATTGGAAACATGTTTAGAAAAGAGAAGGAAAAAAGTAGGAGAATTAGTAGTGCAGTTAAGAAAAGAAAAAGGCGAAACTTCTTCTCTACAAACTGAATTAAAGAGTGCAAAGGAAAAGGAAGAAGAAATACTATCGACAAAAAAGTTAAGTGAACTAACAAAAAAAATGCACCAACTAGCTGCAGATTTAGAACAAAAAGAAAAACTATGCAAGGAATTAGAAGAGGAAAAAACTAAAGATCTTAATAAGATCAGAGAGTTAAATAAACTTTTGGATCAAGAAAGAAAAGGAAATGAAAAGTTGCGCGATAATAACAGTAAGTTGAAAAGTAGCGAAAAAGATTTGGATGACGAATGCAGTAAATTAAGAAGACGTAATTCTGATTTGGAAAGAATATATACAAGACTGCTGAAGTTTTGTTCATGAGGGGAGGGGAGTAATGAGCAATTTGTTTAACAAAGCTAACACATTTTATTTTGTAGCTAGTTCCTTAGCTACTCTTACGTTACTTACATCTTTAGCGCTTACTGTAACTTCTAATGTGCCTCTTCCTCTAATTCTTGCTTTAGCTACATTATCTGTTTTGGTGCTTGCACTTTCGTATAAAATAATTAGTAATAATAAGAAACTGGAAGTTGAGAGAAATAAATTCGCTCAGAAAGAGCAAGAGTTAGAAAATAAAATAACTCTAGGAAAGGAAGCTGAAGAAGCTGCAAACAAAGAAGTGGAAAAATTAAAGAATCAATCACGTGAATTAACTCGAGAAAAGCAAAATTTAAACAAGAGAGCAAAAAAATTGGATCAGAAAGTAAATGAGTCAGAAGTTGAGAGAGAATCTCTTCTTGAAGAAAAAAAATCTTTAGAGAAAAGGTTAGAAGCCAAAGCGAATCACATATTTGAAATAACAGACGAATTGAAAGAGATAACGAAGGAAAAAGATGAGCTTGGTAAGCAAGAAGAAGAATTACTTTATGAAATCACGCATTTATGTGAACAGTTACAAGAAAAAGAAGGTAATCTAGCTGAAAAAGAAAAACGCATGACGGAATTGAAAAGGAAAATAGACAATAATAAACATGCAGAATTAAAAAATGAAGAATTATATAAGGAAATAGAAAAATTGTGTAAGGAAAAACATATATTATGTGAAAAAAAAGAAGAATTACATAAAAGACAAGAAGAACTTTGTGTAGAATTAGATGAATTACAATGTAAATTTAAAGAAATTAATCAGAAAAATAAAAACTTATCTCAAGAATTAAAAAGGAAATTTGAAGAGCTATATAAAGCAGATGATTTAATTAAAAATCAATCTTTTGAGTTAGACGAGATAAGAAAAGATTGTAATAATGAAGTAAAAAATTTAAGAAATTCACTTTTAGAGCGAGACAGTCAAATAGAAGATTTTTTGAAAGAGAAAGAAAAACAAGTGAATTTTGTGCAACTGTTGATAAGATGCGTAACAGACAATATAGAAGAACCTATAAGAAATAATGATGGAAAAGCAATATTAAATACGATTCAAATATTAAAGTTTGCGTTACAAGAAGAAATTGCACGGCTTTTGCCAGACAAAACGCCTTCTTCTTCGCTGGAAGATCTTGTATATGCATCATCGCCAGACGAAACATCTGTTCCTTTACATGCATGAGATCCTGGATATGGATCCGAGGAAGATTCTGGATATAACAGTCGCTCATCCACCCCGATCAAATTGCCAAATTCACTATTGACAGAATCTTATGAACGTAATCAGAGTGAAGGTATTTGCAAAACATAATAATTAGCTTTATTATAAAAAAAATTATGCAAGATAATGAACCCAATAATATGCGCACTGGATACACAAGACTTAAATAAGGCTATTTCTCTAGCTAATACTCTGCGTGGTAAAGTTGGCATGTTAAAGCTGGGATTAGAATTTTTTGCTGCTCATGGTCTCTCTGGAGTGCAAGAAGTTGCAAAATGCAATGTACCAATTTTTTTAGATCTGAAATTGCATGACATTCCAAACACTGTAGCTAAAACAGTTGAAGTAATAAAAGTTCCGAGCATTGAAATGTTAACTCTGCACATTAGCGGTGGAACAAAAATGCTTGAAGAAGCGCTAAGTGTGGTGCAAGGCACAAAAATAAAGCTGATTGGAGTGACAGTGCTAACTAGTATGAGCAATGAGGATTTAAACGAGCTTGGAGTAGCAAGAGAGGTAAAATCACAGGTAATTTTGCTTGCAAAGCTTGCAAAAAAGATTGGACTCCATGGAATAGTCTGTTCTGCACTAGAAGCTCAAGAAGTGCGCCGAGAATGCGGTGAAGACTTGAAAATTATTACTCCAGGAATTCGTATAGATCCAGGTCATGACGACCAAAAAAGAACAGCAACACCAAGAGAAGCAATAAATTTAGGAGCTGATTATATTGTCATTGGCAGACCCATTACAAAAACTGCAAGTAGTGCAGAATTAATATTGAAATCCCTTACTAATTGAAGCAGATAAAAAAAAGTGCTTGACATAAAAAAACGAACGTTATATAGTGTTATTATCTTTTATTTTATCTCGCTTAATTTAATTACTGAATTAAGCTTACAGTGCTAAGCGTGGTACAAAGTGACAAGCTGTTTTCCGGTTTATATTTTCAACAGATAAAAAATGATGCCATTCCAGCGTGTGGCGTTGGAACCCGGTTTTCCATCCAAGAAGGTGTCATCCGAGTAGCCCCTTCGGTGTCATTCCAGTCTGGAATCCAGCTTTCCATATCAAAAATGTTTATTTTCCAGCTACTTTTATACTTATTAATTAGTGTGCTTTCTTATAATTAAAATTCCTGGATTCCAGACTGGAATGACATCATCTGTTGTGTGGCACCTTAACAAAAACAAATGTTCGTATAGTTTTACCATTTGCTGTCTTCAAATTACAACACAGTTGCCTGCAGAATTCAAAAGAAGTCTAATGCTAACTAATTTTCCATTTTCATTTTATTTCATTTTCAAAGGAGGCTATTATGTCACTTACCGATATCGCTCACCGTATTAATGAACTTGCTTCATCATGGGAGCAATTTAAATTAATAAATGATTGCAAATTAAAAGAAATTGAGAGCAAAGGGCGTGCTGATTCTGCAACGATTGAGCAGCTATGCAAGGTAAATAATGCCATTGATAGTTGCAAAGAGCGTTTAGACTTGATTGAAACTGCAGCTCAACTTCCAGAAGTAAATACAGATTTTAGCACAAGTGATAAATATTTTTCTGATTATATCCGCAAGGGAATGGAAAGCGGTTTATCACACAAAACCCTCAGTGGAGATGATAATGATACCGGAGGGTATCTAGTTACTCCGCATATTGTAAAACGCATAAACAAGCGCGTAACTGATTCGTCCCAAATGCGACAAATATGCTCCAGTCAAAGAATCTCTACTGAAACATTGGATTGTATATTAAATCAAAGTCGCAAGACTATAATGAGCAAGGAGTGATACTATCAATTGGATTGATTGATAGAAATCGTAGGCATCTCAGTACACTCCTAGCTTTAAAAAATGGAGTACGAACGGTAGGAGGATCTAAAAGATCGAATCACAATCCTGTACAGCATTTACATTATTATTTGATTATATTTATAGGTACAAAAATGGCTAGAACAGTTTTTGTGGGTATTGATGTTTCAAAAGAAACACTTGATATCTCAATCAACAATAAACATCAGCGTATAGAAAATGCAGAGAGAGCTATATCTGAGTTTATAAAGTCGAAAATGGCTAACGTATTTGTTAAGTTATGTGTAGTAGAATCCACAGGAGGTTATGAGAAACTTGTAATAAAATTGTTACAAGAACATAACATAGCTGTTCACAGAGCTCACCCAAATCGGGTATGCATTTGCAAAAGCCTGCAACCACTTTGCAAAAACAGATAAATTAGATGCAAAATTACTAGAAAAATATGCTGAATTTATCACAAAAAATGACGAAGTAATAGAATACATAGTTTCACAAAAGCAAGAAGAACTAAAAGAGCTAAGAGCAGTTGAGCGCAATCTAAACGATGAAGTTCATGCAAATAAGTGTCGTTTGCATAAGGTTACAGGAAAAGCCAGGGAATATATAGAAAAACAGATAGAATTTGCAAAAAAACAATTAGAGCAAATTAGGCAAGACATAGAAGATATAATAAACTCTGATCCTGATTTGAAGGAAAAAAGCAAACTGCTAACTAGCTATAAAGGTGTTGGACGGAAAACCGCAAGTATCCTACTCATAGAGGTACCTGAACTTGGTAGGTTAGATAATAAGGAAATAGCTTGTCTAGTTGGAGTTGCACCAAAAACTAGTGAAAGCGGAAGGAAAGTGAGCAAGGCCCAAGTCATAGGTGGCAGATTTTATGCTCGAAAAGCATTATACATGTCTGCTGTGGTTGCAATGCGTCATAATAAAAAAATGAAAGTATTTTACCAGCGTTTAGTTGACTCTGGCAAAGTCGCTTTAGTTGCTGTAATGAGAAAAATCATCATTTGTTTAAATGCTATGATAAAAAACAATAATTTTTATCTTGATGTTTAAGACGGTAGATTACATTATAGAAGATTTTGACCGTGCCGGTGCAGGTTGGAGCAGTGAAACAGTAGATGATGAGGACGGTGGCAATAAATCTAAGTATGATTTTGCAAAAGATACGGACACGCCTAAAATCCAAAAGATTTCTATCACGACTTACGAGTTATATGCTCAACCACAGATATCACAAAAGTTACTCGATGATGCGTTTGTCGATGTTGAGAGTTGGCTGGTAGAAAAGATTGCCGAGACTTTTAGTAAGGAAGAAAGCGAAGCCTTCATTAAAGGTGAGGGTACTTTTCAACCCAAAGGAATTTTAACTTATGAAAATGGAAACAGTTATAATAAAATAGAGCAAGTTAAAACTGAAAAATTAGATAGTGATTCAATAATGATGTTGTATTACTCTCTGGACGAATATTATTCCAAAAATGCGTCATTTTTGATGAACAGGAGTACGTTGAAGAACATTAGGCTGCTAAAATCTCAAGAGGGCCAATATCTCTGGCAACCAAGTTTGTCGCTTGAAGCTCCAGATACCTTAATGGGAATACCAGTATATCAATCTGCCGATATGCCACCGGTGCCAAACAATCAGCTACCGGTAATTGCGATGGCAGATTTCAAACAAGCTTATAAGATTGTAGATAACAGAGGAATGAGAATATTACGAGACCCTTATACGAATAAACCTTATGTGAGGTTTTTTGTCACTAAGCGTGTCGGCGGAGAGGTTGTAAACACCAGTGCTATTAAATTGTTGAAAGTTGCGAGCAAGTACTAAAAACTTCTATAGCATCATCTTTAGAGCCGTTTTACTTCTTTTTGTATAGCTCCGCTCCTGTCATCCCATGCCCTCTTCTTGTCATTCCAGTGCTTGACACTGGAATCCAGCCTTTTCATAATCATCAAAACGTTGTATTTTAACATAAAACGGCTACTTTTATGCTTACCAACTTAATAAAATTCCTGGATCCCAGTGTCAAGCACTGGGATGACACCCTCCTGGTAGACAATGTTCATACATCTGTGGGCTTGACCATAAGATCCAGTATAAAAAATTTGGATTCCAGCGTCACGCGCTGGAATGACATCAAAGAGTGGGCTAATGGTTTTTTATAATGTGAGAAGTCTATTTCCTCTTTAAAGTAAAAAATAGTTGACATGTTATACTATTTATGAAATAATTAAATTAATTTATTATTAATTTAAGGGGTAAAATATGTGGAAAAGTATAAAAAAGTTTTTTAAGTGGATTGCTGATCGCACGGGAATTTCGTGGATTGCAAGAAAAATTTCATCAGGCTGGAAGTGGTTGTTTGGTGGTAAAAAAAGTGAAACAAGGGTTACCAAACAAAATACATTACAGCAAGGAAAGTTTTCAAACGAGACATTACCAAAAACTTTGGATAATGAAGCTAAGCCTGAACAGCCACATGATGAATTACCTGTTATTGGCAGTATTTGTGAAAACACAAATGGAGTACTGGAACTATTTGTAACGACAAATCATACATCTAAAATTTTTGGTGATGGTGTAGGTCTTAGTGGTAACATTGATCTTAATTATACCGAGAGTATGGATAAATTAAAATACCGTGTATATATCAAATGTGAAAAAGGAGGGATATTCCAAATTACTTGCAACAAACTTATTGACGCTAATAACAGTGAGGGTGCATTCTTGAGTATAGAGTCAGTAGCATCTCATGATGGTAAAACTTCGTCTGACGAACTGGCAACAATGGAGCAGATGTTAGGTCTGAATGAGAAGCAAGCAATCGTTGCCGTAACTCAGATATCTAAAAATCCGATTACGGTTCCCAAAGTTGTTGCAAATAGTAACACACCAAATTCAGAAACTACTAATTCAGAAGCAGAACAACACACTGTTGGTGATGATCTATCAGTTAATGCATAGCAACCCTTTATAATAAAGAGCACCTAAAGAGGTGCTCTTTTTTTCTTTCTTATACACTCAAAAAATCATATAGAATTGTAAACGCAGTTCTTTTATTCTGATGCTTTTCAATTCTATAGCTCTGGTTGTCTCTCTATTACTATTTTTCTACATTATCGTAAAAAAAACTGAGCGAAAAGAAAGCAAACCTTGAGGATAATTTATGTAAATTAGAGCAAGAACTTCAAGAAACAAAAGCAAAGTTTGCTTATGAAGAATGAAGAAATAGTTGATTTAAGGGTCAAAAGAGCAGAACTTGAAGTAACTCTGCAAAAAGAACGTGAGGAAAAGAAAAAGGAAATAGAATTACTAACAAAAGCAGAGGAGAGATTAACAAACACTTTTAAAGCGCTCTCTCTTGATGCTTTGCAGACAAATAACAATAATTTTCTGAACTTAGCGAAGGAAGTAATCGATAGTAAATTAAAGGAAACGGAAAGCGATTTTAAAAAAAGACAAGCAACGATTAACGAAGTTGTAACGCCAATAAAAGAAAAATTAGAAAAATTCGATAACGAAATACGTGAGCTAGAAAAGGAGAGGGTAGGGGCCTATGAAGGTTTAAAGGAGCAAATTGGAGCGCTGATGAACCAAACTTCTAGCCTTGCTAATGCCTTGAGAAAGCCCCCACATTAGAGGAAAGTGGGGTGAAATGCAACTCAAAAGAGTGGTAGAAATAGCAGGAATGATTGAATATTGCGATTTTTTTACTCAGCCGTCAGTGGTTGATAAAAACGAGGATAATTTATTGCGTCCTGATTTAATAATCAAAATGCCATCTGGAAAACAAATAATAATAGATGCTAAAGTGCCGCTTGATTCTTACATGGATGCTATATCACAAAATGATTTGCAAATACAAAAGGAGAAATTAAAGAATCATTCCCTGGCAATAAAAAAACACATAAATGACTTGGGTAAAAAAGAGTATTGGAATCAATTTGAAAATACGCCAGAACTTGTGGTGCTTTTCTTAACAGGGGAAGGGGTTTTTAGCGCAGCACTGGAATATGAGCCTGCTTTGATAGAGATTGGAGTGGAAAAAAAAGTGATCATTGCAACACCGATCACTCTAATTGCGTTGCTGAGAGCAATAGCATATGGATGGAAGCAAGAGATGATAGCTGAAAATGCAAAGAAAATCAGTGAACTAGGTCATATTTTATATGAGCGCATTTGCACAATGGGCGAAAACTTTGATAATTTGCGCAGGAGCTTAAAAAGCGCTGTCGATCATTATAATAAAACTGCTGGTTCGCTTGAAGCAAGGGTGTTTCCTGCTGCCCGAGAATTCAATAAGCTTGGTATACATGCAAAAAATAAAAGTTTAAGTGCTGCAAAGGAATTAGAGTCCTTACCGCGCAGTTTACATACTGGGGAATTGAAAGTAGATTAGACTTCTATTGCACTAGCAAACAAAGAAAGTATTGTTTGTGGCGGAAAATTATTACTTAAATATTTCTCACTCAAGTTTCACTTTAGATCTATAGCTAGTGCAAGTCAGTACGTCATACCACGGCGGTATCTCTATAGCTAACCCAAGAAAGTTTTCCCTACGTCATACCGCCGCGGCGCTAACTAGTAGCGGAATGACGAATTTGTTGTTTTTCAAATTGTAGGTAAACCTAAGCCACTTTAGCTATAGATCCCGCTAACAAGCAGCTGGATGACGGTTGTCGGTAAATCTAAGTCAGTTTAGCTATACCATGCTGAACGACAGATACGGCATACGGATACATTTTTTAAAGTAGCCAGGCTACTTTGATGACAGAAATTTAATGATCCAGGATATACTCCTTTGTTAAGGGAGATTGAGCATTTTCGAATATTTCTTGAGTGCTTCCAGACTCAACAATTCTGCCATTATGAAAGAAAATTACACTATCAGATAACTTTTTAGCTTGCTTCATTGAATGAGTTACCATAATTATAGTAAACCTTAATTTCAGCTCTTGTATAAGATTTTCGATTGCATTGGTTGCCATTGGATCAAGAGCGGAGCACGGTTCATCCATTAATAAAATAGTTGGCTTCACTGCAATTGCGCGAGCGATGCATAGCCTCTGTTGTTGGCCACCGGATAAATCGAGTGCACTATCTTGCAATCTGTCTTTTAATTCTTCCCATAAGCCAACTTTAGTTAAACTATTTTCCACCATCTCATTCAATTTTTGCTTATCCTTTACCATAACATGCAGTTTTGGCCCATAAGCAACATTGTCATATATTGATTTTGGAAAAGGATTTGGCTTTTGAAATACCATGCCAACTTTTGCTCTGAGTAGCACAACATCCATATCACGTGAATATATATCACCCAACCCATCGATATCTAATTCACCAACAGTTTTGCATCCAGGTACATAGTCATTCATACGATTAAAACAACGCAAAAATGTTGATTTACCGCACCCGGATGGTCCGATAAAAGTAGTAACTTTTCTTTTATAAATATTCAAATTTATATCGAATAAAACTTGCTTAGAGCCATACCAGAGATTTAAATCTTTAACAGAGGCACGTGTATTGCTCATATCACATCCTGCATTGAATAGAGCCCAGGAATTTCTCTTTTATTTTCATATAGCCATACTGCTGCTTGAACAGCTCCTCTAGCAAATGTTGTGCGATCAATTGCTTTGTGGTTTAGTTCTATCCGTTCATCAGAATTAACAAACATCACGCTGTGATCTCCTATTACTCCACCTCCACGAGATACTGCAAAACCTATTTCCCCCTTTTTTCTTATGTTTGAACCACTATGTGAATATTGATTGGACTGAAAATCCACTTTTGAAGCGTTAGCAATTGTTTTGCCAAGTTCTATAGCTGTTCCAGATGGTGAATCCTTTTTTAAGTTATGATGCATTTCCCAAATCTCAACGTCATATTCATTACCTAAAAGCTCAGCAGCTTTTTTTACCAATTTCAGCAACACATTAACCCCAACACTCATATTTGCTGACCATAATATTGGAACTTCAGCAGCATACTCTTTTAAATCGACACCTTCTATTCCAGTTGTGCCACTAACCAGCGGTGTTTTAAATTTTACAGATGCTTTAAGGCAGTCTAACATACATTCTTTAGTTGTAAAATCTATTACAACGTCAGATGACTCAAATATGCCATTAATAGAACTTGTAATTTTAATTCCTAGATTGGAACCGCAGCCTATAATTGGTCCAATATCTAAGTCCATGTACTTACTGCCTGAACGGGCAACAGCACCTGCTATTTCCACTTCGGCATTTGTAATTAATTCATTGAGTATTTTCTTGCCCATTCTGCCTAAGCAGCCTATTACTCCAACTCTGATTTTCATAAAGCTTTTTGTGTTATATTAGGCCTTTTTTTAAGCTCTGTCACTTCTGATCTATATTCTATAGCTGACCCAAGCAACACGTCATGCCGTTGCGGATAGATTCCGCTAACTAGTAGCGGAATGACGATTGTCGGTGAACCTAAGTTACTTTAGCTATAGCTGACCCAAGCAACACGTCATACCGCCGCGGCGCTAACTAGTAGCGGAATGACGGTTTTTCAAATTGTCGGTAAATCTAAGTCAGTTTAGCTATATATGACTCATTTCTTTACTGTAACTTAACAAGAACTGGTCTGTAGCTAATAGTTATTGACAATAAGGGTAATTAACTTTGATAAGAATCTTTTCTGTGTTCAATTGAAGTCTATATGTTCTGGAATATCTATATAGTAAATTATGCGGTAATCGTAGACTACGCTGCCCACTTAAATTATGCCACAAAGGTTTTCCAAGTGTAACCGTTCACAGATTTCCACTTAATTCTTCAATCTCACTAATAGAAAGGCCAGTAAACTTGACAATAGTGTTGACATCAACATTATTAGCCAGCATTGCTTTTGCGACTTCAATTTTCCCTTCAATTTTTCCTTTCTCTATACCTTTTTGTATACCTTTCTCTTCAGCAAGATCAAGTCTGTATTCAAGAATGGCTTCTTCTTTCCGTAGATCCATTATTCTTTCTTCGTAAGCTACTAAATCTTTTTCATTCCAACGAAACTTGTCTAATTCATCATATGCTAGCTTTATTATTGGCGCTTTTTCTGCTATCTCTTTTAAGTCCTCTTCTGTTGTTTCTTCTGCGTATTTAAAAAAGAAACACCACCTTTCTACTATACTTTCTAACTGCTCTACTTTACTTTTTGAAAATTTGGGCAATTCTATAAAGATAAATTGAAAATCTTTTAAGTAATGGCCGTTAGTTTTTATATCAAGTATATTGTGAGTAGAAATATAATCAACTTCTTCAGGAAGTAAGTTACAATTTGATATAGCAATAAAGAAGACTTTCTTTAAATCAATGTAGTTGCCAGATTTATCTAATTGTCTTGAGTAGGCTTTAGCGGCATATAATTGAGCGCGTTTTTCGAAGCCCTTGTCTCTAGCGAGCTGCATTTCTGCTATATATCTATTTCCGTGAGAATCCTTGCAGAGAACATCAACAATACTTTGTTTATCAGAGGCAACTTCGGGATCCATAATAGTGCTAAGAAACTCAACTTCTTGTATTGCATTTATCTCAGTAAACCCTAAAATATCGTTCAAAAAGTGGATCAGGATATTCTTATTTTTTCCGTTCCAAAGATTTTTTTGAAACACAAATCATTGCGAGGATCGAGAAATTTTGAAAGAGCCATGGCAAAAATGCTTGAAAATATTAATAATTATACACTGTTATTAACAATTATTCAACCATATTTTTGAAGATAGCTATAGCTATGCTGCCGCGGTATCTCTTAGCATAGATCCCGCTAACAAGTAGCGGAATGACGGTTTTTCAAATTGTCGGTAAATCTAAGTCAGTTTAGCTATAGGCAGCAATTTTCTGTATTTATTTTAAATTGAAGAAAGCTCAAATGAAAGATCGTGTTTTGCTAAAAATCACAGAATGCAGTCTGGTTACACCTTATCTTTGTTAGCTATAGCAAGTAATTGTATTTGTAATATGACAAATCACCTGCTGAAAAATCATTTTATGATCTAAATCAGTTTTTTTACAGGTAACTTCTAAGCTTATCAATTCTTCCAAAATCTTTTTAAGTTCTGAAAGTTGCAAACTTTTCAAATGAGATTTAAAGCTCTGTAATTGTTTAAAAAACAATGGAGGGCTTAGCTGATCAATCGCAGCCTGCTCACTCATTTCACCTTGCACTGACAGCAAAACGTTTTCAAGGCGTAGGAAATAATTTGATATAATTCGAATTAGCGCTATCGGTGAAAAATTTTCTTGCGATATCAATGCATTAGAAATTCTAATGAAGCGCGACATATCTTTACTTGCTATGGTAGAGCATAGATCATCAAGTGTAGCATAGTCGTTGCCGGAAGTTGAAAAGCATAATTCTATATCAGTAAGTTTTAGGTCTTTTCTCTCCCCTAAGTACAAAACTAACTTCTCAAGTTCTGAACATATAGGCAGCTTGCTATGATTAAAGTAAGATTGCAAATGGTAGATTATCTCATTTGTGCATTTTATATCATTTTGTTTTAAGTAACTTGATATAATGTCATAAAGATTGCTGTTGCTGTCCTTATAGCAAGCAATCACACCAAAAATTTTTGAACTCTCCATATAACTTTTAGTCGCAGAATTATATGGAAGATCACTTGCTACCATCATTACATAGTGACCACTTGCGTTATAATCCAATACGTTTTTTAACTCTTTGGATATACCCCCACTCACATTTATCAGCTTAATTAATTTTTTGCTGGTAAACATCGAAATGTTTGCCAATTCAGAAAACAGTAAACCGGGTGACTTATTCACTATTGCAAAATCCATCACCTGAACTGAATACTCATCCAAATTGGCAATTATTTCTTGTACATAAAAACCAACCCTACTGTTATCACTTCCATGAATTAACACACCACTTAAAGCATCAGGTTTCTCTAGGAATTTTTTAACTTTGGATGGTATGACCCTCATGCCATCTATATGATATCATTCTCATTTGATTGTACATGAGTATCCAAAGACTCTGAGTTTTCTTGCGCAATATTGTGCACATCATCTGCCGTACTCTGCACATTATCCGACTCTTCTGTTTTTCCTGTAATATAATTATAAAATTTTTTCACAGGTTGAGATATATATTTGGAAAAAAATCTTTCTTCGCTCATATTGCTTACTCCATAAAATTAACAGCTTATCATTAGCACATAAACAATAATATAGCAAAGACTATTTTGTGCTAAGATAGTGATGTTTTATAATGAGTATATTACAAAATTATTAACATTCGAGACTAAAATCAAGCCAACCTGCTTAATACTAACCTTATAAAATAAGCGATAATTAAATATACGGCTGCAACAAGTATAATTGCAGGTCCAGTTAACAAATCAAAACTTGCAGATAACATCAGACCTGATATCCCAGAAATCACAGAAAAAACTGTTGCAACAATAATCATCTGCATTGGAGTTTTCGAAATGAGCCTTGCAGATGCTGCTGGTATTAGCAAAAATGCAGCAATGAGTAATATTCCTATTAATTGGGCAGCAATTGCTATAAATATAGCAAGAGTGATTAAAAATTCTAGTCTAACAAAATTAACATTAATCTTCTCAACTACTGCTAAATCTTGATTAATTGAAATCATTAACCAATAACGCCATCTAAATATTAATATCAAAGTAACTATTACAGAGATTAAAAAAATCAATATTATATCACTTTGATCGAGCGTTAATATATCACCAAACAGTGAGCTAATAATACTATTATTGCCCGATGGAAGAAAAGACATAAGTATTAAACTCGATGATAAAACTACATTGGTAACAATGTTCAATATCGTATCAGCAGAATATAATCTGTTAAAATTAAGAGAAAGTAGTATAGCAAATGTAATTGCAATGAGCATTATGCTAAGCGATGGGCTAATCTTAAAGATTAAAGCAAGTGCAACACCAAGCAACGAAGAATGGGACAAACTATCACCAAGATAAGATAACCTTTGCCATATCATAAACGATCCTAAAGCGCCTGTTACTAGGCTAATTACGACTACTGCAACTAGACTATTGATGAAAAAGTCCTGGGTAAACATTTCAAGCATGCTATATGGCTATTAGATAACTGACAACAAATCTATCTTCGGATATTAAAACGTTATGGGTTCTGCATGCTGCACCGGTTGTCATAAATTCAAAATTTAAACCTTTTTGTTCCATAAGATAGGACTTCACTGAAGAACTTGGTATATTGCGTGTTTTACCAGTACCTATTATCAAAATTTCTATTTCCTCTGTTAAAAAAGATTTAAAATGTTCCTTGCTATTTATATCACTTTCTTTCAATTTAATCACCTTTTCAGGAAAAACTATAATTGAGCCGCAATATTCTCTATTATTCACTAAAAATTTTCCTTCCCTGTAACCATTTATAAGATTTTTATTCTCGGAAATTAAGGGAGTTATATCCATAAAGTCAAACTATTAATTGAGTGTCACATACCCACCATTCTGGTTGCTTTTCTCTGATATTAACTGCAGCAGCTTTTGCATTTTCCTCACTATCGAATATTCCAAAGCATGATACACCACTGCCTGACATGCGAGAAAGTATAGAGCCTTCTTGTGACTCAAGTGTTGATATCACATCCTGAATTTCAGGTACAAGACTTACTGCTATCTCTTGAAGATCGTTTCTCGTCTCTTTAAGAAGCTTCAACAAATCCTTTTCAGCGTCATCGCTCCATTTAATTGGCTCAGAAAATTCTCCTTCATGTTTGGAAAATACCTCTAGTGTGCTCAAAAACTTTTTTTTCGGCTTCACCAGTACTATATTTGTGGGTAGAGAGAATTTTTTTATGGGACACAACTCTTCACCAATACCTCTAACAAAAACTGGCTTGCTATCTATACTCGCAGGAACATCAGCACCAACGCTTAAAGCTATTTCATTTAAAATCGTCCTATCAATCTTCCACAGCTTCCCTAGCGTACGTACCACAGCTCCAGCATCTGAGGAGCCACTGCCCAAACCCGCAGCAATTGGTATATTTTTCACAACCTTTACAATGACTTTAGTTCGCGCAGGAGCATATCTAAGCAATAGATTAACTGCTCTCATTACGGTGTTGTACCTGTTATTAATTCTAAGTTCGGAATTTACAAATTCAACTGTAGAGTTATCGTATCTAGAATACTTCTCACCTACTTTTATTTCCAAAAAATTAGAAAGATTAGCAAAGACAAATAAACCTTCAATCAAGTGATATCCTGTTTCCTTCTTATTTACAACATGCAAAAAAAGATTGATTTTTGCAGGCGCCTTTACACAAAAACTTTTCATTATATATCTTCACTAAGATTATTTTTACATTATATGTATAATGCTATTTTAGTCAACTTTTATAAGGTTTTCGCACTTCTGATGAGAAAAAATGCCATAAATCCTAATTTCTCTGTATGGGTAAATGCGTCCGCTGGTACAGGCAAAACAAAAATCTTAATAGACAGAGTATTGAGACTTTTATTAGAAAACAAAAGAAATATTCTCTGCTTAACGTTCACCAATGCTGCAGCAAACGAGATGGAGAATCGTGTTCACAGCATACTCAGTAAGTGGGCAATATGCTCAGAGAGTGTGTTGATAGCAGATTTAGAACAATTAGATTTCTTTCCGATGTACCCCTATTTGTCATCCCAGTGCTCGACCAGAGAAAATAAAGATTATTTAACAAGAGCAAGAAGGCTTTTCTCTGAATTGGAAAATCTTGGTCTAACTATACAAACCATACACGCTTTCTGTTACAAATTAATTTCCAACTTTCCCATAGAAGCTGGCATCACCCCAAATTGTACGCTGAGTGAATGTAAAGAATTACATTCCATCATATTCAATAAAGTGCTTCATAACGAAACTGTGCAGGATGATATCAACCTTATTGCAACTGAAATTGATGAAAATAAACTACGCGATTTGCTTTATACTTTATGTATAAAAAGATCGATATCAGAAAATGATTCAGAATATATCAAAGATAAACTCAGTGCTCCAGATGAAATTCATGACTTACAGAGTGAAACGACTGAGCACATAAAAAGATTAGCCGAGATATTAAGTGAAGGCAGTAAAAGAGATCAGAGTTATAGTGAAATACTTTATGATTGGTGTAATAGATTCCTTGTAAAATCTCCTATCATTCCACCACTCTCTGTCATTCCAGCGCGTGACGCTGGAATCCAGAAAAAAAGAAATATGGATCCCAGTGTCACGCACTGGGATGACACCGGAATGGAGCGGAAAGACACCAGAATAGAAGATTTAGCCAAGGTATTTCTCAAATCAGAATCGCACGAAAAAAAGAGCATATCATCCATTGCAACAAAAAGTACTTTGGAAAAATTTAAAGATGCAGAGCAAATAATAGAGAGCGTTCAGAATGTAGTATTTACTCATATAAAAGACATGAACTCTTATCAAATATTCAAGAGAACCAGTAGCTTACTTAATATATTTAAAGTATATGTTGATCTATACAGTAGCGAAAAATCAAAAAACGCACTGCTTGACTACAATGATATAATTGGCTTAGCAACAAATCTTCTCAGCAATCCAAACTACAAAGATTGGATATTGTTTAACTTGGATCAAAAAATAGATCACATCCTTGTTGACGAGGCACAAGACAATAGCATCAGCCAGTGGAAAATTATAACAAATCTCTGCGATGAATTTTTTGCCGGTAATGATGAAAAGCGAACCTTATTTGTAGTTGGTGACGTAAAACAATCCATATACAGATTTCAAGGAGCAAATCCCCATCTATTCAACTACATGCAACAATACTTTCATACGAAAACTGGTGGCAGAGATTGGATATCATGCCAACTTGAAAAGTCATTTCGTTCAACTCCAGAAGTTTTAATGCTTGTAGATAGAATATTTAACAACTTCCGCGCAGAAATATCTTTTGTTGATAATGAAATAAAACATGTTCCACATAGAGAAAATGATCAAGGATATATTGAAATTTGGCCAGCGTTACCAAAGTGTAAAGAGAAAGAACAGCGAGCTTTACAAATTCCTCTGACATGCAGGGAAAATTATATAATAACAGACCGATTACTTGCTCAAACAATAGCCAACAGAATTCACAATTGGTTAAACGAAGGGCGGATTTTAGTCGCTAAAGATCGCCATATAGAGCCAAGGGACATTGTGATTCTGGTACGGCAACGAAACGTGTTAGTTGATTACATAATAAGCGAACTTAAAAAAGCAAACGTGCCAGTTGTAGGCCGAGATTATTTTAGAATTATGGACTATATAGCCGTGCAGGACTTAATAGCTTTGGCCGAATTTTTACTCCTCCAGGCAAATGATCTAGCTCTTGCAAATGCTTTAAAATCACCGTTATTCAATTTTACCGAGGATGATTTATTTAACATTGCATATGACCGTAAAGAGCATTCACTATGGGAAAGAATTCAGGATTATTCTGTGGTTATCTATAGTGAATTAAACTATCTCATTAACTTATCTCGCATAGAGTCTCCTCTTGCACTATTTACACATATATTGCGTACAGGTAAGAAGAAATTTGCTGCAAGGCTAGGTCTTGAGTGCTTCGAGGTTCTAGACGAATTTATGAACCTTGTGTTGCAATTTGAAAACCCATCTCTTCAAGCGTTTGTTCAGTGGATCAAGGAAAATAACCAGGAGATTAAGAATGATATGCAATCAGAACACAATGCTGTGCGAATAATGACAATTCACAAATCAAAAGGTCTGCAAGCTCCCATAGTATTTTTGGTTGATACAAACACAGTGCCAAGAAACAGTGAAAGCATTATCTTTGATGGAACGGAAGTGCCATTTTGGTGTGGAAAAAACAATAACGCTTATTGTTATCAAGTAAAAAGAGAGAAAAAACTAGAGGATTATAACGAATATTTGCGTTTATTATACGTAGCACTCACACGTGCTGAAGATGAGTTATACATCTTAAGTAAAGAGCCAGTGCAAAAGGGCTCTTGGTATGATCTAATCACTCAGTATGGAGAACCATATGAAAAGAAACAAGCATATTTACAGCCAATATTTAAAGAAAAAGTTGAAGTGCTATGTGTGAACGCAAACTACCCTTACATTTATAAAAAACGTGATTATTTTGACATTCCAGTGATTTCGCTCCCGCCAAACCTATCAATGTCATTCCAGTGCTTGACACTGGAATCCAGTAAAAAAGAAGGAGAACCAGCATCAGCTACTCACTCTCCGGTGTCATTCCAGCACTTGATGCTGGAATCCAGAAAAAAAGAAGCCTGGATCCCAGTGTCACGCACTGGGATGACAAATAGGGGTACTGGAATGAAAGAAAGTAGCGCTGAAACGAAAGACAGTTATACAAGAGGCTTAATAATCCACAGCATATTACAATATATGCCCAAGATAGAAAAAGAAAGGAGAAAAAACTGGGTCAGAAAATATCTTGACAATATAAACACCAGTGAAGATAAGGATGAAATTTACAGTAAAATATTAGCCTTTAATGAAAAATATGGCTATTTGTTTGACTTAGAGGGCAAATCAGAGATTACACTGAGTGGAATAATCGATGGCGAACCAGTATTAGTACGACTAGATAGGCTATGCATAACGCAAGATAAAGCGATCATAATTGACTACAAATCACACCGTAACGTTTCTGTTTCCTTATTAAATGAAATAAAAAAGCAAATGCTGATCTATAAAACCTTAGTACAAGAAATATATCCAAACAAGCAAGTAGAGTGTGTGGTTATTTGGGTGGAAGATTTAACCATTCAATCTGACCTTTAACGAAACTTGATTACAAGAGTGCAATAAAAAGGATTTCAAAATCTACAAGCTTTCACAACAACCTATTTTCCTTGAAACTAAAATAGCTACTGAATGTAATAATAATGTGGTCTATTAATTCTATTCCTATACTTTGGCAAGCTTCTGCTAGTTGCCTAGTGAGAGATATATCGCTATTTGAAGGTTGTGTATCTCCGCTTGGATGATTGTGAGATATTACAATGGATGTTGAACCAATCAAAAGTGCGCGCTTGATGATCTCTCTGACATAAAGAGGAGTTTGATCTACTGTACCAACGTTTTGCAGGTCTTCCGCTATTAGACGATACTTTTTATTCATATAGATGACGCGAAAATTTTCCTTATTGAGGCTTCCTATGCTTATTCTTAAATAATCAAGCAATTTTTCCCAGTTATCGGTTATAGGCAGGTCTTTTATTTCTTCTCTTGCAGAACGAACAAAGGCTTGTTTCAAACAAAAGATGGCAGATATTGCTGCATTGCTGACACCATCAACATTTTGCAGTGCTTCCAGGTCAGCATTAAAAACTTTATTCAAACTGCCAAAATTTTCTATCAAACTCTTTGCTATCGGCTTTACATCAATTCTACTGTATGCTGAATATAAAATGTGCTCTAAAACTTCATAATCAAGTAATGATTGTCCATTATCTAAAATAATTTTCTCTCTTAGGCGCTTTCTATGCCCCTTTTTGTAATTTTTCATCATTAATGAATTGCTTATCTCTTATAATAAGAAATTGAATTTTTAAGTAAAATATTTAATAAAGCACATGGCGCATAATTGTAAGAACATTCATTTTTGAAGACAGTAAATGGTGTCATCAAAGTAGTTGACGCGAGCTCTACGTCATACCGCCTCGGTATCTCTAGATCCCGCTAACAAGTAGCGGGATGACGGTTGTCAGGGTGTCATCCCAGTGCCTCTATAATGTCATCCCAGTGCTCCTATAATGTCATCCGAGTAGCTGACACTGGGATCTCATTTCACTCTATAATAGTATCATTCCAGTGCTCCTATAATGTCATCCCAGTGCTCCTATAATATCATCCGAGTAGCTCCTTTTTTTGTCATCCCAGTGCCTCTATAATGTCATCCCAGTGCCCAGACACTGGTTCACTCTATAATGGCAGTGCCTCTATGATGTAAGGAATCCAGTTTTTATGCAATCTCATCAAGAACGTTGTGTTTTAACGTAAGGTTGGCTACTTTTACACTCACTAACTTAGCTAGATCCCAGTGTCTGGGCACTGGGATGACACCTTCCTGCCCAGTTCATGTTGCTATAAATATTAAGAAATTTACCAAGCAGAAAAAAAGGCAAAGAAACCCCGAGTTAGCTAGTCCTTTACTATCTTTGTCGAGTATTGGCATTTTTTGATGTCTTGTAACGCTTTGTAAGCGCGCTCAGCTTATTTAGATAAAAATCTAGATGTAGATGAAGTTTTGTAAAGACATACAGTATCTATATACTGCAAAAAATTGAACATAAGACGCCGATACATTAAGTAATCCTTACCTCTTAATCTGCAGATTGGCGAAAGCAAATACAATAGCTTCAGTTTCATGATAAGGGGACTGGCGGAGTTTGTCAAGGAATTTTTATGCAAGAGATCTATTGAAATGCCCCTGTAAAATTATACTATTAATTAGTGCACTGTAAATTTAAAATTATAGATATGTTAAGCAGATTGGTAATTTTGCTATTAGTTTTTATACTTCCTTTTTCTTCATACTCATACCAGTTTAGAACCAAAGCAAAGCAAGCAATAGTCTTAGATTTAGCTTCAGACTCGTTCATTTTTGACCATAATTCCGATGAAAAAATGGCCCCATCTTCAATGAGCAAGTTAATGACTTTATATATAGCCTTCGATTATCTAAAAGCTGGAATAATAAATATGGAGGATAAATTTCGAGTAAGCAGAAAAGCGTGGGAAAGAAAAGGCTCTTCTATGTTTTTGAAAGAAGGTCAATCCGTTACGGTGAGGGAATTACTCGAAGGAATTACAATAGTCTCAGGTAATGATGCCTGCATAACACTAGCCGAGGGTATTGCAGGATCAGAAGAGAATTTTGTGGCTGAAATGAATGAGGTTGCACAAAATTTGAACCTGAATGACAGTCATTTTGTCAACTCAAGCGGGTGGCCAGATGGAGATCATTTTATGAGCGCAAAAGACTTGGTAATGCTGGCAAAAAGGATTTTCACTGATTTTCCTGAATATTACGATTTATTTTCTGAACAATATTTGACATATAACGAAATTGCACAAAAGAATAAAAATCTTCTACTTTTTCACGACATTGGGGTTGACGGTTTAAAAACCGGTTATACAAATGCTGGTGGTTATGGCATTGTAGCATCTGCAAAACGAAATGATAGGAGAATTTTTGCTGTCGTAAATGGTTTAAACACTGAGAAAGAGCGAATAGAAGAAGCAAAAAGACTGATACAATACTCCTTGAAACATTTTAATACTAAGAAAATATTTGCTAAAGACAGTGTAGTTGAGGAAGTAAATGTTCTCTATGGAAAAGATAAAAAAGTGCCTATTACAGTTGCAAACGATGTTACCATAACTTACAACCGCAAATTGCATGACCAAATTAAGGTGCGTATTGAATATAAAGATATGATACCTGCACCCATTAAAAAAGGTCAAGAAGTGGGCAAAGTTTTTGTAGAAATACCAGATATTGAGCAACAAACTACACCTCTTTATGCAGCAAATGACGTACAGGAATTGAATTTCGTAGAAAAGTTTTTTAGAATGTTATTTTAAGTTTAATATATTGGCTTTCAAAGCAATTTCGAAAGAGAGATCTATTGCACTTTAGTGTAGTTTTAACTAACAATTTCTGTTACAATACAAGATTGAAATGTTACGAAAATGTGCTGGTTATATTTGTTGCTGTCTAGTATTCTAGAGATACTGTGGGCTGTAACGTTAAAGTTTAGTAACAGTTTTACTAAAGTTGTGCCTTCGATTGCAACATTGGTAATTATGATCATTAGCATTTACTTTTTATCTCTTGCAGCATGCTTTCTACCTATTAGAGTATGCTATGCAGTTTCCTCTGGAATATGCACAATTGGAATAACTATAATTGGTGCAACCACTTTCACAGAGAATATTAATTTATCTCAAGTTTTATGTATCATTTTAATTGTAATAGGAACCATAGGGCTAAAGCTCTCTATTTAAACCTAAAAATTTATGCATGAATTGGATATATTTACTCTTATCGTCACTAATTGAAGTGTTCTGGGTCATAACACTTAAGTATAGTTATGGATTTACTCATCTCGTACCATCAATAATTAGCATATTCTCCATGGCTCTTAGTACGTATTTACTTTCGCTCGCTATACGTTCTATACCTATCGGAGTATGCTATGCAATTTGGACTGGAGTAGGTGCTATAGGAGCTTCGGTACTTGGAGTTTACCTATTTAATGAACCAGTTAATTTATTCGAAGTAATATGCTTTATTTTAGTTACATTCGGGATTATAGGATTAAAATTGTTTGATACTGCAAAACAAACTGTTGATAAAATGGAATAAGAGATCCCACTGGGATGACAGAAGCAGATACTCCACATTGTCATGCAAATTGGAATCCAGACTTTTTTCTATACAGCATGGTGGAGACGAGAAACCATAACCTTCACACTTAATTCTGCAATTCTTCAATCTCACTAATGGACAGGCCAGTACACTTGACAATAGTGTTAACATCAATATTATTGGCTAGCATTGTTTTTGCAACTTCAATTTTTCCTTCTTCTCTACCTTCTTTCCTACCTTTCTCTTCACCAATTTTGATGCCTTCAATTTTTCCTTCGATTTTTCCTTGTTAAATAGAAGACAGATAATCATCAATATGTTTCTTAGTTTGATCATAAGCAAAACGTTCTTCTTTACTCCAGTTATATTGATTTAACACATCATAAGCTCTACCAATAATAACATCACTACCTATTATTTTCTGTAGATCTTCTTCGCTAGTTTCATCGGCGTACTTAAAAAAATAAATCCATTTTTCAACAATATTTGAAAGCTGATCTTCTTTTGTCTTATTAAACTTTGGTAGCTCGATGAAAGTGAAACTAAAATCTTTGAGATCATGTTCATAGGTAATTATTAAAAGTAACGTGATCAGATTTGTAAGCCAGCTTGTTAGGAAATAAGATAAAATCGGCGATAGCAATAAAAATAACTCCTTTAAGATCTTGATATTGATCACCTTTGTGAGCTTGACTTGAATAAGCTTTAGCAGCATAGTATTGAGCGCGTTTCTCAAAGCCTGTAGTTTTAACAACTTGCATTTCAATAATTAGCTGGGTTCCAGCAGAATCAGTACAGAGAACATCAACAATGCTCTGCTTTTGAGAAGCAATATCAGGGTCCTGAATGGGACTTAAGAAAGAAACATCTTCTATCTGATCAACACCAGTAAGGCCTAGCATATCATTAAGAAAGTGAATAAGAATGTCCTTATTATTTACAGAGCCAAAAATACGCCGAAAGGCAAAGTCGTTCTTAGGATCGAGAAACTTAGAAATAGCCATAGTAAAAATGCTTAGAAAAGATTAATAATTATATACTATTATTAACAACTATTCAATCATATTTTAAGCTTAACTTGATACTACAAACTGTGTCAAGCTGCCGCCTTGCCACCTCCTAGCACATTCCTATTTACGTTTTGCGCTTCTTTCGTTTCATCCATTTTAGTACTAGGTTTTAATATGCTATATGTAATACCACCAACTGCTAGTGCCGCTGCTGTAATGATAGCTACTGCTATCATTACGGACATCAATTCAACTGCAACTGTCCCGGTTGCAAAAAGTGTCACTGCTATTGCAGTACTGAGTGCCGCAGCTGCACAGCCGGCAATAATACCATTTTTAATTGCCTTCTTTTCCAAAAACTGTTTTATATATCCGCTTTTGTCAAGATCCATTGGAGTTTTACCATCCTTATTTTTCAATAAAGGATCTGCTCCATTTATTATGAGAATCTCTACTACCCATTTGTTCCAAGTAGCAGCCAAATGTAAAGGAGTACATCCATTTTCATCTAACGCATTAACATCAGCCCCTTCTTCTATTAGAGCTTTTACAATTCCTTAATCACTATAATGTGAAGCGACCAAATGTAGAGGAGTATTCCCATCCTTATCTACCGCTTTAACATTAGCTCCTCCTTTTATTAGAATATTTAGAGCTTCTTCACCCCCCCAATCTGAGGCAACTACATGTAAAGGAGTTTTGTTATCTTTATCTATTGCATTAATGTCAATGTCTTTTGCTCTCAATAGAGCACTTATTGCCCCTTCATTGCAAAATTGAGCAGCATAATGTAAAGGGGTCTCATCATCTTGATTTTTTACATTAACATCAATGTCTTTTGCTTTTAACAGAGCATCTATTGCTTTCTCACTGCCATAGTGAGCAGCTATATGCAAAGGAGTAGATTTTCTGCAATTTTCTGCACTGACATTTATTTTTTCTGCCTTCAGTAGAATATCTATTACTTTTTCGCTGTTAAACCGAGCAGCCCAGTGCAAAGGAATCCATGCAGATGGTTCATCTATTGCATTAATATCAACTCCCTCTACTCCCAGTAGAGCTTCCGTTATATTTTCTAGGTTATTACGAGCAGCTAAATGTAATAATGTACACTTATCCTTCTCCCGAAGAAATGGATTATCGGGAGCGTGAAACAGGTGATTTACATTAAAACTAGCCTCATCCCACTCTTTATATTCATCTGAATATCGTGACAATTTCTCTCTAATTTTCTCAATTACATTGTCCTTACTTAAATTCCCTTCTTCATTAACTGTACTTAATATTCTTTTCCACTGATCATATTTCATCGCCATAACTTTACTCCTACTTTAACAATATTTTAATTATCATATATTATGACAAGAAAGTCAACCCTACCTAATTTTGCTTAGTAAGCACACTAACTATGAAACAATCTATATTACCATCAAAAACAGAATTTATATTACCCACTTCATGTCCAGTTCTTAAATCCTTCACCATTTGATATGGATGCAAAACATACGATCTGATCTGATTGCCCCAGCCTATATCGCATTTTTTACCATATTCTTCAGCCATTTTCTGTTCTTTTTTTTCCAGTTCAATTTGGTACAAACGTCCTTTAAGTAATTTTAACGCCTCATCTTTATTTCTGTGTTGAGAACGACCATTTTGGCATTGAACTACAACACCAGTTGGAATATGCGTAATGCGTACCGCACTTTCAGTCTTGTTCACGTGCTGACCGCCTGCTCCGGAAGCACGGTAGGTGTCGATCTTTAGATCCTTTTCATCCACAGCAATATCAATTGAATCTTCTATCACTGGAGTTACTCCTACACTTGCAAAACTGGTATGACGTTTACCATTTGCATCAAACGGCGATATTCTAACCAGCCTGTGAATTCCACTTTCACTTTTTGCCCACCCATAAGCTTTTTCTCCAACGATTTTTATCATTGCAGACTTTATACCAACCGATTCTCCTTCTAATTTTTCTACAACTTCAACTTTAAAGCTGTGATAAATTTCTGCCCATCTTACATACATGCGCATCAGCATTTCAGCCCAATCATTGCTCTCTGTTCCACCAGCTCCTGAGTGGATTTCTAAAAAGCAGTTATTGTTATCTGCTTCACCAGTAAATAAGGATTCTGTCTCTTTAAGTTTGATTAATTTCTCTAGCTTAGCTAATTCACTTTCAACTTCAGAGAAAAATTCTTCATCATTCTCATCAATAGCAGACTTCATTAAGCTAATGGCATCGTTGTAATCGCTTTCCAGCTTTAAAAACAACTCTACGTCATTATTAATTTTAGAACGTTCTTTTAAAATTTCTTGTGCCTTTTGATTGTCTTGCCACAGATTATCATTCGACGCTTGGGAATCCAGCTCTTCAAGACGCAACTTTAATTTTTCTATGTCAAAGACACCTCCTGATAAGAGAAATACTTTTATTTAAGCCTTGAAAGTATTCGAAGATTTCTGAATAAGTTTTCATTATACTTTAGATTTTAATATACTTACTATTACTAACAATAACAGCAAACAAAATAGAAATTTAACCATATGATAGTTAATTCAAAATAATTTCATTATACTTTAATGTTTAAGGAAATCAAGTGTGTATATTTATTAAAAAACAAGGTAAAGTAATGAATATTAAAATAAGTTCTCATTATGGTTTAGACAAAAAGGCTATTGATGACTTAATAGAGTCACTTGATAACGAGGAGCTAGAAAATGTTCGTAATATTGTAAAAACGATAGATAGCGTTCAGTTAGCTTATTTTTTATCTACTTCAATCAGTGATCACAGGGAAAAATTAGTTAATATCCTCGATCAACATTTGTTAAGTGATGCCTTAGTGCATGTAGTGCCAGATTTACAAAGAGAGATCATAGAAACATTGGGAATAGAAAATACAGCAAAGTTACTAATGCTCCTTGATGTAGAAGATATAGTAACCATAGTGAAAGATTTGGATAGAAAGTCTATAGAAAACATACTTAACTACTTACCCAATGCAACTCAAAAATTAGTAGAGGAATTGTTATCATACCCAGAAGAAAGTGCAGGAAGGTTGATACATAAAAATATGGTTATAGCTCCATATTATTGGACGATAAATCAGCTAATGGAATTCTTGCGCAACTATAAAAAAATACCAGAAAGATTTCACCAGATATTCATTATCAACTCAAAATTAGAGCCTATAGGCAGTGTTAATTTAAATAAGGTAATATCTCACTCAGGAGACACAATAATAAAAGAGATAATAGATCATGACATAAAAATCATTAAAACTGGAGTAGACCAAGAGGAAGTAGCAAGAATATTTAAAGATTACTCTCTATTATCGGCTCCGGTAGTAAATAAGAATGGTAAAATTATTGGTGTGATCTTAATTGAAGATGTGATAAAAGTTGTTCAACAAGAAACAGAAGAGGATGTACTCAAAATAAGCGGTGTATCTTCTAAAGCCGATATAAATGCCCCTATACATAAAACTATAATTAAAAGGCTACCTTGGTTACTGTTTAACCTCTTAGCTGCAACAATGTGTTCCATAGTAGTTGGCTTTTTCGATGATGTAATAAAAAGTTTTATAGTACTGCCAATAATCATGCCGATAATTGCATCAATGAGCGGAAATGCAGGATCCCAAACAGTAACGCTAACCATCCGGGCAATCGCAACAAAATATCTAACTGAGCAAAATGCAAAAAGAGTACTGATGAAAGAATTTTTAATAGGTCTTATAAACGGGGTAATTTTATCTACCATTTCACTCGTAGTATTAGCAATAAGATTTCACAATTTCAAAGTGGAGATGATTTTTGTGGTCTCCATGATTATGATGTCAATTATTGCAACGTTCATCGGAACTTTCATTCCTATAATGCTTCACCGTTTAAAGTCTGACCCTGCAGTTTCTTCTTCAATCCTAACATCGGCAACAACTGATATTCTCTCAGCTCTTATATTTCTTGGTTTAGCTACGATCTTTTTATTAAACAGTTGACAATATCAAGTTTCACAACTTTACCAACTATTTCTTTCTATTAAATAAGAATAAATTACCTATACAAAGATAGATTGGCAATATTTCAAGTCTACCAAGCAGCATCAAAAACGACAAAAATAATTTTACTTCATTACTGAAAGAAGAATAGTTACCTGAAGGGCCTATTAAATTACTAAATCCCTGGCCAGAATTTGTAAGCGTTGCAGAGACTGAGCTGATGCTAGTTATAAAGTCTGCATTGCTTAAGTAAGACATCACTATTGATGAAATGGTAAACGTTAACATGAAAATTGCAAAAAATATAAAGACAGAGTGAACTTCATCATTCTCCAGGGTTTTTCCGTTGAATTTTACCCTATTACCTGCACCTGGGTTTAATAAAAGGCGAAAGTGATTTCCTATAGACTTTAGAAAAATGATCAAACGAAAGATTTTGATGCCACCACTTGAAGAACCACTACATCCACCAACAAAGGTTAGAAAAAAAGCTAAGACTGAAATGAAGCTCCAATCTATATGATTACAGATTGCATAACCAGTTGACGTAATTAAAGAGGTGATGGTAAACGTGCTGTATCTAAATGATAATGACACTCCTAAATTAACATTTTGATACAACCAAAAACAAGCAAATAAAGATGAAACAATAGCTATCTTAACAAAGTAAGAGACCTGTTCATCATAGCAAATGTCTAACCGTCTTATGATTTTTAAATAGCTAAGAAAAGGCAGAGAACCCAAAATCATAAAAATGATCGTTATGACTTCTAACATAGGGTTATTGTAGTGCCCTATAGAATCATTATAGTTAGCAAATCCACCAGTTGATACAGCGGACATTCCGTGACATATTGCGTCAAATAGTGGCATACCAGACAGATAATAGGAAAATATACATAACAAAATTAGGCCATAATATATTGCTGTAATATGAATTACTACGCTTCGCGTGTTCGGCAACTTCCTTTTTGTAGCATCTGAATATTCAGAATAAAGTAAATTATTTAGGCTGAGAATCTTAAACATAGGAAAAACTGCAATTCCTAAAGTGATTACGCCAAAACCCCCTATGCCGTGTAGCATTGCTCTCCATAGCAGTATTCCTGGAGATTGTTTTTCAATATCATTAAATATAGTTGCCCCTGTGGTTGTGATGCCAGATATCGTTTCAAATAATGCATCAACATAGCTCAGATTATCAAAATAGAAAGGAATAGCTGCAAACAAAGACAAGGCAATCCAGGTGCAACTAGTAATCGCAAAAATTGCCGGCATGCCATTTAATTTACCGAGTAAAATAAAAATTACGCCAGATGTGCAGGTAATTATGAATCCAGCGAGAAAATTTTTCCATTCGTAGCTGAGATATTTATTAGTAATAGCAGGAATAAGCATTGCTAAGCTAAATAACAATAGGAATATTCCCACAATAAATACAATTGAACGTAAAATTTGTAAACGTTGATGATTTTTCATAGAGTTATTTCCTCGCTATACAAAGCCATAAAAGCTACTCTAACGTCAAGCATTTTGTTGGCCTTTATTAACAATATACTTGACTTACTTGTAAATGTGTAATAATTAAACTTTATTAATAAGAGCAATCATCAATAACAACCTTAAAACGGTCCAGGACATATTTAACGATAATGAATATGATGATATACAAGCAGCTTTGAGACACAAGGAAACTCCGATTAGTGGCAAAGATACCATTTAGATCTTGCTATTGTTCGTCTTAACATTGCAGTTGAAGCTCAAGTAGAGATCATTAAACTAATTTGGGAGGAAGCTAATCAAAAAACTCGTGATTCTGTGTGTGATAATGCAATAGAGAGTTTTCAAAACTTTCAAAGAGAAACTGGCCTTAGTGACATAACTGCTCTTAAAACAGTTATTCAAGAAATGGAAGAGCACAGGAGAGTAATGGGTCTTAATATTGAACTAAGACATGTAATAAAAAGTCTTAATGTTAATCAAGTTAAAGCAGCATTAGAGAATTATGGTGAAGATGTAAAAAGTGTTTTAGAGCGAGAGGTAGATTGGAATGATGGAGACGTAGATCCCCTTTTAGTTTATCCTCTGATAGTTGACTATGAAAGAAATCTTGACAAAGAAGAATTAAAAAAGATATAAAGAGATCACTAAACTTCTTTGGGATAAAGCTTCCCCTGATGTTCGTAACTCCTGGCTTGAAGACTACAGAGAAGGTCAAAATACAGGACGTAACTATATAATAGATTCTCTTGAAGAGCGACAAGAAATGTATGGTAATATAGCTGGTGAGGGATGGCTTGAAGACTACATGGTTAATAGAGAAGGTCAAAATACAGGACGTAACTATATAATAGATTTTCTTGAAGAGCGATAAAAAATGCATGCTGATATGGCTGGTGAGGGATGGCTTGAAGACTTTATTCAAGAAGTTAAGGATTATAGACGGCAAAGAGACATACAACTCAATGACCCTATTCTTGAGGAAGAAGATAAACAAACGCTTGAGCTAGCAAAGCAAGAAAGTTTGCTTACTGCTCCTATAGCAACTAACACTACTGAACCTACTGCAGACAACAAAACCACAGAAAAGAACGATACAACCTTCTGGAGTGAAACAAAGGGAAGATTGCTCTAAGCGTTGTTAGACTATGCGCAGCTGGTGCTGTTGCAGCCTATGTGCTGACGTATCCTGCAGTTGCATTAGCTTTAACAGCTTTGGCAGCCGTTATATTAATAGGTGCTGGTATTGCTAAGGTTCGTGAGAAAGTGGAAAATCCAAGTGTAGAAAAACCGTTTACACAAAAAGAAAAAGCAGCATAATATCATCCCAGCGGCCACCATAGGTGGCTTGCTGGATATCACATTATCTCAAAGACCTTTGCTGAAGCTTTCTTTATATCTTCACTTGAAAGTGGGATTAGACTAAGCCTAGATAGGTACCCATCTTCAATGCCGATCGAATCTATAATTTCTTTTATGAATTCTCTTAATCCATCAACAGTATCCAGGTGTTCTTTCTTTATATAAAGGTATAGAGGTCTTGCTAATATATATTTTCCCAATGATATATTTTCGTAAGTTGGCTCAATTCCTGCAATTGTGCTCCCTTGTATTTTATCTTGATTCCTCATTAAAAAGCTAAAACTAAATATCCCTAAAGCGTTCTTGTTACTTTTCAATTTTTGTATTATTATGTTTTCATTAATTCCAACTTCTATATACCTTCCGTCATCCCTTATATTACCACATGCTTTCTTTCTTTCTTCCTGATCTTTATAATTCTCTTTGAAAATTCTCGAGTTCATGCATGAATATTGATTGAACATAATAGAATTAACCAAAGTTTCGTATGTGCCTGTATTTTGATGTGGACCATAAATTTCAATTTCTGTTTTTGGTAAGGCTTGATTTACATCAGACCAAAACTTCTTATTATTTTTTACTAATTTATCATTTTCTTGAGAATATGCAGATAAAGTTTCAAATAAGTCCTTCTTTGTGAAATCAAATCTATGGCTTTGATTTGAATTTGCAATGACAATTCCATCATAGCCAATGATGATCTCTATCACTTCATTAATTTTATTTCTTTTACATAGTTCTCTTTCTACTTCCTTCATAGGACGAGATGAAGTGGTGATGTCTGGCGTGTCTTCCCCTATTCCTGAGCAAAACATTTTGAACCCTGATCCACTTCCTATTGATTCTACAACTGGAGTCTTAAAAGAGAATACACGATTGAACTCCTCGGCTACAAATGAGATAAAAGGAAAAACGGTTGAAGATCCAACAATTCTGATGTATTTCCTGGCATCAGTATTTGACAGCGGTGTGAATAATACGAATACAAAAATCAGGAAAAAGTTTCTAAGCATTATTTTTAGTTAAGAACATAAATCTAATTATTGTAATAAAAAATCAAACTGAAAAGCTTTAATTGCATGACAAAAGCTACAGTTTACATTTAAATTTTATTTTATATTATTGTAAGTATTACACAACTTTAAGGGGCAATTATGGCAGTTATGCCAGATAAATGGATAAGAGAAAAAGCTGAAAATTTTGGGATGATAGAGCCTTTTGTGGATCACAAAAGCAGCAAAGGTGTTATATCTTTCGGACTATCGTCTTATGGGTATGATGCAAGAGTGGATAATAAATTTAAAATTTTTACTAACGTTAATTCAGCCATCGTAGACCCTAAAAATTTCTCTGAGAATAGTTTTATAGATAAAGAAACAGACGTATGCATAATTCCACCAAATAGCTTTGTGCTTGCAAGTACAGTGGAATATTTTCGTATACCAAGAAATGTACTGGTCATTTGTGTTGGTAAATCAACTTACGCAAGGTGTGGAATTATAGTAAACGTTACTCCCTTAGAACCTGGATGGGAAGGTCATGTCACACTCGAATTCTCAAACACCACCCCACTTCCTGCAAAAATTTACGCTAATGAAGGCGCATGCCAATTCGTATTTTTAAGCGGCGAAAGTGAGTGTGAAAAATCATATGATGATATGAAAGGAAAATATATGAATCAGCATGGTATCACTTTGCCGCTGGTGAAGTGATTACTACTTTTGTTGTGAGCTACTAAGCTGCTCTATAGACAATATCCCACTATCACCAAATAGCAAAGTTCACGCTAATTCACTTTGCATTAGCGCTTGTTTTGCTTCTTGTTTAGTATCTCCTGTACGCATGCTCATGCCAAATTGAAAATCTACACCATTTTCTGGAAGAATATTACATTGAAAGCTGAAACCAGTAGCAAAACCTTTTTGTTGACTACGAAGATCTCCAATCATGATTCCTTTCATGCTTACACTACGATCATTTCCAAGTGCTTGTATCACTGCTTTACCATCTTGTATACCTTCATTATTTATATGCTTTGCTATAACAGTCTCATCTACACCTTCTACTACTCGAGATATTCCCTCTATATTTGCTTGATTATGTAGCTGACCACTTCTTGTTAATGATTGACGTAAATCAGTATTTAATTGATCCTGCTCCGTATCATCCTGTTGCCCTAACTTATTAGCTTCTTCTTCAACACGCTTATTATATTCTTCGCCATTATTTGCCTCAACTTTATTTACTGTTTGACCTCCATCGTTTTCTATGTTTTTTTGACCAAACATGTCTTTATTGATGGCTCGAAAAATAAGAAACGGTATCAGTGAAATTATTAGATTTAATACAATGCACAGAATTAAAACCACAGCAGCAGCTATACAGATTAGAGATTTAACTATAAACTTTATTACTTTAGATAATTTAGAATCATCTTTTTGAGCACTAACAGCATTCAAAAAAAGCATAGTTAAGCTAAGAGATAATGCTGTTATAGCAGTAGGCACGATGATTGGAACAAGTAAAAAAGCGTTGATTAATTTTTTTCCAGAACTAGTTGGTTTAGTGCTATTATTCAGTGATGCAAGATAGTTTTGACCAACATTAGTAATCCATTTTGTACCAGACAAGACTCTTTTACTATTCTCTTCCAACATTTCAAATTTCATTAGCGCCACCAGTTTTTATAATAATGCTAAATTATACTAAGAATTAATATACAATCAACCCAAATTTCTACTTCCGCACTTTTTCATTGTTGCTTACAATGATTATAGCTACATGATTTACTCATGTGCTTTTCTTGATTAAAAACTTCAACTATTCATTGTAAGCTGTTGAATTTCTTATCATAGTATCTGTCATCCCAGTGCTCAGACACTGGGATGACAAAGGAGGAAGCACTGGAATGACAAGGTTATAGGTGTCATCCAAGTAGCGTGACACTTGGATCTTTCTCAACAATTTCAAAAAAATCTATCAAAAGGAGGATTATCATGTCCACAATAATTTTATCATCAATTTTTGGTCAAGCAGGCAGCATTTTTGGTCCAATTGGCCAGATTATCGGCTCAGAACTCGGTGCTCTTCTTGGTGCGCAGCTTGATGGTGCGATGTTTAGCCTTGATGCTGAGCAGAAAGTAACGCATGGTGCGAGACTAAAAAATCTGCAAGTTCAAACCTCAACCTATGGCACTGCTCGCATTGCAGGGAACATTATTTGGTCACAGCCAATAAAAGAAGAGGCGATAACCACCAAAAGCAAAATTGGAAGAGGTATGAATGTTGAGTATAATTACTATGCAACGCTTGCAATTGCGATCTGCAAGGGGAAAGTAGAAAAATTAAACAGAATCTGGGCAGATACAACATCACTTAGCTTTGATGAAATAGATTATACTTTTTACCGTGGTACAGAAGACCAAAATCCTGATCCATTTATGTCGTCAATCGAAGGTGTGCCGGCTTATAGGGGAATATCTTACATAGTCATCAAGAATTTTCCTTTAGCAGACTATAATAACCGCGTTCCGGTATTCACATTTGAAGTGCAGACTATATTAAAGCCTAGCGGATTTTCAGTAGTAGAAAATATTCAGAATATCAATATAATACCAGGCTCAGGAGAGTTTGTATATGATACAAAAATACAGAAGAAAATCGCGCAAGAGAAAATAAGCAGCAACCAATATATCCCATATGGGCTAGCACAAAGGGTAAATCATAACAACCACACTAGAAAGAGCGATGCAGTGCTTTCTTTGGATCAATTAAAGGGAGATTTACCAAATGTTGAGTGGGTATCGGTAGTAGTCAATTGGTTTGTGAATGATCTGAACATTAAAGATTGCAAAATATACCCTGCAGTTGAATTTCAAGATGATTCCGCAATATTACCTGATGATTGGCAAGTAGGAAGTAGTACCAGAGATGATGCTCAGCTAATTTCAAAAGACGATAATGGAAACCCAAGATATGGTGGCACAGTTAGTGATTCAGCGCTAATAAGATATATAGAAGAGCTACACAGCAGAGGCTACAAGGTGATGCTCTATCCGATGCCCTTACTTGATACAAAGAACAAAGAGTGGCGAGGAAGATTGAGTGGGGCTCCTCAAGATATAAGTGATTTTTTTAAGAATCAGTACAACAAATTTATAGAGCATTATGCAAGCATTGCCAAACAAACTAAAGTGGAAAGGTTTATCATTGGTTCTGAATTTGTTGAACTTACCAAAATCAGAGATGAAAAAGGTAATTACCCTGCAGTGGCAGAGCTAGTTAAGCTTGCAAAGCAGATAAAACTTGATCTTGGAAAAGAAGTAACAGTAACTTACGCTGCGGATTGGAGCGAATACCACTCATATGATGGTTGGTATAATATGGATGAACTGTGGTCTTCACAGTTCATCGACGTTGTTGGCATAGATGCTTATTTTCCACTGACTGATGGTCTAGAGCCTCCTTTTGGCTATTATGCGGAAGATGTAATGAGTGGTTGGAGCAGTGGAGTGGGGTATGATTATTTCTATGATTACTCAAAAAGTGAGCCTGAAAAAGTAAAGTATAACGACAGCAGGTATGCGTGGAAAAATATAGAGAAATGGTGGAGTGAAACTCACATAAACCCCGGTGGTGGTAAAACAAAATGGCAACCAAAAATGAAAAAATATGGTTTACTGAATATGGATTTCCCAGTATGAACGGCTGCACTAATGAGCCAAATGTGTTTGTTGACAAAGGCAGCATAGAGAGTAAATATCCACGATATTCAAACGGAGAGGTGAGCTTTCTTTCACAAAAAATTGCAATTGAAGGAACGCTAAAGAAGTGGCAAGGCTCAGAAATGGTAGAAAAAATGTTTCTCTGGGCATGGGATGCAAGGCCATTTCCTTACTTTCCCAATTTATGTGATGTGTGGGCTGACTGCCATAACTGGCAGTCAGGACATTGGATTCAGGGAAAGCTTTTACAGCTTAATATTTCCGATGTTTTATTGGATTTGTTACAAAAAACAGGTTTAAAAAGCAATCAGTTCGATACAAGCAACGTCAAAGGGTTATTGTCTGGATATGTGATAAACGACCAGCAACCCGTACGTTCAATTATTAAAATGCTGCAAAGTTGCTATTTTTTGATGTGGTTGAACAGGGCTCTAAACTGAAATTTGTCCAAAAGGGCAGAGGAGTTACAATTGTAATGCCAATTGGTGAAACGGTTTTCAGTAACAATTCAAAGCAAATGCAACTTGTTAATATTAGTCAACTGGATTTAAACAATAAAGTTAACGTCGTTTATTTTAATCGCAATTTTGGCTATCCAATTGATGTTAAATATGCTGAGTTGCCAAAGCAAGGCACTGCTGCAACAGTTGAAATACCGCTCATTATGGAGGAGGGAGAGGCACAAAATATAGCTGAGGTTTTACTTTATTCTTCGTGGCAAGAGAGAAATATATACAATTTCAAGCTGCCGATAAAATATGCGTGGCTTGTGCCAAGTGATGTAATGACGATTTTAGACGGTGAGAAAAAGCATACGGTGAGAATTATAAAAACAAAATTTGAAAGCATGTCCATTCAAGTAATTGGCGTTGGTTATGATCACTCTATATATAAGCTTTCTTTTCCTTTAACAAGGTCACTTATGCTGAAGGAATACCCTCCTTCTCACATCAGCAAAACCATCATAGAAATGACAGATTTACCGTATGTTAAAGGTAATAGCGCAAGCTTTACTTTAATTAATGAGGAAAAGAATTGGAAAGGAGCAACACTCTTTATTTCGTACAACGATAAGGATTATAAGCCTATCACAAGCATAAATAAACAGTCTACTTACGGATATGTAATGGAATCTACCGATGAGGGGCTTGTAATAGTATTACGTTTTGGTAAGCTGCTAGGAATTATCGTTTCAAATTCAGCATTAATCGGAAAAGAGATAGTGAAATTCCAGAGTATTAAACTCATAGATAAAAATAAATATAAGCTTAGCAACCTAATTAGAGGGCAAAAAGGTACTAAAGAGTATGAGCATACAGGAGGTGAGAAATTTACCTTACTTGATGATTCAATAATTTCTTTTGAAGTGCAATCAGGGAGAAAATTTTACCTCAAAGCAGTGACTTATGGTGATTCGTTGGATAACACGGAAGCAAAGGTCCTGAACAATTGATGCTCAGTATTTAAACTTAAACCTGAATAATTGAAGATAAGATATTGAAATTCACGCTTTTTATGATTTTAGCTTAAGATTCCAGTGTCCGCTACTCGAATGACATCGTTTACTATGTAACATTGTACTTATACTAATGAAAAAAATATATTATAATCAAGTATATTTAATCCAGTAAATCATTAAGTGAAAACAGCTCTTTCGCAAAATATCATCTCTCTTATTATGATATTGTCTGTAGCAATTGTCGATATGGCAACTGACCTATACTCAGTTGCACTACCAAGCATTGCCAATTATTTTAAAGTAGAAGGCAGTGTAGTGCAGCTTACAATTAGCTTGAATCTAGTTGGATTTGCAGTATCTGGATTAATTTATGGTCCATTATCGGACCATTATGGTAGGCGTCCAATGATGCTGATTGGTATGGCAATTTTTACTTTGGCAAGTGTCATGTGTTATATAGCCGACAGTATTATGCTCTTGATACTAATTCGCTTCATACAAGGAGCAGGGGCTGGTGTTGCAGGTGTTGTTGGGTATGCAGCAATAAGGGATATGTACTCGGGTAGTGAATACTCGAGAGTAATTTCAAAGTTAAATTTGGTAGTGGCACTCTCACCTGGAATAGCTCCAGTGGTGGGCGGTTATATAATTTCACATGGGTATAGTTGGAAATTTTTGTTTTTTATTATATCACTTGCGGCAATTGCTATGCTTATTTTTATTTACTTTAAGTTACAAGAAACACTCACTGTGAATAAAAATGAAACCAGTATAACTACTAATATCTTCAAGCAATATATATCAATATTTAGAAATTATCGTTTCCTTGGGTTTTCAGCCATTCATGGATTAACTTTCATGTGGCTTTGGGCATATGTTGCTAACTACCCGTTCATATTTGAATCAATGGGCATTGAAGTACAGTATTTTGGCTACCTCATATCGATCATAGTCATATTTTACATAATTGGAACTTTAATTAATAGAAGGTATGTACCAAAAGTAGGGGTTAGCAAAATGCTAATAATAGGTTTGGTGTTACCGATAATATCCGATAGTTTATTGGTATATTTTTATTTCGCGGACAAGTTAAATATATTAATTCTTCAAGTTGCCTGGATTCCAGCCAATATTGGGCTTGCATTAGTAATCAGCAATAACGTAACTTCTGCTTTAGAAACGATCAAAGGTATAGGGCTTGGTAGTGCAGTCCTCTCATTCTGCAATATGATGTTTGGGGCTATTGGAATATATATAGTAGGAAAATTTTTTCGCTATGGCATTTTACCAAATTTACTATTAACAATAATATGCTCTACAATTGCAATTCTTATGTACAGCCTGCTCAAATGTACTGAAAAACACGGGCATTATTTGCGTGATCCAGGAACATAAAGGTCATAGATTATTAACGGTTTTATTATAACAATATAGTTTTAAAGAGAGGTGTGGGATGAGTAATGTAAATGAAGATATAGGTAATGATTTAATTCAGGCTGCTAAAAGCGGTAATATTGATGATGTAAAAAATCTGTTGGATGAAGAAGGAAAAGTACAGGTTAATGCAACAGATGAAAAAGGGAAAACTCCTTTACATTGGGCTGCTGAAAATAACAACAAAGAAATAGTAGACGCCCTAATAAAAGCAAAGGCAAATGTTAATATAAAAGATGAAGATGGCAGGACTCCTTTCGATTTTAGTATTAACGAGGAAATAAAAGCTCTATTAACAAACGCACAAAACCCTGATGATGGTTCAGTGGGTGGATCATCAACTTCACAAACAGAAGAACAGCCGAGTTCTTTTTTTGGTAGTTTGTTTAGTATACTTATGAAGCCTTTTTCATTAATTGCATCATTTTTTGGTGTTTTTTTTTCATGGTTGTTTGGGTCTAACAAAGAAAAAATTGATGAATCTACATCACAAACCGATGCTAATGTTTCTCTACTTAGATCCGATTCATTAGACGAAGGAGATAATAGTGGTGATCGTTATAGTGCAACGGACACGGATGTGTAGAGTAATGCAAGAGGTCACTGAATATAAATCAGTTTCTCACACACACATTTTACTACATGATCTGCGCTGATATTAAAATGCTCATAAAGTGTTTTATAAGGTGCTGATTCTCCAAAGCTTTTCATGCCAATAAATATACCGTTTGAACCTATATATTTATGCCAACCCATTTCACTTCCAGCTTCAATTGCAACTTTGATGCTGTCATTATTTAATATCGCTGCTTTATATTCATCACTTTGCTCATCAAAAAGCCTCCAGCATGGCATAGAAACAACCCTTGTACCTATACCCTTTTCCTGCAATTTCTCCCTTGCTTCAACTGCAATTTCAACCTCGGACCCCGTAGCAAATATTGTTACTTTTAATTCTTTTGAACATTCACACAAAATATATGCACCAAACTTCGATAGATTAGCAGATTGATCGATATCAGAATAGAATTTGCGCATGTAACTTACGTTTTGCCTTGAGAGCGCAAACAGTGCAGGTGATTCTTTTTTTTCGAGTGTAATGCTAACACACTCTAGAGTTTCAACTGCATCGGCTGGCCTAAAAACATATAGATTTGGTATAGCACGCAAAGAAGCTAAATGCTCTATTGGTTGGTGAGTTGGGCCATCTTCTCCTACTCCAATTGAATCATGAGTCATTACATATATAACCTGCTGCTTCATCAACGCTGAAAGACGTATAGCAGGACGACAGTAGTCGGAAAATACCAAAAAAGTGCCACCATAAGGAAGAATCGCGCCGTGAAGTGCCATACCATTCATACATGCTGCCATAGCGTGTTCTCTCACTCCATAGTGGACATAAGAACCACTATAATTATTACTATCTATTACCTGTATGTGCTTATATTTAGTGCAATTTGACCCAGTAAGATCAGCAGAACCGCCGATTAATTCCGGCATATGTTGTGTTAAAAGTTCCATTACCATGCCGAAAGAAGAACGTGTAGCTTCGTTTGGCATTAGCTCACATATTTGTTTCTTCAGGTCAGCTAAAACATTATCGATATTGTCTGGTAGACGTTTATCTAACCGTCTTTGAAGTTCTTTATTTTCACTGGATCCCAGTGTCAAGCACTGGAATGACACCGAATTGCTGTTATCTGGCAGACGCTCATCTAGTCGCCTTTGAAGTTCTGCATGATATCCTGTCATCCCAGCATTCTCTTCTGTCATCCCAGTGCTTGACACTGGGATCCATTCTTTTTCTTCTTCACTGGTCACATGCTGGAATGACAATGAATTGTAATTTTGTTTTGCTCTCTCAACAGTTTTCTTCCAGGCATTTTTCACATCTTCTGGCACATGAAATGGCTCGTAATTCCAATTTAATTTCTCTCTCATCTGTTTGATGTCTTCCTCCGAAAAAGCACCACTGTGAGCAGAGGATGTGCCAGCACGGCTTGAAAATTTTCCGATAATAGTTTTACAGCAGATCATTGTAGGTTTATCAGACTTTTTTGCTTGCTCTATTGCAAGGGATATGGCATCAAAATCATGGCCATCAATTTTGTCAACATTCCATCCATACGCTAAGAAGCGTTTCTCTACATCATCAGAGCAGGAAAGGCAAGTAGTGCCATCTATAGAGATATCATTATCATCAAAAAGGGCTATTAATTTATTCAATTTAAGATGCCCAGCAAGTGATGCTGCTTCATGGCTTATTCCTTCCATAAGACAGCCATCCCCTAGCATTACGTAAGTGTAGTGATTGATTCTGAATTGCTTTTTAAGGATTGATTCAGCAAGTGCCATGCCAACAGCAGCGGCAAACCCCTGACCGAGCGGGCCTGTTGTTGCCTCTACCCCGGAAGTCAAGCCAAACTCTGGATGACCTGGGGTCTTGGATCCCATTTGCCTAAAGTTTTTTAGCTCATCTATGCTAGTATAACCTGTCAAATATAATATTGAGTATAGTAAAATTGACCCATGACCGTTTGATAAAACAAAGCGATCTCTATTGAACCATTTAGAATCATCAGGATTATGATTCAGATATTTAGCAAACAAAACAGTTGCAACATCTGCCATGCCAAGTGGCATACCTGGGTGTCCAGAGTTTGCTTTTTGTACTGCATCAATTGATAAAAAACGGATGGCGTTTGCCATAGATTCCAAATGTGAATGATTCATGTGTTAATAGAAAAACTTAAAAATGAAGTATAAAAGATTATATCAGCAAAAACAAGTTGACACTGAGTGCTAAAATCCTTAATAATCTAAAGTTAAATCGTGAGAGTTTTTATATGACAACTGTTATCACTAGAAAGTATAGGATTAGCCGTAGACTTGGTGTAAATTTATGGGGTAGAGCTAAAGACCCAGTAAACAAAAGGAAATACCCTCCAGGTCAACATGGTATTCTTGGATTCAAGAAGTTATCCGACTTTGGTAAGCAGTTTGCTGCGCATAAGAAATTTAAGTTTTACTATGCGATTTCAAGTAAGCAGCTCAGACGTACATTTTTAGATGCTTATAACAGAAGGGGTTATACGGCTGGTAATTTTATCGGTATTTTAGAATCAAGGCTCAGTTCTGTTTTATACCACTCTAGTCTTGTGCCAACAATTTATGCAGCGAAGCAGCTCATATCTCATAAGCACGTTACAGTTAATGATAAGGTGGTCGACATATCGAGTTATCGAGTGAAACCAGGTGATATAATAAAAATAAGAGAAAGGGCAGCAAAAATCCCTGTAGTAGTAGAGGCTGAACAAAAACAAGAGCGCAAGGCTCCGGATTATTTAGAGACAGATAGTAAAGAGCATTCAGTGAAGTATTTGAGGTCACCTCAATATTCTGAGGTTCCTTATTCAGCAGACATGGAAGTCAATTTAGTAGTAGAGTTTTACTCTAGATAGATAAAAAAAAGCCCGTGTGGCGGAATCGGTAGACGCAGCGGACTTAAAATCCGTGGGTTTTGCGACCTTGGGAGTTCAAGTCTCCCCATGGGCACCAATTTAACTTAGCAGATAAATACAAAAAAGTATGAAATGGCTTGATATAGAAGATATTGTAGAAGCTCTAGAGGAAAAATTTCCAGATGAGAATATAATTAATATCAGATTCACTGAGCTTAAAAAAAAGGTCTTGAGTTTAGAGGAATTTGATGATGATGAAAAACGCTGTAACGAGAAAATACTCGAAGCCATTCAAGCAGCTTGGATTGAGGAAAGATCTTAACAAATAAGAAATAACTATCGCTATTAAAAGTTAGCGCGTGACGCTGGAATCCAGAAAAAAAAGAAAAATGGATCCCAGTATCAAGTACTGGGATGACAACAAAAAAGAAGGAGTCTAAAATTCGGACACCGTATATCATTCATTTTAGACAATACTGTACTTTTTAAATCTAATTTAAAATTCACTCAGGTTAATAATAATTTAACTAATTACAATTAAAACAGCTAGAAGGTTAATTATGAGGCAAAACAAAAATTTTTGAATGGAACGACTTACTTAACAAGTGCTACGTTAAGGTAGATTGTTACATAAAAATACTGCTTTTATGGTGTGAGGCTAGAGGTTTGTAAAGTAGTTAGAAGGTTGTCATCCCAGTGTTAGCTACTTGGATTTGGCACTGAGGAAATCCAATGTAGTAGTAAACCTTACTTATTTAGTTATACTAGAAACAAAACAGAAAAATGCTCAAACGTAGCGGTCCAAAAAAATTAAAGTCTATAATTGAAAATTACGCATTAAAATGCATGAAAAATAAGATTAGCAAAAATGAAATACGTCTGATTTTAAACTGGCGAAATATAGTAGGGAAAGAAATAGCAGAGTGTACAAAACTGAAAAAGATCTCATATGCACAGAATGTAAATTCTGGTGTATTGCATCTAGTAGTAACAAATGGCAGTAAAGCATTAGAAATTCAGCATATGATTTCTCTTATAATAGAAAAAATTACGATATTTTTTGGCTATAAAGCAGTATATGGTATAAAAATTAAGCAAGAGAGTATTGACTATTTGACTATATAAGATAATCTAAGTACATAGAATAATTTGGTATATTGAAGTGAGTAGAGTTTGTGAATTAACAAATAGAAAAAAATCTTTTGGTAATAAGGTATCACATTCGAATCGTAAAACAAAGCGTACCTTTCTTTTAAATTTACATAAGGTTACGTTGACAAGTGATATATTGAATAAAAAGTTTAGATTTCGTGTGGCAACAAGAACTTTGAGAACTATAGATTACAAAGGTGATTTAGATGCTTTTTTGCTCAACACAAGAACGATTAAACTAAGTGAAAAAGCGCAGAAGATAAAAAGAAGGTTGAAAAAAGTTTTAGTAAAGCAAGAGGTAGAGTTAGCCGTTTCAGATGCATAGCAAACCTCAATGGCTCAGAGCAAAAGCTCCGACCGGTCAAGTATTCAATGAAACTTTAAACATCGTTAAACTGCATAACTTACATACGGTATGTGAAGAAGCTGCATGTCCAAATATTGGTGAATGTTGGAATAAACGTCATGCTACTGTGATGATTCTTGGTTCTGTTTGTACTCGTGCTTGTGCTTTTTGCAACGTTGCAACTGGCATTCCTGATAAACTAGACCCTCATGAGCCAGAAAATTTAGCAAAAGCGATAAAAAAGTTAAACTTAAAACATGTTGTCATTACCTCTGTTGATCGTGATGATTTACCAGATGGTGGCGCAAATCAGTTTATACAGTGCATAGAAGAAATTAGAAAGATAACTTCAGAAACAGCAATAGAGATTTTAACTCCTGATTTTTTAAATAAGAAAGGAGCATTTGAAGCAATTGCTGTTGCATCACCTGATGTCTATAACCACAATATTGAAACAGTGCCGAGATTGTATGCAAAAATAAGACCACGAGCTCGCTATTTTCATTCACTATATTTGTTGAAGATGGTAAAGCAGATTAATCCTAAAGTTTTCACAAAGTCAGGGCTTATGGTTGGTCTTGGAGAAACAAAAGAGGAAATACTTCAGGTTATGGACGATTTGCGCAGTGCTGAGGTTGATTTTATTACAATTGGTCAATATCTACAACCAACTCCAAAACATGCAAAACTTGATAGGTATGTTACCCCAGAGGAATTTGAGCATTATAAATACGTTGCTTACTCCAAAGGTTTCTTAGTGGTTGCATCAAGCCCACTAACTCGGTCATCATACCACGCTGAAGAAGATTTCAACAGGCTCAAGGCCTGTCGTTGACATTTGTGTTAATTCAAATTAATTTTTACTAATTATAAAGGAGTTGAGCGACTTTACGTAATGTCTACTATAAAAATCGAGAAGAAATCACAATTAGTTAAAGAGGTATTCGATTCCGTGGCAAGTCGCTACGACACCATGAATGATATAATGAGCCTCGGAATGCACAGATTATGGAAAGATAAGATGGTAAATAGTGTGCATTTTACAAAAAACTCTAAGATTTTAGATGTTGCTGGAGGAACTGGAGATATAGCAATAAGAATAGTAAGAAAAGAGCCAAGTGCTAAGGTTACAGTATGTGACATAAATCAAAATATGCTAAGCAGAGGACGTGATAAAGCTATAAATTCAAACCAAATTAATTTTGATTGGGTATGTGCGAATGCAGAAAGTTTACCATTTGAAGACTACGAATTTGACTATTGCACAATAGCTTTTGGCATTCGAAACGTTTCTGAACGCAAGAAGGCTTTAAGTGAGGCGCACAGGGTATTAAAACCACATGGAAAATTTATCTGCTTAGAATTTGCCCCTATGCACTATCAAAATGAGATATTTACCAAACTTTATGACTTATATTCATTTAAAGTAATTCCTAAAATTGGCAGCATAGTTGCTAAAGACAGGAGTTCTTATGAATATTTAGTGAAGAGCATTAGAGAGTTTCCAACTCAGGCTGATTTTAAAATGGAAATTGAAGAGGTAGGCTTTAAGAATGTTGAGTTTCATAATATGAGCTATGGAATAGTGGCATTACACATTGGAACAAAATGAATATTAAATTCTGGTATAGAACGCTGGATTATTATCTCATCCTTCCAGTGTTTTTTTTGCTCACTATAAGCTTCATTCTTGTTTATTCAGCAAGCCCTGTAATTGCGCAGCGTCTTTCTTTACCACAAGATTATTTTATACGGCGCCATACAATTTATATAGTCCTGTCACTAATTACCCTGGTGACATTTTCTTTTCTCAACACAAGAACTATACTTAACCTCTCATTCGCAGGTTTCATTTTATTTACTATTTTAGTGGCAGCTGCGATAATACTTGGTATAGAGGTAAAAGGTGCGAAACGATGGTTACATATTGTCAAAATTTCAGTTCAACCATCTGAGTTCGTAAGGCCATTTTTTTCTGTTGTTATAGCTAGTATCTTAGCCAGCGGAATGAAGTTTAAAATGCACATATCAATCATAATATTTCTGTTAGTTTTTGTGTTGTTACTTTTGCAACCTGATTTCAGTATGTCCATGCTTTTAACATATTCTTTTATTGGTCAAATGTTTATTGCATGTACACCACTTTTATACTTTCTATGCATAATAGGAATGGCCACAACTGGAACTACAATAGCTTACTTATGCCTCCCACATATAAAGCAAAGGATTTACAGTTTTGTCTTTTTTACGCAACGCGATAACTTTCAAGTCACAAAATCATTAGAAGCATTCAAAAGAGGTCAATTAACTGGAGTTGGACCTGGTGAAGGTAGCGTAAAAACCTCTCTTCCTGATTGTCATACAGATTTTGTGTTTTCTGTTTTAGCAGAAGAATTTGGTTTGATTACGTGCTTAGCCACATTGATGTTATTTGGCATCATTTCCGCCCGCTTGCTTTACGTTGCATATAGAGAAAATGAATTATTCAATCTATTGGTGATTCTTGGTATCTCAATTCAATTCATCACACAATTCATAATAAACACAGGGGTAACATTGAGTGTTTTTCCCACCACCGGCATAACCCTGCCACTACTTAGCTATGGTGGTTCTTCTCTTTTTTCTTCGAGCATCGCACTTGGCATAATGCTGTCTTTCAGTAGAAATCAAGCTATCGCATTAAAGTTTCGTGAGCGTGTTATGCTTGTGGACTAGTGGTCACCCGCTCACACCTATTATTGGTACCCCTCCAAAATGGGTATCTGTTCAGATGAGTGGCAAGAGATATTATGAAATCTGAAAGAGTTATATGGAAATTTTTCAGAAAATATTCCACTGACATGCTGAACAACAAATACATCACTATGTCGTTTATCGCAAAAACTTATATTTTTCGTGACCGTTCACAGATTTCCACTTAATTCTTCAATCTCACTAATAGAAAGGCCAGTAAACTTGACAATAGTGTTGATATCAACATTATTAGCCAGCATTGCTTTTGCAACTTCAATTTCCCTTTCTTTTCTACCTTCCTCTTTAGCAAGATCAAGTCTGTATTCAAGAATGGCTTCTTCTTTGCGCAGATCCATTATTCTTTCTTCATAAGCCACTAGATCTTTTTCATTCCAGTGAAACTTATCTAATTCATCATATGCTAGCTTTATTATTGGTGATTTTTCCGCGATTTTTCTGATATCTTCGTCCGTTGTTTCATCTGCATATTTGAAAAAAAATAGCCAACGGTCTACTACATTTTCTAGTTGTTCTTCTCTACTCTTAGGAAATTTTGGCAGCTCTATGAAGATAAATTGAAAATCTTTTAAGTCATGCTCATTGGTTTTCTCATCTCTTATGGTATGGCTAGATATATAGTCAAGCTTATCAGGGAATAAGGTGCAATTTGAAATCGCGATAAAGAAAATCTTCTTTAAATCAACGTATTTACCAGATTTATCAGCTTGTCTTGAGTAAGCCTTAGCAGCATAAAGTTGTGCACGTTTTTCAAAGCCTTTATCACAAGTGAGCTGCATCTCAATTATATACCTGTTCCCACTAGAATCCCTGCAAAGAACATCAACAATGCTTTGTTTATCAGAAGCAATTTCAGGGTCTATAATGGTGCTTAAGAATTCTACTTCTTGTATAGTATTGACTTCAGTACATCCTAAAATATCGTTCAAAAAGTGAATAAGAATATTCTTATTTTTTTCAGTGCCAAAGATTTTCTTAAATGTTAAATCTAACTTTGGATCGAGAAATTTAGAAAGAGCCATAGTAAAAATACTGAGAAAAGATTAATAATTATACACTATTATTAACAACTATTCAACCATATTTTTAAGTATAGCTATACCGCCGCGGCCGCTAACACGTAGCGGGATGACGGTTGTCAGGCTAGCTGTCATCCAAGTAGCCGATACTGGGATCCAGAAAAAAGGATGATGTCATGAAAGTAGCTGACACTGGAATCCAGCAGATCAAGCTTTCCGCTCATCCCCAGTTATGCCTTGTTCTTCTTCTACTTCATCCATTTCAGTACTAGGTTTTAACATCATATATGTGATACCACCAACTGCTAGTGCTGCTGTTGCAACTGCAACCGTTCCAGTTGCAAAAAGTGCCACTGCTACAGCAGTGCCTAATAATGCGGTTGCACCACCGGCAGAAATACTTTTATGTAAATGCTTGGTGCACCAGTTGTTTTTCTTCTGCTTCTTTCAGAAGCTTCTTTATAAAGTCACGTTCAGCTAAATCTCTCGGAGTTTTACCATCTTTATTCTTTAATAAAGGATCTGCACCATTTGCTATAAGAATTTTTACTGCTTCTGTATGGCCCTTTACAGCAGCGCGATGTAAAGGAGTAATACCTTTTGTTTTTTCTAGATGATCAGCCTTTGCATTAACATTTGCCCTATTTGCTATAAGAATTCTTGCTATCTTTGTATGACCTCCTTCACCAGCACAATGTAGAGGAGTATATCCTTTAAATTCTTCTACATTAGCCTTTGCATCAACCTTCGCCCCGTTTTTACTAGAATTTCTACTATCTCTGTATGACCTCCTCCAACAGCAAAATGTAAAGGAGTCATCCCTTTGTATTCTACATCAACACTTGCATCATTTTCTATTAGAAGGTTTACTATTTTTTCATAGCCACATAAAACAGCTAAATGCAATAACGTAAATCGATCATATGCTATTAGTGTATCATCTTTAATTTCAAATAGGTAATCTACATCAAAACCAGCTTCTTCCCATTTCTTATATTCTTCTGGGTATTTCTTTAATTTCTCTTTTATTTTGTCAATTACGTTGTCTTTACTTAAGCCTTCCTCCTTATCAACCGCGCTTAACATTCTTTTCAACTGCTCATAGTTCATTGTCATAATTTTAACCCTACTTCAATAATATTTTAATTATCATGTATTATGGCAAAAAAATCAACTCATCTCTTCCAAAGGTTCTATATTAAAGATGGAAAGTCCAGAAGCGATGACGTGCGCTAAGGCTTGTACGAGAAACATTCTTGCAGCGGTGAGGTTTAAGTTGTCTTCCAGTATGAACCGCATGTTTAAATCACTCTTGCCATACCCCCATAAAACGTGAAACGCTTCTGCAACTTCAAGTAAGTAGAAAGTAATTCTGTGTGGCTCACAAAGCCTTGCCGCTGTTTCTATCACATTTGGCCACTTTGCTAAGGTTTTTATGAGGAAGAGCTCCCCATCTGTCTTTAAAAGTGAAGGGTCTGCTGTTGGGAGCTCTTTTGGAGCATTACGCATTAACGAATGAGCACGAGCATGAGCATATTGCACGTAAAAAATAGGGTTGTCTTTTGACTGTTCTTTAACTTTAGCAAAATCAAAGTCCAAGACCATATCATTCTTGCGTGTTAACATTATAAAACGAGTTATGTCCCTGCCAACTTCTTCCACTACATCTCTTGCTGTGAGGAAGTTTCCTGATCTTTTGGACATCTTAACAGGTTTGCCATTCTCGAAAAAATTCACAATATTATGCAGTTTTACCTCTATTTTTGCTTGATTATCACTCAGCGCAGAGACGACTGCTTTGAGCCTTTCGACATAACCGCCGTGGTCACTACCAAGCTCTACAATCATATTGTTAAAACCACGTGATATCTTATCAAAATGGTAAGCGATATCTGAGGCAAAATAAGTCCAACTGCCGTCCTCTTTCTTCAATGCACGGTCAACGTCATCACCAAATTTTGTAGAGCGAAATAACATCTCTTTTCTGGGAGTCCAATTTTCACTTTCTTTGCCTTTTGGTTTCTCCAGGTACCCTTCATACACCAAACCCTTGTCAGACAATATCTTTATACTCTCTTCAATTTTGCCACTTTTTTGTAGCTCATACTCTGAAGTAAAAACATCATGACTTACCCCAAGTAAGTTCATGTCTTCCTTTATGAATTCTAAGATAGAACTTAAAGTATATTCCCTAATCACCTGATTATCTTGCTTTTCTAGAAGCTCCTTGCCATATTTTTTGGCCAGCCCATTCCCTATCGGTTTTAAATATTCACCTGGGTATAAACCTTTTTCGATGCTGATTTTTTCTCCCAGAGCTTCCTTATACCGCAAATATACTGACTTTATTAGTGTATCTATCTGTGCTCCAGCATCATTAATATAGTATTCCTTAGTAACTTTATAACCAACTTTTTTCAATAAATTTGCCAGAACGTCACCAAATACTGCTCCTCTTGCATGACCAATATGCAGTGGACCAGTTGGATTTGCAGATACAAACTCAACATTGATGGCCTGATTGTTCCCTATATCTAGGGTGCCAAACTCTGTTTTCAGCTCATTTATTTGTTTTAAAATTCCATGCCATACTTCTATTTTTAAGTGCATGTTGATGAAACCAGGGCCTGCTATTTCCACTTTTGCAACTTCATCAAAAGGTTTAAATTCTCTTGCTAACATCCCTGCAATCTCGACTGAATTCTTCTTTTCATGCTTTGCAAGCACCATAGCAACATTTGTATAGATATCACCATGTGCTCTATTGCTTGGAGGCTCTACAATAAAATTTGCCGCACTTGTATTTATGAAACCCCTTTGCTTCAACTCATTTAATTTGCTGGAAATTAGAGAGGAAACCTGTTTGAAAATGTTCATTAACCAAAAAGCTATAAGACTTGTAGCAGTATAGCGAATAAGTGGGGCTAGTTGAAGAGTTATCTTAACTATTTTACTTTCCTGGATTAGGAAAGTTATAGTTTATATTAAGTCGTTGCCGTAACCATGGTAAGAGAAAGCCATACCTTCGCTGTAACTAAGATCATTATTATCAGTCGTAGGTTCAGGCTCAGGTTCTTTCTTTAGCTCATTCTCAGTATCAGGTTCTTTCTCTAGTTCATTCTTAGTATCAGGCTCTTTCTTCAGTTCATTCTTAATATTTTCTTTCAGTTCATTCTTAGTCTTATCATCAATCTCAAACTTAAGACCTTTCTTCAGTTCATTCTTAGTCTTATCATCAATCTCACATTTAAGACCTTTCTTCAGTTCATTCATAGTCTTATCGTCAATCTTACACTTAAGATCTTTACCACATTTATTATGAATTAACTTACTCTTATTGACTTTACAATCATCCAGCTTTGTGAACAAATTAACTCTCACCATGTCACTGACAGAACATGTATCAGGTGGTAATGAACATGCACGATTTGTATTTTTTTGATTTGGATAAGAACAGGTGCTTTTTAACATAAAATAATTCCATTAGTAAATGGAGTTATTAAAAAATTAACTATAAAGTGAAAATGTGTACTAACAATGTACACATTTCATTACTTTTATATAACATAAACAGTGCTTTCTAGCGTTGACATAAAGGGTTCAGCATATTGCTTCTCTAGTATAGAGAGGTTTATTGCTTTTACACATGCGTCACATTCAGGATTGTTATAACAATTACCCACGAGTTTACCACCTTTAATCTCAAGGTCATTCTCACTGCCCTGAATAATTGCTGCACACTCTTTAGACTTCAGGCCTGTTGGTAGTTCGGTACGAGCATTAACAATATCATCAGTTAATATATCGATTCTTGTTGAAAGCTTTGAAAGATCAACGGGTTCTTTAGGTTTAGGTTCAGGCTTAGGTTGTGGATAAGAAGGACAAGGGGGACAAGCAGGACAAGGTGGTATACTTAAATCGAAGTCAGGAAGCTGTATATTTAAGTCGAGTCCACCATGCCGCGGGTCAAAGCGATCATGTCGCGGATCAAAGCGATTATGGTAACATGGGTCAAAGCTATGATGGTACCGTAGATCAAAGTTATGGTGGTAACGTGGGTCAGTTATGCAAGCTGTACGTGCAGAAATACATGGATCCATACGTGGATACGGAGAAAAATTGTAAGTCATAAAAATCCTTTAAAAAGTAACTATTGAATTATTATAGGATAAAAAAGTTAATGATTTTATAATTTTGAGGTTAAAATTAGCATATTTGGGATCCTTAATTTGCAATATATTTTAGAATACGGTTTTAATAGTGATACAGTTCAATATATACGCTTAAGTAAGGTGGAGATTTATTATACAATAGTTAGAGGCAAACCAGCCATTATACAAGTAGTAGATATTAGAGTTCAGAAATTTTACTACGAGCAAAGATTTCAAAAAGGAACTGTAAGTATAGTCGTGTTGCTGAAATAAATTTTGGTAGAACTGCTATAGCCACTGCGAATAACAACTTGCTTATCCTCTCAAGCAAAATGTGAAACACATGGGTTCCCATGTGCTCTTGGAAGCGCGTATAGCTAGACACGCGTTTATGAGTTGTTTAAAAAACGATCCTCTAACAAAAAAAAACCAAATCCATCACAAGGATTGTGGCATGTATCATAGTAATTATGATACGTATCAAAATGGTTATGACATGGATTAATAGTATAAGTTCCCTGCGCAGGCGTATAAGGCGTACACACTGGTAAAGTTGGTATTTGCAAGTTAGAAGCTGTTCATGGATTAATAGCATAAGGTCCCTGTGCAGGCGTATAAGGCGTATACACTGTTAAAGTTGGTACTTGCAAGTTAGAAGCTGTTCATGGTAGTTTTGCTAAATTACTGTAATGATAAGTCATAATGATCCTTAAAAAAATACTATGAGATTATTATAAATTAAAATGATTAAAAATTTAATAACTTTGATTATAAATCTAGCATATCAACTAACGATATGATTTAAATTTTCTTTCAATTCCACTGTATCTTCGCCAGTTTTGCATACAACCCGTCTTTACTTATTAGGGAGTCATGAGTCCCTACTTCTTCTACTTTTCCGTGATTAATTACTATAATCTTGTCAGTTTTAAGTGCAGTTGATAGTCTGTGTGTAATTACGATCGTTGTTCTGTTTTGCATTAACTTGCTTAATGCTTTTTGCACGAGGTTCTCACTTTTATAATCAAGGGCAGAGGTTGCTTCATCCAGTATTAAAACCTGAGGGTTTTTGAGTATGGCTCTTGCTATTATAATACGTTGTTTTTGTCCTTCAGAAAGTTTTAATCCTCTTTTTCCTACAAATGTATCAAATTTATCAGGCAGCTTATCAATAAATTCCATCGCATAAGCGCTGATAGCTGCTTGCTTCACTTCTTCATATTCAGCACCAGGTTTGCCATATAGTATATTTTCCATTATTGAGCAAGAGAATATTATGTTATCTTGTGGCACTAAGCCAAACAACAATCTGAGGTCATTTAACGCAATTGACTTAATATTGTGCCCATCGATAGTAATGCTGCCTCTGCTTGGATCATGAAAACGGAGCAGAAGTTTTAAAATGGTGCTTTTACCACTGCCAGATGGTCCAACAATTGATACTACTTGACCTGCCTTTATAGAAAATGATACGTTATTTAACGCTGGCTTATCAGACTGAGATTCATAAAAAAATGTCACGCCATTAAACGAAATTCCTTTTTGAACACTACAAATTTTTATAGGATCATTGGCATCTGCTATAGAGCTTTTCATATTTTTAAATTCAAATAAACGCTCTACTATTCCAAGACCTCGTTGTAAATCACTGATATTATCGCTCAAATTATTTATAGCTCCTGCCACAAGCGCTGAATAAAACACAAATGAGGAGAGTTCTCCAATAGTTATATTATTGCTTAAGACTTCTTTAATACCAAAAAAGAGCAAAACAACTAGTGAACCTATCACACACGTGATAACTAGAGTTACTAAAATAGCACGCAAGAGTACTAATTTTACGTATGATTTTGATACTGAGTTTAAATACTCCTTAAAACGGGTTTTTTCATTTTCTTCGAGTACAAAGGATTTGATAGTCACTATAGATCGAAAATTTTCCTCACTAAGTGATGCAAGCTCACTTAATTTATCCTGGGCAAAGCGTGCATAGCTACGCACTTTTTTTCCAAATGAGGTCATAATAATGAGTAGTATAGGTACTATTGCGGCTGCATACGCAGTTAGGTGCAGATTTGTATATAATAACATGGCAACACTGCCAATTAATATTACAAAATTTCGCAATATGGTGAGTAGGCTGCTATTTATTATTGATTGCAGCGCAGAGGTATCAGTAATGAGTGCTGAGATAACATCTTGTACGCCTGTGTTCTCAAAGAAACTTGGTTGCAAGTCAGTGATACTGCTATATAAGTCATATCTGATTCTTGCGATAACTTTCTCGCTGCCAATGCCAATGAAATATAACCGAGTAAATGCAGTGAGAGAAATGGCTAAAACTATAAGTATTGCAACTAATAGTTTGGTAGTAAAATCGTGCTCTGTGCCAGAATCAATTATGTTGCTTAAGCCTCTGCCAAAGAGGAGGATCGTTAAGGCTGAAAATAAAACTGCAATAAAAGCTATGATGAAATAAGATAGATTAGGCTTTATATAGCAAAATAACTCTCTAATATTAGATCGCATCGTATTTTGAAGTTTCTAAAGTTAAGTATATAGATTTTAGTTTCAGGGGAAAGGGGAAAGGTGTAGCACAATAGCTAACGTCATACCGTGTACAAACGTTGCAATTTTTAAGCAAAGTGATGTTGTTCAAGTAGCTGACACTTGGGGTCTATAGCTAACCCAAGTAAGGTTTTCCCGAGTGCTGAAAAACAAAATCAATAGCCGAATTGATATCGGGCCAAAAGTTCTGCAGAGCTTTTCTTATTACTCCGCCAACAATGTTGCAAAAAACATAAAATTAGAGAAAAGCATTTCTCGTATTGCCCGTATGAAGTTGCAAAATTACACAAATAAAAAATTTTAAAAAAAACATAGTTGATCTCTAGATCCCGCTAACAAGCAGCGGGATGACGGTTGTCGGTAGGCCTAAATTACTTTAGCCATAAATATTTAAGAAATTTATCAAATAAAAAAAAAGGCAAAGAAACCCCAGGGTAGCTAGTATTCAAATTCTCCCTTGTCTATTTGACGTCTTTTACTGTCTTAAACGCTTTATAAGCGCGTTTCGGCTTGTATAGGCAGAAACCTAAAGTTTTATAAAGACATGAGGTGCACATAGTGCAAAAAATTAAGCATGATTTACGCCAAATACATTAAGTTTTTTTGTCATTAATCTACTGCAGAGATTGCGAAGATAAATAAATAGCTTCAGTGTTATGATAAGGGGGCTGGCGGAGTTTGTAAAGTAAGTTTTTTCGTTTCTATTCCCAAGAAAAGTTCGTCATATGGTTATGCAAGAAGTCTATTCGTGTAGTTGTGAGCAGCCTAGTTATAAATCACTCACAATTGATATGCTTGAATTATACTCAGTAAATAAATCAAGCATAATGTTAGGTATTCTACCATCAACTATGTGAACAACTCCAGCACATTCCTCTACCATTTTAGTATATGCCATAAGCCTTCCAATAAATTTTTCTCCTTGAATTTTGCCACAATCAATCGATGCATTTAAATTTTTAACAGATATCCTCCTGCCACCAATTTTATCTATTTCTTCACCTGTATCGCTAAAGGTTATCATTTTAGATGCAGAAACTGCAATTGCAATTGTGCTTGCAGTGCTATCGGCATCAATATGATATGTTTCCCCATTTTTTCCATGACCGATAGGTGCAATAACTGGTATAAAATCTGATTCTTCAATAAAAAATAATATATCAGGATTGATTTCAGTGGGCCTACCGATGAATCCCATGTCTAGTATTTTTTCGATGTTATTTGATCTGTCTTCCTTAAGCGTAGCGCTTATCTTTTCAGCTTTTATTAAGTTGCCGTCTTTTCCACATAATCCAATAGCTGAACCACCAGCAGAATTTATATGCTGAACAATTTTTTTATTAACTGAACCACACAGTGCCATTTCAATGATTTTCATAGTGTCTTTGTCTGTAAGTCTGATACCATTCACAAACTTACTGTCCATACCCAGCATTTTTAACACTGAGTTAATTTCATATTCTCCGTCATGAACTATCACCGGATTTATACCAAGCTGCTTTAATAAGACAACATTATGCACAAAAGTATAGAATAGTGTTTCATCTGAGATCGTTACGCTGCCACATTTAATGACAAAAGTTTCACCCACAAAGCTAGGTATGCTAGACAGCACTTCAAGTAATATTTCTGCTTTTTGTTCAAATGATACTTCACCCTTTAAAAATTCACTACTTTTCATTTTTTTATCTTGTAAACTTGAAAAACTCATCTCTTACCTTGATTATTTTATGCTTAACACGGATGCTTATTTGATGAATTGACACATTCTCATTATTAATCCATTTTTGAGTATCTTCTAGAACGGCATCTAGGCTTTTTTGACTCACTTTATCTATTTTTGTTAGCACAACGTTAAAGTTAATATTATTATATATTAACCAATAAATGAAGTCTTTGTCTATTTCTTTTAATCCTACCTTGCTATCTATCAACACAAACACTCTTCTTAGATTTTTTCTTTGAATTAGATAATACTCAATTAAGTTTAAATATTGTATAATTTCCTCCTTACCTGCATGAGAATAACCATACCCTGGTAGGTCAACAAGTCTGAATTTATCATTGTACATAGAGTAAAAATTTATTTGTCTAGTACATCCAGGTTTAGAGGAAACTCTGGCAGCTTTTTTGCTGTTTATCAGTAAGTTGATCAGACTGGATTTTCCTACATTTGATCTACCAGCAAACGCAATCTCTGGAGCCGACTCATCTGGTAATGATTTCATGTCCGAAGCTCCAAATATGAAATTGCAGCTTGATGTTATCTGTCTTGCCATTATATTCAAGTAGAGGTAGTAGATATATTATAGTGTTATTGCTTGATATAAGAAATTTTTTATTTCAGTATATATTACTTAGTTAAAATACTAGATCTGTGCTATATGAATATAGAGAATAATTTACAAGACTTAAAGAAAAAATTTAGTGATATAGAAAGGAACTTAGAAAATCCTACCAATTTAAGTCAAAAAGAATTCATTACCCTTTCAAAGGAATACTCTGAGCTCAGGCCAATAATCAAGATAATTGATGAATATAACACGCTGAAAGAGGAAATTTCAGACTTAGAGGAAATAATGAAAGATAAAAACAGCGAAGGTGATATAAAAGAGTTAGCAAAAGAAGAATTTTTCGAAAAGCACAAGGTATTATTACCAAAAGTAAAAGCAAAACTAAAGTTAGCATTATTGCCTAAAGATGAAGATGACTTAAGAAATGCAATATTGGAAATCAGAGCAGGTACAGGAGGAGAAGAAGCAGCATTATTTGCAGCAATGTTATTTCGTATGTATCAAAAATATGCAGAAAGAAGAAATTGGAAGTTCGAGCCAATAAGCATTTCTAATACAGGTATAGGTGGCTATAAGGAAGCTTCTGCACTCATTAATGGAACAGAAGTTTTTGCAAGGTTGAAATTTGAATCAGGAGCACACAGAGTACAGAGAGTGCCAGAAACTGAATCCTCAGGAAGGTTACATACCTCTGCCGCTACTGTTGCGATATTACCTGAAGTAGAAGAAGTTGACTTTAAAATAGAAGAAAAAGACTTACGAATAGATGTTTATAGATCCAGTGGTCCTGGAGGGCAATCAGTGAATACAACTGACAGCGCAGTAAGGGTCACCCACTTGCCAACAGGGATAATTGTAATACAGCAAGATGAAAAATCGCAGCACAAAAATAAAGCTAAAGCGCTTAAAGTATTGAGGGCAAGGCTATACGAAATTGAAAGACAAAAAAAAGAAATGGAAAGGTCAACAATGAGAAAAAGTCAGATTGGCTCTGGTGATCGTTCCGAGCGCATAAGAACATATAATTTTCCACAATCAAGAATAACAGACCACAGAATTAATCTAACTTCACATCGGCTAGAGCAGATTATAAAAGAAGGTGAACTAGATGAATTTATTGAGGCATTAATTTCACGTAATGAAGCAGAAAGATTGGCCGGGGAAAGTTAATCGCTCACATCTGTAAAAAGATCATTAATTATACCGGATCTTTTAAAAACAATAAACAGGCAGTAAAAACAAGTTCTAGTACTATCGCGGATAGAACAAGAACAGCTACACTAATTGCTTGACCGTTGTAAACGTAGTTTGTTAAGCCGATAAAAATAGCCATGATAAAAGCTCTAATGAACGAGACTGCAGAAGAAGCTGTGCCTTTAATTTTAGGGAAAACATTTATTGATGCATTAAAAATCACTGGCTGGCAAATTGCACAACTGATAGAAAAAATAATCATAGACAGTGTTACTAAGTAGAAAGAGTGGGGTACAATTATACTGAATATTACAAGCAATAGAGACCCAATAGCACCCACGCTCGTACCAGAAATTACACACCATATTGCTCCAAGTTTCTGTAAGATTTTGCCAGCAAATAGACTAATGAGTGAGAAGCACCCAACTATTGCACCTTGATGTAGTGCATAAATAGTGCTAGATAAACCAAAAGTCTCCATATACAAAAAAGGTCCACAAGTAATGAATGACATATACGCAGCAGAAAAGAGGCTTGACATTAAAGACAACGTAACAAACCTCGGACTAGATAGTAGTTTTCTGTAATCTTTCATTATTTTTTTCAAACTGAAAGCATCGCGATCCTTTTTTGTTTCTCGTAACAGAAAAAGCAGCAAAACCCAAGAGATCAAACAAAGTATTGCAACAGTTGCATCATTACCACGCCATCCTACAATTTCATTGATGAAACTGCCTAACACTGGCGCAATTGCCATGACAACTGTAAGAACAGAATTCATGATTCCAATAAACTTCACCGCTTCGTCGCCTTTGTAGCTGTCTGCAACGATTGCAAACACAACTACAGATGTGCTGACACCAATGCCCTGAACAAAGCGAGAGATTGAAAACCAAAAAATCGACGGTGCAAAAACACAACCAACAGCGCCGATTAATAACAAAGTGTTACCTATGATCATAATCCTTCTTCTGCCATAGCATTCAGACAATGGACCAAAAAACAACCCTCCTATGCAAAAGCCTGGGAAATTATAAGCAATAGTTAATTGAATTGTGCCTTCTGATACGTTAAAATAGTGCACCATATCAGGAAAACTAGGTACGGAAATGTCAATTTCAATGAACTTAGCAATTAGAGACAGGATTAATAGAAAGGGTAGTAACATTTGAAATTTTTAATTAATGAATAAAAATATCACATTTAAAGCGTTGAAAGGAGAATATTTTTCACTGTTATTAAAATGGTTAGAAACACCTCATGTGAAGCTATGGTGGGTAAATTGGACACTAGGGTTAATTAAAGAAAAATATGACAACTATGTTAAAGCCCTTACTCTCTGTCCTAACTTTACTTATTTCCTCTTACTTTTTCAACAGTCCGTCTAAATTACCACAAGCAGTTTAATTTTTCATCATTATTCAAAAATATGCAAGGAGCTTTATAGAAACTTAACATAATTTTATCATAAAAATGTCATTCTTAAGTCTTATGTAAAAACAAATTTTGACACTAAGTGAATCTTTTTTAATTAACTATGAGCTGGATAAATTGGAAAATAAATTTTGTTTACTTTTATAATACCTTAAGATCTAATATCACTTTATCAGTCAAAAGTATCACAATAGGCTAGTATGTTCCTTACTCTTTTCCTAAAAATATTACCTATTTATATTACAATATTTATTGGTTATTTAGCAGGAAAATGTCTTAAAATTGACAGAAACACTATATCTCAAATACTCTTTTATATAGCTAATCCAATAGTGATTTTATATGGAGTCTCTCATACAGAAGTTAATTTAAAAGTAATTTCTCTGCCGATTTTGATATGGTTTATAGGTAGCACTATGTCCTTATCAGTGTATTATCTTTCTTCTTTTTTATTTAAGGATAACACGAGAAACATATTAGCATTTAGCTCGGGCAGCACAAGTATGGGTTATTTTGGCCTGCCGATTGCCATGGCTTTGTTTGATGAAGATTCAGTATCTGTATATGTTGTTTGTTATATAGGAATGGCGTTGTTTGAAAATAGCTTAGGATTTTACATAGCTGCAAATGGTATTTATACCGCAAAAGAATGCATATTAAAGTTGTTCAAACTTCCTTCGCTTTATGCGATGGTTCTGGGCTTCTTTTTAAGTATATATGATATACAAATACCTACTTTTTTAACAGATGTTATGATGAATATTAGAAGTACATTTGTCACATTAGGGATGATGCTACTTGGAGTGAGCATTGCAAATATTACAAGCTTTAAAGTAGATTGGAAGCTTGCTTTGATCACTATTACAGCAAAGTACGTATTCTGGCCACTGTTTGTTTTAGGAATTGTCCTTCTAGACAAACATGTTATAGGTGTATACGACGAGAGTATATATAAAGCACTGATGTTGCTGGCTATTATTCCAGTTTCTGGGTCCAGTATAATACTTGCTAATATTTTGAATTATCAACCAGATAAAGCTACTCTGTTGCTTCTAATTAGTACTGCAGTGGGACTATTTTATGTTCCACTAATAATATCATTATTTTTTACTAAACTTATTCTTTTGTGATCAAGCGGTAGATAAAACTTAAATTACACTAGCTTCTTGCATAATCACATAAAAAACCTACTCTTTTTTATCATTCCAGCGCGTGACGCTGGAATCTAGTTTCACTTTATGATGGTGTCATGAAAGTAGCTGACACTGGTTCACTCTATAATGATGTCATTCCAGTGTCAAGCACTGGAATGACATCATAGGGGCACTGGGATGACAAGAAAGGGGCTTGAATGACAGGAGGTAACGCAAGAAGTCTACTGCTATTCCACGTCAAGAACAACCATAAGTTCATTAGGGTTCACATAACCTAAAGCATTTTTTGCTTGCTCATCAAGCAGATCTAAATCTAAGCTTTTTTTCATATAAGCCAAATACTTTATTGTCCAACTTTTCCTTTTCAGAAGAGACATCCTTTAGCAAAAGCTTATTGTACTCAATCTCTTTTTTTAAGTCGATTAACGTCAATAAGCCACGTTTACCTGTAATTGTGCTAATGCTAAAATATAATGTAAGAGAAGAAATGAATAAGGCTAGCGCTTAAACACAGTAACTTTTGTCTTCTTTTTAGTTATAAGCACCGTACTTTCACATACAAGAAATGGTATAACATGAAAAGGTGAACAAAAAAGCTAAGAACCTTGACGCGCTTTACTCCTTGGCTTTACCTTGTTGTATAATGTAAATCTTACCACCCCCCCTTTTCACAACTTTACAATTTTTATCTCTGTTACGATGAGATTTCAGCGACCCTTTGACTTTCATATCTATAGTAAGAAATTAAATTACCTTACATTGTGATCACTTACAGAGAGTTAGTCAATTGATAAATTTTTCACATTTTATTAAAATACTGTATAATTGTTGCTGATACTTCTTCGATTGACTTTTGCGTGACATCAATAATTGGCCAGTTATTCTGCTTAAATAGTTCCTCTGCTTCTTTAATTTCCTTTTCTACTTTCTCAGGGTTAGCATATATATTATTATCTTCGTTGTTAATTGAAGTAAGTCTATTTTTGCGTATTTCTATTAGCTCTACTTACGTCTATTGTTACCCCTATCGTTAGTTTATTTTTTAATTTTGCCAAGTCGACATAAAAGGGTACTCCACTAACAAAAGGAATATTTGCAACCTTATAGCCTCGATAAGCTAAATACGTACTGGTGGGAGATTTTGATGTACGTGAAACTCCAACCAAAATTATATCTGCTTTATTAATATCTTGAATACTTTGTCCATCATCATGATTAATAGGTGTAGTTTATTGCCTCAATGCGCTGGAAATATTCGTTATTTATCTCAGTATGCAAGTCAAGCTTTTCGTCTTTTTCAATTTCAAGATAGGACGAAATTTCTCTAATAATATGTGATAATATTGCTCTGTAGGGAATTTTCAACTTTATACAGTTATCTTTTAGATATTTTCTTAGCTCATCATCAGTAATAGTGCATATAACAAAGTTATGCTCATCACTTTTCTTATTAATTTCCTCCAAAATTTTGTCAACCCTGCTCTTCTCCTTTCACAAAAGACCAAACATATTCGATTGTTTCTACAGAACGAAAGTGTTTCAGAGCTGATTTTGCAACTGATATAACAGTTTCAAACCACTTGAATCTGATACTAAGTGTAGATTAAGTTTTTTAAGGGTCATCAACGTTATACTAAAAATAATAGCAAGCAATCTGCTACTGAAATTGTGCTAATTTATTATACTACGTAAATATAGAAAAACTATCTTGTTGATAAAACTCAAACTAATTGGTAAATTCTTAACACAATTATTCTCAAAATGAATGTTTTTATTAAAGCCTACAAATTTTACTTCTTTTTCTAAAAAAGCACTACCTTGGATTGGGATTATTTGTTTCGCATGTTTTTTAATTGGAATGTCTTTGGCGTTATTCTTCTCCCCAGAAGATTATAAAACAAGGAGAAATTGTACGAATTATGTACATTCATGTGCCTTCTGCATGGCTTTGCTCTTGGAATATATGGATTAATTGCATCACTTAGTTTCATTTCATTGGTGTGGAACAATAGCATTGCTAGTGTCTTTGGCACATGCTGCTGCTCCTGCAGGGACAGTCTTTCTTTCTGCAATATGCTTAATCACAGGTAGCATCTGGGGAAAAGGAACCTGGGGCACTTGGTGGGTATGGGATGCAAGGCTTACTTCAATGCTAATTTTATTTTTCCTATATGTTGGCTACCTTTCATTGTGGAGCGCTTTTGATAATGAAGCGAGGGCAGAAAAATCAGCAGCAGTATTTGCCATTTTTAGTGCTATAAATATTCCCGTAGTAAAATTTTCCTGTGAATTTATGGTCTACTCTCCATCAGCCAGCAAGCATTTTGAGAAGAGGTGGAGTAGCAATAGAAAGTTCTTTGCTGTTGCCACTCATTGTAATGTTTATGTTTTGTGCCACATTTTTTTTTAGTAGTGTGGATACTATACTCACTTCACTTAATTAATTTGTACAAAATAAAGAGAGAAATCAGTATGCGGTATTAGGTAGCTTTGTAAGTATACAGGTAAATATGCTAGAGAAAATTAGGGTAAAATATCTTTGGTCACTTTAAATACTTGCCTGCTGAAACTGAAGAAACGTGCTACGTTATGTGATCTAACTAATTTTAAAAGCAAGCAATGACCAACTAACTAGAATATATCAGGTATTGAATCGAGATCAACTTGAACATTTTAACCAACGTTCTTGAAACATATGATGCAACGGCACGTAGTATTTTACGATTAGGTGCATTGTAAAATAGCAACCGTTGCAACCATGAACTCTAAAATATTCAAGGGAGCCTACCAGTATCTTTAAAGTAAATGTTCATGTGATTCCACAGATAATTTCTGTTTTTTGATTCTATCTGTCCATTTATCATTTTCTATATCTTGTTTGTTGGTTGCTCTTTTTTCTTGCTCAACAATTGCCTTATCTATCTTCTGATGAATTGCATCAATTGCATTTTTTTCTTTGTATAACTTCGCTTTTCCCTTCAATAATTAACTTAATAAAAGTATTTACAACAGACTGCACTTGATTATGATTAATATGGCCCTCTTATCAAAGAAGGTAAAAGAGCCTAATTCCATTATATGTTGACCTAATGTTATTATCTATACCTTCTGTATGCATTAACATTTCATCATCAAAACTCTTTCAATACTTCTGATGCTATTTTACCTTGAAAGGAAAGCCCTAAATTATCTGCTACTTCACTTATTAATAACTCTCTGTTTTCTTTATTATCTTCCAATTTAGTATAATCACTCAATAGATCCATAGCGGTAGACACCTTGATTGCAACAAAATCATTAACATCTTCTAGAGCAGAGCCTGATCTCAACAACCTATCTCTGAGATTTTCGCTTAAAAGATTGATAAACTCTTCATTTGCATCCGATCCTGTAGTAGATATTGTTACCATCTAAATAGTTACTTTGAGTACCTAAGCTATGCTCTATTTGTATTTTTTGTCTCAGGTTTAAATCCTAATTTTGCACAGAATTTCTGAAAATATTCTTTAATAATGTCAAACAAGCTCTTGCCATTATCTTTATAATTTTTTAACTCTTTAGGAATAGTAAGTGACAATTTACCATCTCTGTATGTTACAAAGTCTTTACCATCTTGAGACTCAAGTGTAAATTCTAATGAGTTAGACAGATCACATATCTTATCACCATGCATAACTTGATTTTTAACAGAAAGTATTGGTAGCCTCATATCAGATCTAATTCTCACATTATTTTGGTTAGCACAATCAATGTTTATTACTTTTTTAGGATTTTCTACTATGAACGACTGTCCAAGTGCAAGTTGGGTTTGTATAAATGGAGCAGCCTCATACCCTGCTTGATTACAATCGGTGACTAGCTCTTCTAAAATAGCATTACTTGGAACTTCTGCCCCAGCGTATCTGAACATTTTCTTGAAAACTTCTTTTGCAAAGGAACGGTAGTCTTTGTTTTCATCTTTCTCTGTTAGTAATAGATGTTGGCCAGCATTGTAAAACTCTTCAAATTCTTTCTTATATGAATCGGTTTTTTGATGATCAGCAATTTTGGGATTTTCACAGTGATTTTTCCATAGCTCACCCAATGCATTACTTACAAGCTCTTTTTCAATATCTTCGAGTACTGAAGCAACAAAAGCTTTGCCACGATCCGTATCTATTTCTCTTGTTCCTTTTTTGTTAAATATTTCGTCATTATATATATCATCACTATTAAAAAGTTCGCTTTTGCAGTGCTTAGCTCCTTCCTTAAATGCAATAATAAGATTTTTATCTATTTCTTTTCCGTTAATAATAAAATTCATCCTTTGAAAATCTAAGAACATTGTTTCACCAGAATTTGCTAATTTATTATCTTGACCTGCTCTTAATTTACTAAAATTGAACTCTTTAGTTGTGGCCTTTAATCTAACTACTGGACTCTTATTATTTTTTCCTTTTGCCTCTTTCATAAATAACACCTTACTGTAAATATGCTGTAAGTTATATCATATAATGATGAATAATTTGGTAATATATTAAGAAAATCGACAGTATATTTTCTTTATTTAAGAGGTGCAGGAAAGGCGCAGATTTCTCTTTCCATTTGTAGCGTACTGCATTAATATTTATTTATTAATTTAGAAAATAATGATGAATAACATTGTAATTGTTGGTCTGCAATGGGGTGACGAAGGCAAGGGTAAAATAGTAGATTATCTTTCTGGGAATGCAGATGTAGTTGTGAGATTTCAGGGAGGAAATAATGCAGGGCACACTATAGTAATAGATGATGAGGTTTATAAATTAAATTTACTGCCCTCTGCTGTTTTGAGAACGGGCAAAATATCCATCATAGGAAACGGTGTTGCTCTTGATCCACATGCTCTAATCTCAGAAATAGAGTCATTGAAAGTTAAAGGAGTGGACGTAAACTATAACAACTTGATGGTATCCGAGAGCTGTCCATTAATACTTAGCGTACATAAGGACAAGGAAAAGCTATTTGAAGATTTAAACGGAAATCACAAAATTGGTACAACAAACAAAGGGATAGGGCCATGTTATGAAGATAAAGTTGGAAGGAGAGCTATACGCCTTTGTAATTTAGAAAACGCAGATGAGCTCAATAAAAGAGTGGATACTCTTCTGAATTACCACAATGCTATCAGAAAAGGCCTTAACTACCAGGTGGTTAAAAAAGAAGAAATATTAAAAGAAATTCAAGGGATTTCAAAAAAAATTCTTTCATATAAAAAACCTGTGTGGAGGATATTAAATGACTTTGTGAAAGAAGGTAAGAAAATAATATTTGAAGGCGCCCAAGGCACATTTTTAGATATCGACCACGGAACTTACCCTTTTGTTACTTCAAGTAATACTGTAGCGTCGCAAACAATAACAGGCTCAGGATTAGCCTCCAATGCTTACATTATTGGTTTGGTAAAAGCTTATACAACAAGAGTGGGCAATGGTCCATTCCCTACTGAGCAAAAGAACGAGATTGGAGATAGCTTATTTACTATAGGCAAGGAGCTTGGAACAGTGAGCAATAGAAGAAGGCGCTGCGGATGGTTTGACGCAGTTTTAGTGCGCCAGGCTGTGCAACTTTCTGGAGTGTCAAGCATTGTATTAACCAAATTAGATGTGCTTGATTCTTTTGATACAATTAAAATATGCACTGGTTACAAGTATAGCGGGAAAATGTATGACTATTTACCCGCATCGCATTCAATACAGGAGGAATTAGAGCCAATGTATGAAGAGTTTCCTGGCTGGAAAGAAAACACTCAAGGTAAAAGGTCAATTGAAGCATTGCCTATCAATTTAATAAAATATATAGACAAGTTAGAAAAATTAATAGGCGTACCAATTCATCTAATTTCAACTAGTCCAAAGAGAGAGGATGTTATTAAGCTTAAAGATTTCTGAAAACGTCTTTTAACTTTTATCCAATAAAAAAAATACTTGCATAACTCAAAATACTAAGTCTATTATATAAGATATTATTATAAACTTATAGTGAGTAGTGTACAATGAAAGACAAAAGCTTAAGTTTAACACTTGCAGTTATTTTCAACACAATTAAGTTAATAATAAAAGTTAGTGTAGAACGTGGCTATACAGTTTGATTTTTTTGAATATATGTTAATTGGTATAATATAAATATAGTCAAAGGAGGTGTGTTATGATTGGAGGTTTGACTAAGGGAGACAAAGCAGCAGAGGCAGGAGAGGATTCTGGTATTAGATCAATCGCATCATGTGCTTGGAGTGCAATAAATCGCTTGTTGACATCTTATGAACGCGATCTATATTCGTCACGGCTTACACTACGTTTTGCATCCCTCAAGGACCGTATCGATGAAGTGGAAAAAGAAAATCCTTCCACTAAGGACTCTGCTACAATAAAGTTCTGCCGCTCAATTGCAGAAAATGATAAATTATGCAAAGAATTAAGAAATTTAAATAATCTTGCTGAAAATTTTGCCAATAAAGAATTTGATTCTCAATTAGAGAAGATAATAACAGGTTTTAAACTAAAAGATCTAGAAGACAAGGTAGGCTTCTTAGTACTTTTGAAAGAAGAAAGTGACTTCACTGCTATACAAAAGGCTTATAGGGATGAGTGGAGTTTTTATGACCTAATAAACGATAGAGATTTTAAACAAACGTACATAGATAAAGTAGTAACAGAGTCTGCTAATAAGAGCTTTAAGGAAGATATAGATAAATGCATAGAGTTAGCAGAGCAGGGAAAAAAAGCTGTAAGTAAATGTTTTGGAAGAAAAGGCGTAGAGCTTCGAGCTTATTACACAGAAACTGATAATGCTGATAGAGTTTTGAATGTTAACCTTATTAATTACAATAGAAGTGAGCCAACAAGAATTAGTGACATTTTATAGCAAGAGAAAGATATTAAAGAATTGAATATCTATTGCAATAAAAAACATGAAATATACGCTCATCAAGAAGATAAGAAAAGATATTATGAAATGACAAGCACTTGGCCTGTAGAGAATGGATCCAGAATGTTTACCATGATTATGAATGTGAGTAGTAGCGGCATAACTGAAGTAGTAAAATTTGATGGTGAAGATTTTGTGTCATCGTAGGAGATCCTAGAATTAATAAAGCAAAACGATGAATTATATATTCAAGGTCTCTCCTTACATGATGCTGTAATGAAATCACTAGAAAAGGGTAAGGCTATATCTACTGCTAATAATAATTTGCAAAATGAATCTATAGTGGCCTATCAAGACAAAGAACCAGAGGGGAAATTAGACCCTAAAGTTGATGATGACAATAGCCTTCCTTCTTCTCCTTCTATTAATAGCAATGCATTAATTCAAACAGAAGTCAATTTACAGCACACTGAAACTCAACCAGAAGTTGCTTCACAACAAATAACTGATTTACAAAATAGGTTTGGAAAAGAAGAGCAAAAAAAACACAAAATTGCAAACTGAACTGGCACAAAAAGATGAAGAGTTAGCAAGCGCATTAGCAGAGCTATAAGGGAAAGCACAAGAACTTAAAAGTGTATATGAAGAAAAAGGAAAGCTAAGGCAAGAGCTGGGAGTTGCTAATGCAAAAAAGGAGGAGTTAAAAAGTGAATTAAAGAAATCGCAAGAAGAACTATATCATGTGCAGGAAGGAAAGTCTGATTTAGAGGACAAGTTTGATAAGTTAGAACGCTCTAATAAGGATATAGAGGAAGATAAAGAACGGTTTTCAAAACAAGTATTAGATCTGCAAAAAGAATTATCATGCTCGGAAAAGGTAACCCAAGAATTAATCAATAAGTTAAAAAGTGCTGGAGCAGAAAAAAAAGAAGTGAATCAGAAACTTGTGGAAGCTGGGCAAAGAATTGAAGCATTAAAAAAACAGACTAGTGATTTAAAAGATAAACTTGAAAAAAAGGAGCGAGGATCCAAGATAGAAATAAATGAAATACGCAAGGAGTTAACGCAGCTTAAAGAAAACCTGGAGAGGAATGAGGAAGAACTTAAAAGTGTGTATGAAGAAAAAAGAAAGCTAGAGGACAAGCTGAAAGGTGTTAATACAGAAAAGAAGGAATTAGAAGACAAATTAAAAGAATTTGAAAAAGAGATAGACCAAGCAGCACACATAATGAAGGAAAAGGAGCAGTTTATAAGCAATTTAAAATATCAAATGCTAGGGTTGGAAAATGAGTATAAAGCACAACTGGAATCTTATGAACAAGAGATAGGAAAGTTAGAAAACATGCATGATGAGTTTAAAGAGTATGTAGCATCAATATTGGAATCCATGGATAGAGAGCATGAAGATGAGATTAAGGAATTGGAAGAGAACCGTGATTCATTGAGCGACATCATTGCAGGTAAAGTTTTGGATATTGAAGGTCTGATGAAAAATTTACAAAACAGTGAAAAAGAGTTTTCCCGTGGTCAAGTAGAAGAGTTAAGTGAAGAAACGTTTGCTGATGAACAAAAAGACTTCAACAATCAATTTTATACTCTAACAGGAGACATTTCTAGTGAGCCTGGTAATGTTCCACGAAAGAAGATAGAGTTATCCAGATCTTTAAGCTTTGATAGTGAATCTGATAATAAGTCTTATGTTCCACAGAAAAGGGACAATGATAGCGCATATGATAGCAATGAGGAGAATTGTGATAATCATCCTTGTAGTTCAGTTCTAGTCCTAGGGTCCGTAAGTCCTATCAGAGCACAGGCAAGGAGTAGAAACGTAGGTAGGTAGCTCACCTTCCTCTCGCATTATTGTGAAGATGGTTGGGGTTAAGTTGCAAGAGAAATACTTAAGTGGGGTGCAAAAAGTCTTTTGTGTTGATAATAATTTAAAATCTATAGTAGACTGAAAAAGATTATTAAATTATAATATAACATATGATAAAAGACAAGAAATCGAAAACAATTTTTGAAGTGGAAGGGGTAGTAACTGCTTTACTACCTGCAGCAGAATTTAGAGTGAAACTGGACAATGAACATGAGATTATCTGTCATGTATCAGGGAAAGTGAGAAGAAGTAAAATACGCATCATTATCGGGGATAGGGTGTTAGTTGAGATGAGCATTTATGATAGGAATGCGAAAAAAGGTCGGATCATTAGAAGGCTTAAAGGTACAAGTGACAGAACGATCTCTAAATAATCTTATTCTTGCTTCATCATCGAAAAGGCGTATAGCTTTACTAAAACAAATAAATATTGAGCCAGGTTTAATTTTGCCAGCAGACATAGATGAAGCCCCTTTAAAAAAGGAACTTCCGAAGGATTACTCAATCCGTATGGCAAAAAGTAAAGCTGAGAAAATACAAAGTTCAAATCCAAATTACTTTGTGCTTGGTGTTGATACAGTTGTTGCTTGTGGTAGAAGGATATTGCTTAAAGCTGAAAACGTTGAGCAAGCAGAAAAATGTATCCGCTTGTTATCAGGAAGAAGGCATAGAGTATATACCAGTGTGTGTCTATTAACTCCCGATCAATCTAAACAACATATTAGAACTGTGGTTACAATAGTGAAATTTAAACGTCTCAGTGAACAAGAAATTAAGTATTATTTAGCATCAGAAGAGTGGAAAAATAGGGCAGGGGGATGCAATATACAAGGCCTAGCTGGGATGTTCGTATTGTTCTTACGCGGCTCCTACTCTTCCGTTATAGGGTTACCATTACATGAAACCTATTGTTTGCTAAGTAATTATTTTAACCGGGAGTGTTAAATAAACCATACGCGTCAAGTTAAGGCCCAATATAGCACCATTTAAAGTGGGTAGATAGCCTTTCGAAATCCCTTAACAAGGTGCCCAACAAATCTGTCTTTTTTCGTCACTGAAGTAGTTGTAAACCGCATACCTATCGGTAACAACCAAATTCTTATAACTAGAAAATGTACTACTCTCTAGAAACTTAACTCCTCTTGTGTCTGCTAATTTAATAAGGCTTGCTTCATTATTAGCAAACACCCAGCACCAGCCAAGTTTACCTTTAGAATAATGGCTAGTTTCATCAATATGCAAAACTTTGCTTGCTCTCTCTACTTGTTCATATACATCTTAATACATAATTCTCCACAAAAACAATCTTCAGGGAGGAGCTGGATAATTATAAGCTCAGCATTATTGTTTGGCGCTATAGGAGCCACAATGGCTACAATGGGAATTATACCTGAAATTGCTGCTATTGGAGTAATTGCAACTGTTGTGTTGTCAGGAATCGCTGGTACTATAGTAGGTGGTGTAGCGGGATATCTTGTTAATGTAGCAATAAATCAATGCTGTGGAGCATGCAGCTCAGTAGTTCAAGAATAAGACCAATCCGGTAAAGAAGCATTTGTGGGAGTGGAAACCATTTTTTGATTTTTCTTTACTAAGTCTACTAAATATAGTTTAGAGTTGCTTGGTGATTCTGTTCTTGTGAAAATGATTTCTCTACCATTTGGTAGCCATGCCGGAGATTCAATTTTATGCCCTTCTGAAAGTAGATGTTCTTCTTTGCCATCTGGCTTCATAACTCCTATGTAAAATTTTCCTGACTGAATCTTTGTGAAAGCTATCAGATCTCCTTTTGGCGACCAAACAGGCGTAGCATATCTTCCACTTCCAAAACTAATTCTTTTAGGTTTTTTACTTTTGTTAGTAAAATCGATAACATACAGCTGCTGACTCCCACTCATATCGGAACTAAAAACCATATACTTTTGATCTGGAGAAAAAGAGGGAGAAGTGCTTATAGCTGAACCTTTAGTAATTTTTTTTGTCCGTTTACTACTTAAATCCAAAGATAATATATTCGTTTCACCACCCAATGAGTGGGAAATTAAAAGAGATTTACCATCAGGAGAAAATCTTGGTGCAGAAATAACTCCTTCAAATGCGCTGATTATTGATTCAGTGTGGTCTTTTAAATTTTTTAATACTACATAACTTTTACCATTTGCGTATGAGATATAAACAATACCCTTTCCATTTTGTGAGAATCTCGGTGTTGACACAAATCTATCGCCATTTGTTAAGTATTTTATATTACTTCCATCTTGATTCATCACAGCAATTTTACGTACGGATTTATAATTGCTATCTTTTTCTTCAGCAATATACGTGATTTTTGTGTTGAAGTGCCCTTTCTCACCAATCAATCTATCATGTATCACATCCGAAACGAGGTGACCAATTTTTCTCCAGTCTTTTGCTGGAAAAACAACTGACTGAGTAAGTAATTCTCTTTTTGTAAAAGTGTCAAATAAACGAAATGATAGCTCTAATGCACTACCAGATACTTCGCTTAAACTTACTGTGACTACAGTATCGCTTTTCCAAGGTTTAAATTCAGCTTCCGCGCCATGTTTTACATTAAATAAGCCACAATTAGATAAATTTGTTCCTATTACCTTTGCAATATTTTCGCTTAATTCGCTTTCCAGCGCTGTTTTACATGTACATTTAGATACAACAAGACCAATGTTACCAACACTACTTTTTTTTATATCAACATATAAAGCAGCTTTTGTAAAATAAGGAATAAATAACGAAACAAGCAATATTAATTGAACGAATAACTTCATTCTTTCATTTCATACCTGTTCTATCTGGACTTCAATTATAGGTCTTTTTAGTAAATATTCCTTTAAGATACTCAATATTGAACTTTCAATCTTATTTTTAATTTTTTTTGTTGGCTGCAAACTAAACAACGACTCAACTTTCTTGACAATTTTCTGTATAATAGCTGCATCTTCTAGCACTTCAAAAACACCAGGTACAAATACTTTCGGTTTAGTAAGCAATTTATTTTTCTTGTTTACAACTGCTATTACCACAATAACTCCGGCATCTCTCATTCTTTTACGCATTTTTATAACACTGCTCTCCGGATGACGTAGCAGCATACCATCAATACCAAAGTAGTCAACACTGATTGAATCAACTTTTTCTCCGTTCTCCAAATTAACAATATCACCTGGTGCAATCATTATTGCTTTTGCCACACCGCACTCTTTAGCAAATTTTACATGTGCATGCGTGTGAATATATTCGCCGTGAACTGGAATAGACATCTTCGGTTTTATTAAAGAATACATTTCCTTTAACTCTTCTCTTGTTGGATGCCCAGAAGCATGAACATGCTCTGTTTTTTCAGTAACAACTTCTACCTCCATCTCAATAAAGGCATTGAGCATGTTGTGCGCACGAGTTTCATTTCCAGGAATGACTTTTGACGAAAAGATCATGGTATCACCTTGCTGCATTTTAAATGCTTGATGACTCTTATTAGCAAGCCTTGAAGTTGCTGCCAGTGGCTCACCTTGACAACCTGTGCAAAGTAGCACCAGTTTTTCCCTTGGAAAATTTACTGCTTCCTTTGCTTCAAGAAACTGAGGAGAATCAGTTAAATAACCACTATCTTGCGCAACTTTCACTATTCTCCATAAAGATCTACCAAGTAAAACTACTTTTCTATTTAGTGCTTTTGCAGCTTGGCTTATCGTTTCAATTCGTGCCACATTTGAAGCAAATAGCGAAACAGCAACTAATTTTTTAGACCGCTTTATTATGTTATAAATGTTATTATAAATTTCACCTTCTGACTCAGGATGATGCTTGCTTAATATATTGGTTGAATCGCAAATTGCTGCAAGCAGGTCACCTTTATCGCCAATTTCTTTTAGACGCTCTATATTAGAAGTTAATCCAACAACAGGTTTTGGATCAAATTTCCAGTCTCCGGTATGGAGTGCACTACCCATTTCAGTGCTAATTAATATTGAATTTGCCTCAGGAATTGAATGAGTTATATTTATAAACTCGACGGTAAAAGGACCCAAATTTGTGCTGCCATTTATGTCCACCTCTTTCACAGGTACTGTATCTTCTAATCGAAACTCCTTTAGTTTCTCCTTAAGAAAATTAACCGTAAACTTTGTTGTATATATGGGGCACTGCAACTCTTCCCACAAGTGGGGCACTGCACCGCAGTGGTCCTCATGTGCATGTGTAATTATTATTCCAAGCAAATCTTTTTTTCTTTGAGCAATAAAATCTACATCAGCAATGAGCAGCTCAACACCTGGCATAGTTTCATCTGCAAAACCAACACCAAGGTCGATCATAATCCACTTACCTTGATAATGATATAGGCTAACATTCATCCCGATTCTTCCTACTCCCCCAAGCGGAAGAAATAAAAACTCATTTTTGTTTATATTCATTAAATTTAAATTATTAAAACCTGAGAATAGCAAAACTTCGACCTTAAATAAAGAAATTTCTTGCTTTTACATAATTTTAAGGAACTAAGAAGTTTCTGTTGGCTAATAATGTTGATATCAACACTATTGTTAAGTTTTCCATTAATAAGGTCAAAGAATTGCAGGATTAAATGAAAACCCGTAAACAGTTACTCCTTCATGTCATTTAGCAGATTTCTTATTTTTTTTTTACTTTACTAAAAAACCCTTCAGATTGCTGTTGTACACTTGCATTTTCCTCTTCTTCAAGTGCTTTTAATAGTTCAATTTGCTTTTTAGTTAAATTTTTTAAATTTAAAGTCTCAACTATTACCTGTATATATAAATCACCACGAACATGTGAGTTCATATATGGCATACCCTTTTCCCTACAACGTAGTTGGGTACCAGTTTGAGTGCCTTCAGGGACCTTTACTTTTATTTTAGCTCCATCAATTGATTGGACATCGATTTCGCCACCAAGCACTGCTAGTGTCATTCTTATAGGCACTTTACAGTGTAAATCTGCTTTATTTCTAGCAAAGATTTTATGGGAAATTATTTTCACGTATACGTATAAATCTCCACTTTTTCCACCTCTTGTTCCAGCTTCTCCTTTACCACTTATCCTTACCTTAGCTCCTTCTTCTATGCCTTTTGGAATTGAAACGGATATATTTACTTCATCTCTTCTACGTCCACTTCCACCACATTTCTTACATTTATTTTGTATTATTTCTCCTTCCCCATAGCATGTAGTACATGTTCTTTCGATGGTAAAAAAGCCTTGTTGAGTTCTAATCCTACCGCTTCCCTGGCATGTGGGGCACTGAACTGGTTTAATTGCTCCTTCGCTACCTGTGCCTTGGCATGTGTCACATTTTACATTTGTCACATAATGTATAGGCGCTTGTATTCCTTTAAATGCATCTTCTAAGGTAATTTCAAGATCATAACGTAGGTCTGCTCCAGACACTCCTGTTGTGCTCCTCTTTGCTCTTGATCTACTTGCACCACCACCGAATCCTCCACCAAAGAAGTCATTGAATATGTTGCTAAAATCTCCTGCAGAGCTAAAGCCTTGAAACCCACCAGAAGCACCTTCGTGGCCATAACGGTCATAGCTTGCCCTTTTCTCAGAGTCAGATAGAACTTCATATGCAGCTGTTACTTCTTTAAATTTTTCCTCTGCTTCTTGATTGCCAGGATTTCTATCAGGATGATATTTTAACGCTAATTTTTTATACGCTTTTTTTATCTCATCAATACTGGCATTTCTTCCTGTTTCCAGCAGATCATAGTAGTCTTTTTTGCTCATATATAATAGTTTAGTGTTTAACGTTTAAAGGTAGGTATTGCATATATTAATTTCAAGTGTGACTTCTATTTCCTATAAAATGTGGTGCACCCTGAGCGACTTGAACGCCCGACCTTTTGATCCGTAGTCAAATGCTCTAATCCAACTGAGCTAAGGGTGCTTTCATAAAGTTAACTTTAGCAGGTTTTGTAGCTTGATTCAATTAATTTGGCTAAAAATAAAACTGTTAATTTTTATCATACGTGAAACCTGCAAAAAATTGCATTTGTTTTCTTAAGAATCATTTTATGGTCAAGCTCACAACTATACGAACATTTGTAGTCAAGGCACTGGATCTAAAATTGCAATGTTTGTACAGTTGTGGGTTTAGAACCCCTCACAATTCCCAAACTGCTGTTCCGCATTAGAATTATTAAATTCACTATAAGGAGGAGAGTAAGGAGGAGGTGGTCCATAATTCCTAACTGCTTCTTCAGCCTCCTCAATATTGTCTGATTCTTTTTCATGCTTCATATGAAAAGCTAAACCACCAGCAAAATATACGAGAGAATTAACGCCAAGGATAGCTAAACCCCACACTGGTAAGACTGGGTAAATAGCACAAGCTACCTACTTTCAAAACACGTCCCCTCAGATTCTCACTTTGGCATCATTCTACCTTATCTAAAGCCATTTTATACCTTTTTATCCCTTTGGGGTAATCTTTTTTCAGTTAGCTATAGTAGATCTTTCAGAACAATTAAACGTGACTTGTTCTACTTCCATCTAATACAATGTAACAAAGGGGTATAACTCAGAGCTAGAGGTTATGATTGTAATAAAGATATAAAAAAAACGGATAAGTCAAGCAAAGTTACAAATGTAATTTTGCTTGACTATCCATTTATTACCACCTAAAATAGCTAACAAAGCCATCCCGTATGACATTTTATCTATATCTAATCAAGCATATTAATAAGTAAGTAAATTTTAATATAATCTTATTATACTTATAAATATGCTGTATAGAATGAAAGTATGGATGATTTCATAACTGCAAGAAGGAAAGATGATGCTGTGGTATCTGTTTGTCAGGATAATAAGAAAAAAAACGTATTAATTTTAGGGCTCAATCAAGCCGCAAGGAATTTGTTAAAATACGAGGAAGGGAATTTACTTAATAAGCCGTTAATCAATATTTTAAGTGCAAGAGCAGCTGACGACATGAAGAATTATTTAGAGTACACCGAAAATGGACACGATTTACTTGATGTATTACCTAAAGTGATAGGTTTTTTCTTAACTGATGCTAAAGGAGAAGATATAAAGACAAAAGTAAAAGTTTTCCGCACTGCACAATTTGCTAGTAATAAAATAAATTATGAGCTATTGATACGTGATATCAGCTTGTCTCATAAATTAGGAATCTTTAGAGATGAATATCTAATGGGTAAAAAATATAAAAACCATGACTTATTCGATATACCAAACAATGAGTCTACTATTCTAGAGTTATATGTTATATTAAATTTTGCCTTTCAACATCAAATTAATGCAGCTATAGGAGTGATTGGCTTAAATAGTAGCTGTAGTGAGACAAATGATGCACTGAAAGTTATCATAGAACATTTTTGTAAAAATTGCCGTAGTGATGATTTTCTAGGGTATATTGATGAGAATAAAGTGCTTTTTGTTTTGATTAACTGCGATGTAAAAAGTACGTCTAAAATAATTAATCGTATACATTCTGCCATTAATAAGCAGTTATTAAAGCGAAAATTACCAAGTGTATCAATAATTTATGGGAATATAGCTCAAAAACGGGCAGCAAAATCTACCAGCGGCGCCTTCTGAAAAGTTGTTTTTTATTTATATTGAGTTTAAACTTAAATTTTTATAAAAATTTAAGTTTATTTATGAAGTTAAGGTACTACCTGGTAGCACTGCTTTCATCATTATTTTTGCAGAGTAGTGCTAGCTCTAGAGCAATTTTGGATAAGGAAATATTTTATGTAGAACTAGACGGAAAAATAGATTTGAGATTCGGCTACGCCTTCAACAGAGGTTCTTTCAATGCTAAGGCTAAAACTTCAAGTTATTCATACTTGCGCTTTCTTTATTTACAGCAAGTTTATCCAAATACTCAAATGGGGTTTAATGTTAAGGCAGGAGTTTCTGGTATTGCAAACCTAAAAGCGTTAGACATAGAAAAGTTAGACATGGAGGAATGGTATTTCATCATTAAAAATCAGGTGCTTGGATCAATTGAATATGGTAAAAGAAGTTTAGTTAGTCAGGGCATGTTAATTAACACTTCAAAAATTTATACAGCTGCTGGAGGAGTAAATGGTCATTGGACAAACTATGCAAATTTGCGTGGTAACGAAAACAGAGATAATGGCCCTGGATATGATAAAGACAAGGTATTTTGGGTAAAACCCAACATTTACAGTAATTATAATGGACTCGAACTAGGGTTAAAACAATCATCAATTAACTACATCTCCCCTGAAATCTATAACTTTCAACTCGGGTTCAGTTATGTCCCAGGAAAAAATAACTTACAGTACAGCAATTTAATTGCTGCTGGCCTTTCCTGTAAAAATGGCCTATCAGATGATATAAATTTTACTACTGCCTTAACTGGTGAATTTGCAAGAGAAAATTTAACTGATTGCTCAGATGGAACTTCTAAAAATTATGAATGTCGTAATCAATTACTGCACTGGAATTTTGGTTTGGAGCTAAAATTGTTCGATCTTGATTGCATTTTTTCGTATGGTAATGGCGGTAAATCTGGTGAGAAGCGTAATCCTGAAATAAATAATACGTATTATATGAATGCAGGTATTGCTTACCATTCTGATTCTCGTAAATTGAGCTTAACATATTTCAATAGTGGTAGGGATATTGCAGCAAACGAGTTAACATCATATGCTTTAAGCCTTGAATATCCATTTTTTACGGGCACTTCATACTATTTCGATATTGTAAAATTTAGTACCAAAGAGCCTGAAGTAGAAAATAGCAACTCTGGTTATGTGCTCTTGACTGGACTGAAATTAAGTTTTTAATGAGGTTATATTGCCTCCTGTCATCCAAGTAGCGGATAACATAGAAACGAAAAACTTACTTGACACATTTTGCCAGCCCCCTTATCATGGTACTGAAGCTGATTATTTATCTTCGCAATCTCTGCAGTGGATTAATGACAAAAAAACTTAATGTATTTGGCGTAAATCATGCTTAATTTTTTGCACTATGTGCACCTCATGTCTTTATAAAACTTTTAGGTTTCTACCTATACAAGACGAAACGCGCTTATAAAGCGTTTAAGACAGTAAAAGACGTCAAATAGACAAGGGAGAATTTGAATACTAGCTACCCTGGGGTTTCTTTGCCTTTTTTTCCGCTCAGTAAATTTCTTAACGTTTATAATTTAGGTTAGTCGCATTTAAAAGCAGCTAAATTGCAGCGTTTAGAATAAAAAACGCCAATATTTTGAAGTACATATAAATAACTAGCCAACCATGGGGCTTCTTTTGTCTTTTTTTCGTTTAGTAAATTTCTTAATATTCATGGCTTAGGTTAGTTACAAATTAAGAGCAATATTCATGGAAATGGTGTCATTCCAGTGCCCAGACACTGGGATGACAGGAGAAGGTACTGGGATGATACCACTATAGAGCAAACCAGTGTCAGCTACTTGGATGACAGACAAGAAAATGTTTATGACTAATTTTTAGATCAAACACGGAATTTCGATAAACTTAACTTTTTTGTGAGACTGTTCAGCAATAATAAATAAATTGAAAGGAAAGGTTATGGTAATAGAAAAGGAAAAGTTTTTTGAAATAATACGCAATGTGAGTGAGAGTGAAGGTTTGAATAAGGATAATTTGCTTGAAAGAATAGGGAGTGAGCTAAAAGGTGTAAACCCAGAAGCATATAGCACTTATAACAATTTGAAGATAGATAAGCTATTCATGGTACAAGATTTAGATAAAATTGCAAGTTACACATTGTTACATCTTGCTGTGGAATGTAACAGTGTACCAATAGTAAAACTCCTACTAGAAAAGAAAGTAAAAGTTGATGAACAAATATCGGGTGATGTTAATTCTAAATTCACTGCTTTGCACATTGCTGCTTTGCATGGTCATCAAGAGATAGTTCAGCTTTTATTAGATGCTAACGCAAATCCTTCACTAAAAGATAGTCAAGGCCGAACTCCAAGGGATATTGTCGGCGATGTAAAAGGTAAAAATGCTATAATAAAAATGTTAGAGGAAGGAGAACAACGTTATGCTGAGGCAAGAAAGAAAAGACTAACTTATGGACAAGGCACTTTACCGCAGCCTAATAATAAAACTCCAGGAAATTTAGCTGTGGGCGGAAATAAAATAACTGCTGCAGTGCAAGCATGGAATGCAAAAGGTCAGGGAGAGAACAATGGAACTACACCAAACAACAGAAAAATCTATGTACAAAATGAGAATGAACAGACTTCTTCAAACTCAATCATTAATGAAAACAATACAGACAAAGTAGGTGATACATTAGGAAGAGAACAGGCTAAAAGAGATGCTGTGGCGCAAAAGTTGCAAGAGATAGAACAAGGACTTGTCAATAATCAGAAGCGCATAGAACAAACCGGTCATAATCAACATTCGGAACAATACGGTGCTACATATAATGGGGAACAGACCTCTTTAGATTTGACTACTGATGAAAGTAGTAACAACAGTGGAATAAATACTTCCACAGAAGACATCGGTAAAGAGTTAGAAAAACACAATACACGAGATGAAAATGGAATGACTCCTTTACACCATGCTGCTGCAAATGGTGATATAAAGACTGCAAAGTCTCTAATAGATAAGGGAGCAGATGTTAATGCACAAGATAAAGATAGCATGACCCCTTTACATCGTGCTGCTGCAAACAATAATGAAGAATCAGTGAAACTTTTGGTAGAATATGGAGCAAAAGTTGATGTACAGGATAAAGATGGACTGACCCCTTTACATTATGCTGCTGCATATGTTTGTGTAGAGATTGCAAAGTATCTAATAGATAATAGAGCAAATGTTAATGCACAAGATAGCGCTGGGCATACTCCCTTATATTATGCTGTTGCAAATGACAATGAAGAATTAGCAAAACTTTTGATAAAATATGGAGCAGATCGCTCATTGATAAAGGATGAAGGCCTAATAATAGATAGACTAAACAAGCTATCTGAGGTTGTTGTAAGTTGGAAATGTGATATAAAAAGAAGCAAGAAGAAAGATAACTCTATAAAAATGTGGTTATCGCCAGGCTTGAGCAACCGTAAGACGGTAGTATTATAACATACGTAGATATCAAGGTACTCAAGCCTATCCTTCGAGACGTTTGAATAGTTGTTTGGGACATATATATGCACCCGTTTACAATCTTAAATTTTAACTTAAACTCTCGAGGTTCTTTATGGTTACATCTTATCAAAATTTTATTGGCATTGATATCGGAAAACTTGAATTTTTTACTGCAGTTAATGAACAAAAAGGTGTCATCAAATTTGACAATAGTTGTGTTGGTTGGAAACAACTCTACCAAAAATTTTCAAATATCTTGCCCAACTCCATGGTAATTTTAGAAGCTACAGGAGGTTATGAGCTTGGCTTATTGTATTTTCTTATTGATAGAAACATTGCTGTGCATCGTGCTAATACTCGTCAAGTTAAAAACTTCATTCTATCTCATGGAACTTTGGCAAAGACCGACAGTCTTGATGCAAAAGCGCTTGCCCAATATGGTTCTGAGCGTTGTGGACATTTGCAGCTATTTACACCTATCTCAAAAGAACAAACCACCTTGTTTGCACTTTGTCAGCGTCGTGACGATATTACGAAAATGCTTGTTCAAGAGAAGAATAGGCTAAAAACTCCTGGAAATGATTACATTAAGGAAAGTTGTCAACAAGCTATTGAATTCCTCAACAACCAGGTAGAAAAGCTTGATCAAGCTATACAAAAAATAGTCAATGAAAATCCTGAATTGCAACGATGCCAAAAAATTCTTGAAACAGTCCCTGGAATAGGTAGAAAAACCTCTCAATGTTTATTGTGTCTCATACCGGAACTTGGTTCTTTAAATAAAAGGCAAATTGCAAGCCTTGCAGGTGTTGCGCCTCATCCTAAGGAAAGTGGTAAAGCTATTGGCTACCGAAGGATTATAGGTGGAAGAAGTAACGTTCGTTCAAAGCTTTTTACAGCTGCCATGGCTGCTACAAGGTCCAAATCTGCACTTAGTGCCTTTTATTCTAAGCTTATTGAAAGTGGTAAGAAGAAGATGGTGGCTATAACAGCTCTAATGCGTAAAATAATAGTGATTGCTAATGCAAGGCTTAAAGAAGCAGTTAATTTGCATATTTAAAAATTTACATAGCAATAACTGAAATTGGTTAATGAATATGCGCTTTTAATGTGTGTGGACGCGCATATTCATTAACCAATTTCAGTTATTGCTGTGGTGGCTGTTTGATACAAAATTCTGTTTCTATAACAAATGGGTTTTTATTGCCCATATGAAGTTGCAAAATTACAAATAAAAAATTTTTAAAAAAACATAGTTGATATTTGGGGAAGAAACGCCTAGATACTCAAAGAAATATCTGATACCAAGATTAGCTTATAGAATGCAGGAGGAAGCGTATGGAGAAATGTCAAGAAAAGTAGCAAAAAGACTAGAGTATCTAGCAGATCGGCTAGAGAAGGGAAAAAGAATAAGTAGTGACAAATTGCCAGTAGCAGGAACGGAGCTGATATTAGAAAGGGGTGAAGAGACGCATGCAGTGATGGTAACAGATAAGGGTTTAATCTACCGAGAAGAATTTTATACGTCATTATCAGCAGTAGCAGGCAGAATAACGGGAATGAGCTATAATCGGCCTCTCCTATTTGGAATGAGAGACAAGGAGAAAAGATGCTAAAAGAAGTAAGGTGCGCAATTTATACAAGAAAATCGAATGAAGACGGTCTAGAACAAAAGTTTAATAGTCTTGACGCGCAGCGAGTAGCATGTGAAAAATATATAAAGAGCAAAGAGGGCTGGGTAGCATTGGCAAGAAAGTATGACAATGGAGGCTTTTCAGGGAGTAATTTAAATAGACCAGCGATAAAGGAATTGTTTGAAGATGTAAAGGCAGGAGAAGTAGATTGTGTAGTAGTATATACGCTGGACAGGTTATCAAGGGAAACAAAAGACAGCATAGAAGTAACGTCATTTTTTAGAAGGCATAGAGTAAATTTTATAGCAGTAACACAAATATTTGACAATAATACGCCAATGGGAAAGTTTGTACAAACAGTGTTATCAGGAGCAGCGCAACTAGAAAGAGAAATGATAGTAGAGAGAGTAAAAAATAAAATAGCAACATCAAAAGAACAAGGTTTATGGATGGGAGGAACTTTGCCGCTAGGGTATGATGTAAAAGATAAGGAATTAATAATAAATGAAAAAGAAGCAAAGACGGTGAAGCATATATTTGCAAGGTATGTAGAGCTGAAGTCAATGGCAGCATTGGCAAGAGAGTTAAACAGAGAAGGATATCGAACGAAAGCAAAATCAGATATCTTTAAAAAGGCAACGGTAAGGAGAATAATAACAAATCCAATATACATGGGAAAGATAAGACATTATGAGAAACAGTATAAAGGAAAGCATGAGGCGATAATAGAAGAAGAAAAATGGCAAAAAGCGCAGGAATTGATAAAGAATCAACCATATAGAAAAGTAAAATATGAGGAAGCATTGCTTAGGGGAATAATTAAGTGCAAGAGCTGCAGTGTAAATATGACGCTGACATACTCAAAAAAAGAAAATAAAAGGTACCGATATTATATATGTAATAACCATTTAAGAGGAAAGAATTGTGAATCAGTAAATCGAACAATAGTAGCCGGAGAAGTAGAAAAGGAAATAATGAAGAGAACAGAAGGTTTATATGAAAATTGGGAAAAAGGAGCAAGAAAAGAAAAATGGGAAAATTTAAGTTTTGGAAAACAGAAGGAAGTAGTGAAAAAGTTAATAAAAACAGTATTGGTGAAAGAAGATGGAATAGAAGTGCATTCTGAATCAGAGGAAAAATTTATACCAATAAAGAAGAAAGGAAATAAATGCACAGTAGTAGAACCAGAAGGAAAAACAAATAATGCGTTACTCAAAGCAGTGGTGAGAGCCCATCTGTGGAAACGTCAGCTAGAGGAAGGAAAATATGCAAGTCTGAAAGAGCTGAGCGTTAAAATTAATATAGGTACAAGACGTATACAGCAAATTTTGAGGTTGAATTATTTAGCACCAAAAATTAAAGAAGACATAGTAAATGGAAGACAGCCAAGAAGTTTAAAGCTAGCTGATTTGAGGGAAATGCCGGTACTGTGGAGTGAACAAATGAAGAGATTTTATGGTTTTAATTGCACCGTTTAACAAAAGGAAATGAATAGTCTTGACGTGAACCAGTGTTACAAAAACTGACATTAAATTATATGAGGATATTAGTATGAATAGTAAAGATTTTTAATTTATATATGAAACCAGAGCAAACTATTGAGCAAGAGTCAAACTCACATAACAACCCCTTTTCTGCTGAAATAGAACCATGTTTTTATAGTAAAGGAAATCCTATATACGAAAAACATCAAATCAACCAATTGTAACTGGTATCAGCGTTATTGGTAAGCTGTGTTGCACTTTATGTTTTGAACATTTCCATTCATTTTGCAGTGGCAGCAGATGTGGGAATGACGTGTATGGGTTTTGCGCTGTATAACCAAGCTCGAGAAAGTGGAAGACATAGACCTGTATGTTATTACACAATCTCCTTCAAACCGAGGACAAAATGTTATGCTCAAAGCTTCAGGTAAATGGTAAACTTTTCTAGAACAATCTCTAAATTATTAACTCAATACTTATTTACCTACTATTCTTTTATTTAATAATTTTAGCTACCTTATGAACATACTAATATTCCTTTCGAAGCTTCCATCTTTTGCAGTTGGTCTAAACTATCAATTGACCTCATAAGAGTAGAAGGAACACCTGATTCTTTCACTACAAAATCTGATTGTTTAATAGTTTCAGCTAACTCTATAAGTATTCCGCAGTTTCTTTCAAAATCTCCACCTTTTACAGCTTGTAAAACACTTTTTCCCCCTAAAAGACAGCTTTCCCCTAGACTTGATTGATCTTTTAACTTGTCAAACTTCTCCTTGCTCTTTTCATCAAGCTCTACCTTTATTCTATTACTACCTTCATCCCTAGGACCTAGATAAATACTAATCTTTCCTACCTCAGTAGAAAAAGACATCTCGATGCTACCTTCTAAGACATCTGTGTAGTTCCTTTTTCCTCCTACACTTTCAACTCTTACTATACTTTCTCCAATCTGCAAAATGCCACTTTCTATATTGAAATTTTCATTCACCTTACTATTTATAACCTTCACAACTTCAACAATACTGTTTTGTGGCCACCTAAAAAAAGCAAGATTGTTATCCACTTCTACTGTTAGATCATCATCTTGAGCTTGTTCATTCTTGTTTACTAAACCTTCATATGCTATACTTTTTAGTTCTTTCTTAATTTTTTCGCATTCTGCAAAAATAGGCTCATCATTTCCGTACATAATTTCATCTATCATTCTATGATCGTAAAAATCAGAGTTTATTTTCGCACCTGCTAATAATAGCTTACTGACAATACTGAATAAAGGTTTTTCACTCTCCTCCCACTCATCTATTGCCTCTTCCCCGTTTTCTTTATACCGTGATCTAGTAGTAGGAGTTATACGAATAACACTATTAGCAATATCAATTATTTTGCTGAATACAAAATTTGACACAGTGCATTCATATTGATCACAGCATAAATTTAGTCTTATTTTCCTTTTCAAATACTCATCTATTAAATGTTCTATCTTTTCTAGAGTGACCTCTGCAGAATTTTCGTATCTATTTTCATGAAACTTTTTCATTATATTTTCCATCTTTTCACGAAACTCATTAATCAAAACTTTTTCGCTCTCAGTCAACAGATTTGTTAAATTCATTAAAATTGAGTTCTCTGGAACAAAAGAACTTTCAACAACAGTATTTTTGTCTTCAATAACGGACTCATTCCAGTCATCATCACTTTGTTCTTGACTTAACAATGATGCATTGCCTTCAATGGTTTGCCGACCAAAACGTTCCGTATGCTGTTCTTCATTAGCTAACCCACCATTTGCATAAACCTGCTCATTCTTTGAAATACATTCTAACACCATACTCCCTTAACCTATGAATACATTATCTACAACAATTAGCACAAATGAAAGCTAATGCAAGTATAATTTTTCTAATACCAATTTCCGTTAGTTATAAAACACATGAAAAAGAGCTGTTTTTGCCTATAATTGAGAAGTTAAACAAATTTATCATTTGTGTTCCCAATAACGAATGTTGATATTAGCCGCATGATGCATACGCTACTTTTAAATTTGATCAAACTTAATTAAAAAAGCAATGATTTTCAATAATTTACCTAAAATCTAATTCACAGTTGGGATGAGAACAGTGTTACAGAAACTGACACTTGATTATATACTAAAGCAAAATCACTCCAGATGCAAAAGTGGTTAGCTGCATAATTTACCTAGCAATTCCTCTCCTAGAATCAGAAACTCTTCTTGAATCTTCATCTTACGTTTTACCCATGAACCCTTCTGCTTATTGGATTCGCTTATTACTTCAGGACGCATTAATCCACCAGATCTAGGAAAAACTCCTCGGTCTATAGCTTCAATAAACGATAAACCTCACAATAAGCAATTTTGTCCTATTTCTTCACAATCTTCTATTCCTTTATTGTAACTTTCTATTTCCTTCAGTAGAAGTGCACCTTCTTTACTCACTTCTACTTTTATCGAATTTTTATTTTCTTCATGAGGGCATAATCTAACTTTTAATTCTCCCAAACTAGTATAGAAAGTTAATATTACATCGCTGCCTTCTGTAAGAACCTGTTTAAAATCCCAAAGAGATGAGCTAAAGTAGGAACAGGTAAATAATGAGGTATATAAATGAGTCAAAGGTATCCAAGCGACATAAGTCGAGAGCAATTTGAAAAAATCAAACCAATTTTAGAAAGTAGGAAAAAGAAAACGAGACCAAGATTAATTGATATATACGAAGTATTTTGTGGACGTGCTAAAAAGTGGTTGTCAGTGGAGAATGTTACCAAAAGAGTTTCCAAGGTGGGAAAACATATATTACTATTTTCAAATGTGGAATAAAAAAAATGGAGAAGAACCAAGTTTGCTGGAATTGGTCTTAAAAAAAATTAGTTGGAGAGGTCCGACAAAACAGTGGTCGGAAAGAGAAAACCAGTTTCTGCATAATTGATGCTCAAAGTGTAAAAAACACAGATACTGCTGAAAAAAAGGGCTATGATGCAGGCAAAAAGATTTCAGGCATAAAACGTCATATAGCAGTTGATATTCAAGGGTTACCACATGCAATTTATGTGACAACGGCAGAAACAACCGATCGTAGCAGTGCTGTGAGAATGGTTGAGAATGCAAGAGAAAACCTCTCTGAAGTTCAAAATATACTAGTTGATGCAGGCTATACAGGAGAAAATTTTGCAAGACAAATAAAAGCCATTATTGGTGCAACTGTTGAAGTAATAAAGCGAAGTGAATTACACTCTTTTGCTGTATTACCAAAAAGATGGGTTGTTGAGAGATCTTTTGCTTGGTTAGAAAAATGTAGACGGTTATGGAAAAATTGCGAGCGAAAACTTAACACTAGCCTACAAATGGTTGTTCTTTCCTTCATCTCTCTTCTATTGAGGAGATTTTAAACAGGTTCTAAGAACAGAAGAAGGAAAGTTATATTTGTTTGTTGCAATAGATAGAACATCCAAATTCACCTATGTTGAGCTGCATAAAAGTGCTACAAAACTCATAGCTACTGAGTTTTTACGTAATTTGATTAAAATTTTACCATATAAAATCCACACTATTTTGACAGATAACGGTATACAGTTTACCAATCAGAAGCACCTTAAGAACGCTTTTCAACACATATTCGATAGTGTTTGTGAAGAAAATAATATTGAGCATCGTCTAACAAAAGTTAGCCATCCTTGGACAAATGGACAAGTTGAGCGTATGTATTAGTTCTCTCTTTTGCGTTTGAAGCTGTAGCTGTAGATGGAACTGGAGCTAGACTGGACACAACAGCAGACGTAATATGTAAAATAATGGAGTACGCTCGCAAACTAGGTGGACCGATGATCACGATAGTGATAATAGGTGCGGCTTTGCTTGCAATATTCGGCAGAATGCCGTGGCCTGCGCTTTTTGCATTGGGTACGTTTACTGCTGTGTTTTTCGGCGCTCCTACAGTTGTAAGTGCAATAAAACCGGATGCAATATCATGTAAGTAGAGCCTTCTGCTAGTCCTGCAAACGAAAGATGCTGCAAGTCTCAAAAGTTTTAGGTAAGTGGTACTTCTTGTATCATTTACTTAAATCTAATCAGAGTAAAGTAGGACAAAATAAAAATTATCGGAAGCGTGATGAAAAAAGACCTGCTGCGAAATTGTATGTACTAATTTCAGGATGAATGAAAGACCTGCCGCAAAACAAAAATGGAGTATTTTTTTTAAGAGAGAGGTAAAAGAAGCCAAAATACGCCTTGAAAAAGCGATACAAGCTGGAGAGGAAGTGCAGGCAAGAGTAAAAGCTATTAGTTTATTGTATGATGAAGCAGAAGATTTATTCAATATATCTAGGAAGATCAGATGTAATCAGGCTGCGGAAGAATCTTTAGAGCAACAATATACTTTTCTAGTTTTAAATACAGACTATAAAGAAAAAATTAAGGGTATTTGCAATGAATACAGAAGCCTCAAAGAAGAGTTAAAGAGTAAGCAATCTATTGGTAAGGAAGAATTTGATAAGTTGTCGAAGTTAAATGATGAATTTAATAGATTAAACAAAAACTTTATTAAGCGTGAACAAAAAGAAAATGAATCTGCAAAAGATGACTTAAAATTTGATGATGTGGCTATCAACGAATTGAGGTCTCATGTAATTGCAGAAATAAAACAGGCAAGAGCTGCTGCTGAGGAGGAAAGAAAAATATTAAAAGAGGAACAGAAAGTAGCCGAGAAGATAATGATGCAATTACAAATGTCAGATTTAGCACAAACAGCAAGCCCTGCATTTAACAACGTAACTAATGAACCAGTTGCAGGTCCTTCTTGGCAGATATGAGAGATTTAAAATTTTTGAAAGGCTTGAACTAATATAGAAAAGATTTTATAAAAACATCAGCCTATTAGTGCCATGACAAATTTAGTTATTTACTTTTTACAAAAACCACAAAAAAGTACCTACCTTCGTGAGAGCGATTTAAATAAAAGCAGCGTTGTGAAAATAAAAGCTTGAAATTGTTGTAACAAAACTAAGTAAATTAATTCATATCTAAATGCGGCAAAAATAGGCTAATATAGCTAGTTTTGTGGTATAGTAGAATTATTATAAAGAAAAGTTCGAACGGTACACTTGGTAGTCCAATCCATCCCAAAACAAAAAGCTCTCACCGCTCTTGGTTTTGACCACTGGAAATGGTTGATTTGCTTGAGATTTTAATAATATATAATGCTAAATTAATGGTAATATACCCAAGAATGAAAAAAATTTTAGGCAAAATTATAATAAGAAATAGATCTTTTTTTCTGTCAATGCAGAAATTCCTTTAATTTCCTATATGAAGTTTTCGTAACCCCAATCTTTGAAATAGGTGATTGTCTTGCTCAGGTAGTGGATTTTGAGCTGTAAGTAGCTTTTCACCGTAAAAAATTGAATTAGCACCTGCAAGGAAACACAATGCTTGCAATTCATCTGACATTTTTTCTCGCCCAGCTGATAAACGTACATAAGATTTTGGCATCATAATTCTGGCTATTGCGATAGTACGAACAAAATCAAACGGATCAACGTCGGCCACATTCTCAAGTGGAGTTCCAGGAATTTTTATCAGCATATTAATTGGTACTGATTCTGGAGGATTATCCAAATTAGCAATGAGAACTAGCATTTTTATTCGATCCTCATTAGTCTCACCCATACCAAGAATACCACCACAACAGACCTTAATCCCAGATGCGCGTACGTGTTCTAACGTTTTTAAGCGATCTTGGAGAATACGTGTAGTTATGACTTTATGATAATATTCTTCAGATGTATCAATATTATGGTTGTAAAAATCTAAGCCAGCTTCCTTTAGCATATTTGCTTGGTAATCTTTTAACAACCCAAGAGTCACACACGTTTCAAGGCCCAATTTTTTCACCTCTTTGACCATTTCGCAAACAATTTTTAAATCTTGATCACGTGGACCACGCCAAGCTGCTCCCATACAGAAACGACTACTTCCAGCCTCTTTTGCACATTTTGCTGCTTCAATTACCTCAGCAATTTCTAACAAAGGCTCTTTTTGTAACTCGGTGTTATAGTGTGCTGATTGGGGACAGTAAGAACAATTTTCTGGGCAGCTACCTGTTTTAATACTTAAAAGTGTACTAATTTGCACTCCACTAGGATTAAATTGCTTCCTATGTTCTGTTTGTGCTGTATAAATTAGCTCAGGAAATGGAAGATTAAAGATTTGTTCTGCCTTGGCAAAAGCCCATTCTTCTGTCATAATTTAACACCTCTTAATAGATAGGTTATGTATAAACCATATGAAAAATATCATAATATACTAAAGAGTAAAGGAAAATATCGCCAATTGCCAAAAGCTATCCTGGAGAGTTTTATCAACTTTTCTACCAACGATTACCTTGGCCTAAGTCAGTCAGAAGTACTATTTGATGCAGCAAAGCTCTCTGGAGTACAGTTTGGAGTAGGATCCACTGGTTCTCGGTTGCTTTCAGGTAATAAAAAAATATTTGAAGACCTTGAGAAGAGGATTGCCCAAGACAAAGGAACTGAGTCAGCTCTTATCTTTAATTCAGGTTTTCAGGCCAATATAACGGTTCTTGCAAGCTTGTTAGATCAATCAGTGTTGGGTAACAAGCCTATTGTCTTTTTTGATAAATTAAATCATGCAAGTTTATATCAAGCTGTATTTTTAAGTGATGCTGAGTTTGTACGGTATCAACATAACGATATGAATCACTTGAGTAATTTACTTATAAAATTTAAAAATGACTTAAGATCGAAGTTCATTGTTACTGAAACAATTTTCGGTATGGATGGAGATATTGTATCAATAGAGGAAATCTTTGCTCTTAGTAAGGAATATGAAGCTTTTCTGTATTTAGATGAAGCACATGCAACAGGCATTATTGGTCGTAATGGATATGGCTTATCTACCTACATTAACCTTCAGAAAGTTCCACATCTAGTCTTGGGTACTTTTAGTAAAGCTTTAGGGTGCTTTGGTGCGTATGTTGCTTGTTCTAATGTTATAAAGAATTACCTAATCAATAAATGTCCAGGGTTTATTTATTCAACCTCTCTTTCTCCAATGATAATTGGTGCAGCAGCCAAAAGTTGGGATTTAGTAAAACATTTTACTAATCAACGCCAGACTTTATCCTTTAAGGCTGCAAATTTGAGAAACAACCTGCAAAATCTTGGATTTAACACAGGTAATTCAGTTACACACATTATACCAATAGTTCTAGGTGATGAGGATACTGTAATGAGTGCAAAAGAAAAGCTTTTGAAACAAGGGTTGGTTGTTTCTGCTATACGTCCACCTACTGTTCCTTCTGGAACATCAAGATTACGTATTGCACTCAATGTGAATCATACTGAAAGCAACCTAGACTATTTAGTGCATGTTCTTCAGCAAATATGAACTATTACTTTGTATTTTGTCACGGTTGGGGATTTGATTATAAGTTCTTTCAACCTCTTATAAATAAATATTTTTCTAAAATTCCTTACTATTGTTTAGATCTTGGTTATTTTGGAGAAGAAAACCTAAACTTACCAGAAGATGGTGCACTTATTGGTATTGGACATTCTCTTGGACTAATAAAACTAGCTTCCTTAAATGTAAAGTTTAATGGACTTATCGGTGTACAAGCTTTTATCAATTTTTTAGGATTTGATTTACGATTACACAAAAAACGCAAGTTAGAGTTGAAAACGATGATACAGCACTTTCGAATGGATCCAGTAGATACCCTGATGTCCTTCCATAAAAAATGCGGCTTAAACTACAACTCTTTTAATCGGTTAAATAAAGCAAAACTAATGCAGGATTTAGAGCTACTCACCACAGTACATCAGCTACCACGCACATCACTATTAATATTAGGTGCAACAAATGATACAATCGTACCCCAGGAACTTATCTATGATAACTTCAATAAAGATGTTAAAGTTGTTATGCATAGCAGAGGTTACCATAGTCTAGGGTTATGCGAATATCATTTTGTGTACGAGCAAATTATAAGTTTTTGTAATGGAATTACAAAAGAGATACATACAGGACAATTTTAGCAGAGCAAGCTCGTCTTATGATAATGTAGCTTTTGTTCAAAAAGAATGTGCTGCAAAGCTAATCAATTTGTTAAAAAGTTGTTTTCCTGAATTTCATCCACGATCTATTTTAGATTTGGGTACAGGTACAGGCTACATTCCAGAAATTTTGTTTAGTTTCTTTCTGCAAAGCAAGTTCACTTTAAATGACATATCACCTAGTATGTTGGCAAAAACAAAAGAAAAATTAGCAGTATATAAGGAAGTTGCATTCATCTTAGGCGATATGGAAACACTAGACTTTGGCTTTCACGATCTTACCATTTCAAACCTAGCACTTCAATGGGTGCGCAATTTAAAAAAGATGATAAAGAAATCATACAATAGTTCAAATGTCTTTGTTTTTTCGTGTTTACTGGATGGTACATTTAATGAATGGTCTAGAGTCTTTACAAAATCCTTATTACCTGCACCAACTCATCAGTATCCATCTAAACAAGAATTAGAAAGCTATTTACTTCACCTGAAACCAAAAAAATATTTTTTCGACTCACAAGAATTCACATTGTGTTTTCCAAGCGCAAGTGAATTTATTAGATACCTTAGGAATCTAGGAGCAAATCAAAGTAGCCAAGCAATTTTTTTTCCTGATCTAAGGAAGATCGTAAAAACCTATACTGGCAAGATTAATGTTACCTATAAAGTATTTTTTGGAATTTTAAGTAGATGCAGATCTTTGTAACAGGAACAGATACCGACGTTGGTAAGACTACTATAAGCAGTTGGCTCTGCCTACACACTGGGTATTCGTATTTCAAACCCATCCAGACTGGAAGTACTCTAGGTACAGATAGTCATCAAATGAGCAATTTGACTAACGCCAACGTTTATAAAGAAAATTTTGTTTATAAAAGACCCCTATCTCCCCACTTGGCAGCTTCGCTGGAGAATGATAGCATTAATATCGATAGGATTAGCTTGCCCAAAACACATAACTTAATCGTAGAGGGTGCTGGAGGAGTTTTAGTTCCAATCAATAAAACCACACTAATGGTCGATTTAATCAAAAAACTCGCCATTCCAACAATTCTAGTTGCAAGGTCTACACTTAGCACAATTAATCACACATTGCTCAGCTTAGAAGCGCTACGTGCTAGAAATATTCCTATTTTGGGGATAATCTTAAATGGACTACCCAATCAAGATAATCTTGAAGCAATAGAATTTTATGGTAGAGCACAGGTGTTAGCATCAGTACCCAAACTGCAACAAGTTGATAGAGAACATCTGATGCAAATACCACTCTCAAATCGATTAAAAGCTATCTTGGAACAATGAATTTAAGCGAACGTGACAGAAAAATCATATGGCATCCTTTTACGCAAGAGAAAGTAGCCAAATTTCCAATTGCAATTAAGAAAGCTCATGGGTCATATCTTTATGATGAGAATAATAAACCATACCTCGATCTGATTTCCAGTTGGTGGGTAAATCTGCACGGTCACGCTCATCCCAAGATTGCTCAGGCTATATATGAGCAAAGCATGACTTTAGAACATGTAATTTTTGCAGGATTTACTCATGAGCCTGCAGTAACGCTTTGTGAAAAGTTAAAAACTCTACTACCAGATAAATTATCCAGATTTTTCTTTTCAGACAATGGTTCAACTACTGTTGAGGTAGCACTAAAAATGGCCTATCAGTACTGGTGGAATCAGGGTAACCGTGAAAGAACTACTTTTCTGAGTTTTGAAGGAGGGTATCATGGAGATACATTTGGCGCGATGAGTGTAGGCGTTAAGTCCGGCTTCCATGACGCATTTTCAAATCTGTTATTTTCTGTCTTAACAGTACCTTTTCCAGAAACCTGGGACGAAGATGAAAAAATAGAAAATAAAGAGGAACATTCTCTTAAAGTACTAGAGGGTCACTTACGTGCTGGTTCTCGTAAAATTGCTGCATTAATTCTAGAGCCTTTGGTGCAAGGAGCAAGTGGCATGAGGATGTGCTGTCCAGAGTTTGTTAGAAAAGTTGTCAATTTAGTACGCCAGCATGGAATTTTGATAATTTGTGATGAAGTTATGACCGGCTTTGGCCGTACTGGTACTTATTTTGCTCTTGAACAAACTCAAATTATACCAGATTTTTTATGTATTTCTAAAGGATTAACAGGAGGTTTTCTTCCACTTGCTCTCACAATTACTACCGAAGAAGTTTACTCAGCATTTTTAAGTGAACATTTTACTAAAGCGTTCGCTCATGGTCACTCCTACACTGCCAATCCCCTGGGTTGTGCAGCCGCAATTGCTTCTTTAGACTTGTTAGTTAAACACGATACCATGGAGTCAATTAAGAGGATTCATAGTATACATAAAAAGGAATTAGCAAATTTGTCTGAAGCTTGTAAGAACGTCGAGCGTGCACGTGTGACTGGTACAATAGCAGCTTTTGATGTTCATGATGCACAAACACTAAAGATAAAATTTTTAGAGCAAGGACTTTTAATAAGGCCACTTGGTAATTCAGTTTACTTACTACCGCCTTATTCAATAAGCACTTTTGAGCTTGAAGAAGCTTATAATAAGATCAGAAATATTCTCAGGATTTTTTCATAGTGACTTTACCAGACCACGCGATTCCAAGAAAAAATCTTCTCGCGCTAGCTGCTTTTTGTTGCTAGAAATGGTTGTATCAATTAAGTTTTTATTGAAAATTACTGGTAAATTAATAGTGATTTCGCAAAAAAGTTAAGGCAATTTTTATGATTGGTTTTTTATAAAAAAATGTTGCTTTGTGGAAATATTCAAGTAGTTATATATACAGTGGTGTTTCACTGGCTTAAGCGATATGACAATGTAGGAGGGCTTATAATGGAATTTAATTCAGGGGGTATTGGTGAAGATCCTTTAACATGTCAAAATGTTAAAAATCTTTCACTCAAAGAAAATAGTATACGTAATCTAAAAAAAATAGGTAAGGAAAATAGTGAATCAGCAGCAATTAGTGTTGCTAGAATCGGTGCAAGTGTTGAAAAAAAAATTGCTGCAAGAAGTTATCCTTACGCAAGGAAGACTAAAACTCGAATTAAAAATCTTTCACCCAAAAGAAATGGTATACATAATCTAGATTTAAACAGAATAGGTAAGGAAAATAGTGAATCAGCAGCAATTAGTGTTGCTAGAATCAATGCAAATGCTGAAAAAAAACTGCTGCAAGGAAGTAGAAATCCTGCTATGAGATTGAATAATAAAATTGAAGAGATTTCAGATAAACGAGATCAGCTAGAGCGAGAATTGGAGGGAAGTAGCAATGCTGCTATAGAGTTGATTAATAAAGTGGAAAAGTTGAAGAAAAAGAGTGATAAAGTTAAGGAGCTTAATGAAAAAGTTTTCTCAATCGAGGCAGAAAGAAACACCCTAAAAGATCAGATTACAAAGATACAAAATGAGTTAGCACGAAAGGAAAGTGAAATTGGTAGGTTTAATGATCAGGTCAGTAAAAGCAATCAGCAGATTGAGCAGCTTAAACAACAGTTTAAGGAAAAGGAAGAACCGAAGTCTGTCAGAAATCTAGAGCAGTTGCAGAACATATCAGGGCGGAATAAAATTGAAACTACAGTACCTGAAAATAGTGCAGAAAGTGAACTTAATTCTACTCGGTTGACAGAATTTGAAGGAAATAACACACATGTACAAGCTTCTGCTACACCTGCTGAAACGGTAACTTCAACGAATGTAAAAAATATAGTAAAAGTTCCTGTTATGCTGGAAACTCCATCTGATAAAAGCGGAAGTCAAAAACTTGTTTCTGTTCAACAAGAAATGTCTTCGGTAGCTAACGAAAGCTCTGGACAAGTGAATAGTTCTCAAACCAATGGCATGCAGCCTAATAATTCAAGCAATGGAAGTATTCTTGTAACACAAAGCGTACAAAAAAATAAGTGGCCTACCACAGCTACATGGAAATTAGCGATAGCTGGAGTGCTTGCAGGAATTGCTGCATCAGTTGCATATTTTACTTTCAGTGCTAGTTTGCTGGTAACAGGAGTAATATCAGGTGTTGGAGCTTGTTGTCTGGTTGCTGCTGCAATTGTATGTTATTGTAATAAACTTTCAAGTTCACTTGAAAAGATTAGCATCGATAAAGTTGCAGTCAATGGATATACTGCAGCAGCAAGTTGTGAATAAATACAGTGGTCTATTGTTGAATAATTTGCTATGATTGTTCAATTATTAACAGATGAAAGCTTGGTAGACCACGAGATTCCAAGAAAAAATCTTCTCACGCTAGCTGGTTTTTGTTGCTGGAAATGGTTGCATCGTTTAAATTTATTAATGTTATATACTACCAAATTAATAGTTGCTCATTTAAGAACCTCCTTCAACTTTACCCAACTCGACACATATACTTTTTGAAACATTGCTGCAAGTAGAAAAAAACAGGTTACCCACCTTAACTTCTTTAAATTTGCTCACAATCTCTACTTGATGCATAAGGTTTTTGTTACACTCCTTTCATCTACCGATTACCTCTACCTACCGCCTTTACCTTTGCTAAGGTCAGAAACACGACTAGCTTCAGGACTTTCTAAGCTCGACTGTGGCAGGTCACCAAAATTACTGGAATCACTAACACCAAGCGATATAGGTGCTTCTACTAATCCATACCCTCCTCCTACTCTGTGATATCCTAATTCTAGATAAGTACGCAGTAATGGATCAATTTGTTCTCTATTTTGAATGTATGCTTGCAATTGCACATCTTGAAATCCCGGATCATTCCTGAATAATTGTGAAATGCCCACTCTTATGTTCTGAAAGTAATTTCTATCTCTGTTTGGGAGGCCTCTTCCAAGAAAATCGCGTATTATATTTATGATATTCTGCACTTGCCCAATATGATTTTCGTTTAGAACTCGATTAATATCACTAGCATTTTCTAATGTCCATAAACCACAATTCCAACCATCTGTTTGCTGACGAACAGAAACATTATTAATCCTGATATTATTTCCTAAGTTATTTTGAATGATATCGGTAATACCACCTGGAACAGCAGTAGCAGTTGAATCAGCATAGTACCCAACATAGTTCCCATTTTGACGTTCAATCACTAGTGTAACCCAATGAGTATTATTTAAAGTAATTATTAAAGTTAAACGCTGTTGTTCTTCATTTTCCCTAAATTGATTTAATACTCTAACAATGTGCTCGTTACCGTCATTCCTTGCCAAATTAGCTACTTCAAAAGTGTGATTACCTTCAGTACGAAGCTGATATCGCAATCTTCCAGCGTGAGCTATATCAATTTGTTGAAGCCAGTAATCATAATGTCCATTTCTCGTCGCAAATTCTAGTGTAAGCAGATCGTTGACATTTTGTATTTGATTACCATCTCCAAGAAGATTGTTTATTTGTCGTAATATTTGTTCTTGTGATAAATGAGTAGTTGTAGTTCCTTGTGATCCATTATGTGCAATATTATCTGTACCTGACCCTATTCTCCTTAAAACCTCTTCTCTTGTACCCTTGAAGTGACGTATAACATGTACCTCAACCCATTCATCATTACCTCGACTATATAAGAAAGTTGATGGCTGTCTTTCACCTTCATTAACATTTTCCTGAAAATTTCTAAATCTTTCATCTAGATTCCCTATTCCCTCCACTATTTCAGGTCTTCCAGTCTGTTCTGCCCCTAAAACACGACTATGACGATCAATTATATGTACATACAGTTCTTGTGGAATAGTTATAAGTTCTTCCTCTCTTCGTGCATCTCTATTAAATAGAGCATAAGACAAAACCACCTCATTTCCAGAAGTAATAAGCAAATATCCTCTTTGCTTGTTCATAAGTTCTTTTATTCGATCTTTTGCGTTATTCTCCTTTTGTGCTACTTCTTCTGCATTACCAGCAAATCTTAATATATATCCAATTGGATGAGTATCTAGATCATTCTCTGTAGGTTGTCTTAATAATAAAAGGTCTAATCTCTGTTCTGTAATTCTTGTGAGTATTACCCTTTCTCCTTCTTCTTCCTGACCCCTTTTCAAACTATATGTTTGACCAATTTTATACATAGTAATCACTTTATAAGGATTATCACTAGCATAAAATGTACCATGTAGTATAGAACGAAATTTATCCTCACTATTAACATTTATTGCATCCATAAGTGGCATCAATGCTCCAGAGATCTCTTGAAATAGTTCTCTATGCTGACCTACATTTTGCCAGCCATCATTCATAACTTGATTCAAAGTGTTATGTACATTTTCAGCATTAGGCACTTGTACAAGATCACCAGCAAGAAAATTATTTGCATTATTATTTTGGTAATCGTGATACAAACCAAGGTCATTTGGTTGATCAATATCTAGCTCAAATTGGTCATTAAGTGTGAATGAAACTTTCCATACATGAACATCATTCCCATCAATATTGAGAGTTTGTAAATTGATAGCTTCTTGTTGTACATCATCATTAATTCTGATATTAAATATAACTATATCAGAACCTTGAGCATGAAAGACCATGGTTAAAGCATGATCCCCATCATCATATCTAAGTATATACTTTGCTATAGGTACCTCTACTTCTTCTTCACCTTCTAGTTGTAAATGATGTATATCAAAAGCACTACTCCCAAAAGCAAAACCAGTTATACAATCAAATATTCTGTTATAATTCTCTGCATTCCTTGGTATTTCATTAGGAAGGTGTTGAAGCAAGAAATCTCTAATATTTTCTCTAATTCCTTCATTCTCCAAACACTCAAATAATCTTTGTACTAAAGGAAATCTATCCTGTTGAAGTTCTACTATATCAACACTAAAGGGATCTAGATTTAAATTAAAATTTAATCCAACACAGACAGTATTTCTTGATTCAGTATGAATAGGTATAAATGAAGAAGTGTGTAACCTTCCAGCGTAGCCTATGGCACAGTTTAATGCAACATCTGACGGTGTATCAAATATAGCAAGATTAATAACAATAGGAATATTTTCTCTTTCTGCTTGATGACGTACAAGAAATGCAACATGTGAGTTTCTAGGAGATAAGTCAAGGTCAATGCCTATTGCGTAGTGATGACTAAAATTTGCTAAGAAACCTAATAAAAACCCGTGACTCTCAAACTTTTGACTGCGATTTTCAATATTATTTTCTATCTGCGCTCTATAATTATTATAGGTATCAGTTATATATTCTAAAATATCTTCTCGGAGAGAATCTCTTACATCTTGTCTTTGGTTGCTTGCTAGCATTTCTATAAAATCGCCAATTCTTTGTTGACTAGGTTCGACTCGTGCAAAATTGATCAACCTATCAAGCTGTTCACACTGATTTCGATTGAGTTGTCTCCTTTCTATTTACTTAATTGTTAATCTGTGATCTTCTAAGAGCTGTCTAATAAGATTAATTTCAGATGCTGAATATTTGCCAAATTTATCTCTACCTCTAAGATCTTTTTCACGAATCACCTCGAATACTGTTGCAATTGCTTCTCCCTGACTCTTGCCCTTTCCATGCATGCATACTTTGTATTGCTCAAAATTTAGGTCTTCTTCCCTTAAATTTGGATTTTGCCCTCTAATCTCTCGCACTAGAGCATTTCTTTCCCTTGTACTGAACCTTAACCCATCACTATTAGGACGATCAGAAATACTGTAGCATCTGACAACTTGCTGTCCGTCACGATAAACAGCAACTTTTAGGTTTCCCGTATCTCGATTTTCACCATTACGTGGATTAACACCATGGTTATCAAAACGAAAATAGACTTTTTCACTTGGATCTAAAATACCTTCATCATGCGCAGTAGCAAACATACTAAAAAGAATACAGGAAGGAAACAACCTGCACTTACATGATACAAGAAAGATGGACATTGATCTAAAAAAGATTCAAACCTTTGTCTGAAGCCTTCAAGATCTCCATCCACTAAACTCCTAATAAGTCCATCACCATTATTCATATAAGATACCCTTCTATTTTCTACGGCTAGAGACACCACTCATACTAGGAGCTTCAAACTTGGACTGCGGACCATCACCAGAACCATCAAGTGGCAAAGATGTTTTCTTACTACCATGAGCTTGAGATTGCGTCCGTAAATCATACCTAGGGCCATCACCTACAGGACCAGGTGGTAAAATTGTTTTCTCTAACTCAGAGAATAATTCTTCTGCAAACAGACCGTAATCTACATTTACTCTTTTACCTTCT